>CBFIJK010000060.1:0-20989 GCA_965662745.1 uncultured Paracoccaceae bacterium
ATAGCCAGATCGCCCAAGTCGTGCCCTTCAGCCGCCATTTGCGAAGGTTCCACGGCGCGCTGTGCAGGCGCATGCGCGCGTTGCGGTCGCCCTGCACCCAGCGTTCGACCACGAGAAAGAGGTCGGTCCAGACAGTCTGCGGGCAGGCGTACCCGCACCACACCCGCCCCAGCGCAGCGGTGAAGAGGAAGAGGCCGAGACCTGCCATGATGAGAAGGCCCGCGACGAAATAGAATTCGTGCGGCCAGATCTCGATCCAGAAGAAATAGAACCGCCGGTTCGCCATATCGATCAGAACCGCCTGATCGGGCAGCTCCGGCCCCCGATCCCAGCGGATCCATGGTGTGAGATAGTAGATCGCGAGCGTGACGCCCATGATCCACCATTTCAGCGTTCTGAATGCACCTGAGACCCGGCGCGGAAAGATCGGCACACGGGCGGCGTAAAGCTCGGTCTGGGACTCGGACATTGGGTATGACTTTCCTGTTCGCCCGAGCCTTTTGGCGGATTCCAAAGAAGCACTCTTTGACGTGGATCAAGCGAGGCGGTGTGGCCGGGAAAAAGAGGGGGGTGCTAGCGGCGGAGGCGTAAATGTCGCAGTTCTTGTCGCTGATTGAGCGCCGGTTGCCGGACCGCGGGATGGCGATACCGAACCGTTCAATTCACTTTTTGGCAGCCACCATGGAACTCTGTATCATTGGCGCATCCAGCCCACCCCAATCGCCAGCCCGATGGTGGATGCTGGCTTGGGCGATGAAGAACTGCGTTGGTAGTTTTGCGACTTCGCACCTCTCGGGTGAACTCGCCCCACCAAACCTCAAGAGCCCCTAGAAAATCACAGGGGCGGCGGTCCCTCAAACGCCGCCCCCGGAAGAGCCGTCCGCGATCAGTTGCGAACAGGATCGCGTCGGCTCTAGTCCGATGCAGGCTCTTCGTCTGCGACTTGCTCTTCGCCACCGCCAAGGCCGTGGACATAGGCGGCCACCGCACGGACCTCGGCCTCGCTCAGACGCTCGCCCCAGGGCGGCATCACGCCGAACGGGCCTTCAGAAATCGAGGCCGTAAGTTGCGCGTCCGAATTGCCATAGAGCCAGATCGGATCGGTCAGGTTTGGCGCGCCGATGAACCGGTCGCCACCCGCATCGAGACCGTGGCAGGACGCGCAGTTCTCGTCGAACAGCGTACCACCGGGACCCGCCAGCGGATCCTGCCCGCTGGGCAGCGATTGCACATGCGCCACCAAGGTCGCGATTTCCTCTTCGGTCAGGATGTCGCCAAAGGCAGGCATTTCGCTATAGCGCGCGTCCGGGTCCTCGTCGTTGCGGATGCCGTGGCGGACGGTATAGGCGATATCTTCGATCATGCCGCCCCATATCCAGGCATCGTCCAGAAGGTTGGGATAGCCCAGCGCCCCCGCCGCGCCCGATCCGTGGCACTGCGAACAGTTGGTGCGGAACACCGCCGCGCCTGCGTTTGTCGCAAAGGCCAGCAGCGCCTCGTTCCGGTCAAGCGCCGCAAGATCGGTCTCGACAAGCGACTGGCGCATTTCGGCCTGGCTGG
Source organism: uncultured Paracoccaceae bacterium (assembly GCA_965662745.1). Lineage (GTDB taxonomy): Bacteria > Pseudomonadota > Alphaproteobacteria > Rhodobacterales > Rhodobacteraceae > Anianibacter. The sequence goes on from CBFIJK010000060.1 coordinate 1,561, forward strand.
CATCCACCTCGGCGATGGCCATTGCCACGTCGCCGCGGGTCGACCATCCCAGTACCCCTTCGGATGCGCGCGTCACGAGCGGCCAGGCAGGGTAAAGGACAACGTAGACCAGCGAGAACAGGACGGTTGCGTAGAAGGTCCAGAGCCACCAGCGCGGCAGAGGATTGTTCAGCTCTTCGATGCCGTCCCATTGGTGGCCGGTGGTTTCGGTCCCGGTGACCGGGTCGATACGGCGCTCGCTCATTTCAGATCCTCCAGATTGCCGCCGCAGGAACACTGCGCGCAGCCCTTGTCGCAGCCGGGGCCCTCGCGAAAGATTGCGTTGGCCGCATCGTCATGGATGGCCCGCGAACCGGGCCGGAAGGCCCAGAAACACACGCCCAGGAAGATGCCGGTCAGGGTGAGTAGCATCCAGCTGTCGGCGAAATGGCGCAGGATGGTGTAGGTGTCTTGCATTGCGGTCTCCGTCAGCGGCTGGCGTCGGCGACGAAGGTCGAGAAATCGACCAGCGTGCCAAGCATTTGCAGATAAGCGATCAGCGCATCCATCTCGGTCAGCTCTTCGCGCCCGTCGAAGTTGCGGACCTGCGCGCCGGGATAACGTTCAAGCAGACCGTCGATATCGCCGAAGGGATCGACCTGAACCTTGAAATCGGCCTGCGCGACCTCGATCATCTCGTCCGTGTAGGGCACGCCGACAAACTTGTGGGTCGCCAGAAGCTCGTCGATGTATTCGCCGTCGATGGGCGTGCGTGCGAGATAGTCGTATTTCGGCATCACACTTTCGGGCACGACCGTTTGAGGGTCGGTGAAGTGATCCACGTGCCATTCATCCGAATAGCGCCCGCCGACCCGGGCCAGATCCGGCCCGGTGCGTTTCGATCCCCATTGGAAGGGATGGTCGTACATCGATTCCGCGGCAAGGCTGTAATGGCCGTAGCGTTCGACCTCGTCCCGCATGGGGCGGATCATCTGGCTGTGGCATACGTAGCAGCCTTCGCGGATGTAGATATCGCGCCCGGCCAGTTCGAGCGGGGAATAGGGGCGCACGCCCTCGACTTCCTCGATCGTGTTCTCCAGCCAGAAGAGCGGCGCGATTTCGACGATGCCCCCGATGGTGACCACCAGGAAGGAGGTCACCAGAAGCAGCGTGGCGTTCCGTTCAAGGATCGCGTGCTTGTCGATCAGCTTGCGGTGATGGGGCATCTCGTTCGGGATGCCGCCATCGCCGGGTTGCGTCACTTTCGGATCCTGATCTGCGGATGGGATTTTCTCGTTGGTCATCGGTTTACTCCGCCGGAACAGTTGTGGTGGTGGCGCTGGACTGGGGCGAGCGGATGGTCATCCACATGTTCCAGACCATCACCAGCGCACCAGAGAGGAAGAGGATGCCGCCAAGACCGCGCACCAGGTACATCGGGAACTTCGCTGCCACGGTGTCGGCGAACGAGTTGACGAGGAACCCGTTGGCGTCGACTTCACGCCACATCAGGCCTTCCATGATGCCCGTGACCCACATCGACGAGGCGTAAAGAACGATCCCCAGCGTCGCGAGCCAGAAGTGCAGGTTGATCGCGCCCATGGAATGCATCTGACTGCGGCCCCAAAGCTTGGGCGTGAGGAAGTAGAGGCAGCCGAAAGTGATCAGCCCGTTCCAGCCCAAGGCGCCGGAATGTACGTGGCCGATGGTCCAGTCGGTGTAGTGGCTCAGCGAGTTGACCGCGCGGATCGACATCATCGGGCCTTCGAAGGTGGACATGCCGTAGAAGGCAAGGCTCGCCACGAACATCCGGATGATCGGGTCGGTGCGGATCTTGTCCCAGGCGCCTTCCAGCGTCATCAGGCCATTGATCATGCCGCCCCAGCTGGGCATCCAGAGCATGACCGAGAACACCATCCCCAGCGTCGCGGCCCAGTCGGGAAGCGCCGTGTAGTGCAGATGGTGGGGTCCAGCCCAGATATACAGGAAGATCAGCGCCCAGAAGTGGATGATCGAAAGTTTGTAACTGAAGATCGGCCGGTTCGCCTGCTTGGGCACGAAATAGTACATCATGCCAAGGAACCCTGCCGTCAGGAAGAAGCCCACGGCGTTATGGCCGTACCACCACTGTGTCATCGCATCCTGGACGCCGGAAAAGACCTGCACGGATTTCGAGCCCCAGATCGAGACCGGGATCGACAGGTTGTTGACGACATGCAGCATGGCGACGGTCACGATGAACGCGAGGAAGAACCAGTTGGCGACGTAGATGTGACGCTCGCGCCGCTTGATGATTGTGCCGAGGAACACGGCAAGATAGACCAGCCAGACGATCGTCAGCCAGATATCCACGTACCATTCCGGTTCGGCGTATTCCTTGGACTGGGTGGAACCCAGCAAGTAGCCCGTTGCGGCCAGAACGATGAACAGCTGATAGCCCCAGAAGACGAACCAGGCCGCGTTCCCGCCCCAAAGCCGCGCGGCGCTGGTGCGTTGGACGACATAGAAGGACGTCGCGATCAGGGCGTTGCCCCCAAAGGCGAAGATGACCGCGCTGGTGTGCAGCGGGCGCAGGCGACCGAAGTTGGCGTATCCCTCCGACCAGTCGAAATTCAGCGCCGGAAAGGCCAGCTGAAACGCGATGAAGGTTCCCACCAGGAACCCCGCGATGCCCCAGAACGCCGTGGCGATGACGCCCGCGCGAACCGGCCCGTCAAGATAGGCCGTTTGGGGATGGCCGGGATGCGGTTCTCCAACGCGGCGCAGTTCCCAAAGGAACAGACCGCCCGCCACCAACATGATGATGATGGCATGGACGGAATAGGCCAGATCGCGCCCCCAATCGGCCGCGAGCGCGGCGCAAAGCGCAATCAAGCCCAATATGACGAGCTTCAGATACTCCATGACGTCTCCTGCAATTCGAGCCCCCGTGAAGGCGAAGGCGAGGCCGAAGTCGCATGGAAGCGCGGACGCTCGCCTTGACATGGATCAAGCTGGGATGTTCGTGCGTTTTTTTGGAAAGATTAATGCGCCGGGGCGGGCCGTTTGATGCGGATCAAGGCAGGCCGTTGCCCTGTCGTTCAAGGCTTGATCGGCATTTAAAGGAGGCCGCAATGACCTATAAGACGCTTTTCACAATCGCGACCGAAGAGGCGGGCGACGCGCTTGAATTCGCCATCGCCGCCGCGATCCGCTGGTCAGCGCATCTCGATGTGGCCTGCGTGTCGCAAGGCGCCATGGGCGGCCCGGCGATGATGATTCCCGAGGTCGGTATGGCGGGCGATGCGCTCTTGCGCGATGCGTTCGAGAATCTGGAGGGTCTTGAGGAAAAGGTCCGCGCGCGGTTGCGCTCGGCCGATATCGGATCGGCGGTTCTCGACGATTTGGGCCGCGGTCCCGATGCGCCCCGCCGTATCGCCGCCAGCCAAAGGTTTTCCGATCTCGCGATCCTGCCGCCCCCGTCGAAATCCACCGAGGCGCAGCAGATGATCGAGGCCGTGCTCTATAACAGCCGCGTTCCGGTTCTGATCGCGCCAGAGGCGGTCACGCCCGCCTTCGACAAGATCATCCTGGCCTGGGACGAGAGCGATGTCGCACTTGCGGCGATCCGGGCGTCGATTCCCTTGCTCAAGCAAGCGGCATCGGTAGAAATCGTCTCGGTCGATCCCGGCTCGGGCACCACCGGCCACGCACTGGCCGTCATGCTGGACCGGCACGGAATCGAGGCGCCCCTGACAGCGATTTCGCGCAGCGGCCAATCTGTGGCGAAGGCGCTTGGCACCTACGCGCAGGAAACGGGCGCGGATCTGATCGTGATGGGCGCCTATGGGCACAAAACCTTGCGTGACGTGATTCTGGGCGGCGTGACCCAGCACATGCTGGGCGAGGTCGAAGTGCCGCTTCTGGTCGCCAGATAATCTAGCGAGAAAGCCTAGACGATCAGCGCGCCGTCACCGTCATCGCCCGCTTCAAGCGCCAGTGCACCGAAATCGGGGATGCGAATCTCACGGTTGGACGGCAACTCGATCAGGCCGTCCTTGCGAAGCGCGGTCATCTGGCGGCTGGTCGTCTCGATGGTCAGCCCAAGGTGGTCCGCCATCGCCTCACGCGACAGCGGCAAGTGCAGCGTCACATCGCGGCCTGCCGCATCGCCCTGCCCCGCCACCGATTGGCGGCGCGCCAGGCTGACAAGGAAAGCGGCGACCTTTTCGCGCGCCGTCATGCGGCCCAGAACGACGGCCCAATCGCGCGCAGCGTCAAGCTCATCCAGTGTCATGGCCAGAAGCCGCGAGGCGACATGGGGCGTGTCACGCAACAATTTCTCGAACGCCGTGCGTTCGAACCGGCACAGCGTGACCTCGCTCAGTGCTTCCACGTCAAAGGCCGACTGCGCTCGCCCGGGCCGCCCGATATAATCGGACGGCAGCAAGAGGCCGACAGTCTGACGGCGGCCGTCTTCCAGCGTGCGCGACATGGTCGCGCAGCCCTGCACGATGGACGCAAAATGATCCAGCGTTTCGCCCGCGGCGGCCAGCGGGGCACCGGCGGGCACAGTCTTGTAGGACTTGATTTCGGACAGTTGTTCCAACTCATCCGAATCGCATTCGGCGCAAACAGCGCTGTGGCGAATCGGGCATGTTGAACAGGGGACGATGGGGGTAAGCTTGACCATGCAACCCTTCTATTCTGTTGCTTGATCTCGATCAATGCGAGAGCGCCATTTTGATCCGAATGTGCGCCTATGACCAAGGATCCCCTTCGCCACGCGCTGTTGACGGCCCGTGTGCCCCGCTACACCAGCTATCCACCTGCCGACCGGTTCAACGCAGAGGTGACCGGCGCCGCCAAGGCGCGCTGGATCGAAACGCTGGCCCCCGGCGATGCGATCTCGCTTTATGTCCACGTCCCATTCTGTCGGCGCCTCTGCTGGTTCTGCGCGTGCCGTACGCAAGGCACAAGCAGCGATGCACCGCTTGATCGGTATCTCGATCATCTCGAGATCGAGATCGACATGACCCGGCGGCTGATGCCTGAAGGCGTTCGCTTTTCGGCGCTGCATCTCGGCGGCGGAACACCGACGCTGCTGTCGCCCGACCGGATGGCGCGGCTGACTGGCATGGTCCGCGATGCGTTCGATCTGACGGGTGCCGAGGTGTCGGTAGAGATCGACCCTTGCGAATGCGACGATGCGCGTCTGGATGCGCTGGTCGAGCTTGGGCTGACGCGCGCCTCGATCGGGGTGCAGGATTTCGACCCGCTGGTGCAGGCCGCCATCGGTCGCACGCAATCGGCAGAGCAGACGCGCGAGGCTGTTGAGGGTCTTCGGGCGCGCGGCATCGACAGCGTGAACTTCGATCTGCTTTACGGGCTGCCCCATCAGAGCGCCCAGCGCCTGTCGCGGACGCTGGAGACGGTGCTTGAAATGTCACCGGACCGGATCGCGCTTTATGGCTACGCGCATGTGCCCTGGGCCGCACGGCGGCAAAAGATGATCCCAGAGGCCGCCCTGCCCTCTCCCGAGGACCGGTTGGTCCTAGCGGATCTGGCGCGCGCCTGCCTGACGGGTGCGGGTTATGTGCCGGTCGGGATCGACCATTTCGCCAAGCCCGAGGACAGCCTGGCCCTCGCAGCGGAGAACGGCACGATGCGGCGCAATTTCCAGGGCTACACCACCGACGCGGCGCAGACGCTTCTGGCGCTTGGCCCTTCGGCGATTTCCCAATTCCCGCAAGGCTTCGTGCAGAACGCCCCGGCAACGGAGGCCTGGCAGAAACAGATCACGGCCGGACGCATCCCCGCCAGCCGCGGGATCGCGCTGACCGAGGAAGACCGCGCCATCGCGACGATCATCGAGCGGCTGATGTGTGATGCGGTCGTCGATCTTGGGACGTTGCCGGCGACCCTCGCCCCGCGCCTTACGGCGGCGGCAGAGGCTGCGCTTGCGCTCTACGAGGGCGCAGGCGAGATCGTGGAGGGACACTTGCGGCTTTTCGACATCCGCGCCGCGCGGCTGGTAGCCCATGCCATCGAGACCGACATGCGCGGGGTGGAACCGGAACCGTCGCGCTACAGTCAGGCGAGCTAGTCCAGGCGGGGTGAACGCCCCTTGCGGGCATTTAGCCCGCTGCGGGACGTACGAGAGTTTCCCTCTCGTGCTCTGCCGGATATTTTTCAACACCAAAGAGATGGTGCGCTCCGGTGGGTGCCCAACCTTCAAGCGTTGGACTTCCCCGGCGTGCGGCAGTAAGAGCGCGGCCATCCGTATACACCGTAAAGGCCCGCACATGATCCCGCGCTATTCCCGTCCCGAGATGGTCGACATCTGGGAGCCCGCCACCAAGTTCCGCATCTGGTTCGAGATCGAGGCGCATGCCTGCGACGCAATGGCTGATCTGGGCGTGATCCCCCGCGAGAACGCGGCTGCGGTCTGGGCGGCCAAGGACGTGGAGTTCGACGTCGCGCGGATCGACGAGATCGAGGCCGTCACCAAACATGACGTCATCGCTTTTCTGACGCATCTGTCAGAGCTCGTGGGCTCCGATGCCGCACGTTTCGTGCACCAGGGGATGACCTCTTCGGATGTGCTCGACACCACGTTCAACGTCCAGCTGACGCGCGCTGCCGATCTTCTCTTGGCGGATCTCGACGGGCTATTGGGCGCGCTGAAGCGCCGGGCGCTGGAGCACAAGGACACCGTGCGCATCGGGCGCAGCCACGGCATCCACGCTGAACCGACGACGATGGGCCTGACCTTTGCCCGGTTCTATGCCGAGATGGACCGCAACCGCGCCCGGCTTGTCGCCGCGCGTGCTGAGATCGCCACGGGAGCGATTTCGGGCGCCGTCGGCACCTTCGCCAATATCGATCCGCGCGTGGAAGAGCATGTCTGCGAGAAGTTGGGCCTGTCGCCCGAACCGATCAGCACGCAGGTCATCCCGCGCGATCGGCATGCGATGTTCTTTGCCACGCTCGGCGTGATCGCCAGCAGCGTCGAGAATCTTGCCACCGAGATTCGCCACATGCAGCGGACAGAGGTGCTTGAGGCCGAAGAGTTCTTCTCGAAGGGTCAAAAGGGCTCGAGTGCGATGCCGCACAAGCGCAATCCCGTCCTGACCGAGAACCTGACCGGCCTTGCGCGCCTTGTCCGCTCTGCCGTGATCCCGGCGCTGGAGAATGTCGCGCTTTGGCATGAGCGCGATATCAGCCATTCCTCGGTCGAGCGCATGATTGGCCCCGACGCGACCGTCACGCTCGATTTCGCGCTGGCGCGGCTGACCGGCGTGGTCGACAAGCTGGTCGTCTATCCGGACAACATGCTGGCAAACATGAACAAGTTCCGCGGTCTGGTGATGAGCCAGCGCGTGCTCTTGGCCCTGACGCAAGCGGGCGTGTCGCGCGAAGATGCCTACCGCCTTGTGCAGCGCAACGCGATGAAGGTCTGGGAACACGGCAAGGACTTCAAGACAGAGCTTCTGGCCGATGACGAAGTCACCGCCGCACTCAGCCCCGCCGAGATCGAGGAAAAGTTCGATATCGGCTATCACACCAAGCATGTGGACACGATTTTCGCCCGGGTTTTCGGCAGCGAAAGCTGACCTGATCCACACGTCGAAACACGAAAGCGCGATCTGGAAACGGGTCGCGCTTTTTGTTTCCAAGGGCGTGACAGTCAGTTTCCAGTTACCAGGCGACGGATCGAAAGCGCCGTGCTACCCTTGCGTCAGTTTGTAAACTTGGGGTTCAACCATGATCCGTCTTGCCACCATCGCCCTGATCCTCGGCCTCGGGCCTGCCGCTGCACTCGCATCCGACTGCCCGTATCGCCAGCCCGACATGGGCGCGCATACCTGCCCGGCTGGAAGTTACTACGACGCGGCCTACAAACAATGTGTTGTCGGCTGATCCGCATCCTGGCGCTCTTGCCCGTTCGGACCGTCTGACCAGACATCAACGGAGGCGCGCCATGCGTTTTGTTCTGCCCCTTACCCTCGCGCTTGCCGCCGGTCCTCTTTGGGCCGTCGGAAGCAATGACGACACCCCGCCCACGCCCACGAAGACCACGACCGAATGCGATGACGGCCAGGTCTATGACGCGGATAGCGAAAGCTGCGTCGACGCGGAAAGCCAGCTTCTGAACGACGACGAGCGCTATGGCGCCGTGCGCGAGTTGGCCTATGCCGGTCAGATCGGCCACGCGCAGACCGTGCTGTCGGCGATGTCCGATCAGAATGCGGACCGCGTGCTGACTTATTGGGGCTTTACGCATCGCAAGCTGGGCAATCCGGATCTCGGCCTCGCCTATTACCGCAAGGCCATTGCTGCGAACCCCGACAACCTGCTTGCGCGCTCTTATATGGGCCAGCATCTGGCCGAGACGGGCGCAACGCTTGCCGCGCGACAGCAGCTGGATGAGATTCGCGCACGCGGCGGCGAAGGCGCGTGGCCCGAACAGGCGCTTCTGACGGCGATCGAGACCGGGCGCGGACCGCTTTACTAAGGCGGCCATTTTCGCGCCTTCGGTAGCGGATCCTTAACCTGCCTCTGCCACGGTCCCCGGACCATGGCAGATGCGACGACCGACGCCCCCCAAAGCGCAGCCCCTGCGCCCCTGCCCGCTGGCCGGAAAAACCGGCGGCGCAAGGCGGCGATCATCGTGCATCTGGCGCTGTCGCGGGGTATTCCGCTGGCACTCGACCGGTTTCCACCTGCGCTGCATTCCGAGCTTGCCCATGAAATTGCAGCGCTGAAGACCGTTGACCGGGGGACCCTGTTGCAAGCGGTCAACGAATTTGTCGCTGAACTCGAAGGGCTTGGCCTTGTCAGCCCCGCAGACCTCGATGCCGCCATGGCGCTTTTGGGCCCTGCTCTTGGCAATGAGGCAGGGGAACGGCTGCGCACAACACTCAGCGCCAGTGCGCCTGACCCATGGGTCAGGCTGGGCGAGACGGATTCTGCCTGCCTTGCCAAGGCGCTGCAGGAAGAGGCACCGCAAGTCGCCGCCATCGCGCTGTCCAAGCTAAAGGTCGCCCGCGCCGCCGAGGTTCTGGGCCATCTGCCTGGTCCGCTGGCGCGCAGCATGACGCTGGCCATGGCGCGGCTGGGGCCCGTGTCGCCCGCCACGGTCGAACGGATCGGCGCAGCACTTGCCGGACGCATCGACGCGCAGCCGACCGGCGCGTTCGACGCACCAGCCGCCAAGCGTGTCGGATCGGTGTTGAACGCCGCGACTGCGGCGACACGGAACGACATGCTCGACGGGCTGTCCAATGCCGACAAGAACCTCGCCGACGAAGTGCGCCGCGCGATCTTTACCTTCGTGCATATTCCCGAACGCATGGATCCACGCGATGTCCCGAAAATCACGCGCGAGCTGTCGCAGGAACACCTGGCCCGCGCCATCGCCGGTGCCCGCGAGGGGCCAGAGGCCGAGGCGGGCAGCTTCATCCTAGAGAACATGTCGAACCGCATGGCCCAGCAGTTGAAAGACGAGGTCGCCGCGATACCCGAAATGCAGCCCGCCGAGGCCGAGGCGGCAATGGCCGAAGTCACCACCGCGATCCGCGAGCTTGAAGATCGGGGCGAGCTGCGGCTGCTAAACAAAAGCGGCTGACCATCGGGCGTGGACAGCCCCCGCCCAAGCGCCTAGCCTGCCGCCATGACGGATGGACGCAGATGGCACGATATGGGCGGCGCAACCGCTGGCCCGGTTCCGAACGCAGAGCATGACTTTGCCCTTTGGGAAAAGCGCGTGGACGCCTTGATGATTCTTGGCAGCCAAGCCGGTTTCTTCACGGTCGACGGCCTGCGCCGCGCGCTCGAAGACATGGGCGAGGCCGCCTTTGAAGAAATGAGCTATTACGAACGCTGGATCGCGGCCATCAACCAGAACCTGATCGAGGCGGGTGTCTATTCCATCGAGGACCTCGGCGCGAAGATGGCAGAGATCAACGCACGCGGAGACACCTATGGCGATGCCGCCCATGGGTGACCGGGTGCGTGTCAAGGCCATGATGCCCCCCGGCCATGTCCGCGCGCCCAGCTATCTGCGCGGCAAGACAGGCGTGATCGAACGCGCGCTCGGACCCTTTCCGAATCCCGAAAAGCTCGCCTATCGCCTGCCAGCCGAGGACCGCGCGCTTTATCGCGTGCGGTTTTCCATGGCCGATCTTTGGGGGCCCGAGGCCGAGCGCCCGGATGATACGCTTGACGCCGAACTGTATGAACACTGGCTGATCCCGGTGGAGGACTGATGCCCCACGACGCGCACGACCATTCTCACGAGGGCCTGTCGCCCTCGGGCCATCCCTATCGCGCGGATGACGACACGCCGCTCAGCTATTGGCAGACGATGGAAATCGCGGTCCGCGAGTTGCTGATCGAGAAAGGCGTCACGACGCCCGACGCCGTACAGCGCCAGATCGACACGATGGACAGCCGCAGCCCCGCGAATGGCGCCGCGGTCGTCGCACGCGCCTGGACAGATGCTGCGTTCAAGGCCCGGCTACTGGAAGACGCCGCAGCAGCAAGCCGCGAGATGGGGTTCGATATCGGCCCGCTGAACCTGATCGCTGTCGAGAACACCAAAGACGTGCATAACGTCATCGTCTGCACGCTGTGTTCCTGCTATCCACGCAACCTTTTGGGTCTGCCGCCCGACTGGTACAAATCGCGCGCCTACCGCTCTCGTACCGTCAAGGAACCGCGCAGCGTTCTGGCCGAATTCGGGGTGGAACTGCCCGAGGACACCACCGTCCGCGTTCACGATTCGACGGCCGACATGCGCTATATCGTTCTGCCCGCGCGGCCCGAGGGCACGGAAGGAATGGACGAAACCGCCCTCACCGCCCTTGTCACACGCGATTCGATGATCGGCACCGGTCTGCCCAAGACCCCCGGATGAAACGTGCATGAGCGCCTTTTCCAGGCTGACCGACAATTCCAAGGGTATCCTTCTGATGATCGCGGCCATCGCGTTATTTTCGGTGATGGATGCACTGGCGAAAACCGTTTCTCTGCGCGTCGACACGATGATGGCGCTTTGGGCGCGCTATCTGGGCCAGACGGTCATCGTCGTGATCCTTGTTCTGCCGAAGATGCCAACCGTGCTGAAGACGTCTTATCCCGGTCTTCAGGCGCTGCGATCGGTCTTCCTGCTGCTCGCCACGACGAGTTTCTTCTTCGGCATCAGCTTTATCGGGCTGGCCGAGGCAACGGCGATCATCGATCTAAACCCGGTGCTGACGACACTCGGCGCGGCATTGATCCTGAAGGAAAAATTCGGCCCAAGGCGTGCGATTGGCGTGGCCGTGGCGCTTTTGGGTGCGCTGATCGTCATCCGGCCCGGCGCGTCGGTTTTCTCGCCCTACACGATCCTGCCGCTCTTCGCGGCGATCTTCTTTTCCGCCTATACGCTGACAACCCGCTTCGTCGGCAGGGACGAGGATGCGTGGACCTCGCTTCTTTACACCGCGCTGTTCGGTGCGGTGATCCTTTCGGTCATCATCCCGCGCTTCTGGGTGACGCCCGATCCGTTCTCGGCTTTCCTGATGATCTGTATCGGGGCGGTCGGCGCGTTCGGGCAGCTTCTGCTGATCCGCGCACTGATGGCGGCCGAGGCCAGCCTTGTCGCCCCCTTCGCCTATACCGGCCTCATCTTCGCGACGATCTTCGGCTTCGTCATCTTCGGCGAGGTGCCCGATGCGATGACGGTACTGGGCGGCACTCTGATCGTCGGCGCGGGGATATACGTCTGGTGGCGCGAAACCCGCGCGGGGGGCAAACCGCCCATTCCTCGCGTCAGCGGAGCCGAGCGGCCCCCAGAATAGCGCCGTTTTCCGCCGCCTGAACGATGGCAACGATCACGTCGTCTCCGGGCGTTTCGACTTCGACGGACAAAGGCTCTGCCCCATCCCATTTTGCAACGGTGCGCCATTCGGTGACGATGTTGTGGTAGGTCAGCGTGCGGCCCGCATTCTCGCCGCGCGCGATTTCCACCGTTTCGGCGGGGATATAGCGCACAAGCTGCACGATCATGCGCTCGGGCGTGCCCGACAAGGTTTCTGCGGCGATGGTCGCGCTGTCGCCGCTGCGATCCAGCGAGACGCGGATCTTCGGCTCGGCATCGCGATGGTCCATGATGATATCGGCCAGAACCATCGGCTGGAACCCGACGACGTGATCCTCGCCATCGACGATCATCTGCGGCGTATAGATCGTGTTATGCCCCGCCGCGCGTGCATAGGATTTCTGCCGCGCCGTGAATGCGGGGTTGGCGAAGATATCTTTCCACCCGATGTAGTCCCAGTAATCGACATGCAGAGCGAGCGCGATGACGTCGTCGCGCCCTGCCAGTTCCGAGATCAGCGCATCTGCAGGCGGACAGGACGAGCAGCCCTGCGAGGTGAAAAGCTCGACCACGACGGGGTGGTCGTCGGCCATGGACGCAGGCGCAGACAGCGCTGTGATCGTTGAAAAAACGGCTGCCGCCAGCGCACGCATCATTCTTGTATTCCCGATTCAATGTCCGCAGACACCTAACCCCACCACACCTCTCCTGCCAATCAAGCTTTGGCGATCATCCGTAATAGCGTTGGGGCAATTGGGTGCATTTTTCTGTGCACAAATGTATACAATGCCCCTCTTTGCCCTTGATACCCGACCCTCAAAAGCTATACCTCAAAGGGAAATCCATTCCATTCCACAGCTGGAGGCCCCGATGCCCATCACGGTCGGACAGGACACGTCGAAGACCCGCAAGACGCTGAATGCGGGCGGCAAGAGCTATGCCTATTACTCGATCCCGGCGGCAGAAGCGGCGGGCCTTGGCACGTTTTCCAAGCTGCCAATCGCGCTGAAGGTCGTGCTTGAGAACATGCTGCGCTTCGAGGACGGCGTCACCGTCACCACCGATGATATCAAGGCATTCAGCGACTGGGCCGAGATGGGCGGCAAGAACCCGCGCGAGATCGCCTATCGCCCGGCCCGCGTTCTTATGCAGGATTTCACCGGCGTTCCGGCGGTCGTGGACCTTGCCGCGATGCGCGACGGCATCAAGGAACTTGGCGGCGACCCGCAGAAGATCAACCCGCTCAACCCCGTCGATCTGGTCATCGACCACTCGGTCATGATCGACGAGTTCGGCAACCCGCGCGCCTTCCAGATGAATGTGGACCGTGAATACGAACGGAACCTCGAACGCTACACCTTCCTGAAATGGGGCCAGTCGGCGTTCAACAACTTCCGCGTCGTTCCGCCCGGCACCGGCATCTGCCACCAGGTGAACCTGGAATACCTTGCGAAGACCGTCTGGGCCGATGCCGACCAGAACGGCGATGAAGTCGCCTATCCGGACACGCTCGTCGGCACCGACAGTCACACCACCATGGTCAACGGCGCGGCCGTTCTGGGCTGGGGTGTCGGCGGGATCGAGGCCGAGGCCGCGATGCTGGGCCAGCCGATTTCCATGCTCATCCCCGAAGTCATCGGCTTCAAGCTGACCGGCGCCATGACCGAGGGCACGACCGCAACCGATCTCGTCCTCAAAGTCGTGCAGATGCTGCGCGAAAAGGGTGTCGTCGGCAAATTCGTCGAATTCTACGGCGACGGGCTGGACAATGTGCCGCTCGCCGACCGCGCGACCATCGGCAACATGGCGCCCGAATACGGCGCGACCTGCGGCTTCTTCCCGATTGACGATGTCACGCTGCGCTATCTCGAACAGACGGGCCGCGAAGAAGAGGTCATCGCCCTGGTCGAGGCCTATGCCAAGGAAAACGGCATGTGGCGCGAGCCGGGCTATGAGCCGGTCTATACCGACACGCTCGAGCTAGACATGAACACCGTCGTTCCGGCGATTTCGGGTCCCAAGCGCCCGCAGGATCACATCGATCTCGACAAGGCCGCCAAGACCTTCCACGCCTATATCGAAGGACAGCGCACGGCCAAGGACGGCACGGCCAAGGAAGAAATCCGCTGGGAAGGCGAAGGCGGCCAGCCCGAGCCCCGCACGATCCCGGGCGATGAGGGCAATCACAAGCGCGGTTTCGTGAAGATGAAGGATATCGACGGCGAAGAGGTGTCGTTCCAGCTGAATGACGGCTCCATCGTCATCGCGTCTATCACGTCCTGCACCAACACATCGAACCCCTATGTGATGATCGGCGCCGGTCTTGTCGCCCGCAAGGCGCGCGAGCTTGGCCTTGATCGCAAGCCCTGGGTGAAGACCTCTCTCGCCCCCGGCTCGCAGGTGGTGTCGGCCTATCTTGAGGCTGCTGGCCTTCAGGATGACCTTGATGCCATCGGCTTCAACCTTGTCGGCTATGGCTGCACGACCTGCATCGGCAACTCCGGCCCGCTGGCGCCCGAGATTTCCCAGTGCATCGCCGATAACGACCTCATCGGCGTGTCGGTCTTGTCGGGCAACCGCAACTTCGAGGGCCGGATCAGCCCCGATGTGCGCGCCAACTACCTGGCCTCGCCGCCGCTGGTCGTGGCCTACGCGCTGATCGGCGACATGAATGTCGACATTACGTCCGAGCCGCTGGGCCAAGACAAGAACGGCAACGACGTCTTCCTGAAAGACATCTGGCCGTCCCAGCAAGAGATCGCCGATCTGGTCGAGAAGACCGTGACGCGCTCCAGCTTCCAGGAAAAATACGCCGACGTCTTCAAGGGCGACGACAAGTGGCAGTCGGTCGATACCACCGACAGCGAAACCTACGACTGGCCCGATGCCTCGACCTATGTCCAGAACCCGCCCTACTTCCAGGGGATGGGCCAGGAAAAGGGCGAGATCACCAATATCGAGGGCGCACGCGTTCTGGCGATGCTGGGCGACATGGTTACGACCGACCATATCTCGCCCGCCGGTTCGTTCAAGGAAACCACGCCCGCCGGTCAGTATCTCGTCGACCGCCAGGTGCCCCAGCGCGAGTTCAACTCTTACGGCTCGCGGCGCGGCAACCACCAGGTCATGATGCGCGGCACCTTCGCCAATATCCGCATCCGCAACGAGATGCTGGACGGCGTCGAGGGCGGCTATACGCTTGGCCCGGACGGCAACCAGACCTCAATCTACGACGCCGCCATGGCGTATCAGGAAAACGGCACCCCGCTGGTGATCTTCGCCGGCGAGCAATACGGCGCCGGTTCGTCCCGCGACTGGGCGGCGAAGGGCACCGCGCTTTTGGGCGTGAAGGCCGTCATCGCGGAAAGCTTCGAGCGTATTCACCGCTCGAACCTCGTCGGCATGGGCGTGATCCCGTTCGAGTTCACAAGCGGCGATACCCGCAACTCGCTTGGCCTCAAGGGTGATGAGACGGTGGCGATCTCTGGCCTCGATACAGTCAGCCCGGGCGATATCGTGCCCTGCACGATCACCTTCGCCGACGGCACCGAAAAGACCATCGACATCAAGTGCCGGATCGATACCGCGATCGAGGTTGAATACATCGAACATGGCGGCGTCCTGCACTACGTGCTGCGCAACCTCGCCAAGGCGGCGTAGCGCCCTATCAAATCGTGGAAGATCCGGGGCCGCGCTTGCACAGCGCGGCCCCTTTTCGTTGTGCTCTTGGCTTACAGAAGCTGTTCGCACGGGGCCGCCAAGACAGCTAAGGGCTTTATTATTGCGACTGACAGCGCCGACCTAGGCCGTCGCCGCCGGGCGGTCCTGCGCGTGGCCATCGCGAAGACCCAGAGCGACCGCCAAAGGCAGAACGGCCGCGCCAAGAAACATCGCCTCCGGCCCGAAGGCCGACGCCGCCGCCCCCGCCAGTACCGGCCCGAACACGCTGCCCGCCGCCATGGCCAGAAGCGCACCGGTAAAGCCAAGCGATGGCATGGCCGGAAACAGCCGTTCGGACCACAGCGCGACGATAGCGCTTGTCATCATCACTTGAACGCCCTGCAGCCCCGCAGAGATCGGCAATCCGGCCCAGCTGGCCGGAAACAGCGCCGCAAGGGCCAACGAGGATGCACCCGACAGCATCATCGCCCGCAAAAGCCAGCAGAGGCCGATGGCCTCTCGCACCCGCGCCGTGAACAGCCCCGCCAGACCGCACAGCCCGTAGGCCACGAAGACAAGCCCAGGCGCCGCTGACGCCGGAAGGCCTGGCAAGCCGCCCTGCGACACCGAGTGGTCCGGCGCGAACGAGATGTAGATCGCCGAGACCGCCCCATAGGTCAGACCGATCAGGTAAAGCGGCAACGCGGCAGGATTGATCAAGCGGCGCCAGGCACGGGCGGGATTCTCATTGGGCGCCTTTTCTACCGGGCGCAGCGCCCACCAATTCAGGGCGAACGCCACCGCGCTCGCAGCGGCAAAGATGGCCCAGCCGAGGCGCCAGGACAGGCCCGTCATCGCGATCGCGATGGCCGCAAATCCAGCAACGGCGACACCGACGCCCGTGCCTGTGCTGATCTCGGACAAGGCTTCTGGGCGGTCGACATCACGGATCTTGCGGTGCACCGCGTCGTTGAACGGCGTCCAGGCGAACCCCGCGCTGGAGGACGCGAGGAAAACACCCAGCGCCAGCCAGGTGGCCGACTGCGCCGTCGCCACAAGCGACATGCCCAAGACGGCGCAGCCCAGTCCTGACAGCACCGGAACGCTGGGCCCGCGCCGCGACAGCATCGCCTGCGCCACCAGAAGCGCCAGGAAAAAGCCGAAGAACCCGAGACTGGAGATGACCCCGATCGTTTGCGTCGATAGCGAGAAGGCCAGGCGAAAGTCCGAGGCGAACAGGCCAAACCCGATGCGACCCGGGCCAAAACTGACCGCGGTCGCCGCAAATCCCGCAGCGGAAAGGCTCTGGAAATAGGTCATGGCGCGTCGATCCTCTTCGAACGCTCAACGCATGGCCCTGGGGCGGTGTTTCACTGCCGGTGCAGCTTTCCGGCCCCCTTCCTGTAACTCCAGACTCGCCGAATTCTGGCCGCGACCGTTCGTGATTGATCAGGCATTTAGGATAAACCTTAATCAAATGCGCGCTTTGTCGCCCATACGAGGTCGAAACGTACTGTTTCCTAACGGTTCGGCGCGAGCGTACGTCATAACAGCCCGATAATTTAAGGAGATCACTATATGTCGGTTAAGATCCGCAGCGTTGCGCGCCAATTCCTGATGAGCGCACCCGTGATGGAGCTTGGGTTCTTCGCCCTCATGATCGTGGTTCTCAACGCCACTGCCTGACGGTTGCGTCAGTTCTGCGCCGCCGCCTCTGCCAGGGCGGGGCGTATCTTTCCTTCGAGACTACGCTGGGTGATCGGTCCTGCAAACCGCAGGATCACCGTTCCGTCGCCGTCCAGAACATAGGTTTCCGGCACACCATAAAGACCCCAGTCAAGCGCCGTGCGCCCTTGGGGATCAGCGCCCTTCATCTCAAACGGATCGCCAAGTTCGCGCAGGAAATTGAGCGCCTTTTCCGGGTCGTCCTTGTAATTGATGCCGTAGATCGGGATGCCTTCATCCGCGAGCGCCTCGAGATTGGGATGCTCTGCGCGGCAGGGCGCGCACCAGCTGGCCCAGAAATTCACCAGCTTCACCTCGCCATCGCGCAGGGCAGCATCTGTGAAGGGCTGCACGCTGCCAAGCGCCTCCAGCGCCACGGGCGGCGCGGCACGGCCTTCGATGGCAGAGGGCAGCGCATCGGGATCGTCGCGATTCATCCCGGCATAAAACATTCCCGCCAGTGCGGCGAAGATCACGGGCGGCAACAGGACGAGGGGCGACAGTTTAGCCATGCTTGGCCGCCCGCCGGGTTTCGGCCTCTTCCAGACGCGCCCGGGCCTTGGCAGAGGCGCGCCATGTCAGAACGACGAGGCCGATCAGCAGCGCAAGGCTCGCGCCATAGGCCGACAGGACCGTGATGGCGTATTTTCCAAGATCGGGGATCATGCCATCCTCTCCCGTAGTTCGATCGCGTGCAGGCGGCGCAGCCGAATTTCGGTGCGCGTGCGGATAAGAACCAGCGCGAGAAACAGTGCCACAAAGCCGACGATTGAGACCAGAAGCGGCCAGTAAAAGACATCGGCCACGTTTTCTTCCTTATCCAGCGACAGCGACGCGCCCTGGTGCAGGCCCTGGTTCCAGAAGTTCACCGCATAGCGGCTGAGGAAGGCAAAGACCGATCCGACAAGGCAGAGAACGCTTGTGAGGTCCGCCGCCGTGTCGGGCGTCTCGACCGCCGACCAGAGCGAGATATAGCCGATATAGAAGAGAAACAGGATCAGGAACGAGGTCAGGCGCGGATCCCAGGCCCACCAGGTGCCCCACATCGGCTGCCCCCAGATCGCGCCCGTCACGAGTGCGATCAGCGTCATGGTCATGCCCACAGGCGCCGCCGCCTTGGCCGCCAGCGCCGAGACATGGTGCCGCCGGACCAGCCAGATCAGCGAGGCCACAAGCATCATCGCCCAGGCATTGATCGCCATCAGCGCGGCGGGGACGTGAATGTAGATGATCTTGACGGTAGAACCCTGGCGGAAATCGTCCGGCGTGAAGAAAAAGCCCCACACAAGGCCCGTCACCAGCGCGAAGGCGGCAATCCCGGTGACCCAGGGCAGGACGACATCGGTCGTCCTCATGAACTTCTTCGGGTTCGCGTATTCCCAGATCGACATGCGGTTTTCCTCTGCGCGCGCAGTGATCCCAGATAGCAGCCCGATGGGCAAGACGAAGGTGGTCAAATCGTCGCCAGTTCGGGCCTGTGCCTGCGGATGGTGGCACCTGCGCAGGGTGCGGAAGGTATTTTCAGAACCAAAGTGGATCGGGTCAGCGCAAGTTCATCCGAAGCGCGGCGGCGGCGGCAAAAGGCAGAAGCGCAAGCGCGCCGAGCGTGATCGCGGACATGAGGATGAGGGGCGTGGTGGGGCTGAGCGCGTCCTGACCGCGCGCGACGGTTTCGGCGCCGAAGATGAGCGTCGGAATATAGAGCGGCAGGACCAGCAGCGACAGCAGCAGCCCGCCGCGTTTCAGCCCCACGGTCAGCGCCGCGCCGAACGCACCAATCATCGAGAGCGCAGGCGTCCCGAGCGCCAGCGAGATCGTCAGCCAGAGCGCACCGGGGCCTGAGAGGTTGAGGAGCACGCCCAGAAGCGGCGCGGCCAGCGTCAACGGAAGGCCAGTGGTCAGCCAATGGGCCATGGCCTTGACCGCGACGACGCCTTCCAGCGGGATCGGCGCGGTGGCCAGAAGATCGAGCGAGCCGTCTTCAAAGTCGAGCTGGAATATGCGGTCAAGAGAGAGGAGACAGGCCAGAAGCGCGCCGATCCAGAGGATGCCGGGGGCAATCTTTGCCAGTTGGCCGGTATCGGATCCGACGCCGAAGGGGACCAGCGTCACGACGATGAGGAAGAAGGCGAGGCCGAGGCCAAACCCACCGCCTGCGCGGATGCTGAGCGCGATATCGCGCGAGAGGAGGCGGATCACAGGAAGGCCTCGTCGAAATCG
>CBFIJK010000061.1:0-20637 GCA_965662745.1 uncultured Paracoccaceae bacterium
AAATCCGTACAGCCCTGGTACGACGAGACAATTCATACGCCGCTTTTCGTCTGGGATCCGCGGGCCGAGGTCGCG
Organism: uncultured Paracoccaceae bacterium; assembly: GCA_965662745.1. Taxonomy (GTDB): domain Bacteria; phylum Pseudomonadota; class Alphaproteobacteria; order Rhodobacterales; family Rhodobacteraceae; genus Anianibacter. The sequence continues at coordinate 76 of CBFIJK010000061.1, forward strand.
GGAGAGCGCCGCAAGGCATTGGTTCAGACCATCGATTTTGGTCCGACCCTGCTCGAGATGTTCGGGCTGGACCTGACGGCTGACATGCAGGGCAGGTCGCTTGCCCCTGTTCTGGCCGACGATACGCCCCTGCGCACGGCGGGCCTGTTCGGCGCGCACGGCAGCCATGTGAACGTGACTGACGGGCGGTATGTTTACATGAGGGCTCCGGTGTCCGCCGCGAACGGGCCGCTCTTCGAATACACGCTGATGCCGGTACATATGCGGGCCATGGCCACCCCGCAGGAGCTAGAAACCGCAGAGTTGGCGCCGCCCTTTGGCTTCACCAAGTCCGCGCCGGTGTTGAAGTTCCCGGCCTGGAGCATGGGAAATCCCTACGCCCACGGGACGCTGTTGTTCGACCTTGAGACCGATCCCGAGCAAAATAACCCGCTCGTGGATGCAGACCTCGAAACTCGTATGGCGTCCCTTCTGGTCGATCTCATGCGGGCCTCGGATGCACCGCCGGAGCAATACGAGCGGCTCGGCCTTCCATCCGATGGGGCAGTTGGACCCGAGCACCTTCTGATTGCCTGTCAGGCGGAACAGGCCGCCATGGCCCGCGCCCCTGCCGTGCGGCGCGATGCCTTTGCGCCCGATGCGATCATTCGCACCGAACCGGTCGGCGCGCTGCTGAAGAACGCGGCCATTGCTGCGGTTCTGACCGAAGCTTTTCCGATCCTCGGAAACACGGCGACACGTCCCTATCTCGGCCACAAGTCGGTCATCGAGGTGGCCGCGATGCAGGCCGGGGTCACCGCCGAAGCACTTGGCGCACTCGAAGTGACGCTGAAAGCGCAGATCCGACCCTGAGAGACATGCAGATGACCCGACCCAATATACTTTGCCTCGTCAGCGAGGATTGCCCGACACGCCTCGGTGCTTACGGCGATCCGTTGGCGCGCACCCCCCATCTTGACGCGCTGGCCGCGCGCAGCGTGGTCTTCGACAATGCCAACAGCACCTCGCCGGTTTGCGCGCCGTCCCGGTTTTCGATTCTGACCGGTCGCTATCCTGAAAGCGTGCCGCCTGCGCAGCAGATGACAGCCTGGGGCGATCTGCCGAAGGGGATCACGACCTATCCCGAGATGATGCGCGGGGCAGGCTATTACTGCACGAACAATTCAAAGACGCACTACAACGTCGAGCTCACGGACCCGACCGCGCTTTGGGACGAATGCAGCGGCACGGCCCATTGGGCCAACCGGCCCGCTGCTGTTCCGTTCCTCGCGGTGTTCAACTGCATGCTGACCCATGAAAGCTGCGTGTTCGAAGAAAGGCCGGGCGCGGTGACGCCTGCCGATGTCACCCTTCCGGCCTATTTGCCCGACCTGCCAGAGCTTCGTGGGGACCTTGCGCGCTATTACAACCGGATTGAAGAGATGGATGCGTGGATGGGCGCCCGTCTGGCCGAGGTCGAGGCTGCGGGCCTGACCGAGGATACCATCGTCATCTACCATTCCGACCATGCCTCGCCGCTCGCCCGGTCCAAGCGGTTCTGCTACGACGATGGTCTCCGGATCCCTCTTTTCGTGCATGTGCCCGAGAAATGGCGGCATCTGCTGCCCGACGCGCGCGGCAGCCACATTGCGACGCCGGTGTCGATGGTCGACCTGCTGCCAACGCTTGCGGTGATCGCGGGGGTCGATGCGCCGGACGCGGTGCAGGGCGTTCCTTTTCTTGGCCCCGACCGGCTGACCAGATCCTATGCGCCCGCCGGCCGGGATCGCATGGACAGCCGCTATGACCTGACCCGAACCTTGCGGACGGCGCGTTATCGCTACATTCGCAATTACGCGCCGCATCGCGTGTGGGGCCAGTATTATTCCTATGCCTGGAACGCTGATGGCTACCGCGCCTACGAGGCGGCGCACCTCGCCGGGACGTTGTCGCCGGTCGAGGACCGGTTCTGGCACGCAAAGCCGGCCGAGGAATTGTACGACATGGAGGCGGATCCGGACGCAGTCACAAACCTTGCGATGCATCCCGATCATGCCGGGACGCTGAACGAGATGCGGGCCGCGCTGGATCGACACATGATCGATATCCACGATTGCAGCCTGATCCCGGAACGCTCGCCCGCCGAGGCGGAACAGGCGCGCAACGACCCGCAGGTCTATCCGCTGGAGCGTGTTCTGGAGGTAGCGAACGCAGCAATTCAACGCGATCCGGGTTTCGTCCCGACGTTCCTGCGTGCGCTGTCGTCTGCGTCGCCAGTTCTGCGCTACTGGGGCGCACAGGGCCTGCTGTTTCTTGCGATCGAAGGTCATCCACCCCCGCCGGTCCTTGATCTGCTGATCGAGAATGAAACGGACACCGACGTATTGGTGGCCTTGCACGAGGCCGCAGGCCACGCCGGGCCGATCGAACCTGCCGTAGAGGCGCTGACAGCGCTGGCAGACGACGACCAGCCGCTTTGGATCCGGCTCAAGGCGATGACGGCCCTGACCGCGTTGCCCCTGCGCCCGGAAATCTCGCGCGCAGTCATCGCCAAGGCCGCCGACGAGCCGTCGCAATACATCCGTGGGGCGGCGGGATACCTGCTGCATCAACTGGACGGCACCTATTCGCCGTACTCGAAAATCTTCAACTACGACCTCTTCCTGAAGCACATGGACGGCCATTCCGGCATCGGTCCGCAAAGCTTTCCTGAAATCGAGACCCTTCAAGAGACGAGTGCCAAATGACCATCGATCTGTCGCATCTGCGCAAGCCCCCGTTCGACCTCGATGACACGGCGCTTGCCTGGGTCGAAGCCACGTTTCACGCGCTCGATGAGGCCGGAAAGGTCGGGCAGGTGTTCAACATGCTCTCGCGCGGCGACGAGGACGGCGAGCGCGAAACCTTCCAGAGGTTCCAGCCCGGCGGGCTGACGCGCTACTTCAAGGACGACGCAGAAGCTGAACGCAGGCGCCTGCAAGAGCTTCAGTCCGACGCCGACGTGCCGCTCTTGATCTCGGCCGATCTGGAAGGGTCGCGCATGAGCCTGCCGTTCGGAACGCAGGTTCCGAACCCGATTGCGCTGGCCGCCATCGACGACGTGTCCGTGACCGAGGAAGTGTCCCGCCTGATGGCGATCGAGGCGCGGGCCGTGGGATTGAACTGGTCGTTCACGCCGCTCTTGGATATCAACGTGGCCACCCGAAGCTCTATCGTGGCGACCCGCAGTTTCGGCAGCGACCCGGAACGTATCCTGCGACACGCGAAGGAACAGATCCGCGTCTTCCAGGAAGAGGGCATCGCTGCCACGGCCAAGCATTGGCCGGGCGAAGGGCATGATGCCCGGGACCAGCATCTCTTGACCACCATCAACCCGCTTTCGATGGATGAGTGGGAGGAGACGCATGGCGCGCTCTACAGAGAGGTGTTCGACGCTGGCGTTCTTGCAGTCATGTCGGCGCATATCGCCCTGCCGTCCTTCATGGCCGGGCAGGGGGCCACTGGGGCAGAGCTGTATCGGCCCGCCTCGCTCAGCGCAGATCTGACGATCACGCTTCTGCGCGAACGGCTTGGTTTCAACGGCCTCGTCGTTTCGGATGCAAGTGAGATGGCCGGCGTGTCGTCCTTCATGTCGGTGACCGATGCCAAGGTCGAACTTCTGCGCGCGGGTAATGACGTGATTTTGTTCTCGAACCAACCCGAGGCGCATTTTGCCGCCGTTCTGGAGGCTGTGCGCTCGGGCCGGATTCCCGCGGCGCGGTTCGCCGATGCCGTCACGCGGGTTCTGGGGCTGAAGGCCAAGCTGGGACTGCACCGAACCGCGCCGACACTGGACATGCCGAAGAAGGCCACCGCGCGCATGGCCGACGTTCTGCGCCGTGCGCCGGTGTTGGAAAAGGATGTGGCGGGGATTCTGCCGATCACGCCCGAAATCCATAAGCGGGTGCTTGTCATCGCACCGGGGATCGTAGAGCCGCTGTGGAACGCCACTCATCCGATCGCCTTTCCGGACATGCTGGCGGCCCAAGGTTTCGATGTCACGGTCCACGAGATCGGAACGCCGGTCGACCCCAAGGCCCATGACCTCGTGATTTATGCATTCTCCGAAGAAACCCTGCTGACACGCGGGCGCATCTTCCTCGACTGGGCCAAGCTAGGCGGCGGGATGCGCGGTGCCATGCAACGCTGCTGGCACGAGGTTCCGACGATCATGATCTCGTTCGGCTACCCCTATTACCTGTACGACGCCCCGCGCGTGCCCACCTACATCAACGCCTGGACGACCATGGACGAGATGCAAGAGGCAGTCGTGGACCTGCTGATGGGGCGCGCGCCCTGGAACACGAACAGTCCGGTCGACGCGTTCGACGGGGCCCCCGACGCCCGGTTCTGACCCGGCCAAACCACGTCAAGGAGCAAGCCATGAGCTTTATTTTCGAGCCCGCCCCGCCGGCAAGTGTTGCCATCGCCGGCGACGACGCCAAGTTCCCGGTGCGCCGCATCTTCTGTGTTGGGCGCAATTATGCCGCCCATGCCCGCGAAATGGGCCGCGACCCCGACCGGGAGCTTCCATTCTTCTTTACCAAGCCAGCCGATGCGGTGGTCGAGGACAAGGCGGTCATTCCGTTCCCGCCCGAAACCGAGAATTTCCACTACGAGGCCGAGCTTGTCGTGGCCATCGGAACGGGCGGCACAGATATCGCCGTGGACAAGGCGCTGGATCATGTCTGGGGCTATGCAGTCGGCAACGACCTGACCCGCCGCGACCTGCAGCTCAAAGCGCGCGAGCAGGGGCGGCCCTGGGATTGGGGCAAGGCGTTTGACCGCTCTGCCCCGATTGCACCGATCCATCCTGTAAGCGCAGTCGGCCACCTGTCTGAAGGGTCGATCAAGCTGACTGTGAACGGTGAAACCAAGCAGGATGCGGACCTTAAGGAACTGATCTGGGATGTGCCCGAAATCGTGTCGATCCTGTCGCATTCGATGGAGCTACGGCCCGGCGACCTGATCATGACCGGTACGCCCGCAGGCGTGGGCCAGCTTCACGAGGGGGACGTCTGCGTCGTGTCCATCGAAGGGTTGGGCGACCTGACCACGACAATCGCGCCGAAGGCATGAGCCTGATCCTGCATAACTTCTTCCGGTCCTCGACATCGACGCGGCTTCGCGCGGCGCTGAACCTGAAAGGACTGGACTACGACTATGTCGCCTACAAGCTGCGGGCGGGCGAGACGCGCACGCCGGACTATCTGGCCAAGAATCCGCAAGGTCTGGTGCCTGCACTCGAGCTTGAGGATGGGACCGTTCTGACGCAGTCGCTTGCGATCATCGAGTGGCTCGACGAAATCCAGCCTGAACCGGCACTATTGCCCGGCGATGCCCTTGGCCGCGCACGGGTGCGGGCGCTCGCCTACATGATCGCCTGCGAGATTCATCCTCTGAACAACCTTCGGGTGCTCGGCTATCTCTCTGATCCGATCGGCGCGGACGAAGAGGCGGTCAAGACGTGGTTCCGCCATTGGGTGAGCACCACTTTCGACGCACTTGAAGCAGAATTGTCTGCAAGCCCGCAAGCAGGCCGGTTCTGCCATGGCGACGTTCCAAGTCTCGCAGACCTGTGCCTCTACGCGCAGGTGTGGAACAATCGCCGGTTCGATATCTCGCCCGTACCCTGGCCAACGCTGGCCCGGATCTTCGACGCGCTCGACCAGCTTCCCGCTTTCGCCAAGGCCGCTCCACCGCACCAGCCTGACGCCGCCTGACCATATCAAGAAGGATAGACCCGATGGCCGACAATGCCATGCAACCCGACGACAGCCCCGAGCTTCGCGCGCTGTACCAAGGGTTCAAAGACAATCACCTGAACCCGCTTTGGACGCAGACCGGCGATCTGATGCCCCTTCATCCGAAGTCCAAGGCGATAGCCCATGTGTGGAGATGGGCCGATCTTCTGCCACTCGCGGAACGCTCTGGCGAGTTGGTGCCAGTCGGCCGCGGCGGTGAACGGCGCGCCATCGGCTTGGCGAACCCCGGGCTTGACGGGCGGGCCTATGTCAGTCCGACGCTGTGGTGCGCGATCCAGTATCTATGTCCCGGAGAGAATGCGCCGGAACATCGCCATTCGCAGAACGCGTTCCGCTTCGTGGTCGAGGGCGAGGGCGTCTGGACCGTGGTTAACGGCGACCCGGTGCGGATGTCGCGGGGGGACCTTCTGCTGACTCCCGGCTGGAATTTCCATGGCCACCACAATGTGGCGACCGAACCGATGGCGTGGATCGACGGGCTGGACATTCCTTTCAGCCAACAGATGGACGTGGGCTTTTTCGAATTCGGTGCCGAGCGGGTGACCGACAATGCCACGCCCAATTTCTCACAAGGCGAACGGCTTTGGTGCCACCCGGGCCTGCGGCCGTTGTCGGGGCTGCAAGATACTGTGTCGTCGCCGATCGGCGCCTATCGCTGGGAACATACGGATCGCGCGCTGACAGAGCAGCTGCTGCTTGAAGACGAAGGGCACCCTGCGACGGCCAGCCCGGGCCACGCGGCGGTTCGCTATACCAACCCGACCACGGGCGGAGACGTGATGCCGACGATCCGCTGCGAATTCCACCGTCTGCGCGCCGGTGCCGAAACCGCCCTGCGCCGCGACGTCGGCTCGTCGGTCTTTCAGGTCTTTGACGGGGTCGGCGCCGTGGTGCTGAACGGTGAAACCTGGACGCTGGAGAAGGGGGACCTTTTCGTCGTGCCGTCATGGGTGTCTTGGCAGCTTCAGGCCGAGAGCCAGTTTGATCTGTTCTCCTTTTCGGATGCGCCAATCATGGAGCGTCTGAATTTCATGAGGACCGCCATCGGACAGGACGCAGAATGACCGGACGCGCGCTTGAAGATGCGCGGGCCGCACTTCGCGCGCGGCAAGGGGCAGGGGCGCGCTACGACGATGCGGCCGCGCCCGCCGACGTGCTGTTGCTGGCCCGGCAAGGCACAGCCTTTTTCGCGCGGCTTCTGAACGACCTGCCGGACGCTCATTTCGCTGCGCCGTCGGCCCGCCCCGGCTGGTCGCGGGCGCGGCTGATCTCGCACATTGGCTATCATGCTCGGGCACTTGCGCTGAAGATTGAGGCGCACCGGGTTGGCTGCGCCGATGCCCTCGCCGACTTCACGGACGAGTCCACGGTATCGCGCGCCGCGACGCTCAGCCCCGAGGCCCTGAGGCACCTGTTCCAGCACAGCTCAAAGCATCTTGACGTGGAATGGCGCGATCTTGACGCTGCTGGCTGGACAACAGCGGACATCAGGGCGACCCCGAGCGAAAGGGCCTGCGAGGTCTGGCAGGCAGGCATTCTGCTGGGAACGTCCGCGCAGCCCGCCACCTTGCCACGGATGGTGCGTGGATGCAGGCCGCGGGCCGCCGCCGACGCCTGATGCGCCCCTTTCCCCCACTCAAGAGGACGCCGATACCATGCAGCCAAATATCATCTTCATAATGTCCGATGACCACGCGGCCCGCGCCATCTCGGCTTATGGCGGCGGGCTGAACCAGACGCCCAACCTCGACAGATTGGCCCGCGAGGGGATGCGGCACGACGCGACCTACGTGACCAATTCGATCTGCACGCCCTCGCGCGCGGCGATCCTGACCGGCACGCACAACCATGTGAACGGGGTCACGACGCTGACCACGCATCTGGACGGGCGCTGGCCGAACGTGGCCAAGGCGCTGCGCACCGGTGGCTACCGTACCGGGATTTTCGGCAAGTGGCATCTGGGCGAAGGCCCGGCGCATGAGCCTCAGGGCTTCGATGAATGGTCCGTTCTGCCGGGGCAGGGCGATTATTGGGACCCGGCCTTCATCACCGCCAAGGGCCGCGAACGCATCCCGGGCTATGCCACCGATATCATCACCGACAAGGCAGTCGATTTCATCGAACGCAACGCGGATCGCCCGTTTTTCCTGATGTGCCACCACAAGGCGCCGCACCGGAACTGGCAATTTCATCCGCGCCACGCCCATCTGCATCCCGAGGGCAGCATCCCGCTGCCGCCGACCTTCGATGACACCTATGAGAACCGGGCCGAGGCGGCGGCGGCGGCCAAGATGCGCGTCAAGTCGGATATCCTTTACGAAGACCTTGGGTTGGTCCAGCCGGAGGGCGGCGCGGACACAGCCGGAGACCTGATGGTCGACGGCTGGTCGATGCGCAAGGTGCCAGACCTTGCACCGGGAGAGACGATCACGGTGATCTGTGCGGCCAGCGGCGAAAACTTCACCTTTGACGACCCGAAGGCCTTTGCCGAGTTCAAGTATCAACGGTACATGTCGCGCTACCTGCGCACGGTGGAAGCGATCGACGAGAGCGTGGGCCGCATCCTTGATACGCTGGATGAGACGGGCCTCGCCGAGAACACTCTTGTCATCTACACGTCGGACCAGGGCTTTTTCCTTGGCGAACATGGCTGGTTCGACAAGCGGTTCATGTACGAGGAAAGCTATCAGATGCCGTTCCTCGCCCGGCTTCCTGCGGCGATCCCGGCGGGCGCAACGTCTTCGGATATCGCCTGCAACGTCGATTTTGCGCCCACTTTCCTCGATTATGCGGGGGTCCGCGTGCCGACCTACATGCAAGGGCGGTCTATGCGTCCGGTCCTCGAAGGCCGGACACCGGGCGATTGGGATCAACTGGCCTATCACCGATACTGGATGCACGCGGATATCATTCACAACGCCTATGCCCACTACGGCGTGCGCGATCAGCGATACAAGCTGATCTACTGGTACAACGACCCATTGGGTCAGCACGGGGCGCGCGAGAACGGTGCGGCCCCGGAATGGGAGCTTTTCGACTGCGCCGATGACCCCTATGAACTGGTGAACCGGGCTGACGACCCGGAGTACGCAAGGGTTTTCGAAGCGATGCTGGCCAAGCTCGACGCCAAGATGTCCGAGATCGGAGACATTCCCGAACACGACAGCGCCTCGGTTGTTGCGGCGCGCGCCGCCGCATGAGCTGTTGTGGCGGGGAAGCGCGATCGGGCACGGCCCGCGATGCCGTCGGCCCGCGCCCGGCGCTGATCGAGCGTATCGCCGATGCCACCCCTGCCGCCCGCGTTCACATGAAAGGCGGGCGCAGCCATACGGGTACCAAGCATCCCGCCATCTCTCAGGACGGCGAAGGCCTGGTGCGGCTGCACAGGCTTTCACCGTTCGAGGTTGAGACCGGCCCTGTCACCAACGCGCGCTTTGCCGCCTTCGTAGCCGAGACCGGCTATGCCACCGTGGCCGAACGTTTTGGCTGGGGCACGGTGTTTCGCGGCCTTCTGGACGACCCCGACTCGGTGCCGCCGGGCGGTGGAGGTACACCGTGGTGGGGTGTCGTCGACGGCGCTTGCTGGTACGCGCCGCTTGGGCCGGGCAGCAGCGTTGAATTTCTTGGCGATCATCCCGTGACACATATGGCCTGGGAAGACGCACGCAGTTTCGCCTCATGGGTCGGGGGACGCCTGCCGACCGAGGCCGAGTGGGAACACGCCGCGCGTGGCGGGCGCGACGATCCCCGCTTTCCGTGGGGCGAGGCTGAACCAGACGACACCGGTTTCCTGCCGTGCAATATCTTTCAGGGCCGCTTTCCAGAGCAGAACACCTGCGCCGATGGCTGGGCGGGAACCTCGCCGGTGGGGGCGTTCGCTCCGAACGATGCAGGGCTTTTCGACATGGCGGGCAACGTGTGGGAATGGACGGCCGAGCCGTTCCAAATCCGCTCGGCCAGCCGCGCAGCCAAGGCCCGCAACCTACATGCACGGCGCACCGGCGAGAAGCTGATGAAGGGCGGATCGTTCCTATGCCACATCAGCTATTGCTACCGCTACCGGATCGCCGCGCGGCTGGCCACTGCCTCTGATAGCGGTGGCTGCAATGCAGGCTTCCGGGTCTTTTACGACGCCTAGTTCCTGGCACGGTGGTGTCGGAAGAAACCGACTTGAGCGGGGCAGGTCGGGTGCCCAGCCTGCCGCCATGACGCAGAAATCCAGTCCGTTCCGGTATTTCAAGAGGTCCACCGAGATCGTCCACGTTGCGGTGATGGTATAAATCCGCTTCCCGCTTGCGCTCCGGAACGTGGAGGATCCGCTATATGAGCCCGCGGCGCATTTGTCTGACGGCGTCGCGGTAAGAGCCGCATACCTCTTCAAATCAACGCGCAGCGCCACGCGCCTCAAACGCGAATGCTTAGCGGTTTTCGGTGGCTTTCTCTAATCTGTAGAAGCCCAAGAGTCGGCAGATCTGGTATGGCCGATAAAGCCCGATAGCCAGTCCGACCAAAGCTGATGGCACCGAGCACATGACAACCATTTCTTGATTGTAAGGCCATATCATCGTCGCGATCAGCACAGAGCACGCGGTGAAGAGCCAGACAAAAAAGAGCAGACAGATGATGAAGCCTTTGAGCATGATCGTTCCCTCTCGAAGAGCTAGGCCCGCCCTGGCTCGCGGACCTGCAGTGATGCGTTCTAACCATTCAACGGAACATCGCTCCAAGTTGTTATGGTTTAGATCACTCATCTTAAGGTAGAAATTCGGCTTAGCAATATTTCCCTAAGGTCACCTTTGGCACTTCGAAAGAGTCGATGGTGATGGCCCGTTCAGGCCGCGCATTCCGCTCGTCCAAACAGGTCGACGTAAGTGGGCCTTGTTGGGCGGCCTGAACACCGACCGCTCCAGAACGAACAAGAAATTTCTTGATCTTGCACCGCGAGGAGTATGCGGTTCGGACTCCAAAGAAAGCGGGTCGGCAAGAAACCGGCCGCTGGGTGAAGAATCGAGCAACGAATTTTCGCCTTCCATTCCGACGATCGCAAAGGGCGATGCTTCGGTTCCGGCGGTTGCAAAGTCTTCAGAAGTTCGCGCCGTCCCTGCCTATGGCTAAACCATTTCACCCAGGGTCCCGACCTCGCAGGGACGCGTTCGAATTGGTGTGATACCACCCTGTGCACTCAAAGGACTGGGTGACCCCGAGAGCGATGCGCGCGGGGCAGGAGGGATCACGGCGTCCCGCCGACCGCATCAAAACCGACCTTGGCGAAACTCGGGCTTCCGAGTTGGCCGAGGGCGCGGACGAGTTCCAGTTCCAGGATGTCGTAGGCGCGTTCTGCACCCTTGGCCGCACCCGCGCCGACGCCATAGGCCATGGCTCGGCCCGCAAAGGTGAAATCGGCCCCCAACGCCTTGGCGCGCAGGATATCCGCGCCGCGCCGGATGCCACTGTCGAGGATGATCTCCAAACGCCCCTTCACCGCCTTCGCGATGGGCGGCAGCGCTTCGATGGTCGGTGGGCCGAAGGCCACTTGGCGGCCGCCATGGTTTGACACGACAATCCCGTCACAGCCAAGCTCGGCGCAGGTCACCGCGTCGTCGGGGTGCAGGATGCCCTTGACCAGCAGCTTGCCTGTCCAGCGTTCGCGAAGGCGCTTCAGGTCCTCCCAGGTAAAGCCCGGGGTGATCAGGGTTTTCTGTACATCCGCGTAAGAAGTCGCGGCTTGCAACAGGTCCGCGTAATTGGCGATGTTGGGCTTGCCGTGGCGCAAGGTTTCCAGAGACCAGACCGGGTTGGCGATCAGGCCGATCAGCACTTCGGGTGTGATCTTGAATGGCACGGCAAGCTGGTTGCGGATGTCGCGGTCGCGCTTTCCCGCGGCGGGAACATCGGCGGTGACGATCAGCGTGTCATAGTTGGCCGCCTCGGCGCGTGCGATCAGGCCCTCGGTCACGGATGCGTCGCTGGACACGTAAAGCTGGAACCAGCCATTGCCATCGGCAGCCTTGGCCAGCGCCTCGAGCGTGGTCGATGCGGCGGAGCTGGCAACATAGGGGATGTTCTTGCGCTTGCAGAGCCGGGCCAGCGTCAGGTCGGCATCCGGCCAAAAGGCGTTGAGCATCCCGATCGGGGCCATGCCGAAGGGCGCGGCAAAGCTCTGGCCAAGGATCGACGCGCCGGTGTCGATCTGGCTGACATCGCGCATGTAGCGGGGCGTCAGTTCGATTTCCTCGAAGGCTTCGGCATTACGGCGCAGGTTGCGTTCGGATTCCGCGCCGCCATCGACCAGATCGAAGGCAAAGCGCGGGATCCGGCGGCGGGCCATGTCCCGCAGATCGTCGATGGACGCGGCGCGATCAAGACGCATCAGATCGACCATCCGCCATCGACGGCAAAGGCCTGACCTGTGGTGAAGGCCGACATGGGGCCTGCCAGATAGCAGACCATTTCCGCGATCTCTTCGGGCGTGCCGAGCCGTCCCATTGGCTGACGCTCCTTGAACGCGGCGAGCGCCTTGTCGAAATCGCCCGTGGCGGCGAGCCGGTCGTTGAGCGACGGGCTTTGCACCGTGCCGGGGCAGATGGCGTTGCAGCGGATACCGTCCTTCACGAAATCGGCAGCGATGGATTTGGTCATGCCGATGATCGCGGCTTTCGACGCGCCATAGGCGAAGCGGCGTGGCGCGCCTTTCTCGCTTGAGACGATCGAGGCGATGTTGACGATGGATCCCGCGCCGGTGTCCAGCATGCCGGGAATGACTGCCTTCGTGAGGCGGAACATGGCCTTGGCGTTGAGGTTGAAGGACCGGTCCCAGACGTCTTCGTCGCAATCGAGGATGGACCCGTCATGGACCCAGCCCGCGCAATTGACGAGGATGTCGAAGGCCGGGGCATCGCCGAGAAGCGCTGCGACGGCGCCCGCGTCCAGCACGTCGAGTTGATGCGCGCGGATACGGTCCGCGCCTTTCGCGACAGCCTCGACCGCCGCGCCGTCGATATCGGTGGCGATCACGTTCGCGCCAAGCCGCGCCAGAGCTTCGGCAGAGGCGCGGCCGATGCCGTTTCCGGCAGCGGTGACGAGGGCAGTCTTGCCTTCCAGGGTCTGTGTCATGGGGTCTCTTTCATCGGGCGAGCCAGCCGCCGTCCACGGTCACGGTGCTGCCATTGCAATAGGCGGCAGCGTCCGAGGCGAGGAACACGGCAGCACCCGCGATTTCGGATGGGTCGGCGAAACGGCCCGCGGGGATACGATCCAGTAGAGCTTTCGATCGATCCGGGTCGTCGCGCAGGGCCTGGGTGTTGTCGGTGGCGGTATATCCCGGCGCGATGGCGTTGACGTTTACGCCGTGCGGCGCCCATTCGTTGCAAAGCGCCTTCGTCAGGCCAAGAACGGCGTGTTTGGAAGACGCATAGCCCGGCACGAACACGCCGCCTTGCGATCCCAGTACCGAGGACACGATCACGATCTTGCCCGATCCCTGCGCCACCATGTGTTTTCCGGCGGCCTGCGACAGCAGCCAGACAGAATCGAGATTGACCGACAGCACGCGCCGCCAGTCGTCCAGCGGCATGTCGGTCGATTCTTCGCGGTGGATGATCCCGGCGTTGTTCACGAGGATATCGAGGCCCCCAAGCGCGTCCCGCGCAAAGCCGATCACCTCGGCGGCGGCGGCCTGGTCCATGCCGTTGAAATCAGCCTTCACGGCGGCGGCCTTTCGGCCGAAGCCTTGGATTTTCGCCAGCGCCTCTTCGGGCTGGTGGCTGCGATAGGTCAGCGCGACATCGGCGCCGGCCTCGGCAAGGGCAAGGGCAATGCCCTCGCCGATGCCGGTGGCCCCGCCGGTGACAAGCGCGCGGCGCCCGGTCAGGTCAAACGGATTAGCCATGGTCAATACCGGTTCGCGATGGGCAGTTCCTCGGCCGGGAAGAGGCTGATGACCTCACAACCCTTTTCGGTCACGACGACTTCTTCTTCGATCCGCGCCGCCGAATAGCCATCGGTCGCCGGGCAGTAGGTTTCCAGCGCAAAGACCATGCCGGTCTTGATCTCCATCGGATGGTCGAGGCTGATCGCCCGGCTGATGATGGGCCGTTCGTGCAGTGCGAGGCCCAGACCATGGCCGAATTGCAGACCGAAGGCCGCATCCTCGTTCGGAAAGCCAAGGCTTTCGGCAGTCGGCCAGACCTCGGCCACCTTGTCGGTGGTCACGCCCGGTTTAATCATCGCGATGGACGCGTCGATCCACTCGCGGGCCTTGATATAGGCGTCGTTCTGCGCGGGCGTGGCGCGGCCGATATTGAAGGTCCGGTAATAGCAGGTGCGATAGCCCTGATAGCTTTGCAGGATGTCAAAGAAGGCCTGATCGCCGGGGCGGAAATAGCGATCCGTGAAGTTGTGCGGATGTGGATTGCACCGCTCGCCCGAGATCGCGTTGATCGCCTCGACATCGTCAGAGCCCATCTCGTAGAGCATCTTGTTCGACAGGGCGACGATGTCGTTCTCGCGGATGCCCGGCTTCAGCTCTTCGTAGATCATGTGGTAGACGCCATCGACCATGGACGCGGCCTGCGTCAGAAGCTGGATTTCGTCCCAATTCTTGATCTCGCGGGCGGCCAGCATGATCTGCTGCCCGTCGACGACATTGATCCCTTCCTCGCGCAGGGCGTGGAACATCGCGGTCTCGGCATAATCGACGCCCACGGGCATGTCGCCCATCCCTGCGTCCTTGATCAGCTGCGCGATCATCTTGGCGTATTTGGTCATCAGCCCGAAATCGGGCGGGATGGTGCCGCGCATGCCGACGACGCCGGCAAGGCAATGGTCCGGCTCCAGCCAGTCGGAATGGCGCTTGTGGTGCACAGCGGCCGATCCGAAATCCCAGACATAGGGCGAATCGTCGCCCGTCAGCAGGCAGAAACGGCACATCTTGTCCCGTTCCCATTCGCCGATCTTCGTGGCCGAGACGTAGCGGATATTGTTCACGTCAAAAAGCAAGAGCGATCCGGCCTGCGAGTTCTGCAGCGACTGGCGCGTACGTGCGAGGCGGTAGCGGCGCAGGCGATCATGGTCGATCCGGCGCTCGAAATCGACGGACATGTGACCCGAGGCGGGCAGGCGTTCGCGCCATTCCCAGTTGGGTTCAAGGTCCTGCGGTGTCAGCAAGTTCGGCATCAGGGCGCGTGACATGGGGTAAACTCCGTAGGGTGCGTGATCGCACGCACCGTTGCTTGGGATTGAGGGAAGGGGGTGCGTGCAAGCACGCACCCTACGGCGTCACTGGATGCACCAACCGCCGTCGATATGAACCATCTGACCGGTCATGTAGTCGCTGTCATCCGACACAAGAAACGACGCAGTTCCGGTGATGTCCTTGGGATAGGACACGCGCTTGATCTGCAGCGCGTCGCGAACGATGTCGTCATAGGCCTGGCCCTCACGCTCCTTGAAGCCGATATCCACCAGGTCCTTGTCGAGTTGTTCCCAAAGCGGGGTCACCACAACGCCGGGCGCGTAGCCGTTGACCGTGATGTTATGCTCCGAAAGGCCAAGCGCGCCGCAATGGGTCAGCGCGAGAACGCCGTATTTCGAGGTGCAATAGACGGTCACATCCAGAAGTGGCTTGCGCGAGGCAATGCTGCCGACGTTGATGATCTTGTAGGGGTGATCTTCCATCGGTCCCTGGGCGATCATCTGGCGCGCGGTTTCCTGCATCCCCAGCCACATCGCCTTGGTGTTGACGTTCATGATCATGTCCCAGTTGTCTTCATCGATATCCATGAAGAACCGGGGCTTGTTGAGGCCCGCGTTGAAGAGACCGACGTTGATCGACCCGAAGGCCTCGACCGTGGCGGCGACGGCGGCGGCGTTGTCCTCGCGCTTGGTCACGTCCATCTTCACGGCGACGGCTGTTCCGTTTCCGGCCTCGTTGATGCGCGCGGCGGTGGCTTCCGCCTCGCCAAGATCAAGGTCCCCGAGGCAGACATTGGCCCCCTGCGCCGCGAACGCCTCGGCATTGGCGGCCCCCATGCCGCGACCGGCACCGGTTATGAGAATATTCTTACCTTTAAGGCGATTGGGGTCCATGATCTCTCCTCCTCGTTCACAGTGACCTGTTGGCTCGTATCAGCGCATCGGCCCGGTCCTGGGCCTTGCGCAGCGTCTCTTGCGGGGATTGGATCCCGCGCAGCATGTCGTGAAATTCCTCGCCGCAGATCTGGATGATGCCGCCGATTTCCGGCACTGGCGGGCGCGGCCAGAACTGCGGTTCATCGCGCCAAGACATCGCGTCCACCGCCTCGAAGATCGGCGAGGTGCGGCGCACTTCGGGGTCAGAGCTGACGGAATAGCGCGGGTTTGTGCGGCTTCCGTTCTGCACATACAGCTTTTGCGCCTCGGGCGAGGTGAAGACGCACAGCGCCTCGACGGCCGCCGCCACCCGCTCGGGCGCGAGATTGGCCGGGATGCCCATGCCATAGCCGCCGACCGGGGTGATCGGGCTGGCGCCGGGGCCTGCGGGGTGGGGCAGGTAGCCCGTTTGCCCATAGGCTGGCGACGTTTCGTCCAGTTCGAAATACGGCGCCAGCAGCGTGTAGCCATAGGCCATCGCGACCTTGCCCGCCGCGTAGGGGCGGATGCGTTCGTACCACGACATCGACAGCACGTCGGGCGGCGAGTATTTCAGAAGTTCCAGAAGGAATTCCGCAGCTTGCAGCCCTGCCGGGGTGTCGATCGTCGCGGTATAGGTGCCCTCGGCCAGATGGTCCGTGTCAAAGCCCCCCGCGATCCGGGGCAGGTCAAGCACGGGCTGGCCGAAATCGGCAAGTGCCATGAGGACGGTATGCCCCAGCGCCGTGCCGCGCGCGGCGTTCCAGGCAATGCCGTAGCGGCCCCGGCGCGGCTGGTGCAGGGCACGCGCGGCAGCAAGCAGCGCATCGGTGGTCGCCGGTGGCTCCAGCCCCGCCTCGGCCAGAAGATCGCGGCGGTAGAATAGCAACTCGGGCGTCGTTTGCGCAGGCACGGCATAGGCCCGCCCGCCCCAATGCGCCGCTTTCCAGCCCGCGGTGTGGAAATCTGCCGGGTCGAGCCGGTCGAGATCCATGATCTCATCCAGCGGCATCAGAACGTTCTTTTCGGCAAACTCGCCGATCCAAGGCAGGTCGACTGCGATTATGTCGTAGCGGCTCGCCTCGCGCGCGGCGTTGCGCAGGCCTTCTTCGCGCAGGCGGTCGATGGAAAAGGCGCGCTGGCTGATTTCCGTGCCGATGACCTGCTCGAACTGGCGCTTGAGATTGTCCATGACCATGAAAGTCGGATCGCCATGTACCAGCACGCGGATGCCGCCGGGCGCCTTCAGCGGGTCGGTCCGGACACTAAGCGGCGGGATGGACTGCGCGGCTGTATAGCTGCCGCCGAAATAATAGTCGCGCGTCTCCGGGCCCCTTGCGCGGCCGCCGAACCGGTCCTCGGCCATGCGGCGCATACGGCCCGACAGCTGCATCCATTGGGTCAGCAGCTTGTCGCTGGGATGCATGGAAAAGCTTTTGCCGGTCTTTGTGCGAGCGCGCTGGTCGATCAGACCTTCGGCCATCATTTCCTTGAGGCGCCGGTTTGCGGTCGCGTAAGGTACGCGGCTGGCGCTGATCAGAGAGGTCGGCGTGACGGTCTTGGCGTCGAAATGTCCCTGCAACAGATGCAGCGCCATGCGCAGATGGGCGTTCGGTGCGACGATATCGAGCGCATCTTCCAACTCGTCACTGAACTCCTCGAAGAACGACAACAGCTCAAGCATCTCCGTTCTCGCCTGTGGCGAACCCGGTCCTGCTTTGCTATGCCCTCCCAAGGCGTTCATTGACGCGACCTTTCCAACGTCTTTTGCCGAGCGCGATCCGATTGGTGTATCCGTTTTGGATGATTTTGATGGGGTCACGATGGCTACTCCCGAACATGTCCAGTGTGATGTCCGAAACGTATCCGAAAAATATCCAAAATGGATTATAAAATATCCAATACGGAATTTTTCGGTGCATTTTGGAGGTTGGGAACGGGGCAAGGTTGTCGGGTAGTCGATCGGTTTGCCGAAAGACGACGCGGCGTCTGGGAGAGGCGCCAGGGAGATCAAGACACAAGTTCATATCAGCTATATTCGGGAGGAGACCCAAATGAAGCTTCGCAACGTACTTGCTGCCACCTCGGCGGCGACCGTCCTCATGGCAGGTGCCGCGATCGCGGAAAGCCACAGCACCATGAAGATCGGCATCACGCAAAACAACGTGGGCGTCGACAGCTACCAGACCACGTATGAAAAGGCGTTCATCGCCGCGGCCGAGGCCAATGACGCGGTCGAGACAGTCGTTCTTGACGCCGGCGGCGACGTGGCGCGTCAGATCGCGCAGATGGAAGACCTGATTCAGCAGGAAGTCGACGCCATCATCATCTGGCCGACCAATGGCGAGGCGGTCATTCCCGCCGTCCGCAAGGCAAGCCAGGCGGGCATTCCCGTGATCGTCACCAATTCGAACATCGCCGAGCAGGGCTTTGATTTCGTGGCCAGCTTCTCGGGCCCCGACAACATCACCCAGGGCGCACGTTCCGCCGAGATCATGTGCGACAAGTTCAAGGACATGGGCATCGCGGACGAAGCGCAGATCGTGCAGATCAGCGGCCAGCCCGGCTACACCACCGCCATCGAGCGCGCCAAGGGCTTCGAGGATCGTCTGCCCGAGGTCTGCCCGAACGTGACCCTCGTGGAAACGCAGCCCGGCGACTGGAACCGCGAGAAGTCGCAGCAGGTCATGGAAGCCTTCCTCGTCAAGTATGACGATATCGATGGCGTCTATGCAGGCGACGACAACATGGGCGTTGGCGCCCTGAACGCGGCGAAGGCCGCGGGCCGCGAAGGCATCATCTTTGTCGGCGCGACCAACTTCGCGGTCGGCTACGAGGCGATGGCGGCAGGCGATTACTGGGGCTCGATCTACCAGTCCCCGGTCGACGATGCCGAAGCCGCGCTTCAGACCGCGATCGACACCCTGAATGGTGAGGAACTCCCCTTCCTCAACTACTTCGACACGCCGAAGATCACTCAGGATAACATGGACGAGTTCACCAAGCCCGTCTTTTAAGGTCCTCCCACCGCGGGGCGGGGCGTTCGCGCCCTGTCCTGCGGGTCTTTACCTATCCGACAATGAATTCAGGGGGGAGCACGGCATGGGACGTGTGTCTGACCGTGTCTGCATCGTGACCGGTGCAGCAAGGGGGATCGGCCGCGCCATTGGCGAGGCGCTTCTCGACGAAGGCGCAAGCGTCTGCTTTGCGGATATCAACGGCGACATGGTGGCCGAGGTTGCCGAGGCGAACCGCGCCCGGCTGAACGGCGGGGCCGGGGCCGTGATGTCCACGCGGGTCGACGTGACCGACCGTGAACAGGTCCGTGCCATGATCGCCCATACCGTCGAATCCTTTGGACGTCTCGACGTAAAGTTCAATAATGCCGGCGTGAACAAGCCGATGAACTTCATGGACGTGACCGAGGACAACTGGAATTTCATCATGGGCGTCAACGGTCTTGGCTGCATGATCGGCATGCAAGAGGCCGCGCGCCAGATGATCGCGCAAGGCACCGGCGGCAAGATCATCAACACCGCCTCGATCGCCAGCCGCCAGGGTTTTGACAATGTCGCGCCGTACTGCGCGTCGAAATTCGCCGTCGTGTCGCTGACACAGTCGGGCGCGCGCGATCTGGCCAAGCACAATATCACCGTTACCGGTTTCGCACCGGGCGTCGTCGCCACCGAGATGTGGGACCAGGTCGATCAGGATCTCATGGCCATCGGCGCCGCCGCCCGTCCGGGGCAGGCGATGGAGGAATTCTCGTCCGAAATCCTGCGGGGCCGCGTGGCCACGGCAGCGGACATCACCGGGACGACGACCTATCTTGCGTCCAGGGACAGCGACTACATGACAGGCCAGATCGTTATGATCGACGGGGGGATGACGCTCGTCTGACGGGCGCCGGGCTTTCAATACAACGTCATGCCAGCGACCTGAGGGAGGGAACCGTGGCGACACTGACCAAAGAGCAGGTGGGGAGCGTCCTTGCCAAGCAGGGCATCCTGATTGCCTTCGCGGTCTTCATGATCGTGTTTACAATCGCCAATCCGAAATTCCTGACCGTGGACAACGTGTTCAGCGTGGTGCGGTCCTCGGCGATCCTGGGGGTCATGGCGCTTGGCGTGACTTTCGTTGTCATCAGCGGCAATCTCGACCTGTCGGTCGGCTCGATGATGTCCTTCTCGACCATCGTCGTGCTCGATCTGCACGACAAGATCGGCCCCGCGCTGGCGATCCCGGCGATGTTCGCCATGACGTTGTGCCTTGGGGCCTTCATCGGCTTTCTGGTGGGGTATTTACGGCTGAATTCCCTGATCGTGACACTGGGGATGCTGTCTGCGATCCACGGTCTGACGCTGACCTATTCCGGCGGGCAGAACATGGACATCGCCGACAAGGAAGGCACCTGGTTCAGCGTTTTCGGGCAGGGCAGCGCGCTGGGTATCCCGGTGCCGATCCTGATCTTCATCGGGCTTGCGGCCTTTCTGGGCGTGGTGCTCTCGAAGACCGCCTTCGGGCGCAAGGTCTATGCCGTGGGCGGCAATTCCACAGCGGCGACGTTTTCCGGCATCCGCCGCGCGCGCACCGTGTTCTTTTGCTACCTGATCTCGGCCGCCTGCGTGGCGACGGCGGGGCTTATTCAGGCCAGCCGCTCTCTCGGGTCGCA
>CBFIJK010000062.1:0-20318 GCA_965662745.1 uncultured Paracoccaceae bacterium
TCGAAGGGCAGGCCGCAATTCTCGGCCACCAGCGAATTGCCGCCATCGCCGCCAACGAGGTATTTCGAGCGGATGTCGAACTCGCGCCCCGTCAGCCGGTCGCGGCAGCGCGTCGTCACGCCGTCCGCGTCCTCGGTATGGCCCAGATATTCCGTCTGCATCCGCGCCTGCGTGCCGCGCGAACAGGCTGTCTTGAACAGCAACGGCTCCATAAAGGTCTGCGGCAGGTCGTTCATGTGGCAGGGCGAGGACCGCAGATGCTCGGCGCGGCTTTCGGGGCTGTTGCCCCATGACAGCATGCGCCCCAGCTCTTCCCCCGCAAGGCTTTCGCAAAAGACGTTATTGCCCATCAGATCGCCTTCGGTGGCGTGCATATAGGCCTCGTCCTCGACCTCGCGGCCCAGATCGCGCAGCACCTCCATCGTGCGCTGGTTGGTGATATGCGCGCGCGGCGTGTTGGCCAGCCAGCGGTAGCGATTGATGGCGACATTCTCGATCCCGTAGGACGAGAGCAAGGCCGCCGTAGCGCTTCCGGCCGGGCCGGTGCCCACGATCAGGACGTCGGTTTCGATTTCTGCCATGTCATTCCTCCCCGAATGTCGGTCTGCGACACATCTCTAGTCTAGCGGTGTTCAAGCCGTCTCTGGATCGGGAACAGCCTGATCCCCGTCTTGTCCGAAATCAAACCCCACAATCCCCCCGGTGCGAACAGCATCACAGCGATGCCGAGGCCCCCCAGCACGATCAGATACCACGATCCGAAATCTGCCAGCAGCGATTGCAGCGCGAAGAACACGAGGACCCCGACGATGGGCCCCTCGATCGTCCCGATGCCGCCGATCACCACGATGAAGATGACGAAGGCGGTCCAGTCGACGACCGAAAAGGCGCTGTCGGGGCTGATGCGGCCGTTCTGCAAGAAAATCAGTCCACCCGCGATGCCGGTGCCGAAGGCGGCGACCAGAAAGACCATCCACTTCATCCGTTCGGAATCGACGCCCACGGCGCGCGCGGCCTCGACATTGTCGCGCAGCGCGGCAAGGGCCAGCCCGCGCTTGGTGCGCAGGAACCAGTAGATGCCGCCGATGGTGGCGACCGCGAGCAGAAGCGCGAGCCAATATGCCAGAATATCGCGTGCCGCCGAGGCGCGGGTGTCGAAGAGGGCTTCGATCCATTCCACGCCCCACATCGCGTCACGCGCATCGCGGGGCATCGACGTGCCGGTGCCGCCGCCGACGGCTTTCCATTGGGCGACCGACAGGCGCACGACCTCGGCCACAACCCAGGTGCCAATGGCGAAATAGGCCCCTTGCAGGCGGAAGGCGAAGAAGGCCGTAGGGATCGCAATGACAAACGCCGCGACCCCGGCGAGCAACAGGCCCGCGACGGGGTTGATGCCCCACAGGACCGCGCCGCCAAAGAGCATGTAGGCGCCGAAGCCGACAAAGGCCTGCTGGCCCACGCTCACCAGCCCGCCATAGCCGGCCAACAGGTTCCAGAATTGCGCCAGCGTAAGCATCGTCAGGATGAAGAACATATCCTGGATCAGCGAGCGCGAGGCGAAGGCGGGCAGGGCGATGGCAACGATCAGTAATGCGGCCGCCACAAGCGCGGCAATCTGAGAGGCGCGGGTACGCGTTGTGACGGTGTAGCTGGTCATCAGTCGAACGCTCTCGGGAACAGGCCGCGCGGGCGTATGAGCAGCACGACGAGGAAGGCGATATGCCCTGCGAGGATCTGCCATTCCGGGTTGATCTGTGCGCCCACGGTCTGCGCGACGCCAATGATGATTCCGCCCGCCAGGGTCCCCCAAAGCGATCCAAGCCCGCCGATGATGACCGCCTCGAACGCATAGATCAGGCGGGCAGGGCCAGTGGTCGGGTCGAAATTGGCGCGTGTGCCAAGGTAGAGGGCGGCGATGGTCACGACGATCATGGCGATGCCGGTGGCCTTGGCGAAGACGGCCTCTGGCTTGACGCCCATCAGGCTCGCGGTGGTCGGATCATCCGATGTGGCCCGGAACGCGCGCCCCAGAGCGGTGCGGTAGAACACCCATTGCAGCGCCAGCGTCACAAGGATTGCCGAGGCGAAGGTCAGAAGCGGCATGACCCCGAGCGAGATCGGCCCAACCGGCAGCGACGCGGTTTCCAGCCAGCCCGCCGGGATGCGGCGGCTATCGGCAGAGAACCCTTCCAGAAGCGCGTTCTGCAGCACCACCGAGAGGCCAAACGTCACCAAGAGCGGTGGCAGAATATCGGTGCCCAGAACCCGGCTCAGCACGACCCGTTGCAGCAACCAGCCCACGCCGAACATGGCCGGCAACGCAATCAGCGCGGCGGTAAAGGGGCCAAGGCCGGTGGTCGTGACAACAACGAGGATCACATAAGCGGCCAGCACGATCAGGTCGCCATGGGCAAGGTTCACCAGCCGCATGATCCCGAAGACAAGGCTGAGGCCCAGCGCGAAAAGGGCGTAAAGCCCGCCCAGAAGAATACCCTGAAGAATGGTGTCGACCCAGATCATGCGGCGGCTCCGAAATAGGCGTCATGGATCGCTTCGCGGCTCAGCTCTGCGGGCGGGCCCGACAAGGTCACGCGGCCTTCCATCATGCAATAGACGCGGTCGGCGACTTTCATCGCCTGCCCGATATCCTGTTCGACCACGACGACGCTTGCGCCGGTCGCTCGGATTTGCGGGAAGGCGGCGTAGATGTCCTTGATGACCACGGGTGCAAGGCCAAGGCTGATCTCGTCACACAGCAGAACACGCGGGTTCGACATCAGCGCGCGGCCGATGGACACCATCTGCTGCTGCCCGCCCGACAGCGCCGTGCCCGGCTTGTGCCGCCGTTCCTTCAGGATCGGGAAAAGGTCATAGACCGTGTCAAGCGACCAGGGGCCATCTACCTTGCGTCGGTGACAGCCCATCAGCAGATTCTCCTCGACCGACAGCGATGGGAAAAGCTTGCGCCCTTCGGGCACCATCGCAATACCACGCGCCATGATCTCATCCGCGGGCAGGGCGCCGATCGACTGGCCATCATAGCGCACCATGTCGGGCGCCTGCGCCAGAACGCCCGCGATTGACCGCATGAAGGTCGTCTTGCCCGCGCCATTCGCACCGATAACGGCGACGGTTTCGCCCGCCGCAAGTTCGATATCCACGCCGAACAGCGCCTGAAAATCCCCGTAAAAGGCGGTCAGACCGTGCGTTTCCAGAAGGGCCATCAGATCTCGATCCCCAGATAGATTTCGCGCACCTCGCGTGAAGCCATGATCTCGTCCGGCTCTCCGATCCCGATGATCTTGCCGAAATCGAGCACCAGAAGCCGTTCGACCACGCTGTTGAGCGCGTGAAGAACGTGTTCGATCCAGATGATCGTCACGCCCTCTGCATGAATCGCGCGGATCGTATCAACGAGCGCAACGCATTCGCCTTCGGTCAGGCCCCCGGCTATTTCGTCGAGAAGCAACAGCTTGGGCCGCGTCGCCATGGCGCGCGCAAGCTCCAGCCGCTTGCGTTGCAATAGCGTCAGCGTGCCAGACGGGCGGTTTGCCACGTCGATCAACTCAGTCCGCTCCAGCACCACGGCGCATTCCCTCGCCACGTCACGCTCAGACGCGCCGCGGCCATGCGTGGCAGAGACCAGAAGGTTCTCGAACACCGTCAGCCGGTCGAAAGGCTGTGGGATCTGGAATGACCGGCCAATGCCCGACAGGCACCGCTGCATGGGCGATACGCGCGTCACGTCCCGCCCTAGAAACTCGATGCGGCCCTCGTCCGGGGCAAGGTTGCCGGTGATCAGGTTGAACAGTGTGGACTTGCCTGCGCCGTTCGGCCCGATAATGCCAAGCGCCTGGCCTTCGGGCACATCGAAGGTCACGCCATCGGTGACGGTAAGCGCGCCAAAGCTTTTCGAGACATTGGAAAGGGACAGGATCGAGTTCATGGAAATCCGCAAGGCCAGTGCCCGCCCGGTTGCGTCCGGGCGGGCAGTTTGCATCAGAGTCGCATCACGACAGGGGCTGCATTTCGCCCTGCGTCGGGATGCCCGGCGCGGTCTGGTTGTCGACGGTCACCAGATCGAAGGTGCCATCGTCCTTGCGCCGCCACTGCCCGCCGACCAGTGGCGTCTTGCAGACGTTCTGCGCGGCAAAGGGTGGCACGCCCGCACCGTTCCATTCGACATGGCCGACGATCGTGTCGAGATTGGTCGCGGCGATCGCCTCTGCCATTGCATCGGGATCGGTGGGATCGTCGGTGCGCTTGATGACATCGGCGGCCGTCTCGAACAGCGAGTGGATGAAGCCGATGGGCTGGGTCCAGGGACGGCCCGTCGCCTCGGTGAAGGCATTGGCCAATTCCATGCAGTTTTGCCCCGTCAGCGACGAGGTGAACGGGTGGTTCGCCGACCACCACACCTCTGACGACAGGTTGTGCCCTGCCTCGCCCAGCGTCTCTACCGATTGCGGGAAAAGGATCGCCTTGGCCACCGTGATCGCCTTGGGGCTAAAGCCCTGCTGGCTCGCCTGATTGCGGAAGGTGGTGAAATCGGGCGGGATCACCACGCCCGTGACGATATCGGCATTCGCCTGTTTGAAGGCGTTGATCTGGGCCGAGAAATCGTCGGTCAGGTTCTGATAGCGCCCCGGATCGACGGTCTGATATCCGTCTTCGGCAAAACCTGGCGCGACGCCCACGTTGGGATCGCCCCAGGCATTGCCATCCGCGTCATTCGGGAACAGCCCCGCGACGACCTTGTTGGTGTCAAGCTGGTCCCACATGTTGGTGAAGACGGCGATGACGTCTTCCAGCCCCCAGAAGTAGTGGAACGCATAGTCGAAGGGCCGCCAGCCCGACGGGTCGCCGGGATTGCCCTGTTGGCCGATGAACCACGGCTGCCACGGCGCCATGGTCGAGATCGTGGGAATGCCTTCGCTTTCGGCCACGGTTGTGACGGGGTTCGTCGTCTCGGGGGTCGAGGCCACCAGCATCAGGTGGATCTCATCGTCAATGATCGCCTCTTGCGCCACATCGGCGGCGCGGTTGGGGTTGGACTGGCTGTCCTTGACGATGATCTCGACATTCAGGCCCTGATCGGCGGCGATGCGGTTGAACGCCTCGATGGTGAAGGCGTCCGCCTCGGCAAACCCGGCAAGCGGGCCAGTCTGCGGGCTGACATAGCCGATGCGGACCGGCGCGTTCTGGGCGATGGCGGGGGCGGCAAAGCCGCTGGCGCCGGTGACAAGACCGGTCGCGGCGGCAGATTTAAGCAAGCGTCTTCTGGTCAGCATGTCGTTCTCCTCCCTAGTGGTTTCGTGACATCAGTCGGCAGGGCGGCGCCCCTCCCAGGCGGCCTGCAATATCTCTCTTATATCCGAACGGTCGAAGGCTCGGGGGTTCTCGTACTTGTTTTTCAGCGCGATCTCCGCCGCGCGGTCGAGATCGGTCTCGGACAGCCCGAGATCGGCCAGCTTCAGTGGCGCGCCGCTTGCCTTGGCCAGATCCCACAGGCCGCCCCCGACCGATCCGCCGAAGATCTCGGCCACGGGCGCCAGCGCATCCGTGCCGCCCGCGTTAAAACCCGCCGTATGGGGCAGAAGGATCGCGTGCGTGTCGGCATGGGGCATGTCGAAAGAGCCGCCGATCACATGCGCCAGCTTGTGGTGCAGCGACATCGACACATAGCCAAGCGCCGCCGAACACAGCCATGCGCCATAAAGAAGCTTTGAGCGGGCGTTGATGTCCTTCGGGGCGTCTTTCAGAACGGGGAGCGCATCGTGGATCACCTTCAGCGCCTCGATGGACATCAGGCTGGTGATCGGGTTGGCGTCTGGCGCATAGAGCGCCTCGATGGCGTGGGCCGACGCGTTCAGCGCCGATTTCACCGACAGATCGACCGGCAAGCCCAGCGTCAGGTCTACATCATAGATCACCGTTACAGGTCGGATCGACGGATCGCGGCGCGTCGTCTTCTCGCCGTCTTTCGTCTCGCCCAAAATATCGGTCATCTCGGACCCGGCATAGGTCGTGGGCACGGCGATATGTGGGATCCCCTTGCGCGTCGCGATGGCCTTGCCGAGGCCCACGGTCGATCCGCCGCCGAGCGACACGGCGCAATCAGCCCCGGCGGCGTCAAAAGCAGCGATCGCGCGGTCCGTCACTTCGACAGGCGTGTGCATCGCTGCCTCGGCAAAGGTTCCAGCGCTGCGCGCGCCGATCCGCGCTGCAAGCGCTTCGCCGTGCTCTGCCTGCGGCGGGGTCGTCAGCACCAGAGCTTGGCGGCACCCAAGGCGTTCAATCTCTTCGGCTACCCGCGCCAGCGTGCCTTGTCCGAACAGAACGCGGGTGGTGATGCCGGGGAATGTGAAGGCGCTTTGATGCTGGGTCATTGCGGGTCTCCGAAGGCGTTTCGTCCCTGCGCGAGATCGGAAATCAGCGCGTCGAGAACGGCGATCTCTGCCGCGCCTACTTCATGGTCGCGGCCAGGAAAGACGTCGGACCGCACCCGCGCGCCAGCACCGATCAACTGGCCCACGGCCTTCTGAAAGGCCCAGGTCGGGATCCACGGATCATCGTCGCCGTTGGTGCAATAGACCGGCAATCCGTTCAGAGCGGCCTCAGGCAGATCGTCCCCCGCAGCACCGACGCGGCAGCCGGTCAGCATGGCTGCCCCGTCCGCGCGCCCGCCCCGCATCAGGTGCTCGATCACCAGGCACGCGCCCTGCGAGAACCCGACCAGAACAAGCGGCACGCCTGGGCAAGCGGCGCGGGCGGCGGCCTCTGCGTCGCCCACCATCGTCAAAGCAGCGAGAAGCTGCGCCTCGGTGTCTTCGGTCAATGGCTCGACCGCCTTGGCGTCATACCACCCCACCCCGTCAGAGGCGGGCAGTATATAGTGCACGCCCGAAACCGTCAGCCGGTCCAGCACCGCGCCGATCATGTAATCCGGCGTCTGGCCACGCCCGTGCAGGACCACGCAGGCGGCCTGCGCCGCGCCGGGGTCTGCCCCGCGTGTGACCAGATCGGCCATGGATCAGGCGTCCTGGAAGCTTGCCGGTTCCAGCCCGGCGATCAGCTCGTCCTTGCGGTCCTCGAACCACGGCGGGAAGACAAGCGTCTGGCCGATCGCATCGGCGGGCTCGTCGCGCGCCCAGCCTTCGGGCACCGTCCACGCCAGTTCGAACAGCGCGCCGCCGGGGCTGCGCACATAGCAGGATTTGAAATACATCCGGTCCTTCTGTTCCGAGATGTCGGTGAACCCCAGCCCCTCGATATGGGCGCGCAGGTTCATCTGGTTTTCCTCGTTACCGGTGTTCAGCGCGAAATGGTGGATCGTGCCGCCCGACAGCGTCCATGTCCCCTGCGGTTGATCGCGGATTTCCACGACCTCTACGACGCTGGTCGGTCCGTTCGCGTTCGGCACCTCATAGGCCATGCCATCATCATCGTCGGCCATCTTCGTGAGCGGCAGCGCGATGGTCATGAAGTCGTCCATCGCCGTCTTGTCCATCACGGCCACGACGCCGCCGTAGATGCCCTTGATGCCATGCTCGACGCCGATCCCGGCCTCTTCATTGACGATGGGATTGCGCCCGTCGCCGGGGTTCTCGACCAGCTGCATCTCGATGCCCGACGGGTGCAGGAAATCGACACGGTCGATGCCGAAGCGGTTGCTGGTGCTCGCCTCGATGCCGTGATCGCCCAGACGGTTCACCCAGAAGTCCGACGCGCCGACGGGAATGGCCTGCTGCACGATCTTCGACTGATTGGTGCCGCGCCGCCCGTAAACTCCGGGCTTGCGGAAGGGGAAGGTGGTGATGATCGTGGATTCATCGCCGTTCTTCGAGCCGTAGTAGAGGTGATAGACCGGGATTTTCCCGTCAAACAGCACCGTGCGCTTGACCGAATAGAGGCCGAGCGTCTTGGTGAAGAAGTCGAAATCCTCCTGAGCGCCATCGGTGCTCATGGTCAGGTGATGATAGCCCTTGAGCTGGTCCATGCGTCCGTCCTCCCGTTTCGTGTCGTGTGGGGCCCCTTGGATTTCGCGGCGTGGCTGCGGCCTCCTCTGCCCTCGCTTTCAAGATAATCGTGAAAACAACATAAACTATCATTTCTTTCGCCGTTAATATAACGATCTGGTATGAAGCTTGAGGAAAAGCACCTTGTTCAACTGGCCGCCGTCGTGGATGCGGGCAGCGTCACGCTGGCGGCTGCGCAGCTTGGGCTGACGCAGCCTGCGGTGTCGCGCACGCTGACTGCGCTGGAAAAGCGGGTGGGCGAGCCGCTCTTTAAATCTGGGCGCAGGCCGCTGGAGCCGACGATCATCGGCACACAACTGGCCCGCCACGGCCGGGTGATCCTCGATGCCTCGCGCAAGGCGTCCGAAACCGTGCAAGGCTATCGCGGGGGATCGGCGGGCACGGTCCGCATCTCGGGGGTTCCGTTCTTCATGGACGCGTTCATCAGCCGGATGATCGGCGGGTTCCAGCAGGTCGAACCGGGCGTGAGGGTCGAGCAGGGCTATGGCAACCTGCGTGATCTGGAAACCGGGATCACCGCCAATCAGCTTGATCTGGCCGTCTGCCCGCTGGGGCTTGTCGAGGCCGCCAAGGGCTTTCAGTTCACACCGATCCTGAAAGCGCACAATATCGTCGCCTGCCGTCACGGGCATCCACTGCTCCGCCGCACCAAGATCGGCACGAATGATCTTGTCGACTACCCGTGGATCGCGCCGCTGCCGGGCTCGCCCCTGCTGGCCGATCTGCACGCCTTGCTGCGTGCAATCGGCATCCCAGAGGTCGGCATTCGGTACTCGGGCGGGTCGCTGCTTTCTGTGTTCAACTATCTTGAGGAAACCGATGCACTGACGATCCTGCCGCATTCCGTGACCTTCGCCCATCGCAATGACCGCCGCATCACCGTCCTGCCGATCGAGATCCCGCAGCCGCCGCGATCGTTGGGCATTCTGCGCGCCAATGACCTTGAACTTCCGGCGGCTCATGCGCTCGCAAAACACATCATCCGCCAGTTCGACGCGCTGCGCACCCTGATCGAAAGGCACCAGACCTCTATCGTCTGGGGTCGCCAGATGTCGCCCTGAGATGTCGTCAGAGTGAACCCCATCCCATCATTCCCCCGCGAAAGCGCCCAATAAACAGACGAAACCGGAATAGCGGGCGCATATCCGGGCGTGCACCTTGATCTGACCCGCGCGACCGCCGCTCACTGAGGGTGCAGGATGTCTAGGGTTCCGCCTTGTCCAAGGGTCTGGTCCGAGAGACATCGCCGTCCGGTCAATCCCGAACGGTACACGGCGGGGCAAAATCCCGGGAGGCTACTGCGCTGGTTTGACCCGCGCTCCACCTTGCCACCCACGCGGTCATTCCATTGTGAATTCTTGATGGGGACCGAACATGAAAAAGCTTGCACTTACCACCGCACTTGCCCTGTGCCTCGGCACCGGCGCCACCGCGCAGGAAAAGACCGAGTTCAAGGTCGCCTGGTCGATCTATGTCGGCTGGATGCCTTGGGGCTATCTTGAAGACAGCGGCATCATGGACAAATGGGCCGACAAATACGAGATCGACGTCGAGATCGTGCAGATCAACGACTACGTGGAATCGATCATTCAATACACCGAAGGTGAGTTCGACGGCGTGTCGGCCACGAACATGGATACGCTGTCCATCCCGTCGGGCAGCGGCGTCGACACCACCGCGCTGATCGTCGGCGACTTTTCCAACGGCAATGACGCCGTGATCCTGAAGGGCGAGGGCACGCTGGCCGATCTTGAAGGCAAGCCGGTCAATCTGGTTGAGCTTTCGGTGTCGCACTACCTGCTCGCCCGCGCGCTCGACAGTGTAGGCCTGCGCGAAAGCCAGCTCGATGCCGTGATCAACACGTCTGACGCCGACATGATCGCGGCCTATGCCACCGACGATGTCGAAGCGGTCGTAACCTGGAACCCGCTGGTGTCCACGATCATGGAAGAGCCAAGCGCGAACAAACTCTTCGACAGCTCGAACATCCCCGGCGAGATCATCGACCTGATGGTCGTCAACACCGAGGTGCTCGCAGCGAACCCCGATTTCGGGAAGGCGCTGACCGGCGCCTGGTATGAGGTGATGGGCCTGATGGCGGCGGGTGATGAAGAGGTTCTGACCGCTCTGGCTGAAGCATCTGGGACGGACCTTGAAGGCTACAAGGCTCAGCTTGCCTCGACCGAGATGTTCTATGATCCCGCCGACGCCGTCGCCTTCGCGCAAAGCGAGGCGCTGCCCGAGACGATGGTCAACGTCGCCGAGTTCCTCTTCGAAAAGGGCATTCTTGGTGAGGGCGCGCCGTCGGCAGACTTTGTGGGCATCGAATACCCGGGCGGGTCGATGACCGGCAGCGAGGGCAACGTCCAGTTCCGCTATGATACGACCTACATGCAGATGGCTGCAGACGGCGAGCTGTAAGCGCGTTTGGGGGCGGGCCCATGCGCCTGATCAACCGACATCCGTCGATGGTGCTCAAGGTCGCGCTGATCGCGATCCCGTTCGTGCTGGTCCTCTTGGCCTACATGTCGGGGTCCGCGATCCGCCTGGCCGAGAACCCTCAGGACAGGTTGTTGCCCGCCCCCTCTACCATTGCCGAGACCGCCCAAAGGCTCTTTACCGAACCCGACCGGCGGTCCGAAACCATCCTGCTGTGGCAGGACACCAGCGCCAGCCTGATCCGGCTGGGTCTGGGCGTTACGATCTCTGCCCTCTTGGCAACCATCATCGGCGTTCTGATAGGGCTATTGCCCCATGTCCGCGCAACACTTGCGACCTTTGTCGCGGTCGTTTCGCTGATCCCGCCGCTTGCGGTGCTGCCGATCCTCTTCATCGTCTTCGGTCTTGGAGAGGTCGCAAAGGTCGTGCTGATCATCGTCGGCATCCTGCCCTTCATGATCCGCGACCTCAGCCAGCGCGTCGCAGAAATCCCGCGCGAGATGATCGTGAAGGCCGAAACCCTTGGCGCGTCTTCGCTGGTGATCGCGCTGCGGGTCGCACTACCGCAAATCCTGCCGCGCCTGATCCAGTCAGTACGCTTGTCACTCGGCCCGGCCTGGCTTTTCCTCATCGCGTCCGAGGCCATCGCCTCGCAGGAAGGACTGGGCTATCGCATCTTCCTTGTGCGCCGCTTCCTCGCGATGGACGTGATCCTGACCTATGTCCTCTGGATCACCTTCATCGCCTTCGTCATGGATTTCGCGCTGCGCCACCTGTCCAGGCGTCTCTTCCCGTGGACGGAGGCCAGCCTGTGAGCTTCGTCACCGCCACCGACATCTTCCAAAGCTACGGGATGCGCCCGATCCTCGAACGCGTGAACGTGTCCATCGAGGAAGGCGAGTTCATCTCCATTGTAGGGGCCTCGGGCTGCGGCAAGTCCACGTTCCTGCGCCTTCTCCTCGCTCAGGAACGCCCCACGCGCGGCGAAATTCGGGTCGCGGGGGCCGATCCGGCCGTCGAGCCGGGCCTTGATCGCGGCGTGGTCTTCCAGCGCTACTCGGTCTTTCCACATATGACCGTGCGTGAGAATATCGTTGCCGGCGAAAGCTTTCGCACGCGGTTTGGCCGCTTCTTCGGGGCCGAGCTGAAAGCGGCCCGCGCCCGCGCGGATGCAACGCTGGCGCGGATCGGCCTCGATCATGTCGCCGATCAGTACCCCGCCACCCTGTCGGGCGGCATGCAGCAGCGCCTTGCCATCGGCCAGGCCCTTGCCGCAAAGCCGCGCATCCTGCTGCTGGATGAACCCTTCGGTGCGCTCGATCCCGGCACGCGGATATCCATGCATGATTTCCTGTCAGAACTGCGGACCGAAACCGGGATGACCGTGTTCATGGTCACGCATGATCTGGAAGAGGGTTTCAAGCTCGGCGACCGGGTTCTCGTGTTCGACAAGCCGCGCTGGGATCCGCACGACCCGAACGCCTATGGCGCGACGATCACCTACGATTTCGATGCCCGCGATCGCGGCATCCCGTTTCAACGCATCCTGGAGGATCACAATGTTCCCGCCTCTGCACGACAGAACACGTTCACACCGGCCGCAAGCGCATGACGAACGGCGCTTTCACCACCCGGATCTGACGCAGCTTCGGGGCTGGAAAGCGATGCAGGCCGAAGCGGACATCCCCGAGGGCCGCTGGGATCAGGAACGGCGCTGGGCGCTGCGCATGGGTCTGACGGGTGCGGACACGATCGAGGACAAGTCGATCCCGACCTTCGCGCGTGGAGAGTTGCCCCACTACGCGGGCATCAACACCTTTCTGAAAGCGCCCTATGCCGAGGACGTGCTTGAGGTGCAGGATTACGACGCCACGGTTCTGGGCATTCCTTTTGACGGCGGCACGACCTATCGGTCCGGCACGCGGTTCGGCCCGCAGGGAGTGCGCAAGATCTCTGCGCTTTATACGCCCTATAACTACGAACTGGGCGTCGATTTGCGCGAACAGATGACGCTGTGCGATGCGGGTGATGTCTTCACGATCCCCGCCAATCTGGAAAAGAGCTTCGACCAGATCAGCCGAGCGGTCAGTCACGTTTTCTCGTCCGGATCGCTGCCCATCATGATCGGCGGCGATCATTCCATCGGCTTTCCCTGCGTTCGGGGTATCGCCGAATGCACATCGAAGAAAATTGGCATCGTGCATTTCGACCGCCATGCCGACATCCAGGAAAAGGACCTCGACGAGCGGATGCACACCACGCCATGGTTCCATTCCACCAACCTGCCCAACGTGCCCGCCAAGAACCTCGTTCAGGTCGGCATCGGCGGCTGGCAGGTCCCGCGCGAGGCGGTGAAGGTCGCCCGAGAGCGCGAGACCAACATCATTACCATGTCCGACATGGAACGCATGGGCATCGACAAGACTGCCGAAATGGCGCTGGAAATGGCGTGGGACGGGGTCGACATGGTCTACATGTCCTTCGACATCGACAGCATAGATTGCGGCTTTGTCCCCGGCACGGGCTGGCCGGAACCGGGTGGCTTTCTGCCGCGCGAGGCTCTGGCGCTCGCCTCGAAGGTTGCCGCCGAGGGCATCTGCGGGATGGAACTCGTGGAGGTCGCGCCGCCCTATGACCAGTCTGAAATCACCGCGCTCATGGGCACGCGGGTCATCGTGGACGTTCTGGGATCGCTCGTCGCCTCGGGCAATCTTGGCAAGCACAAGCGCCATATCGACAAGCCCGTGACGATCCCGCACGGCGAGTTCGAAGGAAAGCGGTGGTCCAATGCCACATGATATCGTGAACGGCCATATCGGCCACAATCACAGCCACGGCGATCACCTGCACAGCCATATGCCCGACGCCGACAAGGCCGAGGAATTGCAGGTCCTGACCGCGCAATTCATCGACGGGTTCGTCGCGGCAAGGGACAAGATGTCCTATCTGCGTCTGTCCGGCGTTCCGCTGGAAATCACCGATCCAGAGGGTGGGCCAAAGATGAAGCTGGTGGATGTTCAACTGACGACCGAATGGCAGGTCGGCACCGCATCGCCATCCTTCGGCTCGCAAGAGCTGTCCTATTTGCCCTATCCCGGCGACATGGTGACCGAGCGAACGAACCTTGGCTTTGTCTATGTCTCGCTCAAGGCCAAGCACATCACAGACCTGCGCACATTCCTGCAATCGCACCCGGCGGCGCGGGACGTGACCTAGGGCAGGGCGCTATTCTGCAAGATCCTCGGCCAGCATCTCAACGAACCGCTGGGCGCTGTGGGGCAGCGTGTGCTTGCGCCGCTTCACAAGACCTGCCGCACGGCGGATTTCCGGATCGCAAAGCGGTATGCTGCGGATGCCGGGGGCGGGCTGTGCGCGGGCAAGGCGGCTGGGCAGAACCGCCAGCCCGATCCCGCAGGCGGACATCCACGCTGCGCTGCCTAGAAACCCGACCTCTGCCACGACACGCGGGCGGATGTTCAGCTTGGCCAGCGTGCTTTCGACCATGCCGCGGACCCCGTAATCGCGGCGCGACAGGATCAGCGGTTCAGTCGCAAGCTCTTTCCAGCCCACGGCCTCGCGATCCGCAAAGCGATGATCCACCGCGCAGATGATGCAAAGCGGATCGAGATGAAGGCTTTGCCAGTCCAGCGTCAGGCGATCTTCCGGCTCTGTCCCGATCCCGAAATCGGCGCGCTGTTCGATGATGTTGGAATAGAACTGATCCGGCGCGCAATCATCGAGGATCAGGCTGACCGCTGGAAACGCATCGCGAAACCGGCGCACGGTGTCGGGCAGCAGCGTCAGGCCCGTCGCGGGCGTCGTCGTCAGCCGGATCAGCCCGCGTTCCAGATCGCGAAGCCCGCGGATCGTCTCGTCCACCGTGCCAAGATCGCCGAGGATCCGCTCGACAATTCCGATGACGCTTTCACCAGCCGTGGTTGGTGTGACCGACCGCGTGGTGCGGTCAAACAGCGATGCGCCTACGGCCGTTTCCGCCTGCCGGATCAGGACGCTGACCGCTGATTGCGTGATGTTCAGCGCATCCGCCGCCGCCGAGATTTGGCCGGTCCGATAGACCTGGCTGATCGCGCGCAACTGTTTGACCGTCAGGTTCGAGTAGGACATCGGGATATATTCCTAAAACTGATAAATAATATAAAAAAATTCAATTCCTTTATCAAGCGCGCCCATCTACCCTTCTGAGACATCCTGCCGCATCCAAGGAAACCCGGCAGGACAAGGGAGGAAACCATGCTGACTTGCTTCAAGGGGCTTGCAGTGGCTACCGCTGTGTTCGCGGCCACCGGCCTGACCACTCAAGATGCGTCCGCTCAGGGGCGCGTCACCATCGGGACCAATCCACAGGGTTCTCTGTATTACACCATCGGCGGCGGCATCGCGGCCGCGCTGCAAGACGCCATGCAGCGCCAGGTCACGGTTCAGCCGTTCTCTGGCTCATCCGTCTATCTTCCGCTGATCTCGGCGGGAGAGGTGACGGTCGGTCTGAACTCGGCCATCGACGCGGGCGGCTGGTACACCGGCACGGAAACCGGAACGCCGCTGGAAGACCTGCGCGTCCTGGCGCGCCTCTGGCCGCTGCGCCAGGCCTTCGTGGTGCGCGCCAATGATGGTATGACCGAAGTTGCGGACCTGGCGGGCAAGCGCACCGTTGTCGACATGACCGCGCTCACAGGCGTCAGCCGCGTGAACCGCGCCACCATCGAGGCGGCTGGCATCAGCGTCGATGACGTGACCAATGTCGAAGTGTCGGGCCTGAAGCCCGGTCTCGACGCGCTGGTCGAGGGCACCGTTGATGCAACTGCGGCGGCCATCGGCATCCCGTTGACGCAGCAGGCAAACGCGGCAATCCCCGGCGGCATCCGCTATCTCAGCCTGACGGGCGAGAACGCGACAGTCGAATTTTTCAACAACACGCTTCCCGGTGTCTATCCGCTCGAAGTCGGACCGAACCCCGCCATGCCGGAAATCACCGAGCCTGTCGTCGTGTCGGCCTATGACATCTTCCTGACGACCAGCGCCAATCTGTCGGATGAGGACGCGACTGCGATCCTGTCGGCGCTTTACGACTCGTTCCCGCAACTGCGCGAAGACTATCCGCCGCTTCGGGGCGGGGCGCAGGATGCCATGGCCTTTGCCAGCAACACGGTGCCCTACCACCCGGCGGCCATCGCGTTCTTCGAGGAAAAGGGCATGTGGACCGAAGACAACGAGATGCAAGAGGCCAGCTTCTCTGAATAAGCACGCCTTCGGCGCGCGCAGGGCAATCCCTTGCGCGCGTCGCTGCTGACCGATTGACGTCCGGGGCCAATAAAGCGCCCGGCCCATTCCCCATCCCGAACGAGGCCCAAAATGCGCGCCGTCGCCGCCACCCTTGCCGCGAGTCTTCCGGTCATCGGCATCCTGTGGATCTTCGATGTGCCGCGCCGGCTTGGGCAGGTCTACATCACCGAGCAATACCTCGCGCTGATCCTCGGCCTGACCATCCTCGCCGCGATGCTGCTGCGCCGCGATCCGCGCGTGCCGCTGGCAGTGGATATCGCGATCGGCATCGCGTCGATGGCGGGCTGGTGGTGGCTGGCGATCAACTACCAGGACTGGACGCTGGACGTGATGAACCGGGGCCCCGAAAAATGGGTGCCCGCCGTCTTCGGCATCCTTGGCCTTTTCGAAGCGACGCGTCGCCATTGCGGGATCGTTCTGGGTCTTTTGGGCGTCGGGTTCATGGCATACGGCTTTTTCGGCCACGCCTTCCCGGGCATCTTCGAAGCAGCCTATCTGACGCCGCCGCGCTTCCTTCTCTACATCTACAACGATTCCAACGGTGTGCCGGGCCTTGTCCTTGGCGTCGGCGCCACGCAAATCCTTGGCTTCATCGTCTTCGGAGCGGTGCTGACGGCAGTCGGCGGATCCGCTGCGATGACCGACCTTGCAATGTCGGCCATGGGCCACCGGCGCGGCGGCCCGGCCAAGGTCGCGATCCTGGCATCGTCGCTGTTCGGCACCCTATCAGGCTCGACCGTCGCCAACGTGATGTCGACCGGCGTCGTGACCATCCCGATGATGAAGAAAAGCGGCTGGCCCGCGCGCCATGCGGGCGCGATCGAGGCCGTGGCCTCGAACGGTGGGCAGATCGCCCCGCCCGTGATGGGCGCGACTGCCTTCATCATCGCCGAGTTCCTGCAGATTTCCTACACCGAGGTGGTGATCGCTGCGCTGCTGCCTGCGCTCTTTTACTACGTCCTTCTCTACCGGCAGGTGGATCGCTATGCCGCTGCCAATGGGTTGGACGGCGCCCCGCGCGAAAGCCTGCCCAAGATGAAGGACGCGCTGAAGGGCAGCTGGCCGCTGATCCTGCCCTTGGGCGTGTTGATGTATTTCCTCTTCTGGCTTGGCTATTCGCCCGGCAAGTCCGCTCTCTATGCCGCCGGCGCTGCGCTGGTTCTGTGGCTGGTGACTGGTATGCGGCACGGAAACGGCCTGACGCGCATTCCGGCGATCCTTGTGCAGGCGGGCGAGACGTTGGTCCCGATCCTTTTGGTCTGCGCTGTGGCGGGGATCGTCATCGGCACGATCAATGTCACCGGCCTTGGCTTTGCGCTGACCCTCGCGCTGGGCAAGATCGCAGAACTGGGCGGCGTCTTCCCGCTTCTTGCTACAACAGCCGTCATAGCCATCGTCCTCGGAGTCGGGATGCCGACCTCCGGCGTCTATGTCGTCGTCGCCGTACTGCTGGCCCCGGCGCTTGTGCGCAACGGCATCGACATCACCGCCGCGCATCTCTTCATCCTGTATTTCGGGCTCTTGTCGATGCTGACCCCGCCCGTCGCCATCGCCAGCTATGCTGCCGCCTCGATCGCGAAAAGCGACATGTGGCAGACCGGCGTCACGGGCGTGAAGCTGGCCTTTGTCGCCTATCTTCTGCCCTTCGTCTTCGCCTTCAATCCGGCGCTGATCTGGAACGGCACATGGCTTGAGATCGCGGTATCCTGCGCCACGGTCTACGCGGGCGGCAGCATCATGGCCGAGGTTCTGGCGCGTAGAACTGCCTTTGGCGGCGGCGCGGCGCGCATCGCGGGCGGGCTCGCGGGCCTTGCACTTTTTTCGGTCACTGCGGTCCTCGCCCCGTCGAGCCCGATCACGATCGCCATCGCCGTTGTCGGCCTTGCCGCATCCATAGTGGCCACGCGGATGATGACACCCGCAGGCCCACAAACATCCCAAACCGATCCCATAGAAAACGGAGCACCAGATGCCAGAGCATAACCCGAACCCACCCTACAAGCGCATCGCGACCGAAGAGGCGTGGCTGCCGCAAGAGATCCTCGATCTCTACCGCGCCGAGATCCGCGACAAGACGATCAACGAGCCGGGCTTTCAGTCGCTCTGGGGGTTCTTCGCCGGGGATAACGACATCGCGCGCGCCCATAATCGCCGCATCGTCGATCTGGGCGAGGAACGCCTCGCCGATATGGACCGTGCCGGGATCGACATCGCGGTTCTGTCGCTGTCCTCGCCGGGTGTGCAGCTCTTTGATCCGGCCACGGCGACGAGCCTGTCGATCAGCGCCAATGACCAGCTTGCCGAAGGCATCGCCAAGCACCCCGATCGCTATTGCGGCCTAGCGGCCTTCTCGCCCCTCGACCCCGAAGGCGGCGCGGCGGAACTGGAACGCGGCGTGACCAAGCTGGGCCTGCGCGGGGGTATCCTGAATTCGCACACCCTTGGCACCTATATGGACGACGAGAAATACTGGGCCGTCTTCGAGGCTGCCGAAGCGCTGGGCGTGCCGATCTACCTGCACCCCAACACGCCGTCGCCGCAAATGCTGGAGCCGTTCCTGTCGCGCGGCCTTGACGCGGCGGTCTATGGCTTTTCCTGTGAGACCGGCCTTCACGCCCTGCGTCTGATCGTGTCGGGTCTCTTCGACCGGTTCCCCAAACTGCAGATCGTTCTGGGCCACACGGGCGAGGCGCTGCCGTTCTGGCTTTACCGGATCGATTTCATGCACACGCGGATTTCGCAGTCGAACCGTTATCCGGGGGTGAAGCCGCTGGAACGCAAGGCGTCTGACTATCTGCGCGAGAATTTCTATTACACCTCGTCGGGTGTCGGGGATCCGAAACCGATCATGTACGTCCAGGACGTCATCGGCGCGGACCGGATGATGTATGCGATGGACTACCCGTGGCAGTACGTCGTCGAGGAAACCGCCTATCTCGACGCGATGCCGGTCTCGCCCGAGGTCCTGAAAGCGTTCTACGAAGACAACGCGCGCAAGGTCTTCGGGATCTCATGACAGAGCGCAGCGCAGATGTTCTGATCGTCGGCGCGGGCCCGGTGGGCCTGACGCTGGCGATGGAACTGGACCGGCAGGGCGTTTCATCGCTCATCGTGGAAAAGCGCGCCGCCGGAGAGCCGCCGAACGTGAAATGCAACCACGTCTCGGCCCGTTCGATGGAAATCTTTCGCGGGCTTGGCATCGCTGACCGCATCCGCGCCGCCGGTCTGCCGGACGACTATCCGCACAGCGTCAGCTACCGCACGACAGTGACTGGGCGCGAGATCACATGCGTGCCAATCCCGTCCCGCGCAGGCCGCCAGCGCGGCGATCCCGGGCCAGATACCGATTGGCCGACGCCAGAGCCACCGCACCGGATCAACCAGATTTTTCTGGAACCAGTGCTGTTCAAGGCCGCATCGGAACGGCCCGGCATCACCATTGTGAATGAGGCCAGCGTCACGGGCTATGCCGATACCGGGGGCGCTGTCGAGGTGCAGATCGCGCACGAAGACGGACGCACCGAAGCCGCCTGCGCGCGATACCTTGTCGGCTGCGATGGCGGCCGTTCGAGCATCCGCAAATCCATGGGTGCGGTGCTGACGGGCGACGCCGTCGTCCAGCGTGTCCAGTCCACCTATATCCGCGCGCCGGGTCTGATTGACCTGATGGAAGTGCCGCCAACCTGGGGCATGTTCGCCTTCAACCCGGTGCGCACGGGCGTCGTCTATTCGATCGACGGGCGCGAGACCTGGCTTATTCACAATTATCTGCGCGATGATGAGGCCGATTTCGACAGCGTCGACCGCGATTGGGCGATCCGGCAAATCCTTGGTGTCGATGATGCGTTCGAATACGATGTCCTGTCGCGCGAAGACTGGTTCGGGCGGCGTCTGGTCGCGGACAAGCTGCGCGAAGGGAACATCTTTATCTGTGGGGATGCCGCGCATCTCTGGGTGCCTTACGCGGGCTACGGTATGAATGCAGGTATCGCCGACGCCCAAAACCTCGCGATGCATATCGGTGGCGTATTTGCCGGTTGGGCCGATCCCAGCGCGCTCGATGCGCATGAAGCGGAACGCCTGCCGATCACCCAGCAGGTGTCGCATTTCGCGATGAACCACGCGCACGAAATGGCGCGCAAGCGCAAGGCGGTGCCCGCAGAGATCGACGATGACACCCCCGAAGGCGAAGCGGCGCGCGCAAAGGCGGGCAGGGCGCTTTATGACCTCAACGTCCAGCAATACTGCTGCGCCGGGCTGAACTTCGGCTATTACTATGACGCCTCGCCGATGATCGCCAAAGGCGGCACGCCGCCACCCTATTCCATGGGCAGTTTCACCGCCTCCACCGTGCCCGGCGCGCGCCTGCCGAACGTCCAGACAGAGCGCGGCGACTGGCTATATGACGTGCAGGGCGCGGGCTTTGCACTGGTCCGTACGGATGCGTCGGTACCTGCAGAGCCTCTGATGAAAGCTGCGCGTGCGGCGGGTCTGCCAATCACCCTGATCGACTTGCCGAACGCGCCAGAGCCATAC
>CBFIJK010000063.1:0-19757 GCA_965662745.1 uncultured Paracoccaceae bacterium
CATACCAAACCTGAACGGCGTCAGCTTTCTGCTTACGGACTTATTGCGAACAAATAAAATGATCCCGACCGAAAGCCTGTTCAACAGATGTCATGTT
Source organism: uncultured Paracoccaceae bacterium (assembly GCA_965662745.1). Taxonomy (GTDB): domain Bacteria; phylum Pseudomonadota; class Alphaproteobacteria; order Rhodobacterales; family Rhodobacteraceae; genus Anianibacter. Next base: position 98 of record CBFIJK010000063.1, read on the forward strand.
CCGCCAATGACGCGCCGGTTGCTCGCGGCCTGCAATGCTGCAGGGTTGACAGTCTTGGCGACTGCAGGCCGTCGGTTACGGGCACGGACTCCTACACCACCCCTGAGGACACTACCTCATGCCCCAGCGGAATTCGCCTCTGCGCGGTCCTTGGGAAAGACGCAAAGGTCGCAGCCGGTTGAGGTATTTCGGGGCTCTGTGACCGGCGCGCTTGCCCAACCTGAAACCGATTACTATCAATCCCAAGGACGGTCGCTATTACTAATAGGCGACCGGCGGCGGATCTGAAAGACCAGGGCATTCAAGAGCAGGAATAGAGAAGACAGATGGAAACTGATCTTAGAGACGCATTCGAGAACAAGACCTGGGCGAAGGAGGGAAAATACCCGAGGTCCGGTGCGGGCTCTACCCTCGAGGCGACGGAGGCGATCAGGAAAGAGCTGCCTGAAATGCTCAAACGCTTGGGCGTTCGCGTCTTTATCGACGCCCCTTGCGGTGATTTCTTCTGGATGAGCAGTGTCGATCTGAGCGGCGTTCAGTATCTCGGCTTCGATATTTCCAGAGAGGTTATCGACGAGAACAAGAAAAAATTCCCCGATTTCTCGTTCGAGCATGCCGATCTGACAAGCGACCTGTTTCCTGACTCAGATCTCATTTTGATCAGGGACTGCCTGTTTCATCTCAGGCATGAGACGAAGACCAAGTTATTCGAGAACATCCTGAAGTCTGAGTTTCGGTATGTCCTAGTCACCATGAACCACGTCCTTGAGAACGTGGATCTGAGTGCGGACGGCGGATTTCAAAAGTTCAATCCGTGTATCGATCCGTTCAATTTCTGTGAACCGCTTCAAATGCTGACAGAAACCGGCAATCTGAATCTCGATCCGAATTACCTGAGCACGTCGCGAGGAAGCTGGCAGCGGTCGTTGGGATTGTGGAGCCGGAAGCAGATTGAAGACTCATTGAAGAAAATGAGCGATAAATGAAAAGATGTTCCAGAATTTTGTCTCTTCAGAACAATACGATATCGAAGGATGATTCATAGTGATCTGTGCGTCTTTGTGGCTCGGAAAGAACCTGTCCTTTATAGAAAAGCTGTGCATTCAATCCTTTTTGAACGCGGGACATCGCTATGTTCTCTATACAGATCTATCGTACGAAGACATGGCTTTGGATGTCGAGATACGCTCGCCCCTCGACATTGTAGATGAAATCCCGGCCGAGTTCGGCGCTGAAAACATCAGCCACGCCCAGTTCAGCGATTATTTCCGATACCGGATGTTGCACCAGACTGAATATGTCTGGGTCGATACCGATGTAATGTGTCTGAAGGCATATCCCTACTCAGAATATTTTCTTGGAAAATATCACATTGATCAGGTGAACAATTGCGTTCTGCGTCTTCCAAAAGACTCTGAAACGCTCGCGGATCTGATCAAGGCGACTGAAAGCGAACACCTCGCTGCGCCGCCCGCATTCTACACCTCGGCAGAGGCAAAAGAGCGGATCGCACACAAGCAAGAGCAGGGCCTACCTTTGCATGTGTCCGATCTGGATCATGAGGCATGGGGGCCGTTTGCCCTAACCCATTTTCTGCGTGAGAATGACGAGTATCGTTTCGCGCTGGAGAAAGACAAGCTGGATCCCTTGCCGTCGTCCGACCTTCGGTCTCTTTTGAAGCACCCACGGAAGTTCGACTATGACAGGATGCGGGATGCTTATTCGGTTCATTTCTACGGCACGAAACTTCGGCGCATCGTTGCCAGGCATGGCGGCGTTCCTAAACCCAACTCGGTTCTTGGCAGATGGTGCAGCCAGCACGGGATCGACCCGGCGGAGGCACCGGTAAGTTAATAGACGGTAACGACGGCATCCGAGGTTCGGCCTTCAACCATGGCTGCATTCAACGCGGGATCAGAGACATAGGATGTGGGCATTGCCTCGGGCGATTTGTCCTACTCGTTTCTGCTAAAGATTTCGATAAAATTGCCGCCAATACTAAATAGCGCGCTGTGCAGAGCCCTGTGTGGCGGCATGCGTGCTTAAAACAAAGCGGAAGAGGTGGGGGCGTGCGATTTATGACGATGAGACCGAGGTCCCGCTTGAGTTTGAAGATTTCGATAGCGGAATTTCGCCCGGATCACCCGCGAGCTGCGCCATCTTCGCGCCGACAGCCCGCTTGCCCTGCGATCGACCCACAGAACCGGAGTTCCGGCGATCCGGGTGCATTCGGGCATTGGTTTCCCCGGCTGACTGTGTAAATTCCGCCCATGTCATTGTTTCTTCTCGTCGCTCTTCCGTTCTTTGGCGCCTTGCTGCCCGGGCTCATGAATGGGGCCGGACGCTCGGCTTGCGCTGGCGTCACCTTTACCGTGTCGCTGGCGGCCTTTATCGGCCTCTTGACGAACCTGCCGGCGGTTCTTGCCGGTGAGGTGGTCACGGCGCGGATCGACTGGATGCCGGAGCTGGGGCTGAACTTCACGCTGATGCTTGACGGCCTGGGGTTCTTCTTTGCGTTCCTGATCCTCGGCATCGGCCTTTTGATCATCACCTATGCGCGGCATTACCTGAGCCGTGACGACAACATGGGCGAGTTCTTCACCTATCTCCTTTTGTTTCAGGGCGCGATGGTGGGGATCGTTCTGAGCGATAACATCCTGCTTTTGCTAGTATTCTGGGAGCTGACCTCGCTTTCGTCCTTTCTGCTGATCGGGTATTGGAAGCATCTTCCCGAAGGCAGGCAGGGCGCACGCATGGCGCTGACGGTGACCGGGATGGGCGGGCTGGCGATGATCGGGGGGATGCTGATCCTCGGCCAGATCGTCGGCAGCTATGACCTGAGCGTCATTTTGCAGAACCGCGACCTGATCCAGGCCGATCCGCTATACCTGCCCGCGCTGATCCTGATCCTCTTGGGCTGCTTCACGAAATCGGCGCAGTTTCCGTTCCACTTCTGGCTGCCCCACGCCATGGCCGCGCCGACGCCGGTCTCGGCCTACCTGCATTCGGCCACCATGGTAAAGGCGGGCATCTTCCTGATGGCGCGCATGTGGCCGGTTCTTTCGGGCACGCCGGAATGGTTCGTGATCGTGACAACAGCCGGTCTGGTGACCATGGTCCTCGGCGCGGTGATCGCGCTCTTCAAACATGACCTGAAGGCGCTTCTGGCGTTCTCGACGGTCAGCCATCTGGGCCTCATCACCATGCTCTTGGGGACCGGAACGGCATTTGGCGCGCTGGCGGCGGTGTTCCACATTCTCAATCACGCGACCTTCAAGGCGGCGCTGTTCATGTCGGCGGGCATCGTCGATCACGAGGCGCATACCCGCGATATCCGCAGGCTGGGCGGTCTGCGCAAGCTGATGCCCGTGACCTTCACCATCGCGACGCTTGCGGCGCTGTCCATGGCCGGTATCCCGTTTCTCAACGGGTTCCTGTCGAAAGAGATGATGCTGGAAGAGGCGACACATACGGTTCTCTTCGACACGCCCTGGCTGGTGCCGGTGATGGCGACGGTCGGCTCGCTCTTCTCTGCGGCCTATTGCTTCCGTCTGATCGGGCACACGTTCCTTGGGCCGGTGCGCGACGATTATCCGCACAAACCGCATGATCCCGGCTCGGGCATGTGGCTCCCGCCTGCGATCCTCGTGGTGCTGGTCGTGGTGATCGGTGTCGCGCCGTTCCTTGTGCAGGATTTCGTCTTCCTCGTCGCCAAGGCCGTGATCGGCGAGGTGGCGGAACTCGAGACGAAATACATCAAGATTTGGCATGGTCTTGTCCCCGCGCTCTTCCTGTCGATCATCGCGGTCGTGGGCGGACTGCTGCTGGTGCTGATCTTCAAGCCGCTCCTGAAGCTTTGGGATGCAGCGCCGCGCCCCGAGGCGAAGGTGATCTTCGACGCCGTTCTCGCCGCATCGGTCGGGCTGGCGCAGGGCCTGATCTTCCGGCTGCATAACGGGTCGTTTACCCGCTACGCGATGATCGGGTTCGTCGCGATCATCGCGGCCGGATACCACGCCTATGCGACGGGCACCGTTGGCGCGCCCACGCGGACCATGCAAGAGGCCGGCCCCGTTCCCATCGCGGGCTGGGCCATGCTGGTCGCGGCCACGTTGGGTCTTGTCGTCTTGCACCGCAATCGCTTGTTCTCGCTCATAATGATCGGCATCGTGGGCCTGATGGTGTCCATCGGGTTCGTCTATTTCAGCGCGCCGGATCTGGCGATGACGCAGTTCACCGTCGAGGTCGTGACGATCATCTTGCTGCTGCTCGCGCTGAATTTCCTGCCGAACCGGACACCGGTCGAAAGCTCGCTACTGCGCCGCACGCGCGACGCGGGGGTTGCCATCGCCGGCGGTCTGGCGACCTTCGGGCTGGCCTATCATTACCTTCTGCGCGATGCGGTCGCGACGCCGATCTCGGAATTTCACCTTGCCAATTCCTACAAGGGCGGCGGCGGCACCAATGTCGTCAACGTCATCCTCGTCGATTTCCGCGGTTTCGACACCTATGGCGAGATTATCGTGCTGGGCATCGCCGCACTGCTGATCTACGCGCTGACCGAGACGCTGCTGGACGGGCCGGTGCGGCGGCGTCTTCTGAACCGCGTGCCGGATCAGCCGCAATCGGGCGACCGGCATCCGATGATGATGGTCGTTCTGACCCGCGTCATCATGCCGGTGATCCTGCTGGTCGGCTTCTACATCTTTCTGCGCGGCCATAATGAGCCGGGCGGCGGCTTTATCGCGGGCCTGATCGTGTCGATCGCAGTGGTGATGCAGTACATGGCCAGCGGCTTCTCTTGGGCGTCCGCGCGGCTGCGATACCCCTATCACGGCGTGATCGGCGCCGGGGTTCTGATCGCAGGGCTTACGGGCATCGGATCGTGGTTCGTGTCACAGCCGTTCCTGACCTCGGCCTTCACCTATGTGCGCATCCCGCCCTTCAACGAGTTTGAACTGGCCACCGCCGCGCTCTTCGATCTGGGCGTGTTCCTCGCCGTAGTGGGCGCCGTGATGCTGTCGCTCGAAAGCTTCTCGCGCCTCGCACGGCGCGCGGATGTCGAAGCGTCCGAGCATCCCATGGATATCGACCCGTCTCGTGACGATGCCGAAGCCGGTGCCGGACCCAAAGCGCAGGGGGAGGCGTGATATGGAACTGATCGTCGCCTCTGCCATCGGGGTTCTGACTGCTGCCGGGATATACCTCGTCCTGCGGCTGAGAACCTTTCCCGTCATCCTTGGGATCTCGTTGCTGACCTATGCGGTCAACGTGTTCCTGTTTGCATCCGGGCGGCTGACCGTCGGCGCGCCGCCGATCCTGACTGATGACGTGACGGCCTATACTGATCCGTTGCCGCAGGCGCTGGTGCTGACGGCCATCGTGATCTCGTTCGGTATGACGGCGGTGGTCGTCATGATCAGCCTCGGCGCATATCTCGGGTCCGATGACGACCATGTGGACGACCAGGCGGACCCCCAGACTTCGGACGAGCAATCATGAGCCACTGGATCATCCTGCCCATCGTTCTTCCGGCGTTCCTTGCGCCCTTCATCGTGCTGGCTGCGCGCTATCACATCGGGATTCAGCGTGTCTTTTCTGTCGTCGGCGTTCTGGCGCTGATCGGTATCGCGGCGGGCCTCGCCTGGCAGGTGTCGGACGGCTCTGTCATGTATTATCGCCTTGGCGACTGGGCTGCGCCGTTCGGGATCGTCGTGGTGGCCGACAGGCTGTCGACGCTGATGGTGCTGCTGACCTCGGTCCTTGCGATCTTCGTGTTGCTTTATGCCATCGGGTCCGGCTGGGACAATCGCGGGCGGCATTTCCACGCTCTGTTCCAGTTCCAGCTTATGGGCATTCTTGGCGCGTTCCTGACCGGGGACCTTTTCAACCTCTTCGTCTTCTTCGAAGTGCTTCTCATCGCCTCATACGGCCTGATGATCCACGCGGGCGGCAATGATCGGCTGCGGGCTGGTGTGCAATACGTGCTGTTTAACCTGATCGGATCGACGCTGTTCCTGTTCGCACTCGGGTCGATCTATGCCGAGACGGGAACATTGAACATGGCCGATCTTGCGCAGCGTATGTCGCTGATCGGCGAGGAAACCGCAGGCATCCGCATCGCCGCCGTGCTGCTGCTGCTTGTCTTTGCCATCAAGGCCGCGCTTGTGCCGCTGCATTTCTGGCTGCCGTCAAGCTATGCCGAAGCGCCCGCGCCGGTTGCGGCGCTGTTTGCCATCATGACGAAGGTTGGCGCCTACGCAATCATCCGGGTCTACACGATGATCTTCCCGCCGGGGCAAGACGCGACGAGCGGGCTTTACGATCTGTGGCTGCTGCCGGCGGCACTGGTGTCGCTGGCCATCGGGATGATCGGTGTGCTTGCGGCAAAGCGGCTCGACCGACTGGTTGCCTATTCGATCATCGGCTCGATGGGCATGGTCCTTGTCGCGATCTCGCTGTTCACACCCGAAGGCATCGCTGCGGCGCTCTATTACATCGTTCATTCCACGCTGGCGGGCGCGATCCTGTTCCTGACTGCTGATCTGGTCCGCACCGGGCGCGGCAATGTCGACCTGTCTGCACAGCCGCCCATGGCGGGCACCTATCTGACGGCGGGTCTGTTCTTTGCGGGGGCCATTGCAATGGCCGGTCTGCCGCCGCTGTCGGGGTTCCTTGGCAAGCTTCTCGTCCTTGACGCAGGGTTCGACTCTGACCTTGTCGTCTGGATTTGGGCTATCGTTCTGGCGTCGAGCCTCATCAGCGTGGTCGGCTTTGCCCGCGCGGGCAGTGTTGTCTTCTGGAAAGCGCACGGCACCAAGCCCCCGGAACAGCCCTTGGCCGACATAACGCGCCCCGCAACGCTCGCCTATGGCGCGGTCGGCGGGTTGTTCGCCATGCTCGTCCTGCACACGGTCTTTGCCGGGCAGGTCCATGCCTACACGACCGCGATGGCGGCAGAGCTGTTCGCACCCGACGCCTATATCTCGCTGGTGCTCGACACGCCGGGCAAACTGAGCGAGCCGAAGGAGGGATACTGACATGCTGCGCGCCTATCGTTGGCTGTTCCCGCATCCGTTTCTCACGCTCGTCCTGGCCGTGGTCTGGATCCTGTTGCAAAACCAGATCAGCGCCGGGATGGTCGTCTTTGGCCTGATCCTTGGCACGATCATCCCGCAGATGACGTCGATCTGGTGGCCCGATACCCCCAAGGGCTTTCGAATGGGAAAGATGGTCCTCTACACCCTGATGGTGATGTGGGATATCGTGATCGCGAACATCCAGGTGGTCCGGATTGTTCTTTTCGTTCCGAATTCCAAGCTGAAGCCCGCCTGGATCGTCGTCCCGCTGGACCTGAAACAGCCTGAAGCCATTACCGTGCTGGCGGGAACCATCACGCTGACGCCTGGCACTGTGTCGGCCGATTTGTCGGATGAAGGGCACAGCCTGCTGGTTCATGTTCTGCATACCGACGATCCCGACGCCGAACGGGACGGGATCAAGACCCGCTACGAACGCCGCCTTCTGGAGATCTTCGCATGATGGACGCCGCAGCATTCTTTGATACCTCGCTCATCGTTGCGATGGTCGCGCTGATCGTCGGCCAACTTATGTGCATGACGCGACTTGTCATGGGGCCAACCGTGGGCGACCGGATCCTCGCGCTCGATACGATGGTGATCAACGCCATCGGCCTTGTCATCGCGCTTGGCATCCACCAAGGCGTCAAGGTCTATTTCGAGGTAGCGCTACTCGTCGCCATGCTCGGCTTTGTCTCGACCGTCGCGCTGGCGCGCTTCATCCTGAGAGGGGACATCATCGAATGACACTCTCGATTCTGGCGACATATGCGGCGGGCGTGGCGCTGCTGATCGGGGCGGGTTTCGTGCTGGTCGGTGCGATCGGCCTATTGAAATTCAACGATCCGATGACGCGGATGCACGCGCCCACCAAGGTCGGAACGCTGGGGATCGGCATGCTGCTTCTGGGCTCGATCCTCGCGACGCTGGCCAAGGGTGAGACGTCGATGCACGAGCTGCTTATCATGGCGTTTCTCTTCGTGACCGCACCAGTGTCGGCGAATTTCATCGCCAAGGTCGCGATTCACCGCCGCACCTGCGAGACCCCGCCATCACCGTTGCGGGACGACACCTGGTCGACCCTCGATACGCGCGACGCAGACTAGCGCCGATGTTCGCGTGGTCCGAGGCGCGGCGTCGGATTGAAAGCGAAGTGACACCGTGAGACCAGGACTGGCCGCCGCGTTCCGGGATCAGGTGCTGCGCGCGGCCGGGGCAGGGGTTGCGGCGCGTGTTGTCGCTGTGCTGGCAAGCCTGATCTCGACCATCGTTCTGGCACGAGTTCTTGGCCCCGAGAACTACGGCACCTATGCTTATGTCATAGCCGTTATCGCTCTTTTGTCGCTGCCCGTGCAGATGGGTCTGCCGACGCTGATCGTCCGCGAAACCGCCGCTGCGGCGGCGCGCGAGGACTGGGCGCTGATGCGGGGCATCTGGACATGGTCTACGCGGGTTATCGTGATCACTTCGGCAATCCTCGTGGCCATCGTCGGCGGAGCGCTGATCGCCTTCCCTGGCGTTGTCGGGGCCGAGAGGTACGACGCGCTTGTCTGGGGCGTCTTGCTGATCCCCTTCCTTGCTTTCGCGGCGGCGCGCGAAGCCGCGATGCGGGGCCTTCGCGCCATAGTCCTCAGCAGTCTTCCCGATCAGATTCTGCGACCCTTGCTCGTGGCAGCGCTTGTTCTTTCGGCGGGTGCAATATTGGGCACCGCCTTGTCGGCCAGGCTGGCGCTGCAATTGACCCTCTGCGCCGCTGCTGTCAGCTTTTGCCTCGGCGCCGCCCTCCTGCTTCGGATCCGGCCGAGGGAAGTCGCAAGCCTCAATCAGTCAACCATGCGTCATTCCGACTGGCTGCGTACCATCGGTCCGTTCTCGCTGATCGCGGGCCTGCAACTGGTCCGCGACAGCACCGATATCCTTATGCTGGGCCTCTGGTATGGCGATGCGGATGTCGGCCTCTACCGGATCGCGCTTTCCATCTCGAACCTCGCGGGCTTCGGGCTCGTCGCGCTCAACATTGTCGCGCAACCCTATATCGTGTCGGCCTTCACCGCCCGGCAGACCCGCGCGCTGGAAAGCCTTGTGCGCAAGATCGCGACGCTTGCGGCGTCGGTCGCGCTTGTCGTCGCCGGGCTCATCTGGTGGCAGGGCGAGGCGATCATTTCGCTGCTGTTTGGCGCGGCCTATGTCGGGGCGTTCTCGCCGCTGGCCATCCTGACGGCCGGATCGGTAGCCTATGCCGTCTTCGGTCTGGGGGCGACCCTTTTGGCCATGACAGGTCACGAAAAGAAAGTGCTTTGGTCCTCGGTCTTCTCGGTAGGGCTGAACGTCCTGGGAAACGCGATCCTGATCCCGCGCTATGGCCTGAACGGCGCGGCCGCTGCGACTGCGGGAAGTCTCGCCTTTGGCGAAATCCTGAGATACTTCTTGGCCCGCAAACACCTTAGGGTTGAACCCTCGATCCTGATCTGGTTGCGCCGTTGTGACTAGATGCGCCCGCGCCTGCCTTGGCGCGGCAAAAGGATCGCTTGGGTGAGACACGTTCGGGACAGGTTGAATCAGGTTGCCAGATCCTGCGTTCTGATCGCTTCGCCGGTCCTCAAGCCTCTGATCATGTGGGGGAACAGGCGCCAGGCCACCAAGGACTGGGTGGTCGTTCTGGGCGGACGCACCCACAGCCGCGAATTGTCCCAGCAATTGTGGGAACAGGGGTACAAGGTCTTCCTGTTTGACTCGGCGCCCAGCTCTATGAACTGGCGCTTTGCGTCCGGCAGCCAGGTTTTAGACGCCTACGACATTGGTAGCATTCCCCAGATCGTTCGCAAGGCGCGTGAAATGGGCTGTGTTTCGGTGTTGATGGAGACCGACGATACGCTTTTACCGATAAACGCAGAGGTGAACCGGCAGCTTGGCAGTCCAGCAACTTTTTCTCAGACCGCAATACGGGCCACGAACGACAAGAACGTCATGCGTGAATGTCTTGAAAAGGCCGGGATGGATCTGCCGTTCTGGCAGAAAGTCGATCTCGGGTCTGACCTGTCGGATTTACCTTATCCATGCCTCTTCAAACCGCTGGAAGGGCAAGGCTCTCGCGGGGTAGCCTATGTCACCGATCCCGAAGAGGCCGCGGATGCCGAGGCCTTCATCCGCGACGAGATGGGCCAAAGTGCGTTCCTGATCGAGGAATATCTGCCGGGTGATCAATACAATGTCGATGGCGTGATCCTGAACGGAGAGCCATATTTCTACCTGATCACGGAAGAGGAGTTCAGTGACTTCCGGCCCGTCTTCAAGACCTGCTGGTACCTCTTTGGGATCACGTTGCCAGCCAAAACCCAGCAAGAGGTCGTGCGCGAAGCCCGTGCTGCGATTGCCGCTGCCGATTTCAGGTCAGGGGCGTTCCATCTGGAATTGCGGTTCAAGGGAAACAAGGCCTACACCTTTGACATGGCCAACCGAATGGCCGCGGATTGTCCAGGCTACGCGCGCCTTGTCCATGATGCATCGCTGATCGCGGACTATCTGGACGTGATGCACGGGCGGCCCGTCCGCCAGGGCGATTTGGCCGTCAGGTGTTCGCATTTGCGGTTTTACAACTATCCCGAACGACCGGCGCACCGGCAGATCGACACCCTTGCCCAGGCAAAGGCCGATGCGGGGCTCGTTAAGCTGTCGCGCAACGGCATCTGGCTTGAGATGACCGCCGCACACGAGGCCGTTCTGCGCGATTTTCTGGACGAGGCTTATGCATTTCGCGATCACGATTGACACAGAGGTCGACAAGAGCGGCGACTGGTCCGTCTCGGATCCGGCGACCTATTACGGCATTCACCAGGGCGTCGGTGAGATCCTTCAACCCTTGTTCGACGCGTTTGGCATCCCGCCGGTCTACTTCCTGTCGAACGAGATCTTGGCCCGCGCGGACCTGTCGAGTGTCTTTGTGCCCTATCACGATGCTGGACGGGCTGAGCTGGCAACGCATCTGCATTATGACGCTGCAGGCCCCTTCGGCATCGGCAAGATCGCAGGCCAGCGGCTGGACAAGGTGCAGGCGCTCTTGAGTGAAGAGGACGAACGGCAGGCCCTCGGCTGGCTGACGGATCGCTTCATCGACCGCTTCGATCACAGGCCGGCCAGCTTTCGCGCCGGGCGGTATGGCCTTGGACCGAATTCGATCGCGATCCTTGCCGAGCTTGGCTACCGCGTGGACAGTTCGGTCACGCCGGGTCTGGTGTGGCGGTACGCGTTCGGCAATCGGCAGGTCACCTGCGACTACAGGGCTGCGCCGCATGTTCCTTATCAATGCGCAGGGAACGATGCAGCAGCGGAAGGGCACAGCGGAATCCTTGAAGTGCCGATCTCGACGACGAAGGTGCCGCCAGGCTTGGGCGAGATCGCTCGCCTTGCCGCCGGAAGGCCCCGGCGCATGATCTGGGCACGGCCCGCCTTTGCCTCGCGCCGGGAAATGGCGCGCATGATAAGGGCGGCTGCCGGGACGGGGAACCATACGAATATCCTCGTCATGATGTTCCACAATATGGAGGTGATCGCAGGCAAATCTCCATATGCTGCGACCCCGGCAGAGGCAGAGTCGCATGTCGGCGATATCCGCTATTTCATCGAAACCGCGCTGGCCGCCGGGCTGACCCCGATCACGCTGAAGGACTATGCGGACCGGTTCGGCGGGCAGGTCATGGGCGGGCGGGACATTCCATGACCAAGGGCACAATTGCCATCCTGCTGCCCGATCTTGGCGGCGGCGGGGCAGAGCGCGTCTGCCTTGTGCTCGCTCGTGAATTTGCGGCTTGGGGCTATGACGTCACCTTCGTCCTCATGCAGGCGCGGGGCGATTTCTTGGTCGAGGCAGAGGCGCGGTTTCCCGTTATCGACTTGGGCGCGCCGAGGGTGCGGGCCGCGCTGCTGCCCCTTATCCGCTACCTGCGCACGCGCCGCCCGGATGCCGTCATGGCCGCGCTCTGGCCGCTGACGACCCTGGCGCCGCTCGCCATCCGCCTGTCGGGGCATCGATGCAAGCTGTTGATTTCGGAACACGCCATCCTGTCGGCGCAGTATCGCGAGTGGTCCGCCCTGGTACGCCTGCTCCTGCGCGCGTCCACAGCGGCGGGCTACCGGCTTTCAGATCACCGCGTAGGTGTTTCGGCCGGGGTCGCCGCCGATATGTCCACCCTGTCGGGGATACGCCCGGACCGCATCACCGTGATCCACAACCCGGTACCGGCGGGGCCGGAACCGGACGAGGCCGCGCTGCAAGAAGCCGACCGCCTGTGGGGTGCGCCAAAGGGTTCGCGCATCCTGACGGTGGGCAAACTGAAAGCGGTCAAGAACCAGGCGCTTTTGCTGCGCGCGTTCGCGCAGCTCAATAGGCCCGAGGCGCGTCTCATGCTGGTCGGCGAAGGGGAAGAGCGTGAGGCGCTTCAGTTGCAAGCTGAGAATGCGGGCATCGCGGATCGAGTGATCTTTGCCGGGTTTCGGACCGATCCGACGCCGTTTTACAGGACGGCTGATGTCTTTGTGCTGTCGTCGAATTCCGAAGGCTTCGGCAACGTGATCGTCGAGGCGCTGGCATGCGGAACGCCGGTCGTGTCCACCGATTGCTCCGCCGGACCCGCCGAGATCCTCGAGGGTGGGCGGTATGGTTCGCTGGTGCCCGTAGGCGACGCGGAGGCGCTGGCCAATACGATCAAGGCGACGCTGGCGCAGCCTGCACCATCCGATGCGCGTCGCGCGCGCGCCGCGACCTTCAGCCCAGAGCAGGCCGCAAAGGCCTATCTTGATCTGATCGGCTAGATTGGCGCGCGGCATCACGCGATGGCGTTGTCCTTGAATTCGGAAATGATCGTATCGACCGACATGGGTTTCGAGAACACGCTGACAGACGCCAGCACGCCGGGCAGCGTGCCCGGCTCGTCGCCCGTCAGGAAGGCGACATGGACCTTCTCGCCGACAAGGCGCGCGGCAAAGTCGAGCGATGTCGTCCCCGACAGGTTCATGTCAAGAAGCGCGGCATCCGGCAGACCCTTTTCAAGCTGGCTTTCGGCGGACCGAAGGCTGCCGCACGGCCCCAGAACCCGCCAACCGGCGTCTTCGAATGCGTCGGCGATATCCATGGCGATGATCGCTTCGTCTTCCACGATCAGAACGCTGGGGCGCGGGTCACTCATTCTCGATCCTCGAATAACACTTGATGGTTGCAACTAGGCCGGTCGCCGCGAAATCCATGTCCGCGCTACCGCCCAGGGCGTGCGACAGAGAGGTTTCGATCAGCCGGGTTCCAAAGCCGTTGGTTTCGGGCGCCTTTACCTCCGGACCGCCCGTCTCGCGCCAGATCAATTCAAGACCGGGACGCTGATCCAGAGTGATCGGTTTCCATTCGATCTCCAGCATGCCGACCTCGGCGCTCAGCGCACCGTATTTCGAAGCGTTGGTCGCCAATTCGTGCAGGACAAGCCCAAGCGAATGGGCAACGCTGGCATCGAGCCGGATGGCGGGCCCCGAAAGCCGAAGCTGCGCGTCGGAATTGCCGGCATAGGGCCGAACCTGCGTCTGGATCAGCGCCGAAATCGTGGTGTCAGTCTCGTTTTCGTTCACCAGGATATCGTGCGCGCGTCCAATGGCCTGAAGACGGCCCAGGAAACGTTCGCTGAAGGTATCCATGTCGTCTGAACTGCGCACCGTCTGGCGCGCGATGGACTGGATGGTGGCCAACGAGTTCTTGACCCGGTGGTTCAGCTCTTTCGTCAGTAGCTTGCGGTGCTCTTCATCCCGGACGGCCTCGGTGCGGTCATAGTTGATGCCGATCATGGAGATTACTCGGCCGTACTCATCATGGATCGCGCGGCCCTTGCCGTTCAGAACCCGTTCCGCGCCGGTCGTGCCATGCCGGATGCGGAAATCCATGTCGAAGAGGCTGCCATCCTTTAGCGCCTTTTCAACGGCCTTCCCGACAGGCTCGCGGTCATCGGGATGGATGAATTCATCGAATAGCGTGAATGACGGTTTGCGGTCGCGCGGGCAGCCCAGAATGTCGAACATGTTCGGGGTCCAGATGGATTCGTCCTTCTCCACGTTCCACTCATAGGCCGCGATCCCGGTGACTTCGTAGGTCAGTTCCAGCCGCGCGGCGGTGTCGCGCAATCTGGCCTCGGTCTCGTATTCTTCCGTGACGTCCTTGTTCACGCCGACAACGCGCGCGGGCTTGCCGTTGTCGTAGATCACCGACCCTTCGGCATGGACCCAGATGATCTTGCCGTCCTCGGGATTGATAAGTCGAAAGGTGGAATTGAGCTTTCCGCTGCCATTGGGATCGGCCAGATCGTAAAAGGCGCGTTCCGTCGCCTCGCGGTCTTCGGGGTGAAAACGCGAGAAGGCGAGATTGGCGTCGATCTTCTCGCCCGCCGGAATGTTGTAGAACCTGCGCGAGGTTTCGTCCCAGATCAACTCGCCGGTTCTCAGGTCGGCCTCGAAAATGCCAAGCTTGCCCGCGCTCAGCGCAGCCGAAAGGCGCTGTTCGCTTTCGCGCAATTCGGTCTCGAAGCGCAGGCGCTGGGTGATGTCGACGAAGGTGATGACGCTGCCGTCAAGCCGGTCGTCCACGCCCCGATAAGGGCGCACGCGAACCTGATAGCATGTGGCGCCGTCAAGATCGGTGACCTCGCGCTCGACCATCTGCAGCGTCTTGTGGACCGAGGCAACATCATCTTTCAGTTCGGGGTACTCGATCTTCATCGACAGGTCCGAAATGGGCCGCCCGATATCGCGATCATCCATGCTGAATAGGTTCCGCGCTGCATGGGTAAAGCGCCGCAATTCCAGCTCGTCGCCCAGGATCAGCGTTGGAATATCCGTGCTTTCCAGAACGTTCTGAAGATCGCCGTTGACCGAGGCGAGTTGCTTGTTGTTCTCGGTCAGCTCAGCGTTGATCGTTTCCAGTTCTTCGTTGATCGACTGCAATTCCTCGCGCGAGGTTTCAAGTTCCTCGTTGGAGCTTTGCAGCTCTTCGTTCATCGAAAGCAGTTCTTCGTTCGCGCTGCGCAGTTCCTGTTCTGCGCTTTCGAAATCGGACTGCGTGGCCGAAAGGGTGCGGCGCGTAAGGTCCAGCTCGTGCTGCAGATCCTCGGCGACCTGAGAGCCGCGCTGCACATTGGTCTTCGACAGGTCGGTTCCGCTTTCCAGACGCACGGGCAGGAAGGCGATCATCGCCTGGCCGCTGTCATCGGGTAGATAGTCGATCTCGACGTCGAGGACGCGTTGTTCGGTCTCGACCTGCACAAGGATGTTTTCGCCACGCACCGGGCCGCCCTCGCGGCGCAGCGTGTCGAGAAGCTTGCGCACCGGAACCCGCAGATCGCGTGACAGCATCCCGTCAAGATCAGATGTCGGCTGCCCTTTCGGCGGCCCGATGAGAGCCCCCGAATTGGCGGACAGATAGCGCACCTGGTTCCGGGCATCGATAACGACATAGGGCGGAGAAAAGCGGGTCAGGAAGAACTGATCGGCGTTTTCGTCGAGCGTCCGGTCAGGGGTCTCTACTTCGTGCTGCACCGGCGACGCCGCGCGCTGAATGGCCCAGGTGGGCCGCGGGCCATCCAGCGCGACGTCCAAAGCCGAATATCCCATCGTGCGCCGGTTGTCGCGCCGGAAGATGCGGTGCTGCCGGACGATCGGATCGAAGAAGGCCTCGTGATCGCCGATGCTTTCGGACGGGCCAAGCACCAGCGCGCCCGACTGGCGCAGCGCATAGTGGAACCGCGACAACACGCCCTTTTGCCCGTCGCGGTTTAGATAAATCAGCAGGTTGCGGCACGACACGAGGTCGATGCGCGAAAACGGCGGGTCGGTCAGTACGTTATGCGGGGCGAAAACAACGTTCTCGCGCAGCACGGGTTTGACGACGAAGTCCTCGTCCTCGTGCCGGAAATAACGGTCTATAAGGTCGCGATCGACAGCTTGCAGCGCACCCGGCCCATACCGTCCCGCGCGGGCATGGCGCAGGGCGTTGAGATCGACATCGGTGCCGAAGACCTGCATCTTGCGCCGGTCGCCCGCCTTGCGCATCGCTTCCTGGAACAGGATCGCCAGCGAGTAAGCCTCTTCGCCGGTCGAACATCCGGGCACCCAGATGCGAAACTCCTGCTGGTCGCGTTCGAGGATTTCGGGGATGACCTTTTCGCGGATTTCGCCGAAGACTTCTTCGTCGCGGAAAAAGCGCGTCACGCCGATCAGGAAATCGTGCAGAAGGGTCTGCCTCTCCTCACGGTTCTGCTGCAACAGCTCGATCATCTCGTCCACGTCGCTGAGCCTCAGGATCACCATGCGCCGCTCGACCCGCCGCAAGAGCGTGCCTTCCTTGTAATCGCCGAAATCATGTCCGTCCTCATCCGCGAGGATCCGCAGGATTTCGGGCAGCCGGTTTGTAAGCTCGTTGCGCAGCCGTTCGCCATCCGCGCCGGTCTTGAGGTACTTTCGGTGCTGCATGACATCGACAAGCCGTTCGGGTATCCGCTCGGGCTTGAGGACGAAATCGACAATCCCCGTGGCCGAGGCGCTTTCAGGCATCCCGGCGAACCGGGCGGATTCGCTGTTCTGGACGATTGCGACGCCGCCGTGGGACTTGATCGCGCGCAGGCCCGCCGTGCCGTCACGCCCCGTGCCCGAAAGGATCACACAAGCCGCCGCATCCTCGGCGTCTTCGGCCAGCGAGACAAGGAACTTGTCGATGGGGGTGCGCAGGCCTTCGGTCTGATCGCGTGGGGCAAGATTGAATGTGCCGTCGTTGATCGTCAGGTTCGATCCCGGTGGAATCACGAAGATCGTGTTCGGCGCGGCCTGCATGCCGTCTTCGATCCTGATGACCTTGACCTTCGTGTGGTGGGCCAGAAGCTGATCCATCATGGATGGGTGATCCGGCGCCAGATGCTGCACGACGACAAAGCAAAGACCGCTCTCAAGCGGGACATTGGACACGAAGGCTGTGAGCGCCTCGAGCCCGCCTGCAGATGCGCCGATGCCGACAATGCCCAACACGGCTTTTTCCGACTTGCTGCTTCCGGTCACTTCAAGACGTCCCTAAGCCTGGTGCATCGAACAATGCTGCGTGATCTGTGTCACTCAACTTCTGGTGGCGTCGATGATGCCGCTGTCACTTTCGGTCGATTAATTGACCAGATCAATCGTCCAAGCACAGGAATCAACGGAATTGTCGCCCTATTTCGGCATTCCGCGACGTCGCTCTGTATGCTGGGGGCACGACATTTCGCCTTTGACCATGTCAGGGCAGGTATGCGCCAATCTCTCCTATACATCCCGGACCGGATCGCGTATGCGCGGCGTTTGCGCTTGGTTTCAGCCTTTGTACCGCCGCCCGGATTGAGGGGCCGGTCCCGTCTGGCCCGCCGCGCCCAGACATCAAGAGAAGACCTACCGTGAAAGAAGCCCTTCGAAGCGCAATCGAAAAGCGTGGATATACGACCCTCACCCCCGTTCAGGACGCCGTCGCCAAACCCGAACTGGAAGGCCGCGATCTGCTCGTGTCGGCCCAGACCGGATCGGGCAAGACGCTTGGTTTCGGGATCGCGATTTCATCGCGCCTTTTGGGCGATGATGAGACGTTCGGTTCGGCCTCTGCGCCGCTGGCGCTGGTGATCGCACCGACGCGCGAATTGGCCATGCAGGTGATGCGCGAACTCAGCTGGCTTTACGCCGAGGCGGGCGCGGTCGTCACATCCTGCGTCGGCGGCATGGATATGCGCGACGAACGCCGGGCCTTGGGACGCGGGGCGCATATCGTCGTCGCCACGCCGGGCCGTCTGCGCGACCACATCACGCGTGGGTCCATCGACCTAGGATCAATCCGCGCAGTCGTTCTAGACGAGGCGGACGAGATGCTCGATCTCGGTTTCCGCGAGGACCTAGAATTCATCCTGGGCGAGGCGCCCGCCGATCGCCAGACGCTGATGTTCTCGGCCACCGTGCCCGCCTCCATCGCGGAACTGGCCAAGCAATATCAACGCAATGCGGAACGCGTCGTCACCAAGTCTGAAAAGTCCCAGCACGCCGATATCGACTACCGCGCCATGCTGGTCGCCGAACGCGATACCGAGAATGCGGTCATCAACACGCTGCGCTTTTTCGAGGCGCCCAACGCCATCGTCTTCGCCAATACCCGTGCCACCGTGAATCGCCTGACGACGCGCCTGTCGAACCGCGGTTTCCAGGTCGTGGCCCTGTCAGGGGAACTGTCGCAGACCGAACGCACCCACGCACTGCAAGCGATGCGCGACGGACGCGCGCGGGTGTGCGTTGCGACGGACGTGGCCGCACGCGGAATCGACCTGCCGAACCTTGATCTGGTGGTGCATGCCGAATTGCCCAGCAACCATGAGACGCTGCTGCACCGCTCTGGCCGGACGGGCCGCGCCGGGCGCAAGGGTGTCTCGGCGCTGATCGTCACTGGCAAGTCGCGCAAGAAGGCCGAGCGCATCCTCGGGATGGCCCGTCTCAAGGCCGACTGGGCGCCTGCGCCCTCTGCCGATGCCGTGATTGCGATGGACGAGGAGCGCCTGTTGGCGCATCCCGACTGGCAGCTCGAGATCACTGAAGAGGAACAGCCCGGCATCGCCGCGCTGATGGACAAGTTTTCGCCCGAGCTGATCGCGGCAGCCTATCTGCGCCTGTTCAAATCGTCCCGCTCCGCGCCTGAGGATCTTCAGGATCCCGACGCCAAGGCCCCGCCGCGCCCCGCTTTCGGGCCGTCGGTGTGGTTCTCTGTCTCTGGCGGCCGCCAGACCGGGGCAGAGCCGCGCCGCATCCTGCCGATGCTGTGCACGGCAGGCGGATTGGACAAGGACGACATCGGCGCGATCCGCGTGCAGGACACCGAATCCTTCGTCGAGATCCGCCAGGCCAGTGCGCGCGCCTTCCTCGACCGGCTTGGCCCGGGCGGCGTGATCGAAGAGGGCGTTAAGGTCACGCCCCTCGACAGCGCGCCCGAGTTCACCGCATCGGGCCGCCCCGCGCCCCGCTCGAAACCGGCAGAGCGTCCGCATTTCGACAAGCCGAACCGCTCTGGTCCCGGCGGGCCGCGCAAGCCCCGTACTGATCGCTTTGATCGCGACGGCGATGGCGGCAAGCCCGCCGCGCCCGAGGGCCGCAAGCCCCGCCACAAGAAGGACAACGCGGCTGCGGATGGTCCGGCCGAACGTCCTGCTTTCGCCAAGCCCGGCAAGAAGGGACCGCCGCCACCGAAAAGCAAGGCGTCCAGCAAGAAGAACCGCACGCGGGCCGTGACGGCAAAGGCCGGACAAGAGCCGCCGCGCCGCCCCAAGCCCGGGCCGCGCAAGCCAAAGGACTGATCTTGCTGCCGGGTTTCTGATTGCATCGCGCGGCGCGGACAGGTCTGCTGGGACCTGATTGACGCAACGCGAGGTCCGATGCCTGCCTTTCTGGAAAATCCTCATCGCGGCGCCGGGATCGGCCTTGACGTGCCGCTGCCGGTTTCCGATGCGTCTGCCGTCGGTGCCCTCTTGACCAGATGCCCGGCGCATTCCGAAACGCCGTTGCTG
>CBFIJK010000064.1:0-19392 GCA_965662745.1 uncultured Paracoccaceae bacterium
TAACGCGCTGGACCGGTGTCGCGGTGTTCGGATCAAGATCGGCGGTGCCGAAATCGCCCAGCACCATAGCGCTGCCATTGCCGAAGGTCGCAACATCCGCACCTGCGCCGAGGATGGCGTAATGCGTGCCATCGCCGGTATCGACGGTATCGCCGGTGCCAAAGCCTGCCTCGGTTGTCGCGCCCTCTGCGCTCAGCGTCTTGAGACGCCGCAAATCGCGTTCGGTGAAGCCCGGCAGCAGCGGATCGAATGTCATTCGGCCATTGTCGCCAAGGATGATCATCTCACCATCGCCCGAGGTGATGCTATCCGCGCCGCCGCCGCCGATGAACCGGCCAAAGCCAGAGCCGGTCGTGATCGTATCTCCGCCGACCTGCGCTCCGTCGATATCGAGGCTGTCGATGATCGCAAGCCGCGTGGCGCCAACGGTCGGGGTGACTGCGCCGTTGTCGCCAAGGATCGTGTAAGTTGCGCCCACCGGATCCGTCGCCGCAAGCGCCACCGTGATCTCGTCTGCGCCGATGCCGCCGATGACGGTGCTGTCGCCAAGGCCCAGCGTGATCTCGTCGCCAGCGCCGGTTAGCGGTGCGGTGCCGGTGTCATAACCGCTCGTCCAGAAGGTCTGCAGCGCGAAGTCGCCCGCCGCCGGGAAGAGCGTCAGATCGGCGGTGTCGCCCGCAACGATGGAGCGTCCATCGCCGCCGGTGATCGTGTCCTCGCCCGCGCCGCCAAAGACGACCCGATTGCCATTGCCAAGCGTGATCTCGTCATCGCCGCCGAAGGTGGCGAATGTGCTGCCCTCACGCGACGACACGCTCGCCAGGCGGCGCAGATCGCGTTCGGTGAAACTGGGCAGAAGTGGATCGAAGGTCATGCGGCCCAGATCGCCCAGGACGATCATCTCGCCGTCGCCAGCCGTGATCTCGTCTTCGCCGCCGCCGCCGATGATCCGGCCAAAGCCCGCGCCGGTGCGGATCGTGTCGTTCCCGACCTGACCCAGCACGGTATCGCGGCTTTCGATCATGGCCTGACGCGTGTCTGCGCCGCCCGGATCGACAATGCCCGCCGCGCCTGCCGTGGGCGTGACCGCGCCGCTGTCACCAAGGATGACATAGGTCGCGGCAGCCGGATCGATTTCGCCCAAGCCGACCTCGATCTCGTCGCTGCCGATGCCGCCGATGACGGTGCTGTCCCCTGCGCCGAGGCGGATGATGTCATCACCCCCGGTCAGCGGATCGGCGTTCACGTCATAGCCGGTGGTCCAGAAGCTTTCGAGGATGAAGTCGTTGATCGACGGCCGCAGCGTGATATCCGCCGCGTCGCCGGCCACGATGGACCGACCGGCGCCGCCGATGATCGTATCGGTCCCGCCGCCGCCGATGACGACGCGGCGACCCGCGCCCATCGTGATCTGGTCGTTGCCGCCCGACTGGCGGCCCGTCATCGTGTTGTCCGCCGTGCGTGCGGTGGTCAGACGCTCTGTCTGGAACAGCTCTGGCAGGACGCGCGGATCGTTGGGTGTAATGACGCCCGGTGCGGCGAGATCATGCTCGAACCGCAAGATACCACGGCCGCCCAGAACGATGGCGCGGCCCGCATCGGGATCAGCGTTGCCGACCTGCAGGTTCGCGGTATCGTCGCCGCCACCAAGGATGGCGACCACATAGGCCGCTTCGGACGTTATGTCGTCATCACCGCCGTCGATCAGCGACAGAAGGTCCTGAACGATCAGCGCGTTGGTGTTCAGCGCCGCGTCGTAGCTCATTGTCTCGATGCGCGTCTGATCTGCGCCGATGATATGGCGGCCGCTTCCCAGCGTCATGGTGTCAGTGCCAAGGCCGCCGATGACCAGCAGATCGCCCGAGCCGATGTCGATCACGTCATCGGTGCGCGTCAGGTCATTCGCGCCGGTCGGAAGGCCGGTGACCGGATCAAGCCCATTGCCCGCCGTCGTTTCGCTGGTTTCCATGTACAGTACGGTGCGCGGCGGAACGGTGGCGCGCGGATCGAACCACGCGACGGCATTATCGCCGGCCACGATCTGGCGCAGATAGGCGGTGCGAACAGGCGCTTCTTCCGCAAGGCGGATCACGTCTTCACCGATGCCGCCGATCACGATGTGATGGCCGCTGCCAAGGTCGATGGTATCGTCGCCGCCTCGGTGGATTTGACGCTCGAAGGTCAGTTTGTAAGTGCCTGAAACCTGGTCGAGATAATAGGTCGGCGTTGTGCCAGCCGCCGATTGCGCACGGATCAGGCGGTCGCCGTTGAGCGGCCCATCCGTGGTACCCAGAAGCCGGCGGAATTCGCCCGTATCGCCCATGACGGCCAGACCGGATTCGCCCGATGCAGGCCCCTGATCGGTCGCCGGATCGAAGACATCGGCGTTCTCGGTATTCTCGGCGGTCAGGCTGTCATTCCCCTCGCCCAGGATGACCGTGCCCTCTGCAGAGACGAGCGAGACACGGTCCACGCCGCCATCGCCGCGCAGAACATCACGGATCGCGTCATCTAGGCCCAGCTGGCGGTCATAGATGAAGTCGAAATCGTTATTCGGGACGCTCGACTGAACGACAAAGTCCACGACGGCCGGATCGCCATCATCGAACAGGTCGATGCCCAGATCGACGCTGGCATAGGGATTGCGCAGGCCGGTCGGGTTGGTCGCGGCGTCATAGTCATAGACGTTACGCTCCATCAGGCCGTAATCGGCGACGAGGTTGACCATCTGCGTCCGCCGCGTCCCGGCAGGAATGTCGATGGCGGTGACGCGCGGCGCCCAACTGAAGGTACCGTCCGCATCGCGCTCGGTGCCAAGCCAGAGGCGCGGTGTTGTGCCATCCGCGAGCGCAGGCGCAGGCGCGCCGCGCGGGTTATTAGGGGGCACGCGACCAAAGATCTCGGCCATTGTAAGGCCCGTTTCCGCGCCCACACCGTCGAACTGATCGAGTGTCGGAGCCGTCGGATCGAGTGCCAGCTTGTAGCCGACCCAGATGCGATCCGACCCGCCGCCGCCGATCCAGTCCACGTGATCCGAGCCGACAACGACGGTGTCATCCGCGCCCGGCTGGTCCGCCGCAGCGGTCATGAAGCTGATATCGGTCGTGTCTTCGACAAGACGGATCCGTCCCATGTCGGACAGGATGCGCGCCCGGTCGAGAACGCCCGCGTCCGCACCATCCGGCGTCAGGCCCGCCAGCACAGTGTCGTGACCGGAACCCGCCAGCACATAGGCATCGCCTGCGCCGTAATGGATCCAATCCTCGTTTCGTGGGCCGTCTTGCGGTGCACGCGGGGCCTGGATGTCTTCGAGATCCATGATCTTGGTGCGCAGGCCAGTCTCGTCGATGCGGTTCAGCGCAAGCTGCGCCTCATCGCCGATGACGATATGCCCGTGGCCATGGGCCGCATTCGCGTTGCCAAGGAAGATCCGGTCGCGCCCGGCGCCGCCGAAGACGACATTGGTGCCCGACAGAGCCGCCTGCGTCTCGATCGACGAACTCGCCAGACCCAGCTTGTTCGGCAAGGCGACGCCCGAGAAGATCAGGTCATTCCCGCCCTCATCCAGCGTTTCCTGCGGCGAGGCGAGCGAAAGCCATGTCGCAAACGGATCCCCGCCGCGATAGTTGCGCGTCTCGTCGCGGGCCAGAACGCCCCGCGCATCAAGCGCATCGCTCAGGTCGAAGAACTGGCCGGGGCTGTCGGTGCGCGCCAACAGATACGCGCCGCCGTCTTCCATCCAGCTGCCGTCGAAATACTGGCTGTTGCGGTCGATGAAGCCTGGCAGGCGGTAGGTGACCTTGTTCTCGCCTTCCTGGACGGTGAACAGACGTCCCAGATCGTCGCCGACCAGAACCTCGATCTGTTCGCCCCAGAGCGTGTCGATGCCGGGCGTGCCCAGAAGCGCCGCGCCATAGCCCTGCAATTCGTCATTGCCGCTGCCGCCGACCAGGATATCGACCCCGGTCGAGCCGAAAAGCGTATCGTCGCCCGCCCCGCCGAAGGCGCGCACATTCACAAGTGCTTTCGTCAGGTCGATGCGGTCATGCCCGTCCATCCCGAAGACCTGCAACAGGTCATGGGGGTCGCCGGTCAGATCGTTCCGAAGGCCATTGTTGATCAGGTTGCCGGTCGGATTACCGAATTCGTCACGCTCGGCCACCAGCGTCGGCAGCACGGTCGCGGTATCATCGCCCGCACCGAGGAACAGAAGCGTCGGCGCCTCGGAGCGCATGGATTTCACTTGCACGCTGCGATCGTCGCTGTCGCCGGTGTAAAGAACCACGCCCCGGTCAAAGCCCGCCTTGATCTCACCGCGATAGGTGCCCGCAAGGACACGCGCATTGGTGACATCGGCAAGGTAGCGCACCGCCGAGACGGTCGGCGAAAGCGCCAGATCGTCAGAGGCGAAATGCCGGACCACGATGGATTGATCGGTGATCTCGATGGTGCCCGTCGGATCGTCATCGCCGCCGCGGCTGACGACAAGCCGGGTTGATCCGGTGCCGCCGTCGAGGGTCAGAACGGTGTTCTGGATCCCGTCCAGCGACGAAGTCAGCGCGTTGTCGGGGGTGGAGCCGACGAAGAATTCATCGTCGCCGCCGCCGCCATAGACAAAGAGCGGCAGGATCGCCGAAGTGATCTCGACCTTGTCGTTGCCGGTGCCGAGATACAGCTCGTTGATCTCGAAGCTGTTGAGCGCGATGGCCCCCACCGGATCGCCGCCAGAGCCGCGCGGCGTAAGGTCGATCTGGCTGAAGTCGATGCGCTGTTGCAGCGGATCGGCCGCGATTTCCTCGGGCGTGGCGACGGACGGATCATCCGGCTGGAACGGCTTCAGCGTGGTCGCGCTGATCTGCGCCAGAAGCGCCTCGGCCCGCGCGCTGTCGAAGATGCGCACCTGGTCATTGCCGACGCCGCCGATAAGAACCGCACGGCTGAGGATATCCTCAAGCGAGCCAATCAGACCGCCGATGCGCGGGTTCGCCAGTTTCCAGTCCGCATCAAGCTGCGCCTTGTCGAGCCCAGCCAGAACGCCCGGCGTCAGGTAATACGCATCAAGGTCCGCGACAGTCAGCGGGCCGGTCTGCCCGGAGTTCACCGCAGCGGTCAGGAAGTTGAGCGGTGACAGGCCCAGAAGCTCCAGCGCCGGGGCGCGGGTTTCCAGCCAGTTGCGTACGGCCAGCGTCTGGCCACTCACCGACAGGCCATAAAGCGGACCATTCTGTGCCGCCCATTGGGTGTCGATCAGATCGCCGTCGATGGTCGTCAGATCAATCGTCGGCAGCCAGCTTTCCAGCCCCTGCACCGAAAGCTGCACGCCTGCGCGCACCGCCGTTGCGAGCAGATGGATTTGCTCCAGCCCTGCCGTCTCAAGCACCTGTTCCTGATCGGCAAACCAGCCGCGTACCGGCGCCGTCTGGTTCGCGACCGACAAGCCGATCAGCTTGCCGTCGCCGATGGTCGGCTCGTCTTCCAGAACCTCGATCCGGCCCACGTCGATGGTGTCGTCGCCATCACCCAGCGAGATCACGGCATTCAGGATATCGCGGTCGACGGCATCGACGATGATATTGTTGTCCGCGCCGCCAAGCTGCATCCGCAGAAGTTCGAGATTGTCGAGCACGATGCCCTGGCGGTTGCCGCCAAAGCCCGTCACCCAGCCGTAGGACTGGTTGTCGACGCTGTTTTCCGGGATCAGCTCCGCCTCTGTCGGCGTGTAGCTTTGGCCATACACCGATTTCAGCGCGCGGATGAGGATGTCGCGGTCCGAGGTCGTGGACAGCGCGCCATCGGCAAGCGATCCGTCAAGATCGCCGTAAAGCTGGAAATCGACCGTGTCGGACCCGCTGGCGCCGTCAAGAATGACAAGGTTGTCGAAGGCCGACAAATCGTCCTGGCGGCCGATGCGCACGGCATCGAGCGGCAGGCTCTTGCGTTCTTTCTGCGTCGTCGCCGACACCGATTGCAGCGTCACGGTCGCGATGCGTTTCACGATCTCGTAGCCCGGCACGAAGACCTGGCTGACCTCTTCGGTGCCATCGGCCAGAACCGTGCGCACAACGCGGGTGAAGCCGGGCACGAAATCCGTGACCTCGGTATAGGTGATGACCGGAACCTTCGCCTCGGCCGCGGTGCTGTCGAGATCGATGGACTGGTTGATCGGATCGAAAACGCGCGCGGGCCCGCCAACGAAGATCGCGTCATTGCCCCGGCCCGTGTTGATCGTCAGGCGGGTTTCGGCATTCACGCCATAGACATAGACCGTGTCATCGCCGTCGATGGCGTTGATCTGGATGCTCTCGATATTCTTGATCGAGTTGAGGTTGATCCCCGCGCCCTTGATCTGCTGAACGCCGTCATCGTCCACATAGACGATGAAGCGGTCGCCGATCTCGGTGCCTTCAAGGATGACAGTATCAAAGCCAGATCCGCCATCGATATGCAGCGGCGCGTTTCGATTGTAGCCAACCTTGTTCTTGCCCTTGCCCGATCCGACATTCGCCACGCCCAGCGTCGCCTTGACGAAGAACGTGTCGTCCCCGCCATCACCGTAAAGCCATGTCTCGCCCTTGTTGCGATAGACCTGGAAGTAATCCGATCCGGTACCGCCGAACATGCGCGTATCATTCGCGGTGCCCGAGGTCGTCTCGACCACCGTGACGGTGCCCGTGCCTTCGGGGTTCGGTGCCTGGCGGGTCGAGATGACAGAGCCGATGAAGAAACTGTCCTTGCCGCCATGACCGAAGGCGTAGGTCAGCGCGCCTGTATTGTCGAAGCTGAAGACATCGGGCGCGTTGGTGCCGTGCAGGAACACCTCGTCCGAGCCGACGTAGTTGATGAAGCGTTGTGCAGCCTTCTGGGCCACGGGCACAAGCTCGCCGTTTTCAAGACGGAACAGTTGCCCGCCATCCTGAGACACGGCGATCTGGCTGCGCGTGATGTCGAAGTTATGCGCGGCAAGCGTGGCGGCGGCTGGCGACCATTTGCGGTGCTCCTGCCAGGACAGGGCGTTCTCGGGCAGCTCGTCGATGCCAATGACAATCTGGTCGCGGTTGAGGAAATCGGTCGAGACGAATTCGAACGGCGTGCTCCAGGTCGTGGGATCAAGCGACGAGAAGATGACCGCACGGCCCGCGCCGGTTTCCGCGAAATCAAGCTCCAGTCCTTCGAGCAGCAGGTTGCCGCCCTGCACCGCGCCGGGGTTGGCGATGCCGGTGCCGATATAGCGCACGGAACCGAGGCGCATCAGGTCGACGCGGTAATCGGTGCCATAGGTCACGCCCGCAGGCGTTGTTCCATCGGGCCGCGTCAGGCGAAGAAGGGCGTCAAGCGACACCTCGCCCAGATGCTCGATCGGGACCGTCAGGGTCATCAGCGCCTTTTCAGGATCGAAGCTGACGACGCGGCCGATCTCGACCCCATTTATCATTGCGATATCGCCCGCCTGTGGGTCGATTTCCGCGCGGTTGAGATCGGCGATCGGGCTGTTTGCCCCGATGCGATGCAGCACGACGCCAACCAGCGCTTCGCTCGCCACGCCCTTGCGCGACTGGCCATCCAGCGCAGCCTGATCGGCAGCGATGGTGCCGGTGATCCGGGTCAGGCCATCGGCGCCGGTCCAGATGACATTGAGGCCGGCGTCGAAATCGGTGTCCAGAAGCGCCGCGCGGTTGATCAAGAGCTCGATCACGGGCGCATTCGCCGTGCCCGCGACATGCAGAATACGGCCGATGGGGACCTCTTCGCCGCCAACGTCGATGCGCAGCACGGTGCCGGTTTGCGGCAGTTCGGTTTGTCCCGTGGTCGTCAGACGCACCACGACACGGTCGCCCACGATGACCGCGCCAGAGGCGTCGATCTCGCTCGTCAGAAGCTGGCCGTCGGCCACGATACCCGCCAGCGTCTGCTGGAAGGCCGCATCGCCGGTCGCGCCGGATGTCAGGCGCGACAAGGTGATCTCGCGCGTTTCGGGATTCCAGGCGCTGACCTGGCCCGATGCAACCGCCGGGCCGCCATCCGTCAGGACAAAGCCCTGGCCTGCATAGAATTCCTTGGGCGCTGCGCCTTCCAGACCTTCGGCGCGGCGGGTGCTGAAGCTTTCGACCCCCGCCCCGGCGGTAAAGTCGAAATCGGTCTTGTCGCGTTCCAGCTCGGACGCGTTGTTGACGGTGAAGGTGCTGGCCCCCGCCGACAGCGTCATGCCGTCGACCAGTTCCGGATCCTGCAGATCCTGGAAGCGAACCTCGACAAAGATGCGGAAGCGCACTTCTTCGCCGCCTTGTGCCGCGATTTCCTGCACATCGAGCACGGTCGCCTGATCCGGCGCGCGGGTGCGGCCATCCAGAACCACATCGCGGAAGTTCAGACGGTCGTTGACCAGCGGACGATAGGGCTGAACAAGCCGTTCATAGGCCAGCGCCTCGACCGGGGTCAGGGCATCGCCTGCCTCGACCTTGTCAAACAGCGCCTGTTCTTCGGCCGTGTAGGTATAGGCAAATTCGATCGCCCAGACGTCGCGGGTGGCGTTCGATCCGACTTCGACGGTGTTCTCGG
The DNA here is from genome assembly GCA_965662745.1 of uncultured Paracoccaceae bacterium. GTDB lineage: Bacteria > Pseudomonadota > Alphaproteobacteria > Rhodobacterales > Rhodobacteraceae > Anianibacter. The sequence continues at coordinate 8,557 of CBFIJK010000064.1, forward strand.
CGCCAAATGCGTTGCGGTTATCGGCGCCGAGGCTGGGCACGGTCCCATCCGAAATGCGCAGCGCCGTCGAGCCGTCAAGCGTCCAGCGGCTTTGGCCAACCGGGTCTTCCTGCCGCTCAAGTTCGGCATTCGTGACGCCATCGAACACGTCGCCCGAGCGGCGCAGCGAGACTTCGATCAGGCCGCCGGCACCTTTCGAGACGACCGTAGCAAGGACCGAGCCTGCCTCTGTCGTCTCGCCCTGATAGCCAGTCAGGGTCAGCACGTCGCCAACACTCAGGCTGGAATGATTACCGACATCAACGGTTTGCGTCAGCTCCTCGACACGCCACTTGAGGTTCTCAAGCGCGACGGTGGCAGAGTACTGAACCTGCGCCGCCGCGACGAGCGCGCTGGCATCGCCCGGCATCTCGAAGGCCGCAATCCGGTCGAAGGTCGACAGGCGCAGCACATCGCCCGCAACAGGCGCGGTGATGCCATGGCCAAGCTGCAGAACCAGCGCATAGGTCGTGTCGGTCTCGGACACGCTGATCACGCGGCCAAGGCCAAGCCCGTCATAGCGGGTTGCGCCAGTGCCAACGAGGCTCGCCATCTGCGCAAAACGCGGTGCGCCGGTGGACGGGCTGAACTGGATGTCAAAGCTATCCGACTTGTTCAGGGTCAGCGTCACGCGGCGGGTATCGGTTTCTTCGTCGACAGTGACCGCAGAGACCGAGGTCAGATCGGCAACCTGGTCATATCCTTCGGCCAGCGTGAAGCTGTAGGCCGACAGATCGTCCGCCCAGGCGGTGTTCGCGGCATCGGTCGCCGTGGCGATGATGCGCGGCGGCAGGCCGGTCTGGTTCTGGTTGCCGATGGCCGAAACGGTCGCGTCCTGATCGATCCGTGCCGTGGCGATGAGCGTGCCGTTCGCATCCGTGACGAAGACATGGGTGTGATCGGGATCGGGAAGCGCGTTTTCCGGGAAGGTCGCTGGGTTGAGATTGATCGTGACGGTATCGCCCGCCAGTTCGACCGGCTGGCCGCCCGAGGGCGCGAGCGGGGTAAAGCCCGCGTCATCGATCCGGTAGACCGAAGGCTCGCGCAGGAAGAACCGCTCGTCATACTGGCGATGCAGGCTCGCCTCTGCGCGGTCGGCTTGCGTGACTTCCAGCGTCAGAAGGCGCTGGTCGGGATCGTAGGCAACGACGCGCCCGATATCGAGACCGCGCGTGTCCCCGCCCGGGATCAAGGAGGACAGGTAAAGGCCATCGCGCCCATCGGCGACCATGCGCGCGAACGCTTCGGCATTGATGCCGCCGACCGCCGGGCCGCCATAGTTCGCCTGAAGATAGGCGGTCAGTTCATTTACGAATTCCGCCGCCGCGTCGCTGGTCAGCTTGACCTGCCAGCCATCCGGCCCGAAGGCCACGTCAAGCGATCCGGTGCCAATCCCGAAGAGTGTGCGCTGCGTGGCGTCAAGCTCTTCGGTGAACGTGTCGCCGTCGCGGGCCAGCAGCGTGATCTTCTGCGCGGGCTGGAACGGCTGGAACGGCACGCGGACACGGTTGAACGTCATGTCGATATTGCTGCCGGGGATCAGCGTACCGAACGCGTCCCTGGCAAGGCCGACATAGCCGATCTCGAACAGGGTGCGCCCATCGGCGGACACAAGGCTGTCGCCGGTGACGAACCCGGTATGCCCGGTGATGGCGGGGGCGATCCCGGCCCAGACGACCTGCTTGTTGGCGCGGTCGATATCGTTCTCGCCCGCCGCATCCACGGTGCCGGTATGCGCTTCGGCGTCCTCGGCGATGTATTCAGAGAACAGCCTGTCGCCAAAGCCGATGACGATTCCGGTATCGAGCTTGATATGCAGCTCTCCGGCGCCGGCCTTGAAGACTTCGACGGTGCCGACGGCCTCGGCGCTCCACCCGGTGGGGGACGCGCCATCGGGGACCATACGGTAGACGATCTCGTTTTCGATGAACGATCCGTCAAAGCCCGGCGGCATGCGCACGACGGCAATGTCGAGATTGGCGACAAGGCTGCGCACCGCGATGGGGGCAAGCACGGTGCCGCCCGCCAGTTCCAGAACCGTCTGCGGCGTCGCGCCGGTATCGGAAATCGAGATATGCAGCGCGCTGGTGTCAAGCGACGTGCCAGCGACATCCGCGAGAACGCCAGTCGCCGACCCATCAAGCACAAGCACCTTCTGCCCGGCGACAAAGGCCTGGCGCAGGCCGGAAATGACGGCCGCGTCCTGAGCCGTGGCGCCGCCATCTGTCGGATCACCCTCTGCCGTGATGCGCGCGGCCGACAGGCGCATGGCCTGGGCCGACGCTTCGGCCAGTCCATTCAGGCGCAGGACAGGACGGTCGCCGATCGCCGTGGAATTGGGGCTTTCATAAAGCGCCATATCTTCAAAGGCGACGCGGGCGCGGGCGGTGCCCGTCGCGGCGGGATCCGCCGGGTCGAAGGTAAAGCGCAGCGTGCCGTTCGCGATGCCAGAGGTCAGGACGCGGACCGCATGACCCTGCGCGGTGTAAAGCCGCAGCGTGCCCTCGCCCGCGGCCAGCGCGGCAAAGACCCGGTCGGTTGCGGTGCGGCCAAGCGCGCCGGTCTCGATCACCTCGAAGCGCTGGCTCCCAGAAGCCGCGCCAACGGCGGCGATCTGACGTTCCAGCCGCAGGACGGGACGGTCGGTTTCGACAAGATCGGGCGAGAAGCCCTGCGCATTCGCTGCTGCGCCAAAGTCGAACAGCGCCGCGCCGCTTTGCAAGAGAGACTGATCGCCCGACACATCGACCGTGCCAAGCTGCAGATCGACCGCGGTCACCGTAACCGGCACCAGCGCATTATTCGCACCGACCCCGTAAAGCGTCACTGTCTCGCCCGCATCAAGCCGGTCGCCCAGCGTCTTCATCGCGCGCTCGCCGCCGGTGAAATCACCTTCGACGGTGACGTTGAACGTATATTCCGTCGTCAGTTCCGGCGAGGCCGCGCCATCGAAGGTCGCCGCGCGGCTGGAAGACAGGATCGTCATCGTGGCGGCTGTTGCAACGCCGGTCAGCGTCTGGCCATTGGTCGCCTGACCCGACAAAAGCGTAACGGTGCTGCCCGCGACGCGCACGACGATATCGCCATCGACGTAAAGGTCATCCCCGCCCTCGGCGAGCGTGGCATCGGCAGCGACAGTCAGCGGCGGCGCGGTGGTAAAGCTGCGCCCGTCGAGGACCAGCATCAGCGATGGTTGCGTTCCGGCCTGGCCAAAGGCCTTGAGGCCAAGGCGACCGACCTGGTCGATATCATCGCCGAACGCGGTCAGCGTCGGATCGCTGCCAAGCCCGCTCAGGCTGCCTTCGAGCAGATCAAAGGTGACTTCGGTCGGCGTGACGGCAGTGACGCGCAGAAGGGCGTCGAGCCCGCCCTTGGTGGTCTGCCAGATCGAGCCGACCACCGGGGCCGCCGCAAGCGGCGCGCTGCCATCAGTCGGATTCGTGCTGAGTGCGGCGAATGGAACGGTCGCGGTGACGGGCGTGGCCACTTCGGGCAGGAAGCGATCCCGCTCGGCCCGCAGGACGATGGTCGTGGCCGGCGCTATGCCATCGGCGATCACCGTGTAGCTGCCGCCAACTTCTGCACGACCTTTCAGCAGCGTGATGATCCCGGCATCCGATACCGACAGGACCGTCTCGCCGCTGACCAGCATCGCAGGCTGGGCGGGAAGATCGGTCAGATCGGCGGTCAGGACACGCGGCGCCGAGGCGTTGCTGATCGCCTCATCCTCGATAGAGATCGTAGCGATCGGATCGGTCTCGCCGAAGCGTGTGATGCCATAGGTGCCAGTGGCCGCGAATTCGGAGGCGCCGGTATCGGGGTTCGTGCGGTTCAGAGTGATATCGGTGACGCCCGTTCCGACGCGGCCATCAAGAAGGTCGAAGCCAAGCTGAGTGCCCGCAACCGACGTGATGCGGATGACGGCGTCGATATCGTCGCTGGTGAACGTCCAGATTTCACCCAACGCGGGCGCATCGCTGGCGTCAAAGCCCGACAGGACCGCGAAATCGAGCGTCGCACTTGCGACGCTGCGGGTCGGCGCGGCGTAGGTGCTTTCGATCGCTGCCAGCGCGGGGCTGTCCGATTGCGTGGGAATCCAGCGCCCTTCAAGAATCGCAAGCTCCATCGTGTCGCCGCGCAGCGCGATGACGCGGTAAAGCGCCTGGTCACCGTCGCCGCGTAGCAGGTCGCCGATTTCCTCGGTGCCAGAGACTTTGGAGACGGTGATCTTCGTCTGCTCGCCGAAGGTCTCGGTATAGCGGATGGTCACCGGGATCTCGGTCGCGGTGCCGTCCACGGTCAGCGTGACCTCGACACCGGTCGTCAGGCCGACATTGTCCGAAGCCGACGGAACCGTACCCGAAAGCAGGCGCCCGCCGAGGCTGCCAAGCTCGGCATCGACGGTATCGACGCGCAGGATGGCATGGGGAACGACCTCGATCCGGATCTCGTCGCCCGCGCGCAGGACGGCGTCGGCGTCGATGGCGATCCGCAAGCTGTCATTGGCATCGTCGAAGGACACGACCCGGCCCACGGCGCGCGCATCGCCCGAGGGGCTGGTGGCGTAAACGACCGCATCTGGACTGATGGTCTGCCCCGCGAGCGTGTAGGAAAAGACCGCCTCGCCCGCATTCGACGCGCTGAGGATCGTGGCAGTGCCTGCCGCGTCCAGACCGGTCGCGTCGGGAAGAACCACGTCTTCGTAATTGCCGCCCACGGCCAGCGTGTCGGTCTTGGCAAGGATGATCCCGGCGTCGAGTTCGGCGATCATGGTATTCGTGGCCTGATCCCAGCCGAGGACCTTGCCGATCGTCTGGTAGGAACCGCCGCCGATCTCGCGGCGCAGGGTAACGGGGTTCTCGACCGTGACGGTCTGCGGATCAAAGGCGAGCGTCAGCGCAGAGAGCACCAGCGTGACCTTGCCGGAGGCCGCATCAAGCCCGCTTGCCGGAACGAAAGCGCCCGCATCGGTCAAGACTTCGGTCCGCGTCAGAAGATCGCCGACCGACACAAGCGTCGACAGATCCGCGCCGCCCAGATCGCCGACAGCGAGCGAAACGCGCGGCGCTTCGACGGCCGCGTTACCAACGATTTCAAAACGTTCGCCGTGCTCCGGCACGCCCGTCAGATTGCCAAGGACAAGACGGCCCGTGGTGGACGAATAGCTGAGGATCGTGCCAAGCGCGCCCGAGCGGGTGCCGCGCAGGACGCTGACGCCTTCGGTTACCGCATTGCCGAAACCGGTATCCTGAAGCGCCAGTTGCAGCGTGACGATATCCATGCCGACCAGCAGATCGCCATCGCTCATCGTGGCGGGTTCGGTCAGGTAGACGACATTGGTCGAGCCGTCTTCGACGCCGAAGCGCGCGACGCCGTCATTGGCCCGGTCGATATAGGTGTCCGACCCTTCGCGCCCGTCCAGATCGGCGCGGCCCTTGAAGTCGGTGATCTCGAATGTGTCGTCACCATCGGTGCCCGACAGCTTCAGAACCTCGATATCCCAGAGGTATTCGACCTGCGTATTGCTGGACTGACGGGTGACCAACTCGTCGCCCGACAACTCGAACGTGACCGCGCCATTCAGTCCGGTGGCGCCTGCGTCCTGCACGAACGTATCGCGGCCGCCGCCGTCGATGAAGACATCGGAGCCAAGGCCCGCCGTCACGGTGTCATCGCCATCGCCAAGATCAATGATCTCGTCGCGGTTGGATCCAACGACCGTGTCATCGTCATCGCCCGCCACGATATGGCGCACAAGATCCCCGGCAGAGCCTGCGGCCATGCGCTGGCCGCCAAGGTCGATTTCATCTTCGCCGCCGCCGGTCTCGATACGAACGGTGTCTTCTTCACCGCCCGAGCGGGCATGATCACGCAGTTCGATCTGCTGGGTGATCTGCGACAACGCTCCGCCCGTGGTATTGCCGAAGACATTGTAGACAGAGCTGTCGCCGGTCACGGCGGTGCTGGTGATCTTGTCATCAAGCGAGACATTGGTGCCGCCGGTGTCGTCATCCTCGCGGAAGCCGACAATGCGGATCAGGTCGCTGGCGCGGTCGCCGGGCCGCGCGGGCGTGGTGGCGCCCATCTGGAAGATGACCTTTTGCAGCCAGGTGTCGGCTGCACTCCGCTCGGTTTCCTCGGTGGAGCGGAAGACGATGCCGGAATCCTGGCCTGCGCCCATTTCCATGTCGATGGTTTCCGCCGCGCGGATCGTCAGCAGTTCAAGCACCGCGTCCTGCCAGGCAACGGTTGCGTTGCCGGCTGTGTCAGAACGCACTTCGACCCGGTCCTCGGATGCCGTGCCGCCCGGACCGAATTCGGCCGCGCGCATGTTCAGCGTATCCAGCCCGTCCCCGCCATCGACGGAATCGTTGTCATCGCCAACCGTCCAGCGGATCGTATCGCTGCCCGTGCCGCCGATGATCGTGTCGACATCGTCGCCGCCGACCAGCAGGTTGGTGCCCGAGGCACCAAGGATCCGGTCCTGGCCGTCGCCGCCAAAGACTTCGTCCGCGCCAGCGCCCGCGTTGATGGTGTCGTCGCCGTCCTGCCCGTAGATCAGGTCATCGCCCGCATCGCCGAAGATGAAATCGCCGCCATATTGACCAAAGATCTGGTCGTTGCCCGCGCCGCCATAGATGAAATCGGCCTCGCCGAACCCGTCCGAGGCTTCGGTACCATAGGTGTCTGCCGGCTCGTCGCCATAGATCAGGTCGTCGCCCGCATCGCCATAGATCTGGTCGGCACCCTGCCCGCCGATAATCGTGTCATTGCCGCTGCCGCCGCGCAGCGTGGCCGCCGCGCCGGTCTTCTGGTGAAGGAAGTCGTTGTCCGCGCCACCATCGAAATGGATCTCGCCTTCGGATTCCGAAATCAGCTCATCGCGGCCCGCGCCGCCACGGATGGTTGCCTTGCGGGTGAAGGTCTCGGCAATCAGCACACGGTCATCGCCCGCGCCGCCATTGAAGACGACCTCGGTGACATCCTCGAAATACTGAATATCGCCTGCGACATCGATCAGCACACGGCCATCCTGCGCTTCGTGGATCGTGACGCGGTCATTGCCATCGGTGTTGAAGATGTTCAGAACGCCGTTCGTCACCTCGCCCAGGGGCGCAAGCTGGAAATGCTTGTGATAATCGAAGCGCCAGATCAGCACATCGACCAGCGTCTGGGTGCGTTCGAAGATCGTGATCGTGGTCAGCAGAAGGTCGAGCTTGATCGATACGAAGGCCCAGACCTTTGCCCGGACTTCGGCGGAAATGTCGAACAGGCCCAGCGGATCGCGCTGCAGAATATAGGCCAGTTCGTCGATATAGACCTTGCCGTCATAGGTGCCTTCGCGGCTCGCCACGTCGTTCATGTCGAATTCGACAGTGGCAAAGATGCCGCCCGCGATGCCTGCGCGGATATCCATGATCAGGTAGTTGCCGCCGACCTGCGCGCTGGCCGTGACCTCGAACTTGACGGTCAGTTCCACACGCTCGGTGCCATCGTCGTTCCAGTCGCGGACGTGGAAGCCGAAGAACAGGTATTCGGGGTTCTCCCAGCCGCTGTCACGGAAGAGATTAAGGCCCCGGCTGTCAAAGCCGAAGCTGATATTGACGGTCGCCGAAACGCCCGCGCCGAAGGTCGCCGACAGGAAGGGCGCCCAGATCCAGATATCCTTGCTGACGCTCTTTTCGATGAACAACTCGGGCACGTCAAAGATCACCAGATCGACATTCTTCGCCCCGGTCAGCAGACCGATGGCGCTGGCCGGGTTCGTGAGGATCGGGAAGCGCAGGCCCTCGACACTGTTGATCTTGCTGAGGAAGCCCGATGTCTTGCCGGTTGCGGGCTTGCTCTTCTTGTCGGAACTTGCGCGGCCAGAGGTGTTGGACGGCTGCGCACCCGTGCGGGTCTGGGACACCGGATCGACGGTGCGTCCGTTTTCCGCCGCGATCTGGTTCTCGTCATAGGTCTGGTTGGTGCGGGCGTCCTTGCCTGCGCCCGACACCTGGAAATTGCCAAAGCGGATCACGACGCCGTTGGCATCGGCCGGTGACGGGATCGCGTTGATCAGGTCGATGATGCCCTTGATCGTCTTGAAGAAGGTTGTGTATTTCGCCGCGCCAGAGCCACCGAAAAGCTCGATCAGGCGAAGGACAGAGGTCGGAGAGCCAAGCAACGTCGAAACGACGGGCAGCGGATCAATGATCGGGTCGAGCGTTTCACCCACAGGCCCGGTGATCTTCTGGATCTCGCCCAGGATGGGCCCCGCGAATTTCGAGATGAAGCTGCCCAGATCAAGACGGATATCCGCGATGACGATATCGGGCGTGCCGCCAAAGGCCGATTGCGAGACCCCGGTCGTCAGGTCGATATCGGCGAAGACCTGGTTGTAGTGCAGGTCGGCCAGGATACGCGGGAACTGCGCGGATCCGCCGAGCGACGAGACAAGGCCAAGGCTGACATCGGCTTGCGCGGTGAAGCGGGCAGAGACGATATCGGCGAATTTCACGCCCTTGAGTTCGCGCAAAAGCGACAGACGGCCGTCATCCGCAGCGATGCCCGGGTCTTTAAGGTCCACAGTCAGCGCGGCGGTGAGTTCGCGGTGGCCATCCTTCAGCAGGTTGGTGATCTCGAAGTTGAGGAAGCCAAGCGCCGCCTCCAGCCGTGCCTCGTCGTTGAGGTCGGCATAGGCCTCGATGATGATTTCCTCGGGCCGGTTCGGGTTCGCCTCGGTGTCGAGGTAGAAATCAAGCTGCCCGGCGATGAAGCTGACACCGAAGCCAAGCGACATGTCGTATTCCATGCCCAGCTTGATGACCGCGTCGCTGTCGAAACTGATAGGCAGACCGGGCACCGTGCCGCCAAGGTCAAGATCGACCTCGATCGGGTCAAATATATTACCCATGGCCCGGATGCCGACGCGCAGGTCGTCATAAGCGTCGGTGATGGTGATGTCGACATCGTCATAGGTGACGATATCCGTGCCATCCGCGCCGACGAAGTTGATCAGGCCGTTCGTGGCCATCTCGACCTCTTCGAAGAGCTCGAACATGGCCAGTTGCAGCAGGTCGATACTGTTGAAATCGCCGCCGCGCCGCGCGGTTTCCGTCTGGATCAGGTTTTGCAGGTCGCCAAGGACGTCCTGCATCGGGTTGACCAGCGTCGAGGACACGAAATCCGCGCCCTGGCGCAGCTTGTCGCCGACAAATGGCAGGTCGAGCTTGAAGATCGGCGCCTTGCGCAGTGTCGCATCCAGCGCATCGAGAACGCCCATCAGCCCATCGACCAGAAGAAGCGGGTCCTCGATGAACATGCCCAGACCGATCTGCGGCATGGGGTTCGGGATGTAGTAATAGAACTCGTCGCGCGGATTGCCGCCATCGAGGATCTGGTTGAGGTTATACCCGATGAAGATCGCGTTCCTCTCGGGCATCGTGCCTTCCCAGGCCTGCATCGCCGCCGATTTCGTCGGGATATCCTTGGACGCAAAGGCGGCATAGCGCAGCGCCTCTTCGTTGAGGAACTGGGTGGTCAGCGTATCCGTTGCCCCTGTCAGCGGGCGCGTTTCGGTCGGGAAGTAGACCGGAAGTTTCAGCGCGATCTTGCCATCGACGCTTAGCCCGAAGGTCATCGCGGTATTGCCGACCGAGGCCGCCGCACCGTAGGCCCAGCTTGCCGTGCTCGTCAGGCCATAGAAGATCTCAGCCAGTCCGTCGTCGATGATCTGGCCCGTTGCATCGCGTTCCACGTCGCCATCCTGGTCCAGCGCGAAGGTGCCTGCCTTGATGCTCGCCGAAATTTCGGCGCCGGGGATGAATGTAAGGCCTGCCGATAGTGTCGCCTGCTCCACATAAGCGCGGGCGGCCATGCCGACATAGGCGCCAGAGCCTTCCAGCAGGCGGATCGTACCGCCCGGAAGCGAAACAGTGCCGCCAAGCTGGACTTCGAATGTGCCGCGGAAACCGGCATCGAAGCTGAGCAGCAGATCGATCGGCGTCATTTCCACATCGATGTCGACGCCAAGCGCGCGCAGGGCATTGAGTTCATTGCGCGGCAGATAATCGGACGGACGGATCGTCTGGCGGATATTCCGCTGCACGTCGATCAGGCCATGCGCCTGCGCCAGCGCGAAGAAGCTGAAATCGAACTCGATCCGCAGCGTATCGGCGGCGGTCCCGGCAGCGTTCGCCAGGAAGCCCGCGTTAAAGAACAGGCCCTTAGGCACGACAGCGCCGGGCGCGATATTGAAGATCTCTTGGTAGACCGCGTCGTTCAGCACCTTGAGGTTGCTTGCGTCGCCACCAAGATTGGCCGGGTCGACCGCAACGCGCAGATCGTCAAATATCCCGTTGATCGTCGCAAAGACCGACGGATCAGCGCCGATCAGTTGCGCGATGGTCTTGTCGAGGAATGGAATGTCAAAGGCGGTCGTCGCGGTCTCGACGCCGCGCGCGACATTTGCCAGCGCATCGATAAGGAACGTGAAGTTCAGCTCGGTATTCTGAAGGTTAAGGAAGTCGTCCAGAATATCGCCGGTCAGCGCGCTGATGCCGTCGATCAGGCGATACTGGACGCTGACAACCGCATCGTCGCGGCCCGGTGCAAAGTCGCCATTCGCGGCCAGACGGTTCGCCAGGAACAGGTCCGTAGCGGCGTTATCCAGCAACAGTCCCGGCTCAAAGCTGACATCGAAGGTCACAAGCTCTGTCGAGAAGGATCCGATACCCGTCGCGGTCAGTTCCGCGATCACCGGAACCGTCAGCTGGAATTTCTCTTCCGAGGTGATGTTCACCGTCAGATCCG
>CBFIJK010000065.1:0-18417 GCA_965662745.1 uncultured Paracoccaceae bacterium
TTTTGGGTGAAATGTTCCCGGCGGATCCGGTGATGATTGGCCGGATGCTGGAGCCTATGGGCCTGGCTGCCGGACCTGTCGTGCCGTGCCGCGAATGGCGAGAGCTTTATGCCGCGCTGGATTGCGGGGCAGTGGCAGCGATTCATCCGTTCTATTCCTCTGCAATGCGCGTCTTTGAAAAGGCGGGGCGCCCCATCGTGGGATCCGCGCCAGTGGGTCACGACGGCACTGCCGCCTGGCTTGCGGCGATTGGCGATGCCTTCAATGTCCCCGCGGGGACGATCGCGGCGGCACAGAATGCGGTTCTGCCGGCGATAAAGGGCGCGCTTTCCGGCGCGAAGATCGACGGGACCGTGACGATTTCGGGTTACGAGGGATCGGAACTTCTGGTCGCTCGGCTGCTCATCGAAAGCGGCGCGCGGGTGCCCTATGTCGGCACCGCCTGCCACAAGACGAAGCAATCCGAAGCGGATCGCGACTGGCTTGAAGCGCATGGCGCCAAAGTCGTTTATCGCGCTTCGCTCGAAGATGATCTTTCGGCGATGGAAGCCATCAAGCCTGATCTTGCCATCGGTACGACCCCGGTCGTGCAGAAGGGCAAAGAGCTTGGCATCCCGTCGCTTTACTACACCAACCTGATCTCTGCGCGGCCCCTGATGGGGATCGCCGGCGCGGGATCGGTGGCCGAGGTGGTCAATGCCGCCATCGCCAACAAGGGCCGCATGGACAAGATGCGCGACTTCTTCGAGGGCGTCGGCCATGGCGATACCGCCGGTGTCTGGGACGGCGCGCCGAACCTGCGCCCCGATTTCCGGGCCCAGCATCAGAAGAAGCTCGACAAGCAGAAGCGCGCCGCGAAAGCGGAGCAGATGATTTGACCCGCGTCGCATCATATCGCGCGATTGGCGGCGTCTCATGCTGATCCAGGACCATGATCGCGCGGGCGGCTATTGGGGCGCTATCTATGCATTCTGCGCCGTCAAGGGGCTGCAGGTCGTGATCGACGGCCCCGTGGGTTGTGAGAACCTTCCTGTCACCTCTGTTCTGCACTATACCGATGCGCTGCCGCCGCATGAGCTGCCGATCGTCGTGACCGGGCTCGGCGAGGGCGAAATGGGTTCCGGCACCGAAGAGTCCATGAAGCGCGCCTGGGAAACCCTTGATCCCGCGCTGCCTGCCGTTGTCGTGACCGGGTCCATCGCCGAGATGATCGGTGGGGGCGTCACACCGCAAGGCACAAATATCCAGCGGTTCCTGCCGCGCACCATCGACGAGGATCAGTGGGAATGCGCCGACCGCGCGATGACCTGGATCTTCACCGAATTCGGAATGACCAAGGGGCGCATGCCGCCCGAGAAAAAGCGCGAGGAAGATGCAAAGCCCCGCGTGAATATCCTTGGTCCGATGTACGGCGTGTTCAACATGCCCAGCGATCTGGCCGAGATCCGGCGCCTTGTCGAAGGCATCGGGGCCGAGGTGAACATGGTCATGCCCATGGGCGCGCATCTTGCCGAGATGCGGAACCTGGTGAATGCCGACGTCAACATCGTGATGTATCGCGAGTTCGGGCGCGGCCTCGCCGAGGTGCTGCACAAGCCTTACCTGCAAGCGCCCTTCGGCGTAGATTCGACGACCAAGTTCCTACGCTCGCTGGGTGAGATGCTGGGCCTCGATCCAGAGCCGTTCATCGCACAGGAAAAGCATTCGACCATCAAACCGGTCTGGGATCTCTGGCGCTCTGTCACACAGGATTTCTTTGCCACGGCCAGCTTTGGCATCGTGGCGTCGGAAACCTACGCGCGTGGTGTGCGGCATTACCTGGAAAGCGATCTGGGACTGCCCTGCGCGTTCGCGGTGGCCCGGATGCGCGGCAAGAAGACCGACAACGAGGAAGTGCGCGGGTTCATCCGCAACAAGCGTCCGCTCGTCATCTTCGGGTCGATCAACGAAAAGATGTATCTTGCCGAGGCGAAGGGCGGTCATGGACCGCAGCCCACCTTCATTCCCGCCGGTTTCCCGGGCGCAGCCATCCGGCGCGCGACGGGCACGCCCTTTATGGGCTACGCCGGGGCGACCTATGTCTTGCAGGAAGTGTGCAACGGCCTCTTTGATGCGCTGTTCCACATCCTGCCGCTCGGCACCGAAATGGACGCCGCCGATGCTACGCCGACGACGCTGCGCCGCGATTTCCCCTGGGACGAAGACGCCCAGGCAGAGCTCGACCGCATTGTCGCTGAACACCCTATTTTGACCCGTATCTCTGCCGCCAAGTCGCTGCGGGATGCTGCCGAACGCCAGGCTCTTGCCCAAGGCGCGGAACGGGTCGTCAAAGAAACGGTCACCGCCTTGCGCGGGACCGCGATCACCCAAGGAGGAAACTGAAATGGCCGATTATTCCGTCGACGCCCCAATGCACGCGGGAACGCAATCCCGCCGGTCGGGTGCGCCCAGGACCGAGTTCGCGGTGTATTTCGCGATCATCTTTCTGGCGACCCTGCCGCTGGCGACGCTCACCTGGGCGCTCACCGCGATCCGCGGGATGAGCCTGCCGGAAAAGGGCCCGATGGCCCGCGCCTGGAGCCAGGCGCGGATCATCACGCCGATGATCTTCGCAGCCTGAGGGCTGCATAGAATTCCGGCCCCTCTACCTGGGGGCCGACACGAAATTCGCTTGCCCTAGCCGGGGTAGCGGATTGCCTGTCCGGCATGATGTTGGGCGGGGACCCGGCCGCGGGGTTCGCGGCGTCAGTCTGGCGATCCGGAGGAGAGTTAATGGCTGATAGGACCGACCTGTCGTTTACAGGTTTGACCGACGAGCAGGCGCAAGAGTTGCACTCGGTGTATATGAGCGGGCTTTGGCTTTTCACAGCCATCGCAATCGTTGCTCATATCGCGACGTACATCTGGCGCCCGTGGTTCTGAGGGGGATTGAAGCATGAGCAAGTTCTACAAGATCTGGCTGATCTTTGATCCGCGTCGCGTATTCGTGGCGCAAGGGGTTTTCCTCTTTCTTTTGGCCGCGATGATCCATCTCGTCGTGCTTTCGAATGGGATTAACTGGTTTCAGAACGCGGCAAACGCGGGCATGTAGGCCAGCCTTTTCAAGGCAACGAAAACAGTCGCGGGCGGGTCTGCCCGCCCGTGACAATCCAAGCGAACCATAACGACGGCATAAGGGGTGACGCCCTGAAGAGCCGCCCCAAAGCGGAGACGGAAGCATGGCACTGCTCAGCTTCGAACGGAAATACCGCGTGCCCGGCGGCACGCTCGTCGGGGGGAGCCTGTTCGACTTCTGGGTCGGGCCTTTCTTCGTCGGCTTCTTCGGGGTGACGACGGCGTTTTTCGCGCTGCTCGGCACCATTCTCATTTTCTACGGCGCGGCGATGCAGGGGGAATGGAACCCGTTCCTCATCAACATCCCGGCGCCCAATCTTGAATACGGTCTGGGCGCGGCGCCGCTGGCCGAAGGCGGGCTTTGGCAGGTCATCACGATCTGTGCCCACGGTGCCTTCCTCAGCTGGATGTTCCGCGAGATCGAGATCTGCCGAAAACTTGGCATCGGGTATCACGTGCCCTTCGCGTTCGGCTTTGCGATCCTGGCCTATACCACGTTGACGGTGATCCGGCCGATCCTGATGGGCGCCTGGGGATACGCATTTCCCTACGGCATCTTCACCCATCTCGATTGGGTGTCCAACACCGGCTACACCTACGGCAACTTCCACTACAACCCGGCCCACATGATCGCGGTGACGTTCTTCTTCACCACGACGCTGGCGCTTGCGCTGCACGGATCACTCATCCTGTCGGCGGTGAACCCCGAAAAAGGCGAGACCATCCGCAGCCCGGATCACGAAGACACGTTCTTCCGCGATTTCATCGGCTACTCGGTCGGCCCGCTCGGGATCCACCGTCTGGGTCTTCTGCTGGCGCTGAATGCCGGTTTCTGGAGCGCGGTCTGTATCGTGATCTCTGGCACCGTCTGGTTCGACCAGTGGGTCGTCTGGTGGGATTGGTGGCTTAACCTGCCCTGGTGGGCGGATCTTTAAGGGAGGGATCTGACAATGGCTGAATATCAGAATATCTTCACCCAGGTTCAGGTCCAGGGACCGCCCGAAATGGGCATGGTCGAGGACGGCGTGGACTTGAGAGAGCGGGGCAAGGGGGCGAGCTTTTCATCGCTTCTCGGCTGGCTCGGCAACGCGCAGCTTGGACCGCTTTACCTTGGTCCCTGGGGGGTTCTGTCCCTCATGGCGGGGTCCATCTGGTTCCTGATGGTTGGCGCATGGTTCTGGGATCAGGCGGGCTATAACCCGGCGATCTTCCTGCGCGACCTGTTCTACCTGTCGCTGGATCCGCCGTCGCCCGAATACGGGCTGTCGATCCCGCCGATGGCAGAAGGGGGCTATTACCTGATCGCCTCGTTCTTCCTGCTGATCGGGGTCATGGCCTGGTGGGTGCGGTCCTACGTGCTCGCGTCTCAGCTGAAGATGGGCAAGCATGTGGCCTGGGCCTTTGCGTCCGCCATCTGGCTGTTCCTGGTCCTCGGCCTGATCCGGCCGGTTCTTATGGGCAGCTGGTCCGAGGCGGTGCCGTATGGCATCTTCACCCACCTCGACTGGACGAACCTGTTCTCGCTGACTTACGGGAACCTGTTCTACAACCCGTTCCACGCGCTCTCGATCGCCTTCCTTTACGGATCGGCACTGTTGTTCGCGATGCACGGGGCGACGATCCTGTCCGTGACCCGCCTTGGCGGTGATCGGGAACTCGAACAGATCGTCGACCGCGGAACGGCCACGGAACGGGCGGCGCTGTTCTGGCGCTGGACCATGGGCTTCAACGCCACGATGGAAGGTATCCACCGTTGGGCGTGGTGGTTCGCGGTTCTTACGACGCTCACTGGCGGCATCGGTATTCTTCTGACCGGAACGGTCGTCGATAACTGGTACGTCTGGGCGCAAGATCACGGCTACGGCCCGACCTATTGAGGAGGAAGAGAAATGTCTGACCAAGAATGGTATCTTGAAGGCAGCGCAAGGCCTTCGCTCCGGACATGGGCCTTCGGCCAGATGGCACTCGGGGCGGCCTACGCAGGATGTGTGCTAGTGGCGATCATGGCCTTCATGATGATCCTCTACGCGGTGGGAACCCTGCTGCCCGAGGACTCCAAGCAGGCCCCGCCGCCGATGCCAGCGATCGAAACGCCTTTCGGCGCGGCACCCAGCGAGTAAGCGAATACGGAGGGCGCCTTGCGGGCGCCCTCTGCCAGAGGTCCGGGCCTCCTCCCGAGTTCCGGATCCCGGGGCCTTCCACACCCCGGTTCCCTTCCTGTTGGCTACAGGAACTGGCACCGCAGGCTTTGTCCTGCGGTGCTTTTTTGATTTCAAGGGGCCCACTGCGTGAACAGCAGAGCAGACCCAATACCCCCACGCTCAACCGCGTAGCCGCTCCCGCCAACCTCAAGGGCCTCACTGATGCCGAACTTGCCCGCCTGGCCACGGAACTGCGCGCCGAGATCATCTACGCCGACTCCGAAACCGGTGAGCACCTGAGGGCCTCGCTAGGCGTGGTCGAGCTGGCGGTTGCGATCGACGCGGTGTTCGATACGCCCACCAACAGCTGGTCTTCGATGTTGGCCACCGGTGCTATCCGCAAAAGGTGCTGACGCGGCGGGTGCTACTACATCCTCGCGCCGTGGCGGGGCGGGGGCTGTTGGGCTTCACCAAGCGGACTGAGTCTGAATACGGCGCCCTCGGCGCAGCGCATTCCTCGACCTCGATTTCGGCCGCGCTCGGCTTCACAGTAGTGCGCGACATGGGCCGCCTCACCGGCGACGCCGTCGCGGTGATCTGTGAGGGCGCTCTCAAAGCGAGTATGGCCTATGAGGCGCTGAACAACGCGGGAGCTGAAAAGCGCCGGATGTTCGGACAACGGGATGTCCATCGCCTCGTCCGTAGGTGCAATGTCGATCTACTTGTCGGGCCACTTGGCATTCATGAATGGCTGGACCTCTACATCTTTGAAACTATCGAGGAGATGCAGCAGATCGCAACCGAATGGCTATGGACCTACAGCAACGAACGCCCGAACCTAGGCATCGGCGGGGTTAGGCCCGCCATGAAGCTGAAAATGGCCGCATGAGTTCTAAGGTCGCGCCCCGTTGAAACGGGGAGGAGTACCGCCCGACCGCTTAGGACATCGCGGCGACGGCGAAGGCGGCGCAAGCCTTGACGATTTGAGCGGCCTCATCCAATGCGGTTAGTGCTTAGCGATTGAGGAAGGCCGCTTTGAAGATTAATTCACCCAACACCATTGGTTTCCGATGAGGTGTGTCTCGGCGCTCGTCCACGTGTCCCTATCGATAGGAGTAATGGCCTCTATCTGGGCATCGGGCGCGACAATCGCGCTTGCCGTTGGGGGTCTGGCTGGACTCACGTGTTGGGTCAAGGCACGCGAAGGCTTTCAGGACATCAAGAAACCCGCCTTGATCCTGTTGTCTTTCTATCTGCTTCTCCTGGCTACAGATTTCTTGAATGGAGGGGTATGGGAGAACATTCAACGCACAGGGGCGAACTACTTACCACTTCTGGTCGCTGTCCCTTTCGCCATGGGTCTACGTGCCCATCAGTCAACCGATCTTGCACTCCTTATCACAGTGGGCCTTACGATTTTGGGCGCGACGGGGTGGGCGATTTGGCAGGCAGTGGGGCTTGGCATTCCGCGGGTCGAAGGCTTTCAAATCGGATCGGCGATCTTCGGCTTCATCGTCGTGACTTGGGGCCTCTTTCTGCTGGCCAATTGCTTATACGGCAATGTGGGCAGATTACCGAGCTTGATACTTGCCTTTGTAGCCTTTGTGCCAATAATTTTGACGGGCTCAAAAACGATAATGCTCGCGGCATTCTTAAGCTATGGTGTTCTTCTCATGAGAAAAGCTGTCATTGATGGACAGTATAAGTTACTTGTGGCTGGCGTTGTCGCCTTGTCCTGCTTGATGGTTATGTCCTTTATTTTTCTCGATTCCACGGGACGGATCGATCAGCTCCGAATTGAAGGCTTAGCACTACTAGAGAGCCGTTCTACTGACGGAAGCACCCTTGGGCCGCGTATCAAGATGTGGGCTGCTGGTGTGCAGGCATTCTTTGAACGTCCTATTGTTGGCCATGGCTTTTCCAATGTGATCAGTGAAGCCGCGCGCTTCGAAGGTGATACGGGAGGATTGCCACTCTCAATGTTCAACCATCTGCATAATGACTACATCACGCATATGGTAGCGTATGGGGCAATGGGTCTTGTTTTCTTGATCGCTTTCATGACCTTCGTGATATGGCTTTCCCAGCGGCAGGTTGATCCAGTCTTGAAGGCTTTTGGCATTGCCTGGACAGTCCTCCTCGCGGTTCAAATGTTTGCTGATCTTGCGTTCAACCTTGGTCCAATGACAGGCTTGATGGGGCTCATTCTTGCGCTGTTGCTGGCTGGTCTACCGAAACTGGACGCGAAACGTTGATCTACACACGGCTCGCTGGTGGCCTTGGCAACCAGCTATTTCAGTACGCAGCGGCCCGGGCTTTGGCTCTACGACTTGGAACCTCGGTTGTTCTGGACCCACGACATTACGATCGGGACGCATCGCGCGCGATCCGGCTCCAAAACTTCAAGCTACAAGTTGACGAAGCAGACCTGCCAGGCAGGACGCCTCTTGATTGGATTATGTGGCGTATTGGATTTAACGGACCCCGAAGATTTTCGGAGCGAGGCCTCAGTTACAACGCAGAAATAGCCTTTTTGACGGATCCGGTTTATCTTGTTGGTTACTGGCAGTCTGAGCGGTATTTCAGGGATGTGTCAGACCAGATAAGGGCTGAGCTGGAACTGAAAAGTATCCCTGATGAACAAGCATCTAGATTGTTGGAAGCCATAGTTTCGCGGCCTTCGATGTCGCTGCATGTACGTCGCGGGGACTACGTTTCAGACCAATCGCTCGGAACTTGTGGGCCAGAATATTACCTTAACGCCGCGATGAAGGTTGCAGAGCGTACCGCTGAAGAACCGATCATTTATGCGTTCTCGGATGATCCTGACTGGGTGCGCGCTGAGCTCAAGCTGCCGTTCGAGATGGTCATTGTCGATCTGAATGGGCCAGATCGCCCGGAAGAAGACCTTCGTTTGATGAGTGCCTGCGACCACCACGTCATCGCGAACTCAACATTTTCCTGGTGGGGAGCCTGGTTGAATCCGTCGAAAGAAAAGATCGTGATCGCGCCGACGAAGTGGTTTCCAAATCCCGGCGTCACCAATCCAGACATTCTGCCGCCAGAATGGGAAACGATTGATGGCGGGCTTTAGTTCGCTTGCGCGAACGTCGTGATCGCGCGTTTGGCATCTTTTGATGGTTGATCGAACCCAAGTGCCGCCATCATCGATTGCATACGGTTCAGATAGGTGTGATGGGCCAGAACATGCCGACGCTGGCGGTCAGCAAGCATTAACCGTTCCTGTTCGTTGGCGAGGTAATGGTCGATGAGGTCGCGATATTCCCTAGGGGAATGGCCCATCGGCAGAATATCTTCTGGGAAGTAGCGATGGAGTGATGCGGATGGGTCGCTTATGGCCAACGCACCACAAAGAGGGACTTTGAAAACCCGCTCGGGCACGTCGATGCCATAGATCGCAGAATGTGGCTCATGCACTACCGGGCCAATGCGAGCGGACGACAGCAGAACGCGTACGTCTTCGTCTGCTATCTTCGAGCTTCGCAGAAGGCTCCGCCAGTCTCGCCAAGTTCTCCATCCGCCCCAGCCGTGAATGCGCATGTCGTACTTTCCCATGAGCGGCACAAGATACCGGTCAATGCTGTTGGCCTTGTAGCGCCAACGTCCGCCGACAAAGGCCAGATCACAAGCCCATTTCGGGTCGGGTGCTGTCTTGTAGTAGACGAAAGGATCGCCCGCTGTCGGCATCATCAGTAGGTTGAGGCCAAGCTCGTCTCGCCACCTGTCCCAATAGAGTTCGATATCGTCTCCCCAGCCGAGACCGAAGACAAGGTCGGGCTTCTGCTCGACTGCCCACTCGATGAGGTATGCCGGCTCATTGAGACTTCGATTGCCATGCACAGGGTCCAGCCGCTTGCTGCCATAGGGGTTCACGTGGAGGACAATCTTGGTGCGATCGCGTGCGATCAGGTCGAACGGCAGCGTTTGGCGCCAGCCGGTGCGACCGATGTAGATATCGGGCTGGAAGGCGTCCCATTCGCTGCGTTCACCGGACCAGTAGCGCGCTTCATGGCCTAAGTGGGTCAGGGCGTTCACCCAGCCGGCCTCAATATAGGTGAAGGCCCCGCCACGTGGTGCAACGATCAGAACGCGCATGACGTCAGCCCTTCTGCTCAGCAAGCGCGGCGCTGGCGGCGAGCTCTGCGAAAAGCCCGTTCTTCTTCATCAATTCGGCATGAGTGCCGTCTTCGACGACTTCGCCGCTATGCATGACGATGACCCGGTCGACGTGGTTCACGGTGCTGAGCCTGTGGGCGACGATGATCGTGGTACGCCCCTCGGTTGCACGTTGAATAGCATCGCTGACGAGCCGCTCGGAGGCTGAATCAAGCGCAGAAGTTGGTTCGTCCAGAAGGAGTATCGGAGGGTCCTTCAGAAGGACACGGGCTATGGCGATACGTTGGCGTTGGCCGACGGAAAGGTTGGTGCCACCCGGCTCGATTATTGTGTCGTAGCCCTCGGCCATGCGTTCGACGAACTCATCAACACGCGCTATGTCAGCCACTTCCTTGACGCGAGCAGGTGACGCGTCTTGGGCACCCACGGTTAGGTTCTCGTGCAGCGTACCACGGAACAGGAATGGAACTTGCGTGACAAGGCCGATCTGGGCGCGAAGCGCCAGAAGAGGCAGCGTGGCGATGTCAGTATCGCCGATCAGGATACGGCCAGAGCTGGGCTCGAGGAATCGCGGAAGGAATTCCAGAAGGGTCGATTTTCCCGCCCCGCTAGGACCGACCAGAGCGATGGTCTGGCCCTCTTCAATCTTGAGCGAAAGGGAGTGAATCGAGGGTGGGTTGCCCGGGTAGGCGAAAGAGATGTCCTCAAAGACGACAGAGCCGCCACGCACCTTTGCATTCTCAGGAGATTTAGTGTCCGCTTCGGGCGTTAGCTGCCAGATTCCTTCGATCCGGCCGAGTACGGCGAAAAGCTGCATCGCTTGCCCGAAGGCATTGCCGAGATCTTGAAGCGGGCCATAGAGCAGACCCATGCAAACTGTGAAGCCGGTGAGTGCTGCAATGTCGAGCCAACCCCTGTTGAGGAGGAAGAGCGAGATGAGGATGATCGCGGCGATGCCAACAGCAGCAATCATCGAGATGAGGAACGGAAAGAAAGTGCTGAGCTTATCGCGCTGCAAAAGAACTTGGCGGGTTTCCCGGTTGCCAACCGAGAAACGGTCTAGCACCTGGTCCTCAATGCCGAAGAGTTTGATTTCCTTTATCCCGGCAAGCGACTCGTTCAACTCGCCAATCAGTTCACCTAGCTTTGCTTGGGCTTTGGCTGAGGCTGCGTGGATCAACCGGACAAGGCGGTCGAGGCCGAGGATCATGGGCCCCATTAAGCCGATCAACACAAAGAACAGCGGCCAGCTGTACCAAAGGGCTGCTGCGGAATAGATCGAGACGAAAATCGCTGACGGGATCACGACCGACACGAGAGTCTTGGTCGAGTCTGAAAATACCTGCAGATCGTTCGAGAAGGTGGAAAGTATCTGCCCGCGCTCAGTACGTTGCAACTCTTGCGGTGAGATCGACAGAACATGGCCAAAGAGGCGTGTGCGCATGTCGGTGGTGATGTTGTGACTTAATCGCTCCATCAGGTACTTGCGCAAGGCGGACAAGCCGATGCTTACGGCAGCGATAAAGAGGATTATGCCCAGAGCTTTAGCCACGGCTGAGAAGTTGCCAGAGGGCAGCGTTTCTGACACGAGGGTCTGCATCCTCGCGGGGATAAGGAGTGACACACCTGCAGACAGAAAGGTTGCAAGAAGGCCCAGTAGGAAGTCCCGCCTGCGAGCCCAAATCTCGGCTCTGAGCGTACGGGAATGATCGCGAAAGGTCAGCGGTTTACGGAGTTCACTCATGCCCTGTCCTGCCCTGTCGCTCCAGCCGGAGAGATCGCAACGGCTCGCCAGGCGTTTGCGTGGCTAACCACAGGTGGAAACCACGACACAATCCGGTTGGCCACTTGCGTGATTATCGGCGCGATCCTATAGATACAAGCCGAACTGGTGCTACCTGCAAAGTCTGGCTGTGACAGAAATGAACCCGACCAAGGCTGACGATCTTAGCCTGATCATCCCCTGTCGGTTTGACAGCCGCGAACGCCGCCAGAACCTGACCGTCGTTCTGACCGTGTTGAGTCGGCTGTATGAGGGGCTTGAAGTCATCGTAATCGAGGATGCACCGGAGCCGGAGGCCGCCGAGTTGGTCGATCTTCCTGGAGTTCGGTACGTGCCGCAGCGCAATGCTGCTCGGTTTCATCGCACGCGGCTTCTCAATCAGGGGTTCTTTCAACTCAGCAACCGGCCCTATGTCGCGTCATTTGATACAGACGTAATTCCACATCCGAAGGCACTGTCGCAGTCGCTGGATTTACTGCACGCGGGGGCAGGGGTCGTCTTGCCTTTTGACGGGCGGTTCTGTGACCTTAAGGGACGCGGACGTCGAAACCTGATTGAGGCAAGTGATCCAACCGAACAGGCGCTTGAGCAATTAAATGCCGCAAAGATGGGTCTCTACCGCGGTGGGTTGTCTCTCATGAACGCCAATTCTGTCGGTGGGACCGTAATGTTCGACCGTTCGGTGTTGCGGGAATTCGGGGGTTACAACGAAGTTTTTCGCACGTGGGGCTATGAAGATGATGAAATCACCGCACGCGCGGCCGCGTTTGGCTATCCATACCAGCGCGCGACTGATTGGCCTATGCTGCACCTGTGGCATCCCCGGCTGACTGCGAATTGGTGGTGGTACCTTTGGCCAAACCGAAATCGCGGAAAGCGGGAAGAGATCAATAGGCTGAGCCGCGATGAGATTATTTGTCTGCGTGATCAGGGTGTTTATGGGTCGATTGAAGCGTGATCGCTGAAGCTTCACTACGCTCGCCGAAATCTCTTGGCTCAGGCAAAAGCTGTCCATCTGGAAGAGTTAGGTACAATGGCTAAACGCGCATTGATCACTGGCATCACCGGGCAGGACGGATCCTATCTGGCAGAATTTCTGCTCGAAAAGGGGTACGAGGTCCATGGCATCAAACGTCGTGCCTCGTCGCTCAACACACAACGGATCGACCATATCTACCAAGATCCGCACGAAAGAAACCCGCAGCTCAAACTGCATTATGGCGATCTGACCGATAGTTCAAATCTGACCCGCATCTTGTCCGCTGTACGACCGGACGAAGTTTACAACCTCGGTGCGCAGTCGCATGTGGCTGTCAGCTTTGAGGCCCCGGAATACACGGCTGATGTAGACGCCATGGGCACTCTCAGGCTGCTCGAGGCGATCCGCTTTCTCGGGATGGAGAGCACGACGCGGTTCTATCAGGCCTCGACATCTGAACTGTACGGCCTGGTCCAAGAGGTTCCGCAGACGGAAACTACGCCGTTTCATCCGCGCTCGCCCTATGCGGTGGCCAAGATGTATGCCTATTGGATCACCGTGAATTACCGAGAGGCCTACGGTATGTACGCCTGCAACGGAATTCTGTTCAATCACGAGAGCCCGCGCCGGGGCGAAACATTTGTCACTCGTAAGATTACTCGAGGTCTCGCCAACATTGCGCAAGGAGTGGAAGATTGCCTTTATCTTGGCAATATGGACGCCCTGCGGGATTGGGGCCACGCCCGTGACTATGTTCGTATGCAATGGATGATGCTACAGCAGGATTCTCCAGAGGATTTCGTCATAGCGACTGGTCGGCAATTTTCGGTACGTGACTTTGTGACGTGGTCGTCCAGTGAGCTTGGTATTTCGCTGCGCTTTGAGGGAACCAACCTGGACGAAGTCGGAGTTGTCGAAGCGGTGAGCGGTGACAAAGCGCCATCCATTTCACCGGGAGACGTAATTGTCCGAGTCGATCCCCGCTACTTCCGACCCGCTGAAGTGGAAACGCTGCTTGGCGATCCATCCAAGGCCAAGGCACGGCTGGGTTGGGAGCCTGAAATTACCGCACGCGAGATGTGCGCCGAAATGGTCGCTGAGGACCTGAAGATAGCGCTACGCCATGCGCTCTTGAGAGAGCATGGGTTGTCATTGCCGGTCTCGTTTGAAGGTTAAATTATGCGGATCTTTGTTGCTGGACACCGGGGAATGGTTGGCTCGGCAATTTGCCGCCAGCTTGAAGCGCATGGGCAAGACGAAATTATCGTGCGTGGTCGGGACACGCTCGACCTGATGGATCAGGCTGCCGTACGTGGCTTCATGCAGCGCGAGCGGCCGGATGCCGTGATTTTGGCCGCTGCCAAAGTTGGCGGAATCCACGCCAATAACACCTATCCCGCTGAATTCATCTATGAAAACCTAATGATTGAGGCGAACGTTATCCATCAGGCCTATGCGGCGGGTGTGAAGCGTCTATTGTTCCTCGGCTCGTCGTGCATCTATCCGAAGCTCGCTGCCCAGCCAATGCGTGAAGACGCGCTACTAACCGGTCCGCTCGAGCCGACGAATGAGCCTTATGCCATCGCAAAGATCGCCGGTATCAAGCTTTGTGAAAGCTACAATCGCCAATATGGAACAGATTACCGGTCGGTGATGCCCACAAATTTGTATGGGCCTGGCGACAACTTCCATCCAGAAAACAGCCACGTTCTACCGGCGCTTCTGCGTCGTTTCCACGAAGCGAAAATGGCGGCTGCGCCAGAAGTTGTTGTTTGGGGAAGCGGAACGCCCCGGCGAGAGTTCTTGCATGTTGAAGATATGGCCGATGCATCTCTGTTTGTAATGGACCTTGAACGTGAGGTATACGACGCGAACACCAATGCGATGTTGAGTCATCTCAATGTTGGATCGGGGATAGATGTGAGCATTGCTGAACTGGCTCAACTCGTGTCCGAGGTCGTGGGTTATGAGGGGAGCGTCAAATTTGACACTTCAAAGCCTGACGGTGCTCCAAGAAAACTCATGGATGTCAACCGATTGGTCGATCTTGGGTGGCAAGCGAAAAACAGTTTGGGTGAGGGAATCAGATCCACCTACCACTGGGCGCTTGCAAAAGGCGCATTTGACTAAGAGCGAAGCTGAATCGACTAGTATTCATACCCCCACCACGCTCCCAAATATCCGGTCTGCATGCTCCTCCAGATAAATCCGCAGCCAGGGCGTAAAGCGCTCCGGCGTCCGGCCGATCTCGGTCGCGAGGTCGGGCAGGGCGATCCAGCGGGTTTCTGCGACTTCTGAGGGGTTCGGGTCGACGCTCAGCTTCGCTGTCGCCTCGGCCACGAAGATATCGACGACTTCATGTTCGGTCAGGCCGCCGCCGACATCGGCGCGGTATTCGATCTTGTCGCGCCAGTCGGGGGAAAGGCCGGTGATCCCAAGCTCTTCCTTCAAGCGGCGCACCGCGCATACGCCCGCGTCTTCGTCCCAGTCGGGATGCGTGCAGCAGGTGTTCGCCCAAAGCCCAGGCGTATGGTATTTTGACAATGCGCGGCGCTGGATCAGGACGCGGTCCCTGTCCATCACGAAGACCGACACCGCCTTGTGCTTCAGGCCGCGTTGATGGACCTCCAGCTTTTCCACTGGTGTCAGAATGCCGTTGACCCAGGCCGGGATCATTTCAGTCATACATGCGCAGCCGGGACGAGCCGTGTCAGGTGGGCGAGATTCTTCAGCCCGATCTTGATGTGGGCCATCGGACGGGCCTTGACCAGTTTCTTGTTCATATACGCCTCGAAGGTCAATCGCTGCACGTCGACATCGTGACACAGCGACACGAAGCGTTCGCGCCGCTCGTCAGACTTGTAATAGGCGTCCTGCATGGAGCGCAGAACCTTGAACACGGTCTTGTGCTCTTTCATGAACAGTTTGCGCGCCAGTTGCAGATCTTTGGCGCGGCCTGTTGTCAAAGCGGCTTGCACGGCGGTTGCGGCGACGCGGCCGCCGACCATCGCATAGTAGATGCCTTCACCGGAGGAGGGGGCGACAACGCCCGCCGCGTCGCCGGCGAGCACCACGTCGCGGCCGTTGTCCCATTTGTCGAGTGGCTTGAGCGGGATCGGTGCGCCTTCCTTGCGGATGGTCTCGCATCCTGTCAGCCCGGCTGCGGCCCGCAAGGCAGTAGTCGCGGCCTTCAGATCGACACCGTCGATGCCAGTGCCCATGCCGACGGAGGCCTGCGCGCCGTGGGGGAAGACCCAGCCGTAGAAATCGGGGCTGATCGCGCCGTCGTAGATCACATCGCAGCGCAGTGGATCGTAGGCCGAGGTCGGTTCCGGCGCGGCGATGATCTCATGATAGGCGATGACATAGGGAATGCGGTCGCCGCCGGGCACTTCGGCGCGGGCGACGTTCGACCGGGCGCCATCGGCGCCGATCACGTATTTCGCGTGGATCTTGTGTTCGGTGCCCTCGGCCTTGTCGCGATAAGTGACTGTGGCGTGGCCGTCCTCATGTTCGATCTTCTGGAAGGTTCCAGTGAGACGGGTCGCCCCGGCTTTCGCAGCGCGCTCTCGCAGGAATTCGTCAAAGTGTTCGCGGTCGACCATGCCCACGAAACCGTTCTCGATCGGGATGTCGACGGCCCGCTGGGTCGGGGAAATCATACGCGCGGTGGTGATCTTGGCAACGATCTGGCTGTCGGGGATGTCAAAATCGGCGATCAGGCGGGGCGGGATTGCGCCGCCGCAAGGCTTAATGCGGCCTGCACGGTCCAGCATTGCGACCTTGCGACCGGAGCGCGCGAGGTCTTCGGCAGCTGTCGCACCAGAGGGGCCACCGCCCACGACAAGACAATCGTAAATCATCGTTATTCTCCCGGAACGATGGAGGGGACCGGCGCTGTGCGGCCCTCCATGATGCGCATCGCCATGGCGGCGGCGGCTAGAAAAAGGGCGGCCTCGAAGAGGAACACGCCGCCGAACGCGGTCGTGTCAGGCAGGCCGAGACGCAGAAGGTCGACGGCGGCGGCACCGGCGAGACCACCGAAACCTGCGGCGATGGCCTGCGCCGCGCCCCAAAGGCCCATGCGAGTGCCTTCGCGGCGTTCGCGTCCTTGGCCGGCAAGCGCCATCATGGATCCGATGGCGGCGACGGCGAACATGCCGTTGAAGACACCAAGAGCGATGACGGCTGGCACGAGCGGTGCGCCGGGGCCCATAGGCCCGATAATAGTGATTATGGTAAGACTGAGAGCTGACCCGATACAGCCTGCCACAACCCAGTTCCGCAGGCTGCCAAAACGAAAGCCCGTCGCCGCGATGCCGACCGTCAACATACCAAGGAACACGCCGCCGTTCTGTGCGCCCGACAGGCCCGTCGATTGGCCCAGCGTGAAGGCAAAGACGCGGCCCGCGTAGGGTTCCAGGATCAGTTCCTGCATGAAATACGCGGTCATCGACAGGAAAACGAAGATGGTGAAGTTGCGCGCTTTGCGCTCTGCCCAGATCTCGGACAGGCCTTCGAGGAACGGCACCGCCTCTGGTTCGCGGTCGATCTTGAGGCCGCGCTCGATGCCCCATGTCGCCAGAGCTGTCAGGACAATGGCCGCACCGCAGACCGCGGCGACAATCGTCACGAGCCGCGCGGCGCTATAGGGATCCAGAAGCGACCCGACGACGCCCGCCGTCATCGCGATACCAAAAATCATCATCAGCCAAGTGATCGTCGCCGCTGCCGCCCGGCGGCGCGGTTCGGTTGCCGTCGCCAGTAGCGCGAGCAGCGATGTACCAGAGGCGCCAACGCCAAGGCCGATCGCCGCATAAGCGATGATCGACACGATCAGCCCGAGCGCAAAGCTTGTCTCGATCAGCACGACGCCAAAGGCCGCACCAAGCCCGCCCGCGGCCAAAACGGCCATGCCGCCGATGATCCAGAACGTCCGATGCCCGCCGGTATCCGACCGAAAGCCCCATTGCGGGCGCGTGATCTGAATGCCGTAATGCAGTGCGACCAGAAGACCGGGCAACACAGCGGGCAAGGCAAGCTCGACCACCATCAGGCGGTTGAAGGTAGACGTGGTCAGCACGACGATGGCGCCAAGGCACATCTGCACAAGGCCGAGGCGCGCAATGGCGAGCCAGCCAAGCCTCATGGCATTACACCCATGCTGCGCAGCGCGAAGGCCGATACCATCATGCCCGTGACGTAAAGCACGACGCCGGTGCCATTATACCAGGGCGCTTTCGCCTTGGGATCGCGCAGAAGAACGCGCATGGCGGCAAATTGCAGCGCGACAAGCACGCCAACGGCCAGCGCGTGCCACGGACGGCCCCAGACCAGAAGCATCACGATCACCACAAGCTGCGGCACGGCCATGCCGATGCAGGCAACGCGCGCGGCGACCTCTGGGCCTTCGGTCACGGGCAAGGAATTGACGCCCATCTTGCGGTCGCCTTCCAGCGCCTTGAAATCGTTCAGCGTCATGATCCCGTGCGCGCCAAGCGCATAGAGCGTCGCGGTGATGATGACGGGCGCGGACGGCGCGCCTTGGGTCAGGACGGCCGCACCGGTGAACCACGGCAGGCCTTCATAGCAGAGACCGACGAGGCCCGGACCCCACCAGCCCGACCGCTTCAGGCGGATGGGTTTGGCGGAATAGGCCCAGGCGGCCAGCACAGCGACAATGGTCGCGCCAAAACCCCAGGGGCCAAGGAAAGACCCAATCCACAGCGAAAAGGCCGTCATCGCCAAGGCGATATAAAGACCCCAGCGACCTGGTATCCGGCCCGACGGGATCGGGCGGTTCGGTTCGTTGATCGCGTCGACATGGCGATCGCACCAGTCGTTCGCCGCCTGGCTCATCCCGCAAACAACGGGGCCGGCAAGGACGATGCCCAGAAGAACAAGGCCCCACTGGCTGAACGGAGAGATGCCCGAAGACACGACCCCGCACAGATAGGCCCACATCGGCGGGAACCATGTGATCGGCTTGATCAGCTCCAGCGCGGCGGCGGGCTGTGGGAAGCGGCGGGGGTGTATCTGATCGTAGACAGTCATGTGTCAAGTAAACATGACACTTATCCAACAGGCAAGGATTCTCTGTCAGGCCAGCCCGTGTTCAACAGTGTTGGTAACTGTTGAACAAGCTGCTATGTTCAACGCCAGCTAGGAGTGTTGAACATGATCCGCCGCCATTCCGCATTGGTGCACGCCGCGTATTCTGATCTGCGCTCGATGCTTTAGGACGACGCAGGATCTGGCCTCAT
>CBFIJK010000066.1:0-18252 GCA_965662745.1 uncultured Paracoccaceae bacterium
GTTGATGGTGGGTCCGGCGATGACATGATCTGGGGCGGAGATGGCGACGACACCCTGCAAGGCGGCAGCGGCGACGACATACTGTTCAGCCGCTTGGGCAACGACACGCTGAATGGTGGCGGCGACGAGGATGCCATCAACCGCTTTCATTTCTATGAAGTAGGTGGCCAGGATCTCATCACCGACTTCAAGGTTGGAAAGGACCTGATCACGCTTCTGGACGACATTGATCCGCGCTTGAGAATGAGGACGGCAATACCGTCTTCAATTGCTGAGAGACCGGATCGTCAAATTGCAGGGCGTCGCCCTGTCGGACTTTCAGGACTCCGCGCAGAGGTGAGGGCCGAACAGGACAACCCGATCATCACGATCAGCACCGAGCCTGGACGATCAAGAAGACGGTGGCGATGACGCGAGCTGGTTCGTCGCGACGGCAGCCTACGGGGAGCCTTGGCATGCAGACGTTGTGTTCCTGCATGCCTTTCGCGATCAGTGGCTTGTCCATCGTCCCTGGGGGCGCGCTTTCATTGCCTTTTTCTGGTGGGTCGGTCCAAGGATGGCCGGTCCGGTGCGGCGCCGTGCTTGGCTCGCCCGGGGGCTTTCGGGTGTTGATTTCCCAAATTGTGCAGGGCCTGCGCTTTGCGTGGCGGCAGGATAGCCGCTCGGCCCCAAGGCGGCACCGCGCAGGATAGGGACCTTTGACCGCGATGTATCCTGACCGGCCGTCCCGCCACGGCGCCAGACTGGCCAAAGGGATGGGCCATCCGGGCAGCTGTTTCGGCGTTGCAGGGTCTTATAGGCAGACGGGGTGTCCGTCACTTCAGTTTTCATGGATGCCGACAGGCAGGATAGGACCGGAACAATGACCTCGGCTTTTCGGGAAAAGACCACGTGGCACCCTGCGGCTGCGTTAGCGTTGCGCTTCGACCGGCCCAGCGAATTCGGTCATCCCGGCGGCTTCAAGAATACCGGCGGCGCCAGTGGCAGCGGGGGCAACAGCGATCGCCTGCAAAGGATCAGGGCCGAAATCTCGCTTCTTGGCGGCGTCTCGGTCGCCTCCGAATGCGACTTGCCGGGATCCGCCGGACGAGGCCGCGTGGTCCTGCTTCAATGACCCGGCGGGCGCCATTCCTCTTGCGGACGCTGCGGGCGGATCAACGCGGCAGCATCGCGGTGGAATTCGCGCTGGTCGCGCCGGTTCTGCTGCTCATCCTTGCGGGCGTGGTCGACATCGGCAGTGCGGCCTATGCGCGGCTCTCGCTCGACGCCCGGCTGACGGCGGCGGCGGAATATGCCTTGTTCCGGCCCGCGCCGACAGACCAGGACGGTGCCGAGATGCTGGCCGGGACCTTGGCGGGCATGTTGCGCGGAGCGGACACGGACACTGCCGAAGTGGTCGTGAACAACGCGGCCAATGCGCAGTGGGACGGCTCCGGGGTTTACACGTCGCCCGGCCCGGGCGAGGCGGGCATGTGCTACTGCCCAGCCCCGGCGCAGGACGGTGTCGTCTGGGGGCCCTCCGTGGCCTGCGCGAGCACCTGCACAACCGGTGAGAGCGCTGGGAAATTCGTGCAGATTTCCGCGACCACGCGGCTTGTCACGCTATTTCGCGGCTACGCCTTCCTCGACGGCGAGACGGTCGAAACACGCACAGTGCTGAGGTTTCAATGACACCCCTGCGCGCCCTGTGGGGATGTCTTCTGGACCGTCGCGGTGCCGTCGCGATCGAATTTGCCGCAATCGCGCTGCCGCTCTTGTTTTTGATCGGTGGGTCCATCGAGATCAGCCGTTACATGTGGACGCGCCACGCCTTGCAAGACGCAGCCTCGGCCGGGGCGCGCTGTCTTGGTCTGGGGATCGCCCCCTGCGTCACGGGCGGCGGCATCGACTTTTCCGCAACTGTCGGGTATGTCCAGCAGCAGGCTGCAGACTGGGCCATCGTCATTGCCAATGACGCAATCACCCCCGAGGCGGTGTCCGACTGTCACGGGACGGGGGATTTTTCAAGGGTCGGCATCCGGACCCAGTTTGTCAGTGTTATCAACGTCCTGCCCGAGACATGGGTCGAGGTTCAGGCCTGTTTCCCAGCCATGTCATCCGATTAGTCGTGGCCGGGCAGCGTGCCAATTCACCCAAAGGCCGATCCATTGAAAGTATTTGGGCCGGAGCCGCGGAACCGAAGGGAACATGATGCCGGAGACGACGAAACTTCTGGTCGTGGACGACGACCCCATGATGCTGGCCTTCACCGAGTGTGCCGTGACCTCGCTGGGATATTCCTGCGTGACCGTCCAGGACGCGGCCTCGGCCCTGCACCGTCTGGCCGAGGACGGGGAGATCGGGGCAATGATCGTCGACCTGCGCCTGGGACACGGGCCCAATGGCATGCAACTGGCGCGCGGCGCGCTGGCGATCTGTCCGGATCTGGGCATGATCCTCAGTTCGGGCGATCCGGTGTCACTCAAGATCGCGCCGCAGGACATGCCAAAGGATATCGGCCTGTTGCCCAAGCCTTATCGGCGGCGTGATCTGGCGGACCTGCTGGACCGTATGACATCATGACATGGTGCCGCCGCGACCGTCGATCACGGATGCACGTGTCTGGGCGCAAGGGGCGGTCAGCTGTCGCTGTCTTCCAGCAATTGCGCGCCCAGCACAGCCGCCTCGACCCGGTTCGCCGCGCCGAGGATCTGGAAGACGAAGGAAAGGTGGAATTTCACCGTGCTAGGGTTGATGTTCAGCGCCCTGGCAATTCCCTTGTTCGACTGCCCTTCGACAAGCAGGCGAAGCACGTCCAACTGGCGCGGTGTGAACGCGTCCACATGGACCGAGGGCCGCTTCTCCGGCGTTTCCTGCCCATCTGCCGAAGTGCCCCATTGCGATGTAAAGGCCGGAACGTAAACGGCGCCTCCGGCGATCTGCCGCAGCGCGGCTTCGGTCTCGGCGATGCCCATACCCTTGTTAATGAACCCGTGGGCGCCGGCCGAAAGCGCCATCAGGATGTCCTCTTGCGATCTGGAGGCCGACAGCACCACCAGGCGGCTTCCGGGTTGCCTGGCTTTGAACCCGTCGAGCAGCTTGCGGTTGTCGATGCCGTCCATGTTTAGATCCACGAGGCACAGTCCAAATCGGGTGCCGCCAGATAGCTGCGCGATGGCATCCTGTGCCGTCGCGCAAATGACGACGGTCTCGACCCCGAAGCGTTCGCGCAGCACCGTATCTATCGCCACACGAAAGAACTCGTCATCGTCTATGACAAGCACTGGGGAAAAGTCTGACAATCCGATTTGCGACGACATGAAGTCTCCACGCTGATGCAACGGTGTTTCTGATGGAGAGTTTACTGGGCGCGTTGCCAGGCCAGTCTGTTGACTTGGCGTCAAGACACCTACCCAACCGCACCTTGTTGCTACACCTGCCAGAAAGACGCCGGGTCGGGGTACTATTGCACATGGGAGTCGGCATGCACAAATCGGAAATTAACGGAGCAATCAAATGATGGCGATCCGAAGTGATTTGGGAAGTGATTCAGGATGTGCACCAGGGCTGAAACTGCGCAATCCTAAGCGCCACTATTTTTTACAAGCCGGATTTCGCGCATCGTGTCTGATGAAAGAGGGAACCGGATCGGCATACCTCGCCCGGGGCAAGCGCTGCGCTCTGCACCATCCGCGTCGTCTGTCGCCGATCTGCCCTTCGATTGCCGTAGGTAAGGGCGGGCCGCCCGCCCGCGACACATCTGCATTGCCCGACATGTCAGGCGGTGCGCGATGACCGGCTTTCCCTGGACCATCGCGGCCCCGGTAATTGTGGCGCTTGTGCTGGCGCTTGTCGCGCTGGAGCGGATGCGCCGTGCCTTGCGTGCCCCGGTGGATCGCATGCTCTCAACGGCGCGTTCCACTGTCCCCGAGACCGCGCAGACCACCGGCCTGCGAGACGACTTGCACAGCCTCGAAGCGGCCGTCGACGAGATGAGCGCGCGCCTTACAGAACGCACAGCGTCCCTGGAACGGGCCTGCGAGCTTGCGGGCCTTGGGACCTGGACCATTCTTCCCGATCGGGTCTCTGTCCGCGTGTCCTCGCAAATCCGCTTGATGCTGGGCCTTCCCGAAGGGGAGGAAAATGTCAGTCTCGATGCGGTGGCGGAAAAGGTTCTGCCAGAGGACCAGGGCGCTTTCGATGCCGCGGTCAAGCGCGCGATTCACGACGGCCAGATGACCGAAGTCGAGTTCCGGGCCCGGGGCGCGACCGAACAGGTCCGCGTCTTCCGGGCCAGCACAGCACCCGCTGGCGCGATGCCGAACGACACGGAGGGCGCGGTGTCCGGCATCATCCAGGACATCACCGATCTGCGCCAAAAGGAAACCGCGCTGACGGAAACGCAATACCTTGAACGGCTGGCGGGCGACGTGGCGAACATCGGCGGCTGGCGCTTCGACATCGCGACACGTATGTTCAAAGGCACGCAGGCGACCGCCAGGATCGTCGGGCTTGATGGCGACAGCTGGGACGATGAGATCGATGACGCATTGGACCGCCTTGTCCCCGGCCACAGCCGCACCCGCATGGAGCGCAGTTTCTGGACCTGCGTCGGAAGCGGAACCAGCTTTGACGAGATCGCGAAGTTCCGCAAGTTTGACGGGGATGAAACCTGGCTGCGGGTGATCGGCGAGGCCGACCGCGATGGGTCAGGTGCGATCATCGGGGTCCACGGTGCGACGCATGACGTCGGCGAATTGATCAGCGCCCGGTCCGCCCAGGATGATGTGCGCGCCCTTCTACACACGAAACTGGACGATCTGAACGATGGGTTCATCATTCACGACCGGGCCGGCGCGATCCAGTACATGAACCGCAGGGCGCACAGCATTCTCGGGATGCAGGACCGCGACCTTGTCGGCGGCAACATCTGGCAGGACATTCCCCATGCCCGCGGCTCGCAGTTCGAACGCGTGGTCATGGATGCGCTGGAAACCGGCGAGAGCCAGAAATTCGAAGGCGAACTCGTCAATCCGGACCAGTGGGTGAACATTGCGGTTCATCCCACGGCCTCGGGCATCGGGATCTATCTCCACGACGCGACCGAAGACCGCGCGGACAGCACGCGCCTTCGCCTCCTCGACGCAGCCATGAAGGAAGTGGGCGACGTGGTGCTGATCACGGATACGGCGAGCATTGATCCGCCCGGCCCGCGCGTCGTTTACGTCAACGATGCCTTCGTCGACATGACGGGCTATGCGCTAGAGGAAATACTGGGCAACACGCCACGAATGCTGCAAGGGCCGGAAACGGAGAGGGAGAACCTGAAAAAGATCCGAGATGCGCTTGCGTCCCATCAGCATTTGCGCACGGAACTGACGAATTACAGGAAGGATGGAACCCTCTTTACGGTCGAGATCGACATCAATCCGCTGTTCGATGCCGCGGGCACTTGCACGCATTTCGTCTCGGTCCAGAGAGACACGACCGAGCGGCGGCGGAAAGAGGAACAGCTGAGCGCCGCCGAAGAACAATTCCGGCTGGCGAGCATGGCCACCCAGGATGTCATCTGGGACTGGGATCTGACCACCGGCGTGATCTGGAACAGCGGCAATTCCGATCCGGATTTCCATTTCACTACCCAAGAAGGCGCAGAGGGCACCGAGAAAGCCAGCATCTCGCACGCGCTCGAGCAGGTTCATCCCGAGGATCGTTTCAAGATCACGGAAAGCCTAGATGCCGCACTCACCGGGGATGCCGAGGTCTGGCGCTGCGAGTATCGGATGACCGGCAAAGACGGCGCATGGCGACATATCTGCGACAAGGCCTTCATCGTGCGCGATGACGACGGCGCGCCGCGGCGCATCGTCGGGGCGATGTCCGACGTCAGCGAATTCAAGGCGCTGGAAGCCCGTTTGCACCAGGCGCAAAAGCTCGAGACCGTCGGCCAGCTGACCGGCGGAATCGCGCATGACTTCAACAATCTTCTGACGATCATCCTTGGAAACTGCGACATGCTGCTGGACGACATGGATGACACCGCGACGTCGCGGCCGTTGCTTCAGTCGATCGAGGACGCGGCCGAACGCGGCGCGGGCCTGTCCCGCGATCTGCTGGCCTTTTCGCGGCGCCAGCCGCTCGAGGTGCGTCCGAGCGACATCAACGCGCTGATCCGCCGGTCCTGGAGCCTTTTCGAACGGGCCGTGAGTGCCGGTGTCGCGTTGCACCATGACCTGACCAAAAAACCGACGGTCGCGCTTGTCGATCCGGAAAAGCTGCAGGTGGCGCTGCTGAACCTGATCATCAATGCCGATGCCGCGATTCCGAGCCGGGGCACCATCACTGTCAGAACCCGGCCCGCAGAGAATCTGCTGGGCGACGGCGATGTCGACCTTCCGCCCGGGGCCTATGTCGACATCGACGTCGCAGACGACGGAACGGGAATGGCGCCAGAGGTCAGGGAACGCGCGTTCGAGCCCTTCTTCACCACCAAGGACGCGGGCACCGGAACCGGCATGGGCCTGAGTTCGGTCTATGGTCTTGTCAAGCAATCCGAGGGCCATGCCAGCATCGCGTCGGAACCGGGCGAGGGCACGACAGTCACGCTCCGCCTGCCCGTCGCGCACGAACTCTCCGAATGGGAAGAACCAGCGCACGTCACGGTGCCGCAGCACGTCAGCGAAGGGCATCGGATCCTGGTGGTGGAGGATGACGAAGACTTGCGAGCCTTCGTGCACCAGGCCCTCAGCCGAATGGGATACGACATCGTCAAGGCCGAGACCGGGGTCGCCGCCCTCGATATCCTGAAAAAGGACGCCGCCTTTGACCTTGTGTTCACAGACATCGTCATGCCGGGCGGTATCAACGGCGTCCAACTCGCCGATAAAGTGAGAGCGGACTATCCTGAGCTGAAAATCCTGTTCACATCGGGATATCCCGGGGACGCGCTGCCCAAGGAACGGCATGTGCCCAGCGATATTCCGATTCTTCTGAAACCCTTCCGCAGCCACGAACTGGTCGACAAGATCGAGACCGTTCTGGCCAGCCCGCCCGCACCCACAGAATGACCTAACCTGTCCTGCCGAGGGGCACGCGCACTGACCATGTGGCTAGGCCACGACGCCAGCTAGCTTCCGACGGGCCGGAGCCTCATTTTGGAGGTCAGACGAATGATCGTCTACGACGGCACCCCGGAAGAGCGACGCTGATTGCCTCTCCGGAAGGCCGCATACACACCTGCTCAGAAGGAGCACAGCGCATGCTGCACTTCATCAAGACCTTCAAAACAAACGACTCCGGCGCGACCGCCATCGAATATGGCCTGATTGCCGCGCTGGTTGCCGTCGGCCTCATCACCGCACTTACCACTCTGGGCACCGACCTGGGCGGCATCTTCGGCGACGTGTCGACCGAACTACAAAATGCCGGCGACTAACTTTTCGCTGACTTGCTTGAGACGCCCCGCCCCGGGCTTGTTCGGGGCGGCGCGATCCAGCCCGGCGCGATAGATGACCATGCAGGATGACCTTCTGATCTTGGCCTGCCTCTGGTTCATCAGCGGGCAACTTGCCGCCGCCGCCAGCGATGCGCTGTGGATGCGTATCCCCAACGCGCTGATACTGTGTCTTCTGGCGGGCTATGCAGTGACAACCGCCATGTCGCCGCCGGGCTGGGTCGAATTTTCTGCCAGCGCAGCAGTTGCAGGCGCGATCCTCGCCACCGGCGCCGTCCTGTTCGCGGGAGGATTGATCGGTGGCGGTGATGTCAAGCTGCTAGCGGTGACCGGGCTGTGGGTCGGCCCGGCCGAGACATCGGCCCTGTTGCTTCTGACGGCCTTGGCAGGCGGGGCTCTGTCCCTGGGCCTTGCCACCTGTCGCGCGGTCGGGGTTCCGCGCATCGTCGGCGACCATGTCGCCGCTCTGCGCCACCCCATGGACCGCGTGCCCTACGGAATTGCCATCGCGGCGGCGGCTGTCGCCGTAGTGATCCTGCGACCGGGAGCCCTCTTGGCAGGGTGACCACCAGTCGCGCGCTGCTGGCTGGAGAACCGCTATGCTCAGACTCATCATCGTGTTCGTGGCCCTGTCCTCAGGCGGCGGTGCCGCCTGGATCGCGGCACAGCAGACCGCGACCGCGTCAGAGCCCGTCGTCATCGAAACGCCGGAACCTCAGGTCACTGACATGACCGCGGTGCTGGTCGCAACACAGGATGTGTCGCGCGGCGCAGAGATCGCGGCAGCAACCCTGCGCTGGCAAGACTGGCCAGCCGATGCGGTGCCCTCGGTCTTCATCGACCGCAGCACCCGGCCAGATGCACTGTCGGATGTTGCAGGCCAATTCGCCGTTCGGCCAATCCTGGCCGGGGAGCCAATCGCCGAGCGGGCGCTGTCGCGCCAGCCCAACGGTTTCCTGGCCGCGACACTCGCCCCCGGACAGCGTGCGGTGGCGATCCTGGTCGACGCGCAAAGCACCGCCGGCGGGTTCATCCTGCCCAAC
The DNA here is from genome assembly GCA_965662745.1 of uncultured Paracoccaceae bacterium. GTDB lineage: Bacteria > Pseudomonadota > Alphaproteobacteria > Rhodobacterales > Rhodobacteraceae > Anianibacter. Next base: position 8,476 of record CBFIJK010000066.1, read on the forward strand.
GACCGCGTTGACGTACTCCATTCCATGAGCAGCTCGCGCGACGGCGCGGACACCGAGGTCCACAGCCGCACCATCCTGCGCAACGTGCGGGTTCTGGCGATCGACCAGACGACCGAAGACACCGAATCCGGCACCGTTGTTGGCAAGACAGCGACCCTGGAACTGAACGAGGCACAGGTCGAGGCCGTCACCGCGGCGGGTTCGACGGGCACGCTTTCACTGGCGCTGCGCCCAAGCGACGAAACGCCTGGCGAAGCGTCGATGGAGGTCTCGGAGGACCCCAAGACAATCCGCATCCGCCGCGGAACCGCCACGGAAGACATCCAGATCAACTGATGTCGACGCCCCGGACCAGTGCCGGGAAGAAGGAACAGTCGATGAAACATGACGCAATCACGATCACAGAGGGCGCAGGTCCGACCTCGCCCGGGGGCTCGACCTCGCCGGCAGGCGCGTCAAGCGCGCGTGTGCCGCATCTGACCGCCGCCGCGTTCACCGTGACGGCCGCGACGCGCGGCACGATCGAGCAAGCCAGCCGGGATCGTCGTCTGACCCGGGTCAAGACCGAGGTGAGTGACGGTGGGATCGCGAAGGCACGCTGCATGTTCGAGTCCAAGAAGACACCGTCACTGCTGATCATCGAAGCGGCCAGCACCGGCGCCGCCCTTCTGGCCGAGCTCGACACGCTTGCCGAAGTCTGCGACCCAGACACCAAGGTCGTCGTGATCGGAACCGAAAATGACATTTCCCTCTACCGCAACCTGATACGCCGTGGGATCGCGGAATATATTGTCTGGCCGATCACGCCCCTGGCCTATGTGGCGACGGTTCAGAAGCTTTTTTCTCGGGACGCGGCGACGCGCCTGGGCAAGGTCTACGCCTTCGTGGGGGTCAAAGGCGGTGTCGGGTCATCGACGCTGGCGCAGAACGTCGCCGGGACTATCGCCGAGGAACAGGCCAGCCCGACGCTCTTGCTGGATCTGGATTTCAGGTTCGGATCGGCCGCGGTGAACCTTGATCTCAAGCCGGTCACCGGATTTGACAAATACCTATCCGCGCCGGACAAGCTAGACGCGGCGCTGCTGGACCGGCTGGTCGTGCCGTGTGGGGACTACCTGAGTGTCCTGTCCGGCTTCGACGACCCGCTGAACGACGCCGATCCCGCACCGGATGCGGTCGAGCGCCTGATCGAGATCGCCCGGGCCTCCTTTCCCATAGTGGTGCTCGATCTGCCGCACGACTGGTCCTCTGTCAGCCGCGATGCCCTGACATCGGCTGACGAGGTGATCTTTGTCGCCGCGCCCGACCTGGCGAACCTGCGCAATGCACGCGCCCTGATGGCACGGGTGCGTAGTCTGCGCCCCAATGATGCCCTGCCCCGTATCGTGATGAATCCCTGTGGCATGCCACGTCGCAAGGAAATCGTCCCCGAAAAGTTTGCCAAGAGCATCGGCGCAGAGTCCTGCACGGCCATTGCGTTCGATCCGGCGACCTTCGGCAAGGCCGCTGCGGAGGGGCGCCTGATGCGCGAGCAGGCCCCCCGCAGCAAGGCGCAGGGATCGGTGAAACACATCGCCCGAAGCCTGATCGGGCCGGGCAAGCCAAGACCGCGTGGCTGGCTTGGCAAGTTGCTCGGCCGCAGTTGACCTGCCGCACCACGGAGCACGTGGAAGCAAGTGGAGAAATCCCTGATGTCAAAACCCTTCGGGAAAAGAACGACGCCGGCCGATCCGCCGCGCGCGGCCGCTTCGGTCCCCAACCAAGAGGGGATCGTGGCGCTTAAGGAGCGTCCCGCGCAGGCGCCGCCACCAGAGCCGCGCGCTGCACAACCGCGCACCGCGGCTTTGGAGACGTCATCGGAAAACACTCTAGACTACATCAACCTGAAGCAAGAGGTCTTCAGCGCACTGATCGAGACGATCAATATCACCGAACTGGACCGGCTAGACCGCCCCGCGGCACGGCGCGATGTTGGCGAGGCAGTCAGGGAGATACTCGCGGCCAAGCGCGCCGTGCTTTCGAGCCGCGAGCAGACTGAACTGACCGAAGAAATCTGCAATGATGTCCTCGGGTACGGCCCGCTGGAGCCGCTGCTGGCGCGCGACGACATCTCGGACATCATGGTGAACGGGACCAAGCGTATCTATATCGAGGTCGGCGGACACGTGCAGCAAACCGACATCCGTTTTCGCGACAATGAACAACTGCTCAACATCTGTCAGCGCATTGTGAGCCAGGTTGGCCGACGCCTCGATGAATCCAGCCCGATCGCCGACGCGCGGCTGCCCGACGGCAGCCGGGTCAACGTGATCGCCGAGCCGCTGGCGATCGACGGGCCCAGCCTGACGATCCGGCGGTTCAAAAAGGACAAGCTGACGCTCGACCAGCTTGTCGATTTCGGCTCCATCACTCCGGAAGGCGCCGAAATTCTCAAGATCATCGGCCGGATCGGTTGCAATGTGCTGATCTCCGGCGGCACCGGGTCGGGCAAGACGACTCTTCTCAATTGTCTGACAAAATACGCGGGCGCGGAGGAAAGGATCGTGACCTGCGAGGATTCCGCAGAGCTTCAATTGCAGCAGCCGCACGTTGTCCGTCTGGAAACCCGACCCGCGAACGTTGAGGGCACGGGCGAGGTAACAATGCGGGATCTGGTCAAGAACTGCCTGCGCATGCGGCCCGACCGGATCATTGTCGGCGAGGTGCGGGGCCCCGAAGCCTTCGACCTGCTTCAGGCGATGAACACCGGTCACGACGGCTCGATGGGGACTCTGCATGCCAACAACCCGCGTGAGGCGCTGTCGCGCCTGGGGGCCATGATTACCATGGGCGGCTTCGACCTGCCGACCCAGACGATCCAGGAAATGGCGGTCTCTTCCATCGACGTGATCATTCAGGCGGCGCGCCTGCGGGACGGCTCGCGGCGCATCACCCATGTGACCGAAGTGCTCGGAATTGAGGGCAATGTCCCGATCCTGCAAGACATCTTCGTCTACAAGGTGCTGGGCGAGGACGAAAACGGGCAAATCCTCGGGCGGCACCAATCGACGGGGATCGGGCGCCCAGCGTTCTGGGACCGGGCCCGCTATTTCGGCGAGGAAGACCGGCTCGCGCGGGCGCTTGCAGCCGCGACACAGTCGAACTGAACCCCGGGGTGAAACGAACATGCTGACCTTCGATCCTGCGCTTCTCATCGTGCCCCTCGCCGCCGTGGCGACCGCCGCCATGCTGCTGTCCATTGCCCTGCCCTGGCTGTGGGCACGCGAGCGGAACCAGCGGCGCATGGAGCTGGCCCTGGGTGGCGGCCACCCCGGTGCGCGCAGCAAGCATGTGTCCGCCGGTGGGACAACGACGACCCGTCGCAAGGCCATCGAGAGCACGCTGAAGGAAATTGCCGATCGGCAGTCAGATCGCCGACAACAGCGCACCCGACCCGGCCTGGAGCAGCGCCTTCGCGAGGCCGGCCTGTCATGGCGGCCACGGTCTTTCCGAAAGGCAATGGGGGTCCTTGCCGCCGGGGCCTTCGGCGCATCCCTGGCGCTGGGATGGCTTGTCGCAGGGGCCATCGCGCTGACAGTGGGTGTTGCCCTTCCGTATCTCTACGTCACGCTGGCAAGAAAGCGGCGGCTGGCGGCCTTTGCCGCCGGATTTCCCGATGTGATCGACGTGATCGTTCGCGGTGTCCGGGCCGGGCGACCGCTGGCCGATTGTCTGGCCGTCGTCGCAACCGACAGCCAGGACCCGATCCGCAGCGAATTCTTGAAGGTGGTCGAGGACCAATCCGTCGGGCTGCCCCTCCAGGAAGCAGTGGACCGGCTGGCTCAGCGCGTCCCGCTTCAGGAGGTCGGGTTTCTTGCGATCGTGGTCGCCATCCAGAACCGGACGGGCGGCAGCCTGACAGAGGCGCTGGGCAATCTGTCCACCGTGCTGCGCGGGCGGCGGCAACTGCAGGCCAAGGTCAAGGCCATGAGCGCCGAGGCAAAGACATCGGCGGGGATCATCGGCGCGCTTCCGATTGTCGTGGCGGGGATCGTTCACCTGACGAGCCCCGACTATCTCTCGGTGCTCTACCAGACAGATATGGGCCTCATGGTCATGGGTGCCTGCGCGCTGTGGATGTCGATCGGCGTCTTCGTGATGCGCCAGATGATCAACTTTGACATGTGAAGGGAACAGACCGTGCCATTTGACCTGACCAGCACCGGTCTCCAGCAGGTGATCATCGCTCTGTCCGCCCTGTCCGTGACCGCTGCGGTTCTGACGGCCGCCTGGCCGTGGATCTCGCGCGACCGCTTCGCCGAGAGGGTGCGGGGCGTCGAACAGGACCTGCATCAATCGCGCGCCACCCGGCAACCGGGACGCGGGGAAGCCGGAACCGCGCGCTCGGCGCTCTTCGACCGAAAGCCGAACCGGATATTCGCGGAAATCGTGAACAAACTGAGCCTGTCGCGCCTGTCCGATGAAGCCGGCGCAGCACAGCTGTTGCGGATGGCGGGCCTGCGCGGGCGTGCGCCGCTCGTCACCTTTCTGGCATCGCGTCTGATTGCGGCGGTGGCCCTGCCGGGGCTCGCCGTTTTCTACATCGGCTTCGTCCTGCGGCCAGAGACCTCTCTTCCGGTCATGGTCGCGGTTACCATGGTGGGCGTGGTGATCGGGTTCATGCTGCCCAAGCTCTATGTCCGCAACATGATCTCCAAGCGACATGGCAGCCTGCGGCGCAGCTGGCCGGATGCGCTTGACCTGCTGCTGATCTGCGTCGAATCCGGGATGAGCAGCGAGGCCGCCTTCCGCAAGGTGGCCGAAGAGATTGGCAGCCAGTCGCGGGAACTGGCCGATGAGATGTCGCTGACCACGGCCGAGCTTGCCTATCTTTCGGACCGGCGACAGGCCTATGAGAACCTTGGAACACGGACTGGACTGGACAGCATCAAGGCCACCGTCATCGGCCTGATTCAGTCCGAGAAATACGGCACTTCGCTGGGACAGACATTGCGGGTTCTGGCCAAGGAAAGCCGCGATTTCCGGATGTCGGCGGCGGAAAAGAAGGCGGCGTCGCTGCCGCCCAAGCTGACCGTTCCGATGATCCTGTTTTTCCTGCCGGTTCTCTTCGCGGTGATCGCGACACCGGCCATCCTGCAGGCCATCGGGTCATCCTGACGATGGCCTGGTCCTACACCCTCCCCTATGGCGAGGCGCGCCCACTTGCATCGCCGCTGTGCGGCGACGCCCGACCGGCGGCCGTCGCGGGGTTCAGCCCGACCGGCCAGAGGCTGCGGTGTTCGTCTCGGTCTGCGCGGCGTGCTGCGCCAGTTCGGTCCATAGCGCAAGTGCGGTCGTCGTGTCGGTGCCATTGCGTATCGCATCTTCAAGCTGCGCCGAGGCTTCGGCGAGCCCCGAAAACCCGAAAAGACCGGCCCGGCCCGCGGTCCGGTGGGCAATCTGGCGCAACGGTTCAGGCTCTGGCTGGCCCTGCTGGATCCCGGCCAGCTGCGTCGCAAGCTCGGTGCGAAACATGTGCAGCCGAGCGAGGGCGTCCGCCTCTCCGAAGACGGCGCAGGCATCGCGGAACGCCTCCGGGTCCGGGATGCTGCGCGCCGCGTCTTCGGCCCGTTTGCGATCCTGCATGTTTGCCATGTCGCATCCTTTCACAATCGGCATCTGGAAATGAAGGCCCTGAACATGAAATATCCCAAACACCTCATCCCGGTCAAAGCCACTCTGCAGACGGGCAGCCAGCACTTCGGCGGCCTCCATGTCAGCCAGAACCAAAGGGTTCTGGACGTGCTTTGCGACGAACGGGACTTTATTCCGTTCAAGCTGAAAGACCGGACAATCCTGCTGAACAAATCCTGGCTTGTGCAGGTCGATCTTCTTGGACTGGCGGAGATAACCGAGATGCAGGACATCCTGCCAGAGGTGAACATCGACTACCTTAAGGCGAATGACTGGTAGGGCACTAACACCGTCCCCTGCCCCCACGGCCATTGTCAGACAGAAGGTATGCCCATCCCATGACCTTTGACTTCAATATACTCGAGGATGAAGCGGGCCGTATCGCCGCGCTTCAGCGCCTCGGTGCACAAACCATAACGTCCGAGGCCAGCTTCGATCTGATCACCGGGCTCGTGAAACTCACCCTCGAAATGGAGATGGTCACCATTAGCCTGATTACCGAGGACAAGCAGATTTTGAAGTCGCGCCAAGGACTTGACGTAAAGGAAACCCCAAGAGATGTGGCCTTCTGCAATATCGCCATCCGAAAACACGATCCCTTGGTCATCGAGGATACGCATCAGGATCCGCGTGTGCGCGATAACCCCCTGGTCACCGGGCCGCCGTTCCTGCGCTGCTATATCGGAGTGCCCCTGACCACGGCGGATGGATACAACCTCGGTACGATCTGCGCCTTTGGCACCAAGCCTCGTCAGTTCACCGCGCGTGAGGAGCAGATTGTCTCCAAATTTGCCACGCTGATCATGAACCAGTTGGAACTGCGCAGCGACGCAAACCGGGATTTCCTGACCAAGACCGGCAACCGGCGCAGCTTTGTGACCGGGCTGGAAAAAGAGATGGCGCGGATGCGCCGCAGCGGGGGCGCCGCAACCATCGCATTCCTCGATCTGGATCACTTCAAGCAGGTGAATGACACCTTCGGTCACCCGGCCGGAGATTGTGTCCTGCGCGAATTCGCTGATGTGGTGACTGAGGAATGCCGCCAAGTTGATCTTGTCGCCCGCCTCGGCGGCGAGGAATTCGCCGTTCTGCTGCCGGAGACCGATCTCGACTCTGCCCGGATCTGGGCAGAGAGGGTCCGACGACGTGTGGCCGACACCCTATTCAACGGGGAAGCGGCCCTCAGAGTGACTGTGAGCGTCGGACTGGCAGCGGTCGATGCTGAGCAGGCAAGCCACGACAACATCACGGAAACCGCCGACCGCGCGCTCTACACGGCAAAGCGGCTTGGGCGAAACAGCGTGGTGGCACACTGATTTCGGTCAGCGTCTTCCAATTGCCCGATGGGACTTGAACGTCGGACATTTCCGAAATGCCCCTCCTGAAAGGACACCCGAAATGGACATGACGCCGTCGGGACAATGCGCCGTCAGCGATCTAACCAAGGCTTTCGAGAACGATATCCTGGAGCTACACTATCAGCCCCAGGTGGATGTCTCGCAGGGCTGGCCAAAGATCATCGGGTACGAAGCCCTTGCGCGCTGGCCGCTTCCAAACGGGCAATTCGTGCCGCCGGACCTGTTCATCCCGGTCGCCGAAGAAACCGGCCTGGTGACCAGCTTGGACCTCTGGGTCATCGAAACGGTCTGCAAGAAACTGGCCCGGATGAACGCGATACCTGCACCGCGCTGCCTGACCATGTCCGCCAATGTCAGCGCGCAGCAGTTCGGGCGGCCGGACTTCGCGCAGTCAGTCGCCGACATCTTGGACCGGACAGGTGTCGATCCGGCCTGCCTAACGCTTGAGATCACGGAATGCGCCGTGCTGAACGAGACCGAGACGACGCTGCAGAACATCCTAGCCCTGCGTGAATTGGGCGTCTCTCTATCGCTGGACGATTTTGGCACGGGGTATTCGTCGCTGGTTCATCTCCGGGCTCTGCCCATCCAGGAGGTCAAGCTGGATCGCAGCTTCATCGCCGAACTGCCGCAGGGCCAACGGGAGTCCGCCATCGTTGGCGCAACGATAAATCTGGCCGCAGACTTGGGCCTGAGGGTGATCGCGGAGGGGGTGGAAACGGCCCGTCAGGTCGACTGGCTCCGCATGAAGGGCTGTCATCTGATCCAGGGGTTCCTCTATGGACGGCCGGCGAAGGTCGATACCGGGCCCGGGACGGAGCGGGCGGACGCCAGCCGGGTGGTGTCCCCGAAAAACGAGTAGGACGGGGCCTTCACCCGCGACGAAACGGTTTGCTTCGGAAACGTATCTGACGACCGGCAGTCCTATTTCGTCGGACGGTCCTGCCGCAGGAAGCGGCAGGTCCCCGCCTTGCATGTCGCCGTGGCAAAGGACGATGACCGCACGCCACGCCGCAGGCGCTTGCCCGCGACGGCGCTGTCGTCATGTTCTGGTTTTGAAACCTGTTCCAGGCGACGTCGGATCGACCCGACACTACCGAATGAGCCGTGGTCGGCCATTGTTGCTACCGGCACCAAAATTGGTGTCTTTTTCATCGCATTCCGCCTTCAGGGTCACGTTCCCGTTGAACGTCATCGAATTTGCGACAAGCCCGGAACAGCCGAAACCATCAATTGAAAAGTCTGGATTGCCGCTCATGCGGATGTTGGACTCTGGCGCATAGATGGCCACTCCGGCAAAGTTTCCATTGATCGGTGGCGTGATACCAAAGCTGTCATTGCCTTTCATCTCGAAATCCACGCCGGCCTTCAGGATCAGAGTGCTGCCAGACCCGCCGGGGTCTGAAAAAACAGGAAAATCGCCAGAGAAACTGTCGACGCACAGCACGCCGGACCGCAGTTGATACTCGGCAGAATTCCCTTTGCCCCCGACTTGCGTTGCCAGATCATCCGGAAACGAGCCGGTAAAATCGCAGACGGCGTCGTCAGTGGGGTCAATCGGCCAATTCGTCAGATCCGAGAACGGATCAGTGAAGTCCTGCTGATCCATCTCTGACTCGCATGTGATGCCGGGTTTCTTGAAACTTGGCGCCGCACAAGCGGCGTCGATCGTCTGTCCGTTAGCAGCAATCTGACCGTTCGCTGCAACACCGCAGCCATCCAATTCGAAGGTTCCTGCATTGCCATTGACAGTAAACCCATCGCTCTCACCACTTCCAAGTGCCAAGATACATGGAATAAGGCCCGCGTCCCCGAGGGATACTCTCGACGCCGTGTTGACCGTCAGGTTCTGCTCGGCACGGATCAGTTGCGATAGAACGAGCGGTTTTTCCTCGGAAATTTCGACGTCGACGTAAGTTGCGTTTGCTGCGTTGTCAAAGCTGACGAAAACACCTGAAGACACTCCATTCAGGCTCGCGGCATGTTCCGCGGCGGCCGTTGCAGCGGCCACCCGTTGATCTGCGTCGCTTGACAGCATGTTGTTGTACTCAAATGCAGCCGAATAGGCTGCGATGTCAGAGGTTCGTTGATTTTGAGATTTCGTCACAATGGAGCTTCCATATTCCAGCGACAGGGCGGCAAAGCCCAATAAAACTGGAAGAGAGAGAGCCACGACAATGGCGACCGCGCCTGTCGTGTCGGTCGCCAGCCGCCGTGCCGTTTCAGTGATCGTTGAAATCATATCTGGCATCCTTTTGTCGGGCTTTTGATCAGGTCAGTCCCGATCGACATTCTCATGCATTGGTATCGGGCGTGTGGGTGTGAACCGAGGGGGCTTGGCCCGGGCGACAAAGGGCTGTCGGAGGAGTTTTGGCATTTATTGGCATGGAGGGTTGCGAGCTGAGTGGCGAAACAAACCTCTCGCACCAGCCACGCGACGCCAAGAAAGACGAACATACCGCCAATGAGATCGACGAGATGGTGCCTCCCACGCAGAAGGAGCGCGGGCACCGTGGGACTGTTCAGCGCCACGAGGTGTGGAAATGCCAGCGTTGCGTGCAGCACAGACCCGGTTCCAGTCAGTTAGGCTCTATTTGGCTGCACTGTTGCGGCTTGGGTGGCGTGGCGCCGACCGCTTTGCCGGCAACCGAAATGACACATGCAGTACAGGTTCAGACAGGATCATAACGGGCGGACCCGCAAACGTTTAGCTGTCCGGATGACCCGGCCATTCAGCCAGTCGCGG
>CBFIJK010000067.1:0-16977 GCA_965662745.1 uncultured Paracoccaceae bacterium
CCAGCACCCGCTGGCGCAGAAACCCTATGTCGAGGCCGAAGATTTCCGCAATGAAATGCTCATCACTTACCCAGTGGACCGCGCACGGCTGGATATCTTCAGCCAGCTTCTATCGCCCGCCAAGGTCGAACCGCGCGGTGTGAGGCAAGTGGAACTGACGGCGGTGATCCTGCTGCTGGTCGCGTCGAACCGGGGCGTAGCTGTCCTGCCCGACTGGGTCGTGCGCGAGGTGCGCTATCATTCCGACTACGTCACCCGGCCCATAACCAAGTCCGGGCTGACGCGCAGGCTGTATGCCGCGACGCGGGTGGAAGAGACGACAAAGCCGTTCATGTCCCACCTTCTGCGCCTCGCGCGAACCATCCCTGTGCAGTTGCAGCGCGGACGGCTGGAGATGGCCGAAGGCGCCCCAGCAGAACGCTGACGGACAGGTCACGCTTCGGCGGTTTCGCAGAAGATCCTACCATGTGTCGCAAATCCCGGCGGATGCGGCGTTGCAGCATTTCGAGATGAGCGGCTTTCGTGCGATCACCAAGACAGGATCGCATGTTCGGGAGCAGGCCATGCTGAAGGTGATCGGCGGAATCTGGGCGCTCTTGCTGGGCGTTGTGCTTATCATGCTGGGCAACGGCATGCATTTCACCCTGATCGGCCTGCGCGGCGGGATCGAGGGCTTTTCCGCAACCGAACTCGCCATCGTGACCTCGGGCTATTTCCTGGGATTCCTGTCAGGCGCGCGCTACAGCCCCGTCCTGATCCGCCGGGTCGGCCATGTCCGGGTCTTCGCCGCTCTTGCCAGTTTCATGTCCGCCGCCCTTATCAGCTTTCCGCTTTTGGCAGAGCCATGGGCCTGGACGATCCTGCGCATCCTCATCGGTTTTTGCATGTCGGGCATCTACGTGACCGCCGAAAGCTGGCTGAACGATGCCGCAACGAACGAATCCCGCGGCACGGTCCTGTCGCTTTACATGATCGCGCAGACGCTGGGCATCATCGGGGCGCAGGGCCTTCTGACACTGGGCGACGAGGGCACGGCCGTCCTGTTCATCGGCGCGTCGATCCTTGTCTCGATCTCCTTCGCGCCGATCCTTCTGTCGATCACGCCCGTTCCGGCGGCGCAGGTGACGCGGCCCATGGGCCTCAAAGAGCTATTCTCGAACTCGCCCCTCGGCACGCTTGGCATCTTCTTTCTCGGTAGCGTCTATGCCACGCAATCGGGCATGGGCGCGGTGTTCGGCACGCAGATCGGTATGACTTCCAGCCAGATCGCGCTGTTCGTGGCGATGCTTTTCGCGGGCGCCTTGCTGCTGCAATACCCGATCGGCTGGCTGTCGGACCGCATGGACCGACGCAGGCTGATCTTTGGCGCGGCGGTTCTGGGCGCGGCGTCCTGCGCGGTGGGCTGGGTGACGGGCGGCAACATCTATACGCTGATGGCCGCCGCGTTCTTCGCCGGCGGCGTCACTACGCCGCTCTACGCGCTGTTCCTCGCCTACACGAACGACTTCCTGAGCGCCGAGGATATGCCCGCCGCCTCTGGCGGGCTGGTCTTCACCTTCGGCGTCGGCGCGATCCTTGGCCCGCTTGTGACCGGCTGGGCGATGCAGCAATTCGATCCCTTCGCCTTCTGGATCGTCCTTGGCGCCACCTTCACACTGATCGCGGGCTATGCCGCCTACCGGATGACCCAGCGCGCGCCGCTCGCAGTGTCCGAGACCGACAGCTACATCGGCGTTCTTCCCACCACGTCCGCCGTCGCGGTCGAAGCGGCAACCGACTGGGCAACGGAACAGGCCGAGGCGCAGCGCGAAGAGGACGACAGCGAGGCCGCCTGAACCTTAGACGAGGTTGCGAATTTCCTCATTCGCGAGGCGCAGGCGGTGCGTCAGACTGATGACCAGGTTCTGAAGAATCGTCGTCAGAACCTCGGGCTTTGTCTTGGCGATCTCGCGGATACGCTCGACCGAGAACGCGTAGCAGATCAGCGCCTCGTCGGCGTGGACATTGGCGGTACGGTGCCCGCCGTCGATCAGCGCCATCTCGCCGAATGATTGCCCCGGACCGACCGAAGCCACGCGCTTGCGGCTGCCATCGGGCAGCGTGACGGTGATGCTGGCCGCGCCGCTGGCGATAATGAAGAAGGCGTTCGCCTCATCGCCCTCGCGCACGACCTCGTCGCCTGCCGAAAACTGGAAGGACGACAACGCGCCTTCCAGCGCCTTCAGCCCGTCCGCGTTCAGCCCGGCGAATAGATCGAGCCGCGAAAGTGCAAAGCGCGACAGGTCATCGGTCTCGAAGAAATTCGCCAGCAGGTCATTTTCCAGATCCTCGAGCGCGGTATCTGTATCGGGCAGCGTGTGAACGTGGCCGGTATCCTTCGCGCCCCCCGGCAGTAGCGCGGCGACCGGGTGACCGGCAGGCACCTGGGTGAAGACAAGCTCTGGCCCGCCGTCAGTCTGGTTCGAAATCGCCTCGGACAAGAGCCGGATCGCCGCGGCATCCGCTGACGAGCAGCGCTTGAAATCCAGGACGACCGCGCCGCAGTCATGGGCTAGTTCTGCAAGCCGGCGGATCAGCCGTTCGGCAGAGCCGAAGAACAGCGCGCCCTGCACTTCCAGCACCGCGATCCTGTGGCCTTCGCGTTTCAGCACCTCGATCTCTGCCCCGGACCGCAGGCGTTTCGAGCGCACGTCCGAAACGCGGTATTCGCGGCGGATAACGGTCTGAACGGTGGTGCGGTCGGAAAAGGCGTGTAGGCCGAAATCGCGACTGATCTCGCGGCAAACGGCGACGCCGCGGATGGAATTGCCATGTGGATCAAGGGGCGGCGAATAGACGGCGATGCCCGCCTGCCCCGGAATGACGGCAAAGATGCCGCCCGCCACACCACTTTTCGCGGGCAGGCCGACCTCATAGGCCCACTGGCCTGCATAATCATACATGCCGCAAGTGGACATGAGCGTAAGGATATCGCGGATCTGCTCTGGCTCCAGCACCTGTTTCGAAGTGACGGGGTGCGTGCCGTGGTTCGCCATTGTCGCGGCCATCATCGCCATGTCCCCGCAGGTCACACGGATGGAGCATTGCTTGAAATAAAGCTCCAGCACGTCCTCGGGCGGCGAGGAGATCATGCCTGAATTCAGCATCATGTAGGCAATCGCTCGGTTGCGGTGGCCGGTGTCGCGTTCGGACGCGAAGACGGCTTCATCTATCTCCAGCGGACGGCCGGCGAAATCGTTGAAGAACTCCATCATCGTGGCAAGGCGGGCCTGCGGCGTCGCGCCCGGCATCATGTCCGAAATCGCGATCGCGCCCGCGTTCACCATTGGATTGAACGGGCGGTTGTTCTCATCGTCTAGGATGATCGAGTTGAACGCCTCGCCGGTCGGCTCCACCCCCACCTGCTCCAGTACGCGGTCGACCCCGTAGGTGCCCAGCGCGTAGCCATAGGTGAAGGGTTTCGACATCGACTGGATGGTGAAGGGCAGATCGGCCTCGCCGGTCGTGTAAAGACGGCCATCGACCGTAGCGATGGCAATCCCGAAATGATCGGGATTCGCGGTCGAAAGCTGCGGGATGTAGTTGGCAACGGCCCCATCCTTCAGGGGCAGAAGACGGGTGCGAAGCGCGTCAAGATAGCGTTCAATCGGCCCTCCGCCGACGCCCCTGGCGTTGACGCTGCCCATTCCCGATTTCTGCATTCAGGGTCCCCCAGTCTGACCTTCGGACAACCTATTCAGGGCGTTGTGGGCCAAAAGCGAAAACCGGATGGCGGCCGGTCTCGTGGGGCTTGCCCCTGCATCATGCCCACTGCTTGTGCAGAACGCGAAATAATCAGGCACTCCCGAGTCGCGCCCATCGGGACCCAAGGCCCTTGGCATCGTCCCCGTCGGCGCGTATACGCCGCGCCTGACAACCGGAGACCGACATGCAGGGCAGCGCCAATCTCAACGTGATGATCAAAGCCGCGCGCAAGGCGGGACGGAGCCTTGTGAAGGACTTCCGCGAGGTCGAGAACCTGCAGGTATCGACCAAGGGCGCAGGCGATTTTGTTAGCCGCGCCGATATCGCTGCTGAAAAGATCATCCGCGAGGAACTGACCGAGGCGCGCCCGAATTATGGCTGGCTGGCCGAGGAAAGCGATCCCGTCGACGGCAAGGACCCGACGCGCCGCTGGATCGTCGATCCCCTGGATGGGACGACCAACTTCTTGCACGGCCTGCCGCATTGGGCAGTGTCCATCGCGCTGGAATTCAAGGGCGAGATCATCGCCGCCGTCGTCTTCGACGCCGCCAAGGACGAGATGTTCGTCGCCGAAAAGGGCCAGGGCGCCTGGCTGAACGACACGCGGATCCGGGTGTCGAACCGCAACAAGATGATCGAGTGCATCTTTGCGACCGGCCTGCCCTTTGGGGGCCGACCGGAACTGCCTGCCACGATGCGCGATCTCGGCCGCCTTCTGCCCGCGACCGCCGGTGTACGGCGCTGGGGCGCGGCGGCGCTTGATCTCGCCTATGTCGCGGCGGGCCGCTACGACGGCTACTGGGAACGCCGCCTCAACGCCTGGGACGTGGCCGCCGGTATCCTGATCGTGCGCGAAGCGGGCGGCTTTGTCCAAGCGATGGACCCGGCGGACAACCCTGTCTATTCTCGCGCGCTCCTTTGCGCGAACGATCCGATCTTCGAGCCCTTCGCCAAGATCATCCGCGAAGGCTAGGCCGGAGCGGGTTCCTCTGCCTCTCGTTCCAGCGCCGGATAGCGCAAGCCCAGCGTGATCCCCCGCGCGACGAACGAGATAAGGAATGCGATCCATAGGCCGTGATTGCCAAAGGCCGGAACGAGCAGCAGAACGGCGGCGATATAGATCACCAGCGAGATTGCCATCATGTTGCGCATGTCGGCGGTGCGCGTCGCGCCAATGAATATCCCGTCCAGCAGCCAAGCGGGCGCACCCACAAGGGGCGCCGCGACCATGTAGATCAGGAAGACGCGCGCGGTTTCGCGCACTTCGGGCGCGGTGGTCATGATGTCAATGATCGTACCGCCGAAGACCAGGAAGACCGCGCCTAGCAGGGCGCAACTCGCGAGCCCCCAATAGCTTGTCAGCAGGGACGCGCGCCGCAATCGCGCACGGTTTCGCGCGCCCAGCGCCTGTCCCACCAGCGCCTCAGCCGCAAAGGCGAACCCATCAAGCGCATAGGCCGTGATCTGCAGAAATTGCAGCAGGATCTGGTTTGCCGCCAAGGGCACGTCGCCGAAATCGGCGGCGAGAAACAAGAACGACATGAACATCGCCTGCAGCATCAGCGACCGGATCAGGATGTCGGAATTCACCCGCGCCATGCGGATCAGCCGCACCCGGTCGAACACGCGCGCCCGGTCCCGCCAGGCGGGCCGCGCGAACGCATCGCGGCAGAGCCACAGGCCCAGCGCAAGGCCCGACCACTCGGCAAGGAAGGTGGCGAAAGCCACGCCGTTCACACCCCAGTCCAGACCGAGGACGAACCACAGGTCCAGAAGTATGTTTACGCCGTTCATCCAGACCTGAAGCACCAGCACTGCCCGTGTGCGTTCCAACGCGATCAGCCAGCCGGTCAGCCCGTAAATCGCGATGGCCGCAGGCGCCGACCAGATGCGAATGGCAATGTAGCTTTGGGCCAGCGTTTCAACCTCGTCACTGGCAGGCGATATCCAGAACCCAAACCGGAAGATCGGAAGTTGCAGCGCGATCAGGCACACCCCTGCCGCGAGCCCGATCATCATGGCTCGCGACAGCATCGCGGCCACCTCTGGCGCGTCCCCTGCCCCTTCGGCCTGGCTGGTCAGACCCGTGGTGCCCATGCGTAGAAAGCCGAAAATCCAGTAGATGCCAGTGATGATGATCGCGCCAATGCCCACGGCGCCGATGGGTTCCGGCAGGCCAAGCTGGCCGACGACGCCGGTATCCACCGCGCCGAGGATCGGGACGGTCGCATTCGAAAGAACAATGGGGAACGCGATCTTGAGGACGCGGGAATGCGTCAACGGGTTCAGATCGCGCGCGCTCATGGTCAGGTATCGCGGCTTGGCATCAGGAAATGACCCGTCCCCTGCGCGTAGAGGCGCGAGCGGTTGTCCTGCCACGCCTCGACATGAACGCTGGAATAGCGCCGCCCAGACCGATTCACTCGTGCGCGCGCATATGCGTCGCGCGGCAGGCCGGATCGCAGGTAATCGATAGTGAAATCGATCGTCTTCGGCAACTTCACCGTCCCGGGCTCATCGAGCGTCGCGGGATCGAGAGAACCGGATTCCACGTCATCCCAAAGATAGGACCAACTCAGCTCGATGATTGCCGCAATCTCAAGGAAAGACGCTGTCGCGCCGCCGTGGATCGCGGGCAGGATCGGGTTGCCGATCAGCTTGGGATCATAATGCATGACAGCCGTCAGCTCATCGCCGTGGCGCTCGAATTCGACGCCGAGAAACCTGATGTAAGGTACGCGCCCGACAAGCGCGGCGAGGGCGCGGTCGCGGCGTTCCTTGACGACCTGAACGGGTTCGGGGCGCGCGCGGCTCATGACTTGCGCTCCACCGTGAAGGTGCCGGTTGCGGCGGCGACGGGGTTATCCATGTCCTCGTCGAAGGCCTCGGCGCGCACGAAGGCGACAGAGCGTGTGATGTGAAAGCATTCGGCGCGGGCGGTCACGGCCTGCCCCGGGGTTGCCGCGCGCATATAGTCGATGCGCAAGTCGATGGTTGCGGTGCCGCCAGTGTTTTCGGGATGCGACATGACCGCCGCGCCGCCGCAGGTATCCATCAGCGCACTGACCGCCCCGCCATGGATCACGCCGGTTTCGGGATCGCCTATGATCTGCTCGCTATAGGGCATGCGGATCTCGGACCGGCCGTCCTTGATCTCGACAAGCTCCATGCCCAGCGCCTGCCCGAAAGGCAGCGCCGCCATGAATGCCTTGTTCATACTGTCGTCGGTCTTGGCCATGAGCGCCGTTTTCTCCCTGGAACTCGGCGCGATACTTCGCACTTGAAGACTGGGCTGCAAGTGCTAAATTCAGCCTCAAGATAGCTTTGAGCAACAGGTATAGCCAATGGTAAACCCGACCGCCAATCTTCCAAATGGCGCAGCGCAGACGTTCCGTGCGGCAGACTGGCTTGGCCCGTTCCGGTCGCGCCGACTTTTGGTCGCGCTTATCTTCATTGCGCTGGCCATCGCACCGGGAGAGCTGGGCGCGCTGACGCGCAGCCTGATGACGGATGCCTATGTGCAGGTCTCGGTCTTCGTGGCCGCGACGCTGATGCTGTTCTACGGGGCCGAGCGCCTGTTCGGTTTCGATATCGGCCGCTCGCTCAGCACGGCGAAGGGCTGGCAGGTGCCGATCGCGGCGCTGCTTGGCGCGACACCCGGCTGCGGCGGCGCGGTCGTGGTCGTGGCGGCTTATTCATCGGGCAATGTGGGCTTCGGCGCTGTGGTCGCGACGCTGACGGCCACCATGGGCGATGCGGCCTTCCTGTTGATCGCGACGCGGCCGGATGCGGCGGCTGTCGTGCTGCCGATGTCCTTCGCGGTCGGTATCCTGTCGGGCTGGATCGTCGACCGGTTCAACAAGATCGACCTGACGCCCGACACCAGTCGCCAGTGCATCGTCGCCCCGCGCATCGGCAAGACCCGCCCGCGTGACGTTGCCTATCTGGCGCTCGCCATTCCCGGCCTCGTGGTCGGCGCCGCACAGCTGGCCCAGATCGAGATCGGCAGCGTTCTTGGCATTCCGGTCCTGTGGATCGCGATGGCGGGCACCGCGCTTGGCCTCTTCATCTGGGCGACTTCGCCGCTACACGCGATGACCAGCAATGAGGACAGCCCGGTCACGCGCATGGCCGAGGAAACAGCCTTTATCTCGGTCTGGGTGATCGGGGCATATCTGGCCTATGACTACGCGGCGGAATTCGCAGGGCTCGACCTTGCGGCGATGTTCTCGTCCGTTGCGCCGGTGCTGCCGCTTCTGGCGGTTCTGGTCGGCTTTGTGCCCGGTTGTGGCCCTCAGGTGCTGATCGCGACGATGTATATCAACGGCGCACTGCCTTTCGCAGCGCTCATCGGGAATGCGATCTCGAATGACGGCGATGCGCTGTTCCCTGCCATTGCGCTGAACCCCAAGGCCGCTGTGATCGCGACGGTCTATTCCGCAGTACCAGCCCTGGTCGTCGCCTATGGGTTCTATTTCTTCGCGCCGGGATTCATGAACTGATTTGAAACTTTGTCGTGAGGGTCTACTGTTGCCATCGGAGGAATTCGATGTCCGAAACCCGACTCAGCTTCAAAGAGATGTGTGCCAAGTTCGACGTTACGCCGCGAACGCTTCGGTACTACGAATACATCGAATTGCTGGCCCCCGAAAAGGAAGGCCGATCGCGCTTTTACACCCCGCGCGAGGTGGCCCGCATGACGCTCATCCTGCGGGGACGACGCTACGGGTTCAGCCTTGAAGAGATCCGGCAATGGCTGGAAATCTATGAAGAACAAGGCTCTGCCGAGCAGTACAAGGTTTTCGTCGAATACGCCGACCGACAGCTCGACGCCCTGAACAAGCAGCAAGAGCAACTGGCCGCCACCATCGACGAATTACGCCGCGTGCGCGACGACGCCTGGAAGCTTGCCGAATCGGGTGACACCTGAGCCTCGGACGAACCGGGAACAATCATGAAACATTTACCCGTTAAGGTTGCCGCATTGTTCACGTTACGTCGCGTCTTTCTGACGGACGCGTGAATGGCGATTGCGCTTTCCGCCCCGGCAGCGCAAATGCCTTCCTGCTTCCAGCATCACCGCTTCGGACCCCACGACTTCCCGGTCGGCGCACTGCCTTGTGCTGCGCATTTTCCGTGACGTCGTTTCGAACCAACGAGGGTGACGCTGCGTTTAGTTGGAAAGGAGACTCTTGGAATTGACTGATAATGTGCTCACCATCCGCCAAATGTGTGATCGGTTCGACGTCACACCGCGCACGCTTCGCTTTTACGAGCAGAAGGAACTTCTGACCCCCATCCGGGACGGTCAAAAGCGCCTTTACACGAAAAGGGAAGTGGCTCGGCTGACGTTGATCCTGCGCGGCAAACGGTTTGGCTTCAGCCTCGAAGAGATCCGGCAATTGCTGGACCTTTACGAAGTCGACGACCGCCAGGAAACGCAGATCACCAAGACATACGAAATCGCCCGCAGGCGGTTGTCAGAGCTGGAGCGCCAGCGCGACGAACTGGATGCGGCGATCATTGAACTGCGTAGCCAGCTGGACTGGGCCGAAGGCGTGATGAAGTCCTTCTCGCTCAGCATGGCAGAAGACTAGGGAGAAAAGATCAATGCCCACCTACACGCCCCCCACCAAGGACATGCAGTTTCTGCTGCACGATGTCCTGAAGGTCAGCGAAGTCGACGTGCCCGGCTATGCCGAGCTTGACCGCGAGTTCACCTCGGCCGTCCTTGAAGAGGCCGGCAAGATCGCCAGCGAGGTGCTTGCGCCGCTGAACCCGGTGGGCGACGCCGAAGGGTGTCATCTTGAGAACGGCGTCGTCCGGACCCCCAAGGGGTTCAAGGACGCATATGACAAGATGCGTGAAGGCGGCTGGATCGGGCTCGACTGCGATCCCGATTACGGCGGACAGGGCATGCCTTATCTTCTGGGCACAGCGGTGGGCGAGATGTTCGTTTCGGCCAATATGGCGTTCAACATGTACCAGGGCCTTAGCCACGGCGCCATCAACGCGCTGCAGGTCCATGGCTCGGACGATCAGAAGGCCAAGTATCTTCCCAAGATGATCGAAGGCTCATGGTCCGGCACCATGAACCTGACCGAACCGCATTGCGGCACCGATCTGGGCCTCATCCGCACCAAGGCTGAACCCCAGGACGATGGCAGCTACAAGATCACCGGCCAGAAGATCTGGATCTCGGCCGGCGAGCATGACCTCACGGACAACATCATTCATCTCGTTCTGGCCAAGGCGCCGGGCGGCGGCGAAGGGACCAAGGGCATTTCGCTGTTCGTCGTGCCGAAGTTCATGGTCAAGGACGACGGATCGCTTGGGGATCGCAACGCGGTCACTTGCGGCGGCCTTGAGGAAAAGATGGGCATCCACGGCAACGCGACCTGCGTGATGAACTACGACGGCGCGACCGGCTACCTTGTGGGCGAGCTGCACAAGGGCATGCGCGCGATGTTCACCATGATGAACGAGGCCCGTCTTGGCGTCGGCCTTCAGGGCTATGCCCAAGGCGCCCTTGCCTACGAGAACGCCCTTGGCTTTGCGCGGGACCGGCTTCAGGGCCGTGACGTGACCGGCGTCAAGAACCCCGACGGCCCCGCCGATCCGATCATCGTCCACCCCGATGTGCGCCGGAACCTCATGGATCAGAAGTCCTTTGTCGAGGGCGCGCGCGCCTTCGTCTTCTGGGGCGCAAAGATGATCGACCATAGCCACCGCGCGGGCGATGAAGAGGCCGAGGCAATGAGCTCTCTGCTAACCCCCGTCATCAAGGGCTTCCTGACCGACAAGGGCTTTGAGACGACCGTTCTGGCGCAACAGACGCTGGGCGGATCGGGCTTTACCCGCGAATGGGGTCTTGAACAGTTCGTCCGCGATGCGCGCATCACGATGATCTACGAGGGCACCAACGGGATCCAGTCTCTTGACCTCGTGGGCCGCAAGCTGGCGCAGAACGGCGGCAAGACCGTCATGGCATTCTTCGACCTGGTGAAGGATTTCATCAAGGAAAGCGAAGAGCATGGCGAGTTGAAGGAATACTTCCTCGATCCTCTTAAGACGGCGTCGAAAGAGCTTCAGCAGGCCGGCATGTTCTTCATGCAGAACGGCATGAAAAAGCCCAACGACGCGCTGTCCGGCAGCTATGACTTCATGCATCTCTTCGGCCATGTCTGCCTCGGCCTGATGTGGGCGAAGATGGCGAAAGCGTCCTACGAGGCGCTGGCGAATGATGCTTCGGACGCGGAATTCTACCGCACCAAGATCGCCACGGGTCGCTATTACATGGCGCGCCAGCTTCCGGCGACCGCGACCCATCTTGCGCGCATCGAATCCGGGGCAGAGCCGGTAATGGCGCTTGATGCCGCGAACTTCTAAGCCGATGTTGGGGCCAAGCACGCCCGGCGACTGATTTGAAAGACGGGTGGCCCCAAGGGTCGCCCGTTTTTGTTTGCCGACCTGTTTGAAGAAGGACCGAGAATGCCGAAACGCTTTCGCCTGACCCGGCGCTTTCCCGTCGCAATGACAGAGGACGGGTATCGAAAGCTGCGCAGCTTCGCGAAAGAGGCAGGACTGGACGAGGGCGAGGCGCTTTCGTTTCTGTTCGAGCATTTCGACAGCGTGACCGATACCGACAAGCTGACGCACCGGCTTCGGCTCTTTAACGCCGAGCTTGAAGGCCGCAAGCGCTGAGGCGCGCACCGATTGGGAGGACCTACCATGAACGACATGACGCCGAAGGGCTGGAAGACCGACGAGCACCAGATGCTCGAGGAAATGACCCGCAAGTTCCTGACAGATGAATGGGTTCCGCGCCTTCCCGATTGGAAGGAACAGGGCCAGATGGATCGGTCCACCTGGAACGAGGCCGGAGAGCTTGGGCTTCTCTGCCCCTCGATCCCCGAGGAATACGGCGGCGCGGGCGGCGATTTCGGGCATGAGGCCATCGTCACGATCGAAGCGGCGCGCGCGAACCTCGCCTGCTGGGGCGTGCCGATCCATTCGACCATCGTCGCGCATTACCTGCTCGCCTACGGCACCGAGGACCAAAAACAGCGCTGGTTGCCCAAGATGATCACCGGAGAGATGGTCGGCGCACTTGCCATGACCGAACCCGGCACCGGGTCGGACGTTCAATCCATCAAGACCCGCGCCGTGCGCGACGGCAATGTCTACCGCGTGTCGGGTCAGAAGATCTTCATCACCAACGGCCAGCACGCCGATCTGGTGCTTGTCGCCTGCAAGACCGACCCGAAGGCGGGCGCGAAGGGCGTGTCGCTGGTGATGGTCGAAACGGGCGAGGCCGAAGGCTTCTCGCGCGGGCGCAACCTGGAAAAGATCGGCCTTCATGCGGCGGATACGTCCGAACTGTTCTTCGACAATGTCGCCGTGCCGCCGGAAAACATCCTTGGCGGTGAGGAAAACCGCGGCTTTTACCAGATGATGGAACAGCTTCCGCAGGAACGTCTTTCCATCGCCTGCGCGTCCCAGGGACAGATGGAAGGCGCGGTGGAGCGCACGATCGCCTATTGCAAGGAACGCGAGGCGTTCGGCGGGCCGATCACTCAATTCCAGAACACCCGCTTCAAGCTGGCCGAGGTGCAGACCAAGACCACCGTCGCGGGCGCCTTTCTTGATGCCTGTATCACAGAACACCTGCGCGGAGAGTTGTCGGTCGAAAAGGCGGCTATGGCGAAATACTGGATGACCGACACCGCGATGGAAGTGCTGGACGACTGCCTGCAGCTTCACGGCGGTTACGGTTACATGGCCGAATACGATATCGGCCCGATGTGGACAGACGCGCGGGTGCAGCGGATCTATGGCGGAACCAACGAGATCATGAAGGAACTCATCGCGCGCAAGATCGTCGGCAAATAGGCCTCGGCTGGTCGGCGCACATCACTGCGCCGACTGCCTGCCAAAGGCCGACGCGAAAATGACGTGACGGGACAAGGGGTAACGCACCGTTACAAAGGCAAGCCCCTTTTCATCCCGCGAAAAAAGCTCAAATTTCAACTGTGCCAAACAGGCGCGGCGTATGTGGGAGGCACGCGCATGACAATCCAGCTTTATTGCTTCGGTGAATCCGGGAACGCCTACAAGGCGGCTCTTGCGCTTGAACTTTCGGGCCTCGACTGGGAACCAGTCTTTGTTGATTTCTTTGGCGGCGCGACCCGCAGCGCCGAATTTCGCACCGAACTCAACCCGATGGGCGAAGCGCCCGTGATGATCGACGGCGATCTGCGCCTCACCCAATCGGGCGTCATCCAGCAATATGTCAGCGACAAATCCGGCAAGTTCGGTGGCAAGGGCGATGACAAATACGAAGTGCTGCGCTGGGTGCTGTGGGACAATCACAAACTGTCGAGCGCGGCTGGCATGACCCGTTTCCTGATGAACTTCCTTCCCGAAGACAAGCGCCCCGCCGAGGTGATCGGCTACCTGCAGGGCCGCCTGAAGGCCGCATATGCCGTCCTGAATTCGCATCTCGAGGGGCGCGAGTGGATTGTTGGCGACGGCATCACCAATGCCGACCTCTCCTGCGCCGGGTATCTCTATTACCCCGAACCTTTCGGGTTCGAGCGCGCCGACTGGCCTCATATCGACGCCTGGATGACCCGACTTTCCGAGGTCCCCGGCTGGAAACACCCCTATGACCTGATGCCCGGCAATCCTTCCGACCGGGCCTGAGACAGAAAGGCAGAAGACCCCATGACCGACGCCTATATCTACGACGCCGTCCGCACCCCGCGCGGAAAGGGCCGCAAGGATGGCAGCCTGCACGAGGTGACAAGTGTCCGCCTCTCGGCGACCGTCCTTAACGCGCTGAAAGAACGCAACGATCTTGACACCAAGGCGATCGAGGACGTGATCTGGGGCAATGCCACGCAGGTCAAGGAACAGGGCGGCTGCCTTGCGCGGACCGCAGTTCTGGCCTCGGACTTCGACGAACAGGTACCAGGCCTTTCGATCAACCGCTTCTGCGCCTCAGGTCTTGAAGCGGTGAACCTTGCCGCCAATCAGGTCAAGGGTGGCGCAGGCCATGCCTATGTCGCTGGCGGGGTCGAGATGATGGGCCGCGTGCCCATGGGCTCGGACGGCGCGGCGATTGCCGTCGATCCGTCGGTCGCCATGAAGACCTATTTCGTGCCGCAGGGCATTTCGGCCGACATCATCGCCACCGAATACGGTTTTTCGCGTGATGACGTCGATTCGCTCGCCGTGGAATCCCAGCGCCGCGCGAAAGAGGCCTGGGACGACGGCCGCTTCGGCAAATCGGTGATTACAGTGCGCGATGTGAACGGCCTGCCAATCCTCGACACAGACGAATACATGCGCCCCGGCACCGACATGCAGTCGCTGGGCGGGCTCAAGGCGTCTTTCAAGGAAATGGGAGAGGTCATGCCCGGCTTCGACCAGATCGCGCTGATGAAGTACCCGCATCTGGAAAAGATCAACCACGTTCACCACGCGGGCAATTCGTCAGGCATCGTCGACGGTTCTGCCGGTCTGCTGATCGGGTCCAAGGAGTTCGGCGAAAAATACGGGCTGAAGCCCCGCGCCCGCATCCGCGCGACCTGCAAGATCGGCACCGATCCGACGATCATGCTGACCGGCCCTGTGCCCGCGACGCAGAAGATCCTTGCCGATCACGGCATGGAGATCGGCGACATCGACCTGTTCGAGGTGAACGAGGCCTTCTCGGCCGTTGTCCTGCGCTTCATGCAGGCGTTCGACGTGGACCACGATAAGGTCAACGTGAACGGCGGGTCCATCGCGATGGGCCACCCGCTGGGCGCCACCGGCGCGATCATCCTCGGCACCCTGCTGGACGAGATGGAGAGGTCGGACAAGGAAACCGGCCTTGCCACGCTTTGCGTCGCCTCCGGCATGGGCGCGGCCACAATCATCGAGCGCGTGTAAGCGGCGGAAGAAGGAGACTATCCAATGACCGATTTCCACTATTCCACCGACGCCAAGGGCATTGCCACGATCACATGGGACGTGCCCGGCAAGTCGATGAACGTGCTTAGCTTTGAGGCATTGCGCACCCTCGACGGCCATATCGACACCGCGCTGGCGGATGAGGCCGTCAAAGGCATCGTCATCACCTCGGGCAAGGACAGCTTTGCCGCTGGTATGGATCTGAACGTGCTCGCGGGCCTCAAGGAAGGTGCAGGTGACAACCCGGCCAAGGGCGTTTTCGACGGCATCATGCAGATGCACGGCGTCCTGCGCAAAATCGAGCGCGCCGGGATGGATCCCAAGACCAACAAGGGCGGCAAACCGATCGCCGCCGCCCTGACCGGCACTGCGCTTGGCATCGGGCTTGAGATCCCGCTCGCAACCCATCGCATCTTTGCCAAGGCCGACCCCAAGGCAAAGATCGGTCTGCCAGAGATCCAGGTCGGCATCTTCCCCGGCGCAGGCGGCACCACGCGCCTTGTGCGCAAGCTGGGCGCCATGGGCGCCTCGCCCTTCTTGCTGGAAGGCAAGCTGAGCGATCCGGCCAAGGCGAAATCGGCTGGCATCATCGACGAAGTGTCCGATGATCCGCTGGCCGCCGCGCGTGACTGGGTTCTCAGCGCCAAGGACGCCGATATTGTCAAACCCTGGGACGCCAAGGGCTACAAGATGCCCGGCGGCGAGCCCTATCACCCCGCGGGCTACATGACCTTCGTTGGCGCCTCGGCCATGGTGAACGGCAAGACCAAGGGCGTCTACCCGGCGGCCAAAGCGCTTTTGTCGGCGGTCTACGAGGGTGCAATGGTCGATTTCGACACTGCCCTGAAGATCGAGGCGCGGTATTTCACCCAAGTCATGATGAACCCGTCCTCGGGCGCGATGATCCGCTCGCTCTTCATCAACAAGGGCGCGCTTGAAAAAGGCGCCAACCGCCCCGAAGCGCCAGACCAGCGCGTCAAGAAGGTCGGCATCATGGGCGCAGGCATGATGGGCGCAGGGATCGCCTATGTCTCGGCCAATGCCGGGATCGAGGTTGTGCTCATCGACCAAAAGCAAGAGGCGGCCGACAAGGGCAAGTCCTACGCCGAGGGCATTCTCGACAAGGGCATCAGCCGCAAGAAGGTCACCGAAGAGAAGAAGGCCGAGGTGCTGGGCCGGATCAATGCGACGACCGATTACGCTGCGCTCGACGGCTGCGACCTGATCGTTGAAGCGGTGTTCGAAGACCCATCCATCAAGGCCGAGGTCACGAAGAACGTGGAAGAGGTTATCGGCAAGAACTGCATCTTCGCCACCAACACCTCGACCCTGCCGATCACCGAGCTGGCGAAGGCCTCGAAGCAGCCCGAACAGTTCATCGGTATCCACTTCTTCTCGCCCGTCGACAAGATGATGCTGGTCGAGATCATCAAAGGTAAGGAAACCGGTGATCGCGCGGCGGCCAAGGCCCTCGACTACGTCCGCCAGATCCGCAAGACGCCTATCGTGGTGAACGACGCGCGCTTCTTCTACGCTAACCGTTGCATCATTCCCTATATCAACGAGGGCGTACGCATGGTGTCCGAAGGCGTCGAACCGGCGCTGGTGGAAAACGCCGCCAAATTGGTCGGCATGCCGCTGGGTCCGTTGCAGCTCGTCGATGAAACCTCGATCGACCTCGGCGTGAAGATCGCCAAAGCCACGAAGGCCGCCATGGGCGACGCCTATCCCGATGAAGCCGTCGACGAGGTGCTGTTCTGGATGGCCGACGAAGGCCGCATGGGCCGTAAATCGAAGTCGGGCTTTTATGCCTATGACGAGAACGGCAAGCGGGATGGTCTATGGGCCGGTCTCGGCGAGCGCTACAGCGTGAAGGACGAGCAGCCTGAAGTCACTGAAGTGCAGCATCGCCTCTTGATGGCACAAGTCCTGGAAGCGGTCCGTGCTTTGGAACAGAGCGTGCTGATGGACATCCGCGAAGGCGATGTCGGCGCGATCCTCGGCTGGGGTTTCGCCCCCTGGTCCGGCGGCCCGTTCAGCTGGCTCGACATGATCGGGGCGGCCAAGGCCGTCGAGATCTGCGAAAAGCTCGAAGCCGACCATGGCCCGCGCTTCACCGCGCCGGAGATCCTGCGCGAGCTCGCCGAGAAGGGTGAGACCTTTTACGGACGCTTTGGAACCGCGAGCGCAGAAGCGGCCTGATTGGTTTCGGGCGCTGACGCGCCCGACCAACTGGGGGGCTCTGCCCCCCAGACCCCCCGGGAATATTTAAGA
>CBFIJK010000068.1:0-7424 GCA_965662745.1 uncultured Paracoccaceae bacterium
AGGGCGGTTCCGATCAGGATACCTTGCACATTTTCCCAATGGGTATGCGTGTCGGCGGGCGGATTACCAAGGATCAACATAGGGTAAACCTATGCCGCATCGCGGCATGATCCAGTTATTCACGCCGCACTTGGCCGGTGCAGGGCGGTCCTGCCCGAAAAAGATGCGCCCGAATGCGCCCCAATCAACTATTCGCCCGGCACGGCAGCCCGGTCGCTTTTCTCGGCGTCTGAAAGTACCCAGACCATTCGATCCAGAAGCCTCAAGTGATCAGGATAATCGACTACAGTGCGACTGGGAAATTCACTTCTCCCGCGCCGTACGATAAGTTTTCCTTATGGCCCTGACTCTTCGCCAACTGACCTATTTCACCGCCCTCGCCGAAGCCGGATCCTTTCGTCGCGCGGCAGAACGGGTGCATGTTTCGCAGCCCGCGCTGTCTCTGCAGATCAAGGAGATGGAAGAAACCCTTGGCGCGCGGCTTGTCGAACGCCTGCCGCGAGACATCCGCCTGACGCGCGCGGGGCAAGAGGTGCTTACGCGCGCCCGGGCGATCCTGTCGTCGGTCCATGATCTCGAGGCTTCGGTGCGTCTGTCGGGCGGGCTAACCGGCAAGCTGACCCTTGGCGTTATCCCCACCGTCGCGCCCTATCTTCTACCGCGTGCGCTGACCCGCATTCGCGCACGGGACCTGACGCTGGAATTGCAGGTGCGCGAAGCCCAGACCGACCGCCTGCTTGATGCCCTGCGCGCCGGACGGCTTGATGCTGCCGTCATGGCGTTGCCCATCGCGGGTCCTGGCCTTGTGACCGAAGAGATCGGCCTCGACCGTTTCGTGCTGGCCGGATCCCGTGCGCGTCTCGCCCGCTGGATGGACCGCGCCGACAGCCTCAAACCGGCCGAGATCACGCCCGAACAACTCCTCCTCCTCGATGAGGGCCATTGCCTTGCCGATCAGGCGCTGGAGGTTTGCGGAATAGGCCATCCCGGCCGTGTCGATCTGGGCGCGTCGTCCCTTGCCACGCTGTGCGGTCTCGTCGCCGAAGGCTTCGGCCTGACACTGCTCCCAGAGATCGCGATCAAGACGGAACTCGCCGCCTCGCCGCACCTTAGCCTTTTGCGTTTCGGCGATCCCCAGCCCGCGCGCCGCATCGCGCTGGTGCGCCGAGAGCGGTCCGGCGGGACCTGGGCCGACGACCTCGCCGCGATCCTGAAAGAGGCGTTCGATGAACTCAACGCCGATGCCGCCCGCATGCTGCCCTGATCCCAATCGCCCCGCGCATGGCAGACCTTCGCGCCCGGCAGTGCGCGCCCCTTTCATAGCGCCTGACAAAGGGTTATCTCTGCCCCATGAACGTGAAAGGCCCGCCCATGTCCCGTGACCTCAAGGTCCCCGAAATGCGCCACCCTGAAAAGGCGCATCGCCCCGACACGACCCGTTTGCAAAAGCCCGACTGGATCCGCGTCAAGGCGCCGGTGTCCAAGGGTTACAAGCAAACGCGCGACGTGGTGAAGGAACACGGGCTGGTCACGGTCTGCGAAGAGGCGGGTTGCCCAAATGTCGGCGAATGCTGGAGTCAGGGCCACGCCACCATGATGATCATGGGCGAGATCTGCACGCGCGGCTGCACCTTCTGCAACGTCGCCACCGGGCGGCCCGACGCGCTTGACGTGTTCGAGCCGGGCCGTGTCGCCGATGCCGTGAAAAAGCTGGGCCTCAACCATGTCGTGATCACCTCGGTCGACCGCGATGATCTGGCCGATGGCGGCGCGGAACATTTTGCGATGACAATCCGCGCGATCCGTAAACAGGCGCCCGGTACGACGATTGAAATCCTGACGCCCGACTTCCTGAAATGCGCGCCCGAAGTCCTTGAAACCGTGGTCGCCGCGAAGCCTGATGTCTTCAACCACAATTTGGAAACGGTTCCGGGCCTCTACCCAGAGGTCCGCCCCGGCGCGCGCTATTTTCACTCGCTGCGCCTTCTCCAGCGCGTGAAGGACCTTGATCCGTCAATGTTCACCAAGTCCGGCATCATGGTGGGATTGGGCGAGACGCGTCCGCAGGTGCACCAGGTGATGGACGACATGCGCGCGGCGGATGTGGATTTCCTGACCATCGGCCAATACCTGCAGCCGACGAAAAAGCACCATGTCGTCGACCGCTTCGTCACACCCGAAGAATTCGCCGCCTATGAAAAGGCCGCCTATGGCAAAGGCTTCCACATGGTTTCGGCCACGCCGCTTACACGCTCAAGCTATCACGCGGGCGAAGATTTCGCGCAGCTTCGCGATGCGCGCCACAGAAAATTGGGCCTTGCATAGCGCCCACTCCGTCTCTCTTTGGTGTTCCAAATATCCCAGGGGGTCTGGGGGACAGCGTCCCCCAGCGGATCGGTGCGCGTCAGCGCGCCGAAGATATCATTCCCCGACCGGCGGCACGACTTTCAGATAAGCCGCAACAGCCGCGCGGTCCTCGCCGCCGAGCTTGGCGAAATTCTCTACCACCGCTGTCATGTGACCGCCCGCCGTATCGAATTCCGGCGTGAAACCCGAGGACAGGTATTCGGCGATATCCGCCTCGGACCAGTCAAGATCGCCCGGCGTGATGTTGGGGATATTCCCGCGCCCGTTGGGGTTCGGCCCGCCGCCAAGCCAGGTGGACATCGTCATCCCGCCCAGCGCGTTGCGGGGGGTGTGGCATTCACCGCAATGGCCCAGCGCCTCGGCAAGATAGCGCCCGTGGGCTTCCGTGTCGCTCAGATCGCCATCCACGGCCCAGTCGTCGGACGCAAACAAGAACTTCCACCCGCCCAAGGTCCGGCGGATGTTGAAGGGAAAGCCGACATCATGCGGCTTGGACGGTGTGTCCGACGCGGGCAGGCTTTGCATGTAGGCGTGCAGCGAAACGATGTCGGATAGCTCTGCTTTGGCGTAGGATGTGTAGGGAAACGCTGGATAATAATGCGCGCCCTCGGGCGAAGTGCCGTGGCGCATCGCGTTCACGAGATCCATCGCAGACCAGTCACCGATCCCGGCCTCGGGATGGGGCGAGATGTTGGGCGCGTAAAAAGTGCCGAACTCGGTCGCGAAGGGCCGACCGCCGACCAGCACCAGCTTGTCATCCCCCTCGGCCTCGTCTGCCGCGTGGCAAGATGCGCAGCCGCCCGCGTTGAACACCCATTCTCCGCGTTCCAGATCCGGCTCCAGCCCCGCGATCTCGTCGGCATTGGCAGTTTCGGGGGCGGTGACGATCCAGAACACGGCCAGACCTGCAAGTGCGAGACATCCGAGGATCACGATAAGGCGGCGCATGGCACGGGTCCTTGGGGCTCAGGGGTAGGGCAAAGAAAAACGGGCCGGGGAAGTGCCCCGGCCCGCAAAAAAAGGATCAGTTGTCGGACTGACGGTAATCTTCGTGGCACGCGCCGCAAGCGCCGCCGATGCCGCGCATCCCGGCCTGGATCGCCTCGACCCCGTCACCCGCCGTTCCGGCCAGTGCGGCAGAGGCCTCGGTCAGGGCCATCATGTCCTCTTCGAAGCCTGCCATGTCTTCCCAGATCACGGGCAGCGCCTTGGAGCCTTCGTATTCATCGACAGCCGTTCCGGGCACCCAGTAGGTGTCCTGCGACATGGCAGCCGCCGCGGCGAGGTTGTCTGCCGCGGTCGTTGCGAGAGCCGCATCATACTCGATGCTGCCCCGCGCCATTCCGCCAAGGATACCAAGATTGTGGGCGTAGATCTGCATGTGGCCCTTGCGCGCCGTCACGGCGGATTTCGGATCGACCGGGCTTGCCGAATGGCTGGCCGCAATCACGCCGCCTGCGGTCAGAACACCAAGAGCGAGCGTTGCAATGAATTTCGTCGTTGAGGGCATGAAAGAACTCCGTCTGAAAAAGGGCACTCCACGTGAACTGTAGTGACCCCATGTAACAAAGAAAGAAAATTCTTCGTGCGCGAGACGCGTCTCGATTGTGCACTAGAACCGGATTCGCCCCGGTTTGTTGTCCACGGTCAGCCAGTCTGGCCAACCGATATAGCGCTCGACCACGAAGACAGTGGCGCAGATCCCGATGATCGAGACGACGAAGATCACCTTTTTCATCGACGGCGGATTGCGCGCCCAGAGCGAGGCTTTCAACAGCCAGCGCGGATTCATTGGGTGAACCGCACCTTGCCGATGCAGGGCAGGTTCCTGTTCCGCTGGGCATAGTCGATGCCGTAGCCGACAACGAATTCATCGGGGATCTCGAATCCGGTCCAATCCGCCTTGACCTCGACCTCGCGGCGCGAGGGTTTGTCGAGCAGCGCGATGGTCCGAAGGCGTGCGGGCGCCCGGTTCTCCAGCATCTTGATGACATGAGCGAGGGTGAAACCGGTATCGACGATATCTTCGACCACCAGAACGTCCCGGCCCTCGATCGTGCCGCGAAGGTCTTTCAGGACTCGCACCTCTCGGCTCGATTCCATCGCATCGCCGTAGGACGAAACCTCAAGGAAATCGACCTCGACCGGCAAATCCAGTTCGCGCACCAGATCGGCGATGAACACGAAGGACCCGCGCAGAAGCCCCACGACCACCAGCTTGTCGGTGCCTGCGAACTCGTTGCGGATCTCATGCGCCAGCGCCTCGACCCGCGCGGCAATGGATTTGGCCGAGATCATCTCGTCGATCACGTATGGCATATCGGTCATGGCGGGCCTTCCCGGGGCAATGGCGCGGGGACTTGGTGCCAAATCGCGGGGGGCGTGGCCAGTGAAATCGCGTTCCGCACGGTGCGGCAGGCCATCGCCTTGCGCACGGGGGGCGCCCCGTGGCAGTCAGACGCGACTTTTCAAATGCTGGACGGCTGGCTGATGACGACCCATTCCGAAACCCGTGTGATGCCCTACACGGCGGCGCAGATGTACGACCTTGTCGCCGATGTCGAACGGTATCCGGAATTCCTGCCCTGGACCGCCGCCGCGCGCATCCGCGACCGCAAAGAAGTGGATGGCAAGACCATCATGGACGCCGATCTGGTGATCTCTTTCAAAGTGTTCCGAGAGCGCTTCGGCAGCAAGGTGACTCTGATCCCG
Source organism: uncultured Paracoccaceae bacterium (assembly GCA_965662745.1). Taxonomy (GTDB): domain Bacteria; phylum Pseudomonadota; class Alphaproteobacteria; order Rhodobacterales; family Rhodobacteraceae; genus Anianibacter. Next base: position 5,080 of record CBFIJK010000068.1, read on the forward strand.
GACGAGGACCGCATCGACACCGAATATTTGGACGGTCCGTTCAAATACATGAACTCCGTCTGGCAATTCCGCGATGTTGAAGGGGGGTGCGAAGTGTCGTTCCGTACCGATTTCGAATTCAAGAGCCGCGTTCTGCAGGGCGTAATCGGCGTCGTCTTCAACGAAGCGATGCAGCGCGTTGTGCGCGCCTTCGAGAACCGGGCGAAGGCGCTTTACGGGTAGGGCAGGGCGCGCGGCCTTTTGGGCCCGCGCGCCTTGTGTTTCTAAGACGTCAGCTCATAGGCGCGTTCGCCGTGCTGCGTGATGTCGAGCCCCGTCGTCTCGGTTTCCTTGTCGACGCGGAAGGGCATGATCATCCCGACCAGCTTGACCAGAACCGCCGTCACCACGACCGTGAACGCCCCCACGATGACCAGGCTGCCCAGCTGAGCCGTCCAGCTTGCGTCATTGGCAAAGCCCAGACTGCCGAAGACCGCGATCATGATCGTGCCGAAGATGCCACCGACGCCGTGTACCGCGAACACGTCCAGCGTGTCGTCGATGCCAAGCGCGTTGCGGATCACGTTCACTGCTTCCTGGCAGAGGATCCCCGCGACGCCGCCGATGATCAGCGCCTCGATCGGGCCGACAAAGCCCGAGGCCGGGGTGATCGACGCAAGCCCTGCGATCGTGCCGGTGACCAGACCCACAAGGCTGGCCTTGCCGTACTTGATCTTCTCCCACAGCGCCCAGGTCAGCGACGCCGTCGCCGCCGAGATATGTGTGACCGTGAGCGCCATCGCCGCGCCACCATCAGCCGCAAGCTGCGATCCGCCGTTGAAACCGAACCAGCCGACCCACAGCATCGACGCGCCGATCATGACGTAGCCTGGGTTGTGGGGCGGTTTCGTGCGGTCCGACCGCGCGCCCAGCATCACGGCGATCACCAAAGCGGCAAGGCCAGCGGTTTCGTGCACGACGATCCCGCCCGCGAAGTCACGCGCGCCGGTCTCGCCGAAGATGCCGCCATCGGCCAGCATTCCACCACCCCAGATCCAGTGGACGACCGGCGCATAGCAGAGCAGCATCCACAGCCCCGAGAAGGTGAGCACGAAGCCGAACGAGATGCGTTCCACGTAGGCGCCGACGATCAGTGCCGGGGTGATGATCGCAAAGGTCATCTGGAACGCAAAAAACAGGACCTCTGGCAGGGTACCGGCCAGCGCATCGGCATCGACCCCGATCAGGAAGGCCTTGCCGAGCCCGCCCCAAAGCCCGCTTTCACCGGGGCCGAAGGCGATGGAATAGCCGATCGCCAGCCACAGCACGCTCATCAGGCATGCGATGGCATAGCAGTGCATGAAAACGCTCAGCACATTGCGCGAGCGCACGAGCCCGCCATAGAACAGTGCCAGCCCCGGCAATGTCATGAACAGCACAAGCGCCGTCGCCACGATGATCCACGCGGTATCCGCTCCGACCATGATCCCCTCCTCCGTTTGATAGGTTCGGGGGCTTCAATCGGGTTTCTTTCGCCCGGAAAAGCAGCAAGTGACCTCAGGGGTGCTTGGTGCTTGTGCGAAATGCTGAAAGATTAATTTGCAGGCGCTAATTGGGCGGTAGTGCCGTAATAATGGGCAGGATCAGGACGTTCGCGCGTTCAAAGCTGCAAGAAGCAGCGCCAGCGCGTGGTCGCGTGACAGGCGGCGGACTTCGCCGCGCCCTTGCGCGCCGTACTCCACCGTTTCGGTGCGGGTCTGGCGACTGTCCTGCGCGATGCCGAAGCAGACCCGGCCTTCGGGTTTGTGCTCTGACCCGCCAGGCCCCGCGATGCCGGTGATCGAGACGGCGAGGCCCGCGGCGCTATGTGCAATCGCGCCCTCGGCCATCTCTCGCGCGACCTCTTCGGACACCGCGCCATACGCCTCGAGCGTCTCTGCGCGCACCCCCAGCATCTCGCGCTTGGCGGCGTTGGAATAGGTGACAAAGCCCCGGTCCACCACGTCTGAAGACCCCGGAATATCCGTCAGTGCGGCGGCAACCATCCCGCCGGTGCAGCTTTCGGCGGTGGCGATCATGACGCCCTGCGCGCGAGCGGCGTCAAGAACCCCTTCGGCGCTCATGCTCCCATCCCGATATGCGCGATTGCAGCCGCAGCCGCGACGACGATCGCCGCGAAGGCCCCGGCGATCAGGTCATCGAGCATGACGCCCGAAGGTCCTCTGCGCCGGTCCGCCCAGCCGATCGGGCCAGGCTTCCAGATGTCAAACAGGCGGAACAGAAGGAACGCGCCGACCCAGCCGGGATATGGGAAAAGCCACGGATCCGCGCCTGCGAACCAAAGCCCAGCCGAGAGCGGGAAAAGC
>CBFIJK010000068.1:7434-16531 GCA_965662745.1 uncultured Paracoccaceae bacterium
GATCCACTGGCCTGCGACCTCGTCGATGACGATCTCGGACGGGTCTTCATGGTCGGCGCCGCGTGTTTCTTCGCGGATCGCCCACCAGCCGAGAGGGATGACAATCGCCGTCGCGATGACCAGCAGGGGAAACCCGCCCAAGCCATGAAGCATCCAGGCTGCCAGAACGGCTGCCGCAGACCCCCAGGTGCCGGGCGCAGGTTTTAGCAGGCCGACATAAAAGAACAGCGCGATGATGCGGCTCATGCCGATACCAGCGTCGCGGTGGCCATCGCGGCAATCCCTTCCTCGCGACCCGTAAAGCCAAGCCGTTCCGATGTCGTCGCCTTCACCCCGACGCGGTCGACCGGAAGGCCCGTGATTTCTGACAGTTTCTCTTGCATGGCAGGGACATGCGGCCCGATCTTCGGGCGCTCGCAGATCATCGTCACATCGACATTCGACAGCGCGTAGCCGCGCTCTGCCACCAGATCTACGGCATGTTCTAGGAAGATCCGGCTGTCTGCACCCTTCCACTGGGGATCGCTTGGCGGAAAATGCTGCCCGATATCGCCCGAGGCCAGCGCGCCGTAGATCGCATCGGTCAGCGCATGCATTGCGACATCGGCATCCGAATGCCCGGTCAGGCCTTTGTCATGGGGCACCGCGACACCGCAAAGCGTCACGTGATCGCCCGGCGCAAAGCTGTGCACGTCAAAGCCGTTGCCCACGCGAATATCCATATCAGGCCCCATCAATAGCTCTGCGCGGGCAAAATCCCCCGCTTCGGTAATTTTCAGATTGCGTTCATCGCCCGGCAGGATGTGAACATCCACCCCAGCCGCGCGCGCGACCTCGACATCGTCAAGCGCGCCGCCCGGATGGGACCGGTGCGCTGCAAGGATCATGTCATAGCGAAACCCCTGCGGCGTCTGCGCACGGTAAAGCCCGGCGCGGTCCGCCGTGCCGGTCACAACACTGTCGGCACCTCGCCATAGCGCATCCGTGACGGCAAGGGCGGGGGCGGCGGCGGAATGTGTATCGAGCGCGGCGATCACCGCCTGAATGCTTTCGGGGCGGACGAGGGGCCGCGCGACATCGTGGATTAGAACCTTGGACGGGGACTGCGGCTTTAGCGCCTCGAGCCCGTTGCGCACCGACTGATCGCGGGTCTCTCCGCCCGGAACGGCGATCACATCGGGCCAGTCCGCGGCGCGCGCCATGTCGTCGGGGTGCAGCACGACGACGATCGGCCCAAGCCCCGGCACCGCGCGAAACGCATCCAGCGTCCAATCCGCGATCTTTCGGCCCTTCAGCCTTTGCCATTGCTTCGGCTCGGCGCCTCCGGCACGGGTTCCGCGCCCGGCGGCGACGATGACGGCAGCCGTTGTCATGCCCGTGTCCCCCTTGCGCCGACTGTCTATTGTTTGATGCGGCTTGAGACAATGGGTGCGCATGCCGCAGCCGTGTTGCTGAAATAATAGGCAGAGGCGGCGTAGCGCCTGAATCCACGGCTCTGTCATTTGCCATTTCGCGGGGAACGGCATAGCTCAATTCCTGAATGCACAAGGTTTAATCGTTTGTCCAAGCAAGTGGCACAACTTCCTCCGATGCCCCCGGTTCTTCTTGCACCGATGGCGGGGATCACCGATCTGCCGTTCCGCAATCTCGTTGCGTCCTTCGGCGCGGGCATGGTGGTGAGCGAAATGGTCGCCAGCCAGGAAATGGTGCAGGCAAAGCCGGGTGTGCGCGAAAGGGCAGAGCTTGGGTTTGGCGTCACCGGGACCGCCGTTCAACTGGCCGGGCGAGATGGCGCGTGGATGGCGCGCGCGGCAAGGATGGTCGAAGACAACGGCGCGCAGGTGATCGACATCAACATGGGCTGCCCGGCCAAGAAGGTCGTTGGCGGACTGTCTGGATCGGCGCTGATGCGCGACCTCGATCATGCACTGAGCCTGATCGAGGCGGTCGTCGGCGCGGTGTCGGTTCCCGTCACGCTGAAGACGCGCCTGGGCTGGGACGACGATTGCCTGAACGCGGCAGAACTTGCCAAGCGCGCCGAATCCGCCGGAATCGCCATGATCACCATCCACGGGCGCACGCGCTGCCAGTTCTACAAGGGCAAGGCCGACTGGGCCGCGATCCGCGCTGTCAAAGACGCCGTGTCGATCCCCGTGATCGCGAATGGCGATATTCAAACCACCGAGGATGCGCGGCTTGCCCTGCACCTGTCGGGTGCGGATGGCGTGATGATAGGGCGTGGTGCCCAAGGCGCGCCCTGGCGGCTCGCCGGGATCGCGCACGCCCTTTATGGCACGCCCGCGCCGCGAATTCCGACGGGCGCAGCCTTCGCCGATATGGTCGCCGGGCATTTCGAGGCAAGTCTGTCCTTCTACGGCACGGCCCTTGGCGCAAAGGTGATCCGCAAGCACCTCGGCTGGTATATGGACCGCGCGGGGACGCCCGATTGTTTGCGCCGCCGCGTCTTGACCGCCGCGCCAAGCGAGGTGCCGCATCTTTTGCCCACAGCGCTGTCGGGCCTGGAAAGGCAGGCGGCATGAGCACGATCGACACCGCCATCTGGTCGTCGCTGCCGATGCCCGCCTTTCTGGTGGATGTGGACGACCGGATCATAGACGCCAACCCAGCGGCAGAGCAGTTTCTGAATGTATCTCGCAAGTCGCTGGCCGACTCGCCATTCTTTGATCGGCTGGCCATTGACGCGCCGTTGGACGAGGCGTTCCAGCGCGTGCGTACGGACCAGGGTGCGCTGTTCATCAATTTCGTGGACGTCTCGGGCGGGAACGCGCCGCCTGTCCAATGCAACATTCAGATCGCGCCGCTTCAGGGTATTCCCGGCCATGTGCTGGTCACGATCGAGCCGCGCGAGTTGGCCCACCGCCTTGGACGCGCGCTTTCGGTCAATTCGGCAGCGAAGTCGGCCATCGGCATGGCGGAAATGCTGGCGCATGAGATCAAGAACCCGCTCGCTGGGATCACCGGGGCGGCGCAGCTTTTGTCGATGAACCTGACGAAAGCCGATCAGGAACTCACCGACCTGATCGTCGCCGAGAGCCGCCGGATCGTCTTGTTGCTCGAACAGGTCGAACAGTTCGGCAATCTGCGTCCTCCAGAACGCAAGGTTCTGAACATCCACGATCTTTTGGACCGCGCGCGGCGCTCTGCCCAGGTGGGCTATGCCGCGAACATGAAGATCATCGAGGATTTCGATCCTTCGCTTCCGCCGACTTATGTGGACGGGGACCAGATCATCCAGGTGTTCCTGAACCTTCTCAAGAACGCTGCCGAAGCGGGCGGCGACAGCGGCGGCACCATTCGCCTGCGCACATTCTATGACATGTCGCTGCGCCTTCGCGGGCCGGAAGGCCTGCCGCTGAAGCTGCCGCTGCAGGTCGAAATCATCGACGATGGCCCCGGCCTGCCGCCAGAAATCGCCAGCGACGTGTTCGAGCCTTTCGTTTCCGGCCGCGAAAATGGCACCGGACTGGGCCTCGCGCTCGTCTCGAAAATCATCTCGGAGCACATGGGCTGGATCAGCGTCGATTCAGTGCCCGGCCGCACCGTGTTCCGCATTTCGCTTCCCCAAGCCCCCAAGACTGACACTGGAGAGACCTGATGGACGGCACCGTTCTTGTCGCCGATGACGACCGCACGATCCGAACCGTTCTGACACAGGCGCTGACCCGTGCCGGATGCAAGGTGCATGCGACCTCATCCATGGTCACGCTTCTGCGTTGGGTCGAGGAAGGGAAGGGCGATCTGGTGATCTCGGACGTCATCATGCCCGACGGCAACGGGCTGGAAGCGCTGCCGCTGATCTCCGAGCAGCGGCCCGGCCTGCCGGTCATCGTGATCTCGGCGCAGAACACGATCACCACGGCGATTCAGGCTGCGGAAAAAGAGGCGTACGATTATCTGCCGAAGCCCTTCGATCTGCCTGATCTGATGAAACGCGCGGCCCGCGCGCTGGATATCAAACGGCGTGCGCCGCAGGCGGGGCAAACGCCGCCCGCGACGGAGAGCGAGGACAAGGACCTGCCGCTTGTTGGCCGCACCCCCGCGATGCAGGCCCTCTATCGGCTGGTGGCGCGGGTGATGAACACCGATCTGCCCGCGCTCATCACCGGGGAATCGGGCACCGGCAAATCCTTGATTGCCCGCGCGATCCACGATTTTTCCGACCGCCGCACGCTGCCCTTCGTGGTGGCCACGGGCAGCGATCTGTCGACGATGGACGGACCTTCGATGCTGCTCAGCCGCGCGAAGAACGGCTCGCTACTCTTTGACGAAATTGGAGATCTTAGCGTCGAGGCACAGGCGCGGATCGTACGGATGCTTGACAGTTTCACCGACAATTCCCCACGGGTGATGGCGACCAGCCAAAGCGATCTGACCCAGCGCATGGAATCGGGCGCGCTGCGGCAGGATCTGTATTACCGCCTGTCAGGCGTGATGGTGCATGTGCCGTCCTTGCGCGAACGGGTCGACGACATCCCGCTTCTGGCCGACCATTTTCTGGAACGCGCTGCGCGGGATGGCCTGTTTGCGCGGCGCTTCGGCGACGAGGCGATGGATCTTGTGCGCGCCTATAGCTGGCCTGGCAATGTGCGCCAGCTTGAGAACGCGGTGCGCCGCCTTGTGGTGACGTCCCCGGAAGAGATCATCACCCGCAGCGAAGTCGAATCGGTCCTGGGAAATCAGCCCGCTATGGAACCCTTGCAGGGAGGCGGTGAAGGTGAGCGGCTTTCCGCCTCTGTCGCGAAACATCTGCGCCGGTATTTCGACCTGCATGGAGGCGTGCTGCCGCCGCCCGGTCTTTATCAGCGCATTCTCAAGGAAGTAGAGCTTCCGCTGATCGAAATCGCATTGGATGCGACGGGAGGAAACCAGGCGAAATGCGCCGATCTGCTTGGCATCAACCGCAATACGCTGCGCAAAAAGATCACGGATCTCGATATTCAGGTGACACGCCGCCGCAAGTTGATGTAAAAGCGCAACATAAGAGTGGCATTAGGGCATCGCCCTCAAAGCCCCATCCAGCGGTATAGCCGCACCCGAGCGGTGCTTGGCCAAAAGAACGAGGTTGCCCACCATGCGCGCAGCGATGCGAGGCATGAGCCTGGAACAGTTGATGCGACTCAGGCGGACCCGGCGCGCCCAAACGGCAGCCACGCTTGGCCTCATCGTGCTCGGTCCGGTTCTTGCCGTTGCCACCTATCTGGTGTTCGGCCCGCTCGATCAGGGCGCGTCCTCGCTGGCGCTGCGACTCGTTCTATTGGCCGATCTCGTCTACGTCATCGTCGTCGCCGCGCTGGTCTTGCAACGCATTGCCGAGATGATTTCCGCGCGCCGCGCGCATTCCGCCGGCTCGCGGCTGCACCTACGCCTCACGGGGGCATTCACCGGGATCGCTGTCATGCCGACGATCCTTGTGGCGATCTTTGCTGTCCTCACGGTGAATGTCGGGCTTGAGGGCTGGTTTTCCGACCGCGTCCGAGAAGTGGTGCGCAACTCGCTTGCCGCCGCAGAAGCCTATGAGAACGAACATCGCACCGATTTGACGACCGACGCCGAGGCGTTGGCGCGGTTTCTCGCCGAACAGCGTCGTGGCAATCTGATCCTGTCGGACGGTCAGTTGCGCCAGGAGCTGACGCAAGGCCAGCAGCTGATCCAGCGGGGCCTGCGCGAAGCCTATGTCATCGACGGCACCGGAGAGATCCGGGCGCGGGGCGAGCGGTCATATCTCTTCGGGTTCGAACGCCCCACGGAGGCGGCCCTGATGCAAGCGCGCCAGGGCGAGACGGTCATTATCGAGGATTGGGACAACAATGAATTCCGTGCCCTGACGCCGGTGGACGGCTTTCTCGACCGGTTTCTCTATGTGAGCCGCGATGTCGATGGTGATCTTCTGGCGCTGCTCGATGACACGCAGGAAACCGTTGGTCTTTATACCCAGCTGGAAAGCGAACGCGGACGCATCCTCTTTGAATTCGGCCTTTTATATATCGGCTTTGCGGTGATCCTGATCCTCGCCGCGATCTGGCTGGGGCTTTGGTTCGCCGAACGCCTGTCACGCCCCGTTGGCCGCCTTGCGGGCGCGGTGCAGCGCGTCGGCGCAGGCGATTTCGACGTTCAGTTGAAGGAAGAGCAGGGCGATGACGAGATCGCCATGCTGGGCCGGATCTTCAACCAGATGACGCGGCAACTGAAAGCGCAGCGCGACGCGCTTCTCGACACCAACGCGCAAGTCGAACGGCGGCGGCGGCTGTTCGATTCCGTGCTGTCGTCGGTCACTGCCGGGGTTGTGGGGCTAGATGCGCAGGGCAATATCGCCTTCGTGAACCGGTCCGCCGAGCGGTTAATCGGCGTTTCGGCCGGTCCAGGGGCGCAGCAAACGCTCAGCCTTGCGATCCCGGAATTCCTGCCGCTTTACGAACGCCTGCGCGAGGCCAAGACCGAAGCCGCGCAGGAAGAAATCCGCGTCAGCCGCGCGGGAAAGCTGGAAAACCTGCTGGTGCGCATCGCGACACGCCGGAACCAGGACGGCCAGCTTGAAGGTTACGTGATCGCCTTCGACGACGTGACCGACCTGGTCACCGCGCAGCGCATGGCGGCGTGGGGGGATGTGGCAAGGCGCATCGCGCATGAAATCAAGAACCCGCTGACCCCGATCAAACTGTCGGCCGAACGCCTCAAGCGCAAATTCGCACCGCGCGTTGGCGAGGATGCAGCGATGCTGGAGCAATATACCGACGTGATCGTGCGCCAGACGGATGATCTGCGGCGTATTGTTGATGAATTCTCCAAATTCGCCCGTATGCCCGAACCTGAACGGCGCAGCACCGATCTGACGAAACTGGTGCGCGATGCGGTCATCCTGCAGGAAGAAGCGACGCCGGGCGTCACGGTCACCCTGACCGATGCGGTTGAAGGCGTTGGCGCGGAAATCGACGCGACGATGATTAGCCAGGCGCTGACGAACCTTATAAAGAACGCCGGGGAAGCCATTGAATCTCTGCACGAAACTGGGAAAGAGCCCGAGGGCCACCAGGGCGAGGTGCGCGTCGCGATGGTGCCCGAAGAGGGCGGCATCCTGATCACGGTGTCCGACAATGGCATCGGCCTGCCCGAGGACCGCGCGCGCCTCTTCGAGCCTTACGTGACAACACGCGAGAAGGGCACCGGTCTGGGCCTGCCCATCGTCAAGAAGATCATCGAGGAACACGGCGGCACGCTCATCCTGACCGATGCCGATCCGTTCCAGCCCGGCGCCCCTGCGGGCGCACGGGCCGAAATACGTCTGCCCGCCGAAATCAGCGCGGCGGCTGACGCAACAACAAAGCTGGCGGTTTGAGACGAGGAGACTGGTATGAGTGACATCCTGATCGTGGACGACGAGCGTGATATCCGCGAACTGATCGGCGACATCCTGGAAGACGAGGGCTATGGCACGCGCCTCGCCGCGAATGCCGATGAATGCATGGCGTCCATCGAAGATTCTGCGCCGGCGCTGATGATCCTCGATATCTGGCTGAAAGACAGCCACATGGACGGAATCGACATCCTCAAGCACGTCAAGCGCGATCACCCCGGCATCCCGATTGTCATCATCTCGGGACACGGCAATATCGAGATCGCCGTGGCCGCGATCAAGCAGGGCGCTTATGATTTCATCGAAAAGCCCTTCAATATCGACCAGCTTCTCGTTGTGATCCGCCGCGCCATGGAAACCTCGCGCCTGCGCCGCGAGAACGTCGAACTGCGCCGCAAGGATGTGACTTCGGCCGAGATGATCGGCGCGTCCGCCGCCTTCAAGACGCTCAAGAACCAGTTGGAAAAAGTGACGAAATCCAACGGGCGCGTCATGCTGACCGGCCCTGCGGGCTGCGGCAAGGAAGTCGCTGCGCGCTTCGTGCATTCCAATTCGAACCGCGCGGACCGGCCCTTCATTGTCGTCAATTCCGCTACCGTGCAACCCGACCACATGGAAGAGGTCCTGTTCGGCCGCGAAGGCACCGAACGGGGCATCGAAGAGGGGCTGCTGGAGCAGGCAGATGGCGGCGTCCTTTACCTCGACGAGGTCGCGGACATGCCGCTGGGGACGCAGTCGAAACTCCTGCGCGTGTTGGTCGAGCAGCAATTCCAGCGTGTCGGCGGCAATGAGAAAGTGCGCGTCGATGTGCGGGTAATTTCCTCGACCAACAAGAACCTCGATGTCGAGATCACCGAGGGACGGTTCCGGCAGGAACTGTTTCACCGCCTGAACGTCGTGCCGATCTCTGTTCCCTCGCTGGAAGAACGGCGCGAGGATATTCCGGTGCTGGCCGAGCATTTCATCGAAGGGTTCAACAAGACCCAAGGCCTGCCCCAGCGCGAGGTTGGCGAAGACGCGATCGCGCTGCTGCAGACGATGATCTGGCCGGGCAATGTGCGCCAATTGAAGAACGTGATCGAACGGGTCCTGATCCTCGGCGACGGCACCGGGCCGATCGCGCCCGATGAACTGCCCGAAACCGGAACGCCCGCGCAGGCCGAAGAAGGCCGCGTGATCTTGTCGGGTAGCCTTGCAACCTTGCCCCTGCGCGAGGCGCGCGAGCTGTTCGAGCGGGAATATCTGCTGACCCAGATCAACCGGTTCGGCGGCAATATCAGCCGCACGGCCTCTTTCGTCGGCATGGAGCGCTCGGCGCTGCACAGAAAGCTGAAATCGCTGGGTGTCGTGACCTCGAACCGCTCTGGCGGGCGCGTGGCGCATGTCGAAGACGACGAGGCTGAAGAACAACGCAAGACAGCTTAATGCGGCACCCTTGCCGCAGCGCCCCGCGTTGACCCCCGCCGCGCCTTCTGCCATCGGTTAAGGGCGGCAAGGCGGGACGAGTAAGCCATGAAGGTCATCATCTGCGGCGCGGGTCAGGTCGGCTGGCAAATCGCGCGCCATCTTTCGGGTGAGCGCAACGATGTCACCGTGGTCGACAACAACGCCGATCTGGTGCGCCGTGCGACTGATACGCTGGACGTGCAGGGGATCGCGGGCTTTGCGTCCTATCCCGATGTGCTCGACAAGGCCGGCGCGCGCGATGCGGATATGGTCATCGCC
>CBFIJK010000069.1:0-15603 GCA_965662745.1 uncultured Paracoccaceae bacterium
CTCTCGCCATCCGCAAAGCGCTGATCATCGGGGCCGATGATGAAGCGAACAACGCCGTTCAGGACGAACATCACACCCATCGAGACGATCACGAGGATCACGGGCTTCGCGCGCTGTTGGCGGTAGAAGCGATAGATGATCCGGTCGGTGAAGATCAAAAGAAGCGCCGTCCCCGCGATGGCAACCGGTAGGGCCAGAAGCGCGGTGGGCAGCGGGCCGAGATTGACGCCATAGGCTTGAAGGCCCCAGGTGCTGAGGACGGCAATCATGGTGCCGAACGCCATGGTGTCGCCGTGAGCAAAGTTGGAAAATCGCAGAATCCCGTAGATCAGCGTCACCCCAAGCGCCCCCAGCGCAAGCTGCGCGCCATAGGCGGTGGCCGGGATCAGGACAAAATTCGAAAGCGCCACAATGGCGTTGAGAAGATCCATGCTCAGCCCCCCAGAAAGCTCTGGCGGACTTCGGCGTCGGCCATGAGTTCCTTGCCCGTCCCGGTATGGGCGTTCGCGCCCTGCACCAGCACATAGCCCTTGTCGGCGATCTCCAGCGCCTGGCGGGCGTTTTGTTCGACCATCAGCACCGGAAGGCCGGTGCGCGCGACCTCGATGATGCGGTCGAAAAGCTCGTCCATGACGATGGGCGACACGCCCGCGGTCGGCTCATCCAGCATCAGGACCTTGGGCTGGGTCATCAGCGCGCGGCCCACGGCGACCTGCTGGCGCTGGCCGCCTGACAGCTCTCCGGCGGCCTGATTGCGCTTGTCCTTCAGGATCGGGAAAAGCTCGAACACCTGTTCCATCGTCGGCCTGATGTCATCGCGGCGGATGAACGCGCCCATTTCGAGGTTCTCCTCGACGGTCATGGACGCGAAGATATTGTTGGTCTGGGGCACAAAGCCCATGCCTTTGGCGACGCGGTCCTGGGGCGACAAGTTAGTGATATCCTCGCCATCCAGCCGCACCGAACCTTTGCGCAGGTTCAGCATTCCAAAGACGGCCTTCATGGCGGTGGATTTGCCCGCGCCGTTGGGGCCGACGATCACCGCGATTTCGCCCGGATTAACGGCGATGGTGCACTCATGCAGGATGTCGGGACCCTGCCCGTAACCGCCGGTCATGCTGTCACCGATGAGATACGCGTTCGCGGTATCCCTCGCCTCGCCCGTGCCCGGGTGACCCGTCATGGAGGCGCTGCTTTCCTTGGTGATCGAGCGGTCCTTGTTGCCGCGATCGGCATAGGCGTCAGACATGCGCGCCCACCTGTTCCTTGTTCTTCAATCCTGTGCCGAGATACGCCTCGATCACCTGCTCGTTCGCCTTGATCTCGGCCAGCGTGCCCTCGGCCAGTACCTTGCCCTCGGCCATGCAGATGACCGGATTGCACAGGCGCCCGATGAAATCCATGTCATGCTCGATCACGACAAAGGTGTATCCCCGTTCCTCGTTCAGGCGCTGGATGGCGTCTGCAATGGTGTTGAGAAGCGTTCGGTTCACGCCGGCGCCGACCTCGTCGAGAAACACGATCCGCGCATCGACCATCATGGTGCGGCCAAGCTCTAGCAGCTTTTTCTGCCCGCCCGACACCTGCCCGGCCTTTTGGTCGGCCAGATGCGAAATCGTCAGGAATTCCAGAACCTCGTCGGCCTTGGCGCGCAGGCTGCGTTCTTCGGCGGCGATGCGGCGGCGCCCGAACCACGTATTCCAGAGCGATTCCCCGGATTGCCCGCCCGGCACCATCATCAGGTTCTCTCGGCAGGTCATCGACGGAAATTCATGCGCAATCTGGAAGGTGCGCAGAAGGCCCTTGTGAAACAACTCGTGCGGCGGCAGGCCGGTGATATCCTCGCCCGCCATCGTCACGCGCCCCGACGTCGGCGGCAGAACGCCCGCGATCACGTTGAACAGCGTCGTCTTGCCCGCGCCGTTCGGGCCGATCAGCCCGGTGATAGAGCCTTCCTCGATCGTCAGACTTGCGCCGTCGACCGCGTGGAAACCCCCGAAATGCTTGTGAAGATCGTGGACTTCGATCATCCATCTTGCCCTTCTTCAAATGCGGCAACCCGGAACGCATGTCCCGGGTTGCCAGTCTTTATCGAAGTTTCGCGATCAGCGGAACTGAACCGTCGAGTAATCCGCGTCTTCCACGGTGTATTCGCGGTAGGTGCCTGCCGCTTCGCCGGGGCCGATCAGCTCGACATTGGTGGCGCCGACATAGTCGATCTCGCCGCCATTCGCGAGGATTTCCAGGCCTTTGGCCAGCTCGCCCGGCAGGATCTGCTCGCCCGGTGCGTTGGCGACGTTAAGGATGTTGGCCGCGATCGCCTCGGAGGTCGCTTCGCCGCCCGCCTGCATCGCCAGCGCCAGAAGCGCCGCCGCGTCATAGGATTCGCGGGTGAACGAGCTGTCGCCCTCGATCCCGGCCGCTTCGGTGATCGACGCGAAAGCATCCGCGCCCTCGCCCTCGCTCCACGGGACGGCACCGAAAGAGCCTTCCATGTCGCTGCCGAGATCGGCCATCAGGGCGTTGGCGAACATGCCGTCACCCATCATGAACGTGTCGAACGCACCGGTATCGAGCGAGCTTTGGATGATGCCCTTGCCGCCTTGGTCGGCATAGCCGAGGACCGCCAGAACCTCACCGCCGCCGGATGCGAGCGATGCGACTTCGGCCGAATAGTCGGCCTTGCCGTCTTCGTGGGGCGCCGAAATGGTCACGGTGCCGCCAGCCGCTTCGAAGGCCGAGATGAAGCTGTCCGACAGGCCCTTGCCGTAGTCGTTGTTTGTATAGGTCACGGCGACTTCGGTGATTTCCTTGTCGGCCAGGATATTGGCCAGAACTTCGCCTTGGCGCGCATCCGAAGGTGCGGTGCGGAAGAACAGGCCGTTGTCTTCAGCGGTCGACAGGCCCGGCGAGGTCGCCGAGGGCGAGATCATCGGGATGCCGTTCGGCAGCGCTGCGTTGGCAAGGATCGCGCCGGTCACGCCCGAGCAATCCGCGCCCATGATCGCGACAACGCCGTCCGAGGTGATCAGACGCTCTGCCGCGGCGGTGGCGGCAGCGGAATCGATACAGGTCGAATCTGCGCGCACCGGGGTCACCATCATACCGTCGAGCACGCCGCCGGCCTCGTTGATTTCGGTCATCGCAAGCTCTGCCGCGTCAGCCATGGCCGGGGTCAGCGATTCAATCGGGCCAGTGAAGCCGAGGATCACGCCGATCTTGACTTCGGTAGAATGGCCCGCCGCAAAGGCAGTGCCCGCCATCGCAAGAAGCGCGGCCGATGAAAGAAGGGTCTTTTTCATTGAGTAGTCTCCCGTTGTGTGTCCGGCGGAGTTTTTGCCCCGCCGATCCTTGCCGCACCGGGCGGCCTGTGGCTCCCGGTCCGAATGATCGCCATCATGGGGAGGGGTGGACCTTTCCGTGCCGCTGCCGGAGCCTGCGCGAGTTTCGGGCAAGGCATCTGCGTGCAAGCGTGCGCGTTCCGTCCAACGTCATCTCCCCATGCGCCCATAAGTCTGCGCATCAGCGCGATTTGGGGTCAAGCAGGAACCTGTCGTCATCCCCGTCGCTCAGTCGTCTAGATTACCGCTTTCTCAAGGAATGGGCGGTTTTCGAGCACCCTTTCATACCCGACCTCGCCTAGATCGAGCGTCCGGTACCCGCCATAGGTGATCAATTCCATCACCGCGCGCCCGGCGGCAGGCCCCTGTTGCAGCCCGTGGCCCGAAAACCCGTTCGCGAAGATGAAATTCCGCATCTCGGGATGCGCCCCCACGATCAGGTTATGATCAAGCGTGTTGAAATCATAATGCCCGGCCCATTGGTTGATCACCCGGATTGCCTCGAACGCTTCGGACCGGGCCGCGAGTGCGGGCCAGACGAGGTCTTCGAATTCGCCATAGCGCGGTTCGAAATCGTCCCAATCGACCGCCGGATCCTCAACCGGCGGGCTGGCGGCGATGAAATAGCGCCCCTCGGGGCGGCAATAGACGCCAGACGGATCGACCATCAGCGGCAGGCGGCCGTCATTGACCGTGGCCGTGCCCTCTGGGCTGCGTGCACAGGAAAAGACAAAGGTCGTGCGCTTGCGCGGCTCCACCGGGACATGCAATCCGGCCATGCGTGCCACCAGCGCCGCGCGGGGACCGGCGGCATTGACCACCGTGCCCGCGCTCAGTCGGCGCCCGGATTTCAGCGTGACGGTGTTGATCCGGGTCGCGTCGCCCTCAAGACCCACGACCTCATCAGTGAGTATTTCCGCGCCGAGCGCCTTGGCCTTTCGCCGAAAGCCCTGCATCAGTCCGACACTATCGAACCACCCCTCGCCCGAGCGTCCGTAGGACCCCAAGTGCAGGTCATCGGTCCTAATATGCGGGAAGGCGGCGCCGATTTCCTCGGGCGACATCAGCACGACGTCTGCGCCGCACGCCCGCTGCACTGCGTGCTTTTCGCGCAAGACCGCCGCGCCGGTTTCCGTATTGGCAAGGAACAGGTAGCCACCGGGCTGAAAGCCAAGATCTGGTGTGGGATCGCCGTCGGTGCCGACCATACTGGCGAAATCTCGAATGACCTCATGGCCGTACTGGCTGATCTTCACGTTGATTGCGTTCGAAAATTGCGTCCGGATCGAAGAGGCCGACAGCGCGGTCGAAGACAACCGGTAGCTCGGGTCGCGCTCGATCACCGCGATGCTGCCGTCGAAATCGGGATTGGCCGCGAGGTAGTAGGCGACCGCCGATCCGACGACCGCCCCGCCCACGATCACGACATCATAGCTGTCCTTCATGGCGCCGGATCAGCCGCCGGATCGGCGCGACAGGGCCGCCGCGCGCATTTCGCTGAGGGTCTGGCGCGGCGTCAGCGCCTCGGCCGCCACATCAAGATCGAGAACCGCCGCCGAGCCTGCCGCGCATGCGCGCTCGAAGGCTGCCGGGAAATCCTCTGTCCGCTCTACACGCTCACCGAACAACCCCGCCGCCTGCGCCATGGCCGCAAAATCGGGGTTCATCATGTCGGTGCCCGACACGCGCTCGGGGTAGTTGCGTTCCTGGTGCGCGCGGATCGTGCCGTAGGTCTTGTTGTTGACGACGAGGACCACGAACGAGGCGCCGATCTCGCGCGCAGTCGCCAATTCCTGGCAATTCATCTGAAAATCGCCGTCCCCGGCAAAACAGACAACCTGCCGCCCGGGATGGGCGACCGAGGCCGCTATGGCCGCAGGCAGGCCATAGCCCATCGCGCCCGATTGCGGCGCGAGCAGCCGCGCCTTTGGGCCGAAGGGAAAGAACTTGTTCGGCCAGACGCTGAAATTGCCCGCCCCGTTGGTCAGGATCACATCCTCAGACAGCACGCCCCGCAGGTGTTCGGTGACGGCAGCCATGTCGACGGGCGACGGCTGCGCGGGGGCCTTCAGCCCATCCTCATAGGCCGCGCGGGCCGCTCTACGCCAGTCTGCCCAGTCGCCGCTCACCGGCGACAGCGCCTCTGCCGTGGCGTTGGGGCAGGCGACAAGGCCAAGGACCGGGCGATAGATCTTGCCGATCTCACCCGCAGAGGGGTGGATATGGATGATGTCCTGCGCGGGATCGGGGACGGCGAAGAGGCTATAGGCATCCGTCGTCATCTCGCCAAAGCGGATATTGAGCGCGAGGATCACGTCCGCCTCTGATAGAAGCTTGCGGACATTGGGTGGCATACCAACACCAGCTTCGCCCGTGAAGACCTTGGAATGATTGTCAAACTGGTCCTGATAGCGAAACGCGGCGACGACCGGGATATCCGATCCTTCGGCGAAGGACCGCAGCCCGGCGCGCCCCGCCTCCGTCCAGTTCGACCCACCAATGACGATCACGGGGCGCTTGGCCTTGGTTAGCCTTTCCCGCGCCTCATCCAGCGCTGCAGCATTCGGCGCAGGCGGGGCAATCCGTAGCGGTCCGCTGATCGCGGGCGCACTTGCAGGGCCAGACAGCATATCCTCGGGCAAGGCCAGCACCACCGGCCCGGGCCGTCCCGTCGTCGCCACTGTCCAGGCGCGCGAGACGATTTCGGGGATGCGGTCGGCCGCATCAATCTCACACACCCATTTCGCCATCGACCCGAAGACCGCGCGATAGTCGATTTCCTGAAACGCCTCGCGCCCGCGCATGTCGGTGCCGACCTGCCCCACGAAAATCAGCATCGGCGCGCTGTCCTGCATCGCCGTGTGGATACCGATCGACGCGTTCGTCACCCCCGGCCCGCGTGTGACGAAGGCGATCCCCGGATCACCCGTCAGCTTGCCCCAGGCGGCGGCCATGAAGCCCGCGCCGCCCTCGTTTCGACAATTGACGAAATCAAGCTGCCCTTTCGTGTCGTGCATCGCATCCAGCGCGGCCAGAAAGCTCTCGCCCGGCACGCCGAAGGCCTTTGTCGCACCGAGGGCCAGAAGACAGTCGATCAGAAGGGCGCCGCCGTGTCGCATCAGGGGATCTTTCGCTTGTACCAGTTCGCGCCGACCATGCGCGGCCTTCGCGGGATTTTCAACTTGGTTCAACCCGATGGACGAAGACGCATCCCGGCGCTAGGTCTGGTATGGCACTGCCGGAGGACATGTCATGGATCTGAGCTTTTCATCCGAGGAACGCGGCTTTCAGGACGAGGTACGTGCCTTTCTCGGAAGCCACTTGCCCGAGGATCTGTCCGCCAAGGTCCGCGCCCGGCGCGAATTGACAAAAGACGATATGGAGCGCTGGCACGCCATCCTGAACGACAAGGGCTGGCTGGCCGTCACATGGCCCGAGGAATACGGAGGCCCCGGCTGGACGCCGGTGCAGCGACATATTTTCGAAGAGGAATGCGCCCGCGCCTTCGCGCCCCGTATCGTGCCCTTCGGCCTTGCAATGCTGGGGCCTGTGCTGATGGCCTTCGGCTCGGACGCGCAGAAAAAGGAATACCTTCCACGTATCCTCGATGGGCGCGACTGGTGGTGTCAGGGCTATTCAGAGCCCGGCGCCGGATCCGATCTCGCCAGTCTCAAGACGCAAGCGGTGCGCGACGGGGACGACTATGTCATCAACGGGCAAAAGACCTGGACGACGCTGGGCCAACACGCGAACCGCATCTTCTGCCTCGTACGCACAAAGACCGATGGCAAGCCGCAGGAAGGCATCAGCTTCATCCTCGTCGATCTAGACACGCCCGGGATCGAAATGCGCCCTATTCGCCTGATCGAGGGCGGGCATGAGGTGAACGAGGTGTTCTTTACCGATGTGCGCGTTCCCGCCGCCAACCTCGTTGGTGAGGAAAACCAGGGCTGGACGATCGCCAAGTTCCTTCTGACCCATGAACGCACGAATATCGCCGGGGTCGGTTTTTCCATCGCGGCCTTCGAGCAGTTGAAAATCCTAGCGCGCAAGGTTCTGCGCAATGGCCGCCCATTGGCAGAGAACGCGCTGTTCGCGGCGGAAATGGCGCGGGTTGAAATTGCGCTCGAGGCGATGAAGATCACCAATCTTCGGATGCTGGATGCGGCCCAGAAGAACGGCGCGCCGGGACTTGAAAGCTCGATGCTGAAGATCACCGGAACCGTCATTCGCCAGCGCCTCAATGACCTTTCGCGCCGCGCACTCGGGCCGATGGCTGCGCCCTTCCCGTCCGAGGGGCTGGACAATGCCGCGCTGACCGATCCCGATTTCGCCAATGAGGCCGCGTCCTATTTCAACAACCGCAAGATCTCGATCTTCGGCGGATCGAACGAGATCCAGCGGAATATCCTGTCCAAGGCAATGCTGGGGCTCGGCTGATGAATTTCGAAATGACAGACGACCGCCGCATGCTGACCGACAGCCTGTCGCGGTTTCTGGGCGACCGGTACAGCACCGATCACCGCACCAAAGTCGCCTATGACGCGCCCTATCACGATCCGGCGCTGTGGACGGAGATGGCAGAGCTTGGCGTCTTTCTCGCCTTCGCCACCGAAGATCAGGGCGGCTTTGGCGGCGCGGGCTTTGACATCATGGCGGTGTTCGACGCGCTGGGCCGGGCGCTTTGCCCGGAACCCGTGCTTCCCGTGCTGATGGCCGCGCGGCTGCTGGGGGCCGCGGGCGCAGAGATGGAGCCGCTTTTGTCCGGTCAGACGCATTTTGCCGTGGGCTTGGGCGAGCTGGACGCGCCCTACGATCTGTCAGGGATCGCAACGACAGCGACCGAGGCGGACGGCGAATACCGCCTGTCGGGGCGCAAATCGGTGGTCTACGGCGCGCAAGTGGCAGACCGGATACTTGTCGCCGCCGATCTGGACGGCACGCTGGCCCTGTTCGAGATCGCGGCAGAGGACGCCGAGGTCACCGGCTACGGGATGATCGACGGCGGCGGCGCGGCAGAGGTGTTTCTTGACGGCACGCCCGCCGCGCTGGTTCTGAAAGACGCAGGCGCGGCGATCCAGGATGCGCTGGATGCCGGAGCGTTGGCGCTTTGCGCCGAGGCCGTCGGCGCGATGGATGTCACCTTTGAAACAACTCTGGAGTATCTGAAGGAGCGCAAGCAGTTCGGGCGCCCCATCGGAACCTTCCAGGCGCTTCAACACCGGATGGTCGATCTGAAGGCCGAGATCGAACAGGCCCGGTCGATCACGATCCTCGCCGCGTCAAGGATGGGCGATCACGGCCAGTCGCGCGCAGTGTCCATGGCCAAGCAGCTTGTCGGCGTCACGGCCCGCAAGGTTTCTGAAGAGGCGATCCAGCTTCATGGCGGCATCGCGATGACCTGGGAATATAGCGTCTCGCACTACGCCAAACGGCTTGTGATGATCGACGCGCAGCTTGGCGATGCCGATTGGCATCTCGAACGGGTCATGGCCGCGCATCAGGTGGGCTGACGCCTCAGTCGTCCGCCTCGTGGATGAAGGCGACAAGCTGTTGCGTGGATCCGTCCTTGTCGTCCGCCGTCGCATCGCCCGCGATCACCGGCTCCAGCGCCTTGGCAAGCTCCTTGCCCAGTTCCACGCCCCATTGGTCGTAAGAATTGAGACCCAGGATCGCGCCCTCGACAAAGACGCGGTGCTCGTAAAGCGCCACGATCTGGCCAAGCATCTTCGGCGTCAGCTTCGGGTAGATCAGCGTCGTCGACGGGCGGTTGCCGGGGAAGACCCGGTGGCGCGCCTGGCGTTCCAGTTCCTGGCCCTCGAACCGGTCCGCGATCAGCGCGCGCGCCGCATCAATGTCGCGACCGCGCATCAGCGCCTCGGATTGCGCAAGGCAGTTCGACAACAAAAGGCGGTGGTGATGCGCCAGCTCCGGCTCGTGTCCCTTGGCCGCGACCATGAATTCGCACGGCACAACCTGCGTGCCCTGGTGGATCAATTGATAGAACGCGTGCTGGCCGTTGGTTCCCGGCTCTCCCCAGACCACGGGGCCGGAGGCGGTGACCAGATCTGCGCCGTCCATCGACACGCGCTTGCCGTTTGATTCCATCTCAAGCTGCTGGAAATAGGCCGCCAGCCGCGACAGGCGCTGGTCATAGGGCAGCACCGCGCGGGTGGGATAGCCGCAGACCAGGTGGTGCCAAAGGCCCACGAGCGCCAGCATAATGGGCATGTTGCGCTGCGGCTCTGCGGTGCGGAAATGGGTGTCCATCGCTTCGGCGCCTGACAGGAAATCGCGGAAGTGATCCGGGCCGATCGCGAGCATGATGGACAGGCCAATCGGCCCCCACATGGAATAGCGCCCGCCAACCCAATCCTCGAACCCGAAGACGCGCGCCTCGTCGATGCCAAAGGCCGCCGTCTTGTCCACGGCCGAGGACAGCGCGGCGAAATGGCCGCCCGCGTCGCTGTCGCCCACCGCCCCCGCGATCCAGTCGCGCGCGGTCTGGGCGTTGGTCATGGTCTCGATGGTGGTGAAGGTCTTCGAGGCGACGATTACCAGCGTCGATGCCGGATCGAGGCCCTTCAAAGTGTCCGCAATATGCGCGCCGTCGACATTCGACACGAAATGGCAGCGGGGGCCATCATGATAAGGCGCGAGCGCCAGAACGGCCATCGCTGGGCCAAGATCGGACCCGCCAATGCCGATATTGATCACATCGGTAATTTTCTTGCCGTGCGGCGTGGTGAACCGCCCGTCGCGCACGTCGCCCGCAAAGCCTTCCATACGCGCCAGCGTGTCCAGCACACCCGGCATCACGTCCTGTCCGTCCACGCGCACCGGATCGCCCGAGAGGTTGCGCAGCGCGGTGTGCAGCACGGCACGGTCTTCGGTCTCGTTGATCTTCGCGCCGCCGAACATCGCGTCGCGCTTCTCGGCAACGCCTGCCTCTTCGGCGAGCTGAAGAAGCGCGCGGCGGACCTCGGCGTCGATGCTCGTCTTGGAATAATCGAACAGCATATCCTCGGCCTGAACCGAGAAATCAGCGGGCCGCGCCTCGTCGAACAATGGCAGGATTCCCCGGCCCTTCGTCTTGTCGCGCAGGCTTTGCAGCGTGGTCCAGTCCATGGGGCTACTCCGACCAGTGAACGGTGGCGTCATTCAGAACGGCGCAGATCGGCGCCTGTTTCGGATCGCCAATCTTGCGCGCGCGTTCCAACGCCTCGCGCTTGGTCGCGCCCGTGATGACGATATGCGTGGACATCGCGCCCGACAGAACGGGGCGTGTCAGGGTGATGCGCGGCTCTGGCGCACCGGGCGCGCGCATGGCCATCAGGTAGGGCGCATGGGGAGCAAGCGCATCGTCGAGCCGGTCCGCGCCCGGAAAGAGCGACGCGGTATGCATGTCATCGCCCATCCCCAGCAGAAGCACCGACAAGGGCAGTTCTGCCTCGATCACGTCGAGCATCCCCTCGATCCCCTCCTCCGGCGTTTCATGCCCGGAATAGAGTGGGACGTAGCGCGCAGCCTGCGCCGGGCCGGTCAGCAGCCGGTCCTTGACCAGCCGCGTATTCGACCGCTCGTGGTTCTCGGGCACCCAGCGTTCATCGGTCAGCATCACATGCACCCGGTCCCAGTCGAGATGCACCGCCGAAAGGATGTCGAAAATCGGTCCCGGCGTCGTCCCGCCCGGCACCGCAAAGGACGCGCTGTCATGGTTCGACAGCGCAGAACGCAGATCGCTGGCCAATTGATCGGCCAGATCAAAGATCAAACGATCGCGGTCGGTGTATTCTTCCAGTTTCATTCCTTGATCTCCCGCCAGCGGCGCCCCTCGCGGTGGAGGAGCATCGCCGATTCTTCGGGGCCCGAACTGCCCGGCTCATAGGCCTTGGGTCGGTCATGGCGCGCTTCCCAGCCTTCGATGATCGGGTCGGTCCAGGCCCAGGCCGCCTCGACCTCGTCACCGCGCATGAACAGCGTCTGGTTGCCCCGGATCACGTCCATGATGAGCCGCTCGTAAGCATCTGGAATATCGGACACTTCCGGCCCCAGCGCCTCGGCGAACGACATATCCAGAGGCACGTCGACAAGGCGCATGCCCCCGGGTCCCGGCTCTTTGATCGTGACACGAAGGTTCATGCCCTCGTTGGGCTGGAGACGAATGACAAGCGCATTGCCCTGTCGTTCCTCCTGCTCGCCGAAAATCGAATGCGGCGTCTTGCGGAACACGATCGCGATTTCCGACGCGCGCGCCTTCAGCCGCTTTCCGGTGCGGATATAGAACGGCGTACCCTTCCAGCGCCAGTTCGACACGTGCAGCTTCATCGCGATGAAGCTTTCGGTCAGCGATCCCGGATCCTCGGCATCATCGACATAGCTTTTCACGCCCTTCGCCGCGCGGTATTGCCCGCGCACGATATCGGATGGATCGACCGGATCGAGCGCGCGGATCACTTTCAGCTTTTCATCGCGCACCGCGTCTGGGTTGAAATCCGAAGGCGGTTCCATCGCGATAAGGCACAAGAGCTGCATCAGGTGGTTCTGCACCATGTCACGGATCGCGCCCGACTTGTCGTAATAGGCCCCGCGCCCGCCGACACCCACGGTCTCGGCCACGGTGATCTGGATATGATCGACGTATTGCGCATTCCACAGTGGCTCGAACAGGATGTTGCCAAATCGGACGGCCATCAGGTTCTGAACGGTTTCCTTGCCGAGGTAATGGTCGATCCGGTAGATCTGCGCCTCGTCGAAATGCTCGGCCAGCGTGGCGTTCAACTCTTGCGCCGAGGCCAGATCGCGCCCGAATGGCTTTTCCACCACGATGCGGCTGGTTTCATCGGCAATCCCGTGGGTATGCAGACGTTCCGCCAAATCGCCGAAAAGGCTGGGCGCGACCGAGAAATAGAAGGCGCGCACGATCCCGTCGCGCTGCATCTTCTTCAGATCCTTCCAGCCGCCATCGCCCTTGGCGTCGATCGCGGTGTAGTGGATATGATCGAGAAACCCCTCGATCCGCTTGGCGTCGCGCTTGTCCTTGTCGACGAATTCCTCAAGCGCCTCGCGCACCATCCCCTGAAATTCCTTGCGCGTCATCTCGCTGCGCGCAGCCCCGATGATCCGCGCCTCTTCGGGCATCTGCCCCGACCAGAAGCGCCGGTAGAGCCCCGGCAGGATCTTGCGCCGCGCCAGATCGCCCGTGCCGCCGAAAATCGTCAGGTCGAACGCGTCGACGGGAATGATACGCGAAACCATCAGCGTCTCCTCTTGGCCAGCGCGCCATAAGACCTGCGCGCGTTAGCGGTAACGGCATTTTCCGCCCGTTTACCCAAGCCGCAACGCGAAGTCTAGCGCCAGAGCGCGCCGGGTCACGCGGTCATCGCGCATAGCAGCTCGAACATGATCGACGCGCCCAGATAGGCGGTTCCGCCAGAGGCATCAAAGGGCGGCGAGACCTCGACGAGGTCGGCGCCCACGATATCCAACCCATAAAGCTGGCGGCACACCTCCAGCGCCTCGAAGCTGTTCGGCCCGCCGATCTCGGGCGTGCCGGTGCCGGGCGCGAAGGCCGGATCGACGAAATCGATATCGTAGGAAACATATGTCGCCCCCTCGCCCGCGATCTCGCGCGCCTCGGCCATGACGTCATCGAGCCCGCGGCGAAAATACTCTTCGATCCCGATCACGCGGATGCCGACGGCCCTGGCGAAATCGCGATCCTCGGCATCATACATCGTGCCCCGTATGCCGATCTGCACGACGCGTTTCGGATCGATCAACTCTTCCTCCACGGCGCGGCGGAACGGCGTGCCATGGGTGAACTTCGTCCCCCCGAAATAGTCTCGGAACAGATCGGTATGGCTGTCGAAATGCACCATCCCGAGCGGCCCCTCCGCAGCCAGAGCCCGCAGGATCGGCAGCGAACACAGATGATCGCCCCCCGCCGTAAGGGGCCGGATACCCTTGCTGTGCACCTCACGGTAGAACGCCGTCACCCGGTCAAGGCTGTCCATCAGGTCTGCCGGGTTCGGCCCCACATCCCCCAGATCGGCACAAGCCGCCGCCTCGAACGGCCGGATCCCCGTCGCACCGTTCTGCGCACGGATCATGGTCGACGCGTCCCGCAACTGCCGTGGCCCGTGGCGCGGGCCAGGCCTGTTCGTTGTGCCCCCGTCCCATGGCACCCCGATCAGCCCGATCTCGACCTCGCCAATCCGCGCATGATCCAAGGGCACATGGGGCAGGCGCATGAAGGTCGGCACCCCCGCAAAGCGCGGCAGGTCGAATCCCGAAACCGGAGTAAAGAAACTGTCCATGCGCCCCTCGCCTATGAAAAACACGCCCCGCGTACTTTGGTTCGCAAAATACCTCGGGGGAGTCCGCGCCTTGGCGCGGCGGGGGCAGAGCCCCCCAAAGGCCGTCAGGCCTTGAAACAGGTATTGCCCGGGGCCGGAGGCCGCGGGCGCAACAATCAAAAGCCCTCAGGCCTCAAGCTCGCTGTCCCAGTAGAGAAAATCAAGCCAGGTCTCATGCAGGTGATGCGGCGGGAACTTGCGGCCCAGGTTGCGCAGCTCTTCCGACGCCGGCTGGCGCGGCGCCTTGCGCAGGGACATCCCCACCTGACGCAGGCTTTTGGAGCCCTTCTTGAGGTTGCACTTGGAACAGGCCGCAACAACGTTTTCCCAGCTGGTGATCCCGCCGCGCGCGCGCGGCACCACATGATCGAAGGTCAGATCCCCCCGCTCACCGCAGTATTGGCACGCAAATTCGTCCCTCAGAAAAAGATTAAAGCGCGTGAAGGCCACGCGCTTTTGGGGTTTGACGAAATCTTTCAGAACAACGACCGACGGTATTCGGATTTCCATCGACGGGCTGCGGACGACCTTGTCGTATTCCGCCACGATATCCACCCGGTCGAGAAAGGCCGCTTTCACCGCCTCTTGCCAGGGCCACAGCGACAGCGGGTAGTAACTGAGCGGCCTGTAATCCGCGTTCAGAACCAGCGCCGGGTGTTGCCTCAGGCTGCCTGGTTCTCGCACGAAACTCGTTCTGAAATCCCCGTCCATGGCCGAATCTGTCCCTGCCCCGTCTGCTCGATCATCCGCGCCCGGGGCGGGATGCCCCGCCCCCGCATATGCCGACTATATATCGGGGGAAAGGTTAGGCAAGCCCCGCTATATTGGTGCGACAACAGGGATGTAGCGCGGGAATGAAACAGCGCCATGACACGCGGGCCAAACCCGCGTTCCGACTAGAGATTGCACTTGTCGCGCAGGAAGGCGAACGCCACCTGCAGCCCGTCTGGCGCGATGCCGTGGCCGGTGCCCTTCATGATATGGGCGAACACGTCCTGCCAGCCCGCGCCTTCCAGCGCCTCGGCGGCCTCGGGCAGCGATTGCGGGGGAACGACCTCGTCCTGATCGCCATGCACCAGAAGGACCGGCGGGCGGCTGACGACCTCGTCGGCCAGAAGCTCGGGCTGAAGGAGCCGGCCGGAAAAGCATACGAGGCCCGCAACCGGGTCTTCGCGGCGCGGCGCGACATGCAGCGTCATCATACTGCCTTGCGAAAAACCGAACAGGACCACCTGTTCGGGCAGCACGTCTTCATCGACCATCAGCGCGTCGAGAAAGCCGTTGAGGTCATCGGCGGCGCGCATCATGCCCGCCTCGGCCTCTTCCTGGCTCGACCCGTCGATCCAGGGAATCGGAAACCACTGATAGCCGAAGGGCGCGCCCGCGCAGGCCTCTGGCGCGTCGGGGGCGACGAACAGGGTGTCGGGCAGATGTTCGGCCAGCGGATCAGCCAGCCCCAGAAGGTCCGCACCATTCGCGCCGTAGCCATGCAGGAAGACGACCACGGATCGCGTCTCGCCCGAGGCCGGTTCCTTACGGCCCGCTTGCAGAATACGTGTCATCGGATCCCTTCCCGTTGCTTTGCCACCCGGTAGTAGGACCACAGAAGCCGCGCTGCAACCGACCGCCACGGCGCCCAGGGCTCTGCCATCTCGCGAAAGGTCTTTTCCGAAGGGCGTGCGTCCAGATCGAACAGGATCCGCGCTGATTCCTGAAGCGCGAGATCGCCGGGCGCGAAGACATCCGCGCGGCCAAGGGAAAACATCGCGTAGATCTCGGCGGTCCATTGCCCGATGCCGGGCACCGCGACGAGCGTCTCGATCACCTCGGGCGTGGGCGCATCCCGCAAGGCGGCATAGTCGATCCGCGCCTCGGCCAGTGCTTTTGCATAGCGCACCTTGGGG
>CBFIJK010000070.1:0-15358 GCA_965662745.1 uncultured Paracoccaceae bacterium
AGATGCCCGCCTTGAACGCTTCCCGGAAGCCCATCGTCATGATGTGGTCACAGAAGATGACCGACTCTTTCTGACCGCAATAGCGATAGACGGTGTCGATGACCTGCTGCACCTCTTTCTTGCGCAAAAGACGGTTCACAAGGCTGAACGGCGCTTTCGCGTTGAGCGGCAGCAGCGCGCCAAGACGCACGCGGCCCGGCGTGGTGTCAAAGCGCACCATCACCTCGTTGCCCTCATCGTCGATCTGCGCGATCCGGCACTGGATCTTGGCGTGCAGATGCACCTCGCCCGCGTCGAGGGCATGCTGCACCTCGTCCACGTCCGAGAAGATCATGCCTTCGCCCTTCATGCCCTGACGCTCCATCGAGATGTAATAGAGGCCAAGGATCATGTCCTGCGACGGAACGATGATCGGCGCGCCGTTTGCAGGCGACAGAACGTTGTTGGTCGACATCATCAGGACGCGCGCTTCCAGCTGCGCTTCGAGCGACAGAGGGACGTGCACAGCCATCTGGTCGCCGTCAAAGTCGGCGTTGAAGGCCGAACAGACCAGCGGATGAAGCTGGATCGCCTTGCCTTCGATCAGCATCGGCTCGAACGCCTGGATGCCAAGACGGTGCAGCGTGGGCGCGCGGTTCAGAAGAACCGGATGCTCGCGGATGACCTCGTCAAGGATGTCCCAGACTTCGGGGCGCTCTTTCTCGACCAGCTTCTTCGCCTGTTTGACGGTGCTGGACAGGCCCTTCGCCTCGAGCCGAGAATAGATGAACGGCTTGAACAGCTCGAGCGCCATCTTCTTCGGCAAACCGCATTGGTGCAGTTTCAGCTCGGGACCGGTCACGATGACCGAACGGCCAGAGAAATCGACGCGCTTGCCCAGAAGGTTCTGGCGGAAGCGGCCCTGCTTGCCCTTGAGCATGTCCGACAGTGATTTCAGCGGGCGCTTGTTGGCGCCCGTGATCACGCGGCCACGGCGGCCGTTGTCGAAAAGGGCATCGACGGCTTCCTGAAGCATACGCTTTTCGTTGCGCACGATGATGTCGGGCGCGCGCAGTTCGATCAGCCGCTTAAGGCGGTTGTTCCGGTTGATGACCCGGCGATAGAGATCGTTGAGATCCGAGGTCGCAAAGCGGCCACCATCAAGCGGCACCAGCGGGCGCAGTTCCGGCGGGATCACGGGGATCACGGTCAGGATCATCCACTCGGGGCGGTTACCCGATTCAAGGAACGATTCAACGATCTTCAGACGCTTGATGATCTTTTTCGGCTTCAACTCGCCCGTGGCCTCTGCGAGGTCGGCGCGCAGTTGCTCTGCCTCGGATTCAAGGTCGATCGCAGCCAGCATTTCACGGATCGCTTCGGCGCCGATATTGGCGGTGAAGGCGTCCATGCCGTACTGGTCCTGGGCATCCATGAACTCTTCTTCGGTCATGAGCTGCCCGTAGGTGAGGTCAGTGAGACCCGGCTCGATCACCACGTAGTTCTCAAAATACAAGATCCGTTCCAGATCGCGGAGCGTCATGTCAAGCATGAGACCGATCCGGCTGGGCAGGGATTTCAGGAACCAGATATGCGCGACCGGCGCAGCCAGTTCGATATGGCCCATCCGCTCGCGGCGGACCTTTTGCAGCGTGACTTCAACGCCGCATTTCTCGCAGACGACGCCGCGATACTTCATACGCTTGTACTTGCCGCACAGGCATTCGTAATCCTTGATCGGACCGAAAATGCGCGCGCAGAACAGGCCGTCACGCTCTGGCTTGAACGTCCGGTAGTTGATCGTTTCGGGCTTTTTGATCTCGCCGAAGGACCACGACAGGATCCGCTCGGGGCTTGCGAGCGAGATCTTGATCTCGTCGAAGGTCTTGACCGGCGCAAGCGGGTTGAACGGGTTGGTTGAGAGTTCCTGGTTCATAACGACTTCCTATTCAGGGGCATTGGGATCGAAGGGGGCGGCGGGGCAAGCCCCGCCCTACAGGCCCCGCTATTCGTCACCCTCTGCATCCAGGAGTTCCATGTTCAGGCCGAGGCCCCGGACTTCCTTGACGAGAACATTGAACGATTCCGGCACGCCGGCTTCGAAGTTGTCCTCGCCCTTGACGATCGACTCGTAGACCTTGGTCCGGCCTGCCACGTCATCGGACTTCACCGTCAGCATTTCCTGCAGGGTGTAGGCCGCGCCGTATGCTTCCAGCGCCCAGACCTCCATCTCGCCGAAACGCTGCCCGCCGAACTGCGCCTTACCGCCCAGCGGCTGCTGGGTGACAAGCGAGTACGGGCCGGTAGACCGCGCGTGGATCTTGTCGTCGACAAGGTGGTGAAGCTTGAGAAGATACTTCACACCCACGGTGACCTTGCGCGAGAATTCCTCGCCCGAGCGTCCGTCAAAGAGCCGCGACTGACCGCTTTCGCTGAAGCCCGCACGGCGCAGGGCGTCGTTGACGTCCCCTTCTTTCGCACCGTCAAAGACCGGGGTCGCGATCGGAACACCGCGCGTCACGGTACCGGCCGCTTCCAGCAGGCGGTTTTCGTCCATGCCGGACATCGCCTCTTCGTAGACGTCCTCGCCATAGGCGATCCGCATCGCTTCGCGCACCGGGGTCAGATCGCCGGAGCGGCGATATTCCTGAAGCGCGTCGTCAATGTGGATACCCAGACCGCGTGCGGCCCAGCCCATGTGTGTCTCAAGGATCTGACCGACGTTCATCCGCGACGGAACACCAAGCGGGTTCAGCACGAAATCGACCGGCGTGCCGTCTTCGAGGAACGGCATGTCCTCGATCGGGACCACCTTGGAGATGACGCCCTTGTTGCCGTGACGACCGGCCATCTTGTCACCGGGCTGAAGCTTGCGCTTCACGGCTACGAAGACCTTGACCATCTTCATCACGCCGGGGGGCAGATCGTCGCCGCGGCGCACCTTTTCGACCTTGTCGTCAAAGCGGTGATCCAGCGCGCGCTTCTGCGCCTCGTACTGGGCATTCAGCGCTTCGATCTGCTGCGCGTCGGCCTCTTCGTTGATGGCAAGCTGCCACCACTGACCGCGCGACAGGGTTTCCAGCAGCTCTTCGGTGATCTCCGAGCCTGCCTTCACGCCCTTCGGGCCTTTCACAGCCGTCTTGCCGAGGATCACGGACTTCAGGCGCGCATAGATGTTGCGCTCGAGGATCATAAGCTCGTCATCCCGGTCACGGGCCAGACGCTCGACCTCTTCACGCTCGATCTGAAGCGCACGTTCGTCTTTCTCGACGCCGTGGCGGTTGAAGACGCGCACTTCGACGATCGTACCGTAGTCGCCAGGGGGCAGACGCAGGGACGTGTCGCGCACATCGGATGCCTTTTCGCCAAAGATCGCGCGAAGCAGCTTTTCTTCGGGCGTCATCGGGCTTTCGCCCTTCGGCGTGATCTTTCCGACAAGGATATCACCCGGGCCGACTTCGGCGCCGATATAGACGATGCCCGCTTCGTCGAGGTTGCGCAGGGCTTCCTCGCCAACGTTCGGGATATCGCGGGTGATTTCCTCTGGGCCGAGCTTGGTGTCACGGGCGGCGACTTCGAATTCCTCGATATGGATCGAGGTGAAGACGTCGTCGCGCACGATACGCTCAGAGATCAGGATCGAGTCCTCGTAGTTGTAGCCGTTCCACGGCATGAACGCGACGATCACGTTCTTGCCAAGCGCCAGCTCGCCCATGTCGGTGGACGGGCCATCGGCGATGACTTCGGCCTTGATGACCGTGTCGCCCACCTTCACCAGCGGACGCTGGTTGATGCAGGTGTTCTGGTTCGAGCGCTGGAACTTGCGAAGGCGGTAGATATCGACGCCCGGATCACCGGGTTCGAGATCTTCCGTGGCGCGCACAACGATACGCTGTGCATCGACCTGGTCGATGATGCCACCGCGCTTGGCCATGATCGCAGCGCCGGAATCGCGGGCGACGACCTCTTCAATGCCGGTGCCGACGAACGGGGCGTCCGCCTGCAGAAGCGGCACGGCCTGACGTTGCATGTTCGAACCCATGAGAGCGCGGTTCGCGTCGTCATTCTCAAGGAACGGGATGAGCGAGGCCGCAACCGACACCAGCTGCTTTGGCGACACGTCGATCAGATCGACCGACTCGCGCGGGGCCAGCGTGTATTCGCCGGACTGGCGCGTGTTCACCAGGTCGTTCACCAACATATTCTTTTCGTCGATGTTCGCGTTCGCCTGAGCGACGGTGTGGCGCATTTCCTCGGTCGCCGACATGTAGACGACCTCGTCCGAGACGGTGGCGTCGCTGACACGGCGATAAGGGGTTTCGATGAAGCCATACTTGTTCACCCGCGCAAAGGTGGCGAGCGAGTTGATCAGGCCGATGTTCGGACCTTCCGGCGTTTCAATCGGGCACATGCGGCCATAGTGGGTGGGGTGCACGTCGCGCACCTCGAAGCCTGCACGTTCCCGCGTCAGACCGCCCGGGCCAAGCGCCGAAAGACGGCGTTTGTGGGTGACTTCCGAAAGCGGGTTGGTCTGGTCCATGAACTGCGACAGCTGCGAAGAGCCGAAGAATTCACGCACAGCCGCGGCAGCGGGCTTTGCGTTGATCAGATCCTGCGGCATGACTGTGTCGATCTCGACGGCCGACATGCGTTCCTTGATCGCGCGCTCCATCCGAAGAAGGCCGACGCGGTACTGGTTTTCCATCAGCTCGCCGACGGACCGGACGCGGCGATTGCCGAGGTGGTCGATGTCGTCGATGTCGCCGCGCCCATCACGCAGGTCCACGAGCGCGCGGATACAGGCGACGATATCGTCGCGGTCCAGCGTGCGCTGGGTATCCGGCTTTTCGAGGTTGAGGCGCATGTTCATCTTCACGCGGCCAACTGCGGAAAGATCGTAGCGCTCGCTGTCAAAGAACAGCGTATCGAAGAGCGACGAGGCCGCTTCGACGGTCGGCGGCTCACCCGGGCGCATGACGCGGTAGATATCCATGAGCGCGGTCTCGCGGCTCATGTTCTTGTCCTGCGCCAGCGTGTTGCGCATGTAGGGGCCGACGTTGATGTTGTCGATGTCCAGAACCGGGATCTCGGTGATGCCCGCATCCATGAGGTCCTTGAGCGTACCGCCCGAAACCTGGCCCTCTTTGTCCAGCTCCCACGTCAGCTCATCCCCGGCTTCGACATAGATCGCGCCGGTTTCCTCGTTGATGATGTCCTTGGCGACATAGCGACCGACGATCTGATCGAAGGGCACCAGAAGGTTTTCGACATTGCCTTCGTCGATCAACTGCTTGACCGCGCGGGGCGTGATCTTCTTGCCGGCTTCGGCGATCACTTCGCCGGAATCGGCGTCGACAAGATCATGCGTCGGACGGGTGCCGCGCACACGCTCGGGGAAGAACTTGGTGACCCAGCCCTTATCCTTCGACATCTTGTAATCAACGGTGTTGTAATAGGCATCCATGATGCCTTCCTGGTCGAGACCAAGCGCATACAGCAGCGTCGTGACGGGCAGCTTGCGGCGGCGGTCGATGCGCGCGAACACGATGTCCTTGGCGTCGAATTCGAAGTCCAGCCACGAGCCGCGATAAGGAATGATACGGCAGGCGAAGAGCAGCTTGCCCGAGGCATGCGTCTTGCCCTTGTCGTGGTCGAAGAACACACCGGGAGAGCGGTGCATCTGGGACACGATCACGCGCTCGGTGCCGTTCACGATGAACGTACCGTTATGGGTCATCAGGGGCATGTCGCCCATGAAGACGTCTTGTTCCTTGATATCCTTGACCGATTTCGCGCCGGTGTCTTCATCGACATCGAACACGATCAGACGGAGCGTCACCTTGAGCGGCGCGCTGTAGGTCATGTCGCGCTGCTGGCATTCCTCGACGTCGTATTTCGGCTTTTCCAGCTCGTACTTGACGAATTCAAGCACGGCGGTCTCGTTGAAGTCCTTGATCGGGAAAACCGACTGGAACACGCCCATGATGCCTTCGCCTTCGGTCGGCTCTGGCTGGTCGCCGGAATTCAGGAAGAGATCGTAGGACGATTTCTGAACCTCGATGAGGTTCGGCATTTCAAGAACTTCGCGGATCTTGCCGTAGTAACGACGCAGACGCTTCTGGCCAAGAAAGCTCGATGCCATGAGGGATATCACCTTTCACTTTTCGCAAGGCGCAATCGCCGTCGGGCCCCGGCGCTGCACCCTCGAAACGGTTCGGTCTTCGATCAATACCTGGTCACCGTCCCACCGGCGACCTCCCGATCAAAACCCGCACCTTAGGAAAAGCCCTGTTCTCAAAGGCTCTTCCTGAGACGCGGCGGACAGGAACAGGGCATTGCCCGCGCACTATCCGTGTCTGAATGTGTGTTTGGCGTGCTTGGAACCCGCTCGCTTTGCCCCAAAACAGAATGAGCCGGGCGCGACTCATCGCACCCAGCGGAAACCGTTAGTTAAGCGACCGACCGGATAAGCGCAACAGCGGAACGCAAAAAAGATGCAATCCGATTTCCCCAGTTATGTATACCCCAGGCCGGTCGTTTCGCCAAATCATTCTGAGACCGGCGTTGCGCGGCGGCAACGGCGTGCCGACGGGGGTGCCATCGTGCAGTTATGAACCGTCGGCCAAATGAATCCCGCATACGCTTTCAGTCAGACGTTGCCTTGAGAGAGCCGAAAGCAATCCGGGATGGACCTGACCTGAGGCGCGCCTAGCGTCCCGCCGAAAACAGGCATCCCCGCTGCGGAAGCAGCACACCCGATAGTTGAGGATAGGTCGTCATCCTCAAGGGACCACAATTTTGCCGAACCGCTAACAAACACCCGAACTATACCGTTTTTAAAGCAGTGAACGCCATGGTTCGCGACCAAGCGCACTGGCCAATCGAGACCTATAGGCGTCTCACCCGGGTCATTGCGCGAATGGAGTGATCGAAGAAATACGCGATAGGCAGTTTTTGAAATGGCTTTTATTTCAGTTTTTGGCGAAGGCACAGTTTCGGGCACCGGGTCTGGAGCGCTGACCACGGACTCAGCCGACAGCTCCACGAATGTGGTCACTGGCGATACGCTCCAATTCGATACCGGCGGCAAGACCCTCTTGGACATCGACGAAACGGTCGCCGTAAATGATTTCGGTACCACCAATCTGGTCGAAACAGCGACAACGATCGACGGTAATACCATTGGCCCGTCCAACGAGGTGGAGCTGAACTATGCCTTCTTGACGCAGGACGCATCCGGCGACCTGTTTACGGTTTGGGTATTTGCCTATGGCAACTCTGATGCCGACCAGTTCTACCTGGTCAGTGATGCAGGCACGCCCACTCTGAACGGTTTTGGCGAGATCACGACGGTCACGCAAACCGCTGCGGCCTATTCCGGACAAGAGTTAACGGTAATCGACAACGCGTCCTTGTCGTCAGGGGCGATCACCGACCCGGCGATGAACGACTTCATGCTGGGCGACGGCTCTCTAAGCTTCAACCCGGCCAATAACGACCTCGCAAGCGCATTCGGATTGCAAGACTTCGCACCGATCGTGTGTTTTGCACGGGGAACGATGATCGAAACGGAAAAGGGCGCGTGCCCGGTTGAGACTTTGCAGGCGGGGGATTTCGTTTGCACCAAGACATCCGGGCTGCAGGCCATTCAATGGATCGGGTCGCGCAAGTTAAACGCGTTCCAGTTGGTCGCCGCGCCGCATCTACGGCCTATTCGGATCAAGGCCGGTGCGCTTGGCGACGGCCTTCCGGCCTCGGACCTGAGCGTTTCTCCGCAACATCGCATTCTCGTTCGATCGAAGATCGCGCAGCGCATCGCCGGTTCGAACGAGGTGCTTGTGTCTGCGAAATCCCTGCTCGCCATCGACGGGATCGACGTAGACTTGACGGTCTCCGAGGTCGAGTATTTTCACTTCCTGTTTCGCAAACATGAAATCGTCTGGTCGAACGGGGCCGAGACGGAATCGCTCTATCCCGGGATGGAGGCCCTCAATTCGGTTGGACCCAAGGCGCGGGAAGAAATCCTGGCCCTGTTCCCGGAGTTCAAGCAGGGCGAGGCCGATCACGAAACACCGTCGGCCGTTCCGTTGCTCCGAGGGAAACGAAGCCGAAGGCTGGCCTTCCGGCATGCCAAGAACTGCAGAGCGCTGGTCGCCTAGGATCGGGTCAATCAGTGCGCTTATTGCGCGTCTGCCTGCCAAGAAGCTGCGGCACTGATCAGCACGCGCCCCATACGGAAAAGAGCGCCCCGGTTTCCCGAGACGCTCTTCATCATTTGCAGTCAGATGGGTGATCGCACCCATCTTTACCCAAGAATTACTTGAGCTCGACTTCTGCGCCAGCTGCTTCCAGCTTGCCCTTGATGTCTTCTGCTTCGTCCTTGGACGCGCCTTCCTTGACGGCTTTGCCACCGGCTTCGACCAGTTCCTTGGCTTCTTTCAGGCCAAGACCGGTGATTGCGCGGACTTCCTTGATCACGTTGATCTTGGATGCGCCTGCCGACTTCAGGATGACGTCGAATTCGGTCTGCTCTTCTTCAGCTGCACCGCCGGCGTCGCCGCCAGGGCCGGCCATCATCACCGCGCCGCCAGCAGCGGGCTCAATGCCGTATTCGTCCTTGAGGATGGTTTTCAGTTCCTGCGCCTCGAGAAGGGTCAGACCCACGATCTCTTCGGCAAGTTTCTTCAGATCAGCCATTTGTACGTTTCCTTAACGATGTGTTCCAACGCGGCGGGGTTCACCACACGCGGGCTCATTCCTGGGATCAGGCCGCTTCGGCCTTTTCCTCGATGGTCGAGAGAATGCTTGCGATGTTCGAAGCAGGCGCGCCAATCGCACCGGCGATGTTCGAAGCGGGTGCACCAATGCAACCGGCGATCGAAGCGATAAGCTCCTCACGCGACGGCAGATCGGACACGGCTTTCACACCGGCACGGTCCAGAGCGGTTTCACCCATGGCGCCGCCGAGGATCTCGAACTTCGAGTTGTCCTTGGCATAGCCTTCCGCGACCTTGGCAGCTGCCACGGGGTCCTCGGAATAGGTCAAAACCGTCATGCCCGTCAGAAGGTCGGCCAGCGATTCATTGGCTTTACCTTCAAGGGCGATCTTGGCGAGCTTGTTCTTGGCAACGCGTACCGCACCACCCGCATCACGCATGCGCGCGCGGAGGTCCTGCATCTCGCGAACCGTGAGTCCCGCGTAGTGGGCAACGACCACAACGCCAGAGCTTTCGAAGATCTGGCCGAGTTCCTCGACCACTTTCTCTTTCTGGGCTCTATCCACAGTTTCACTCCAAGTAGGAGGGCCAAGACGACCCTCCGGCTCCTGTTTCGCCTTGGCACTTGCGTGCCGCAGCAATCGGGTCCTTACGGGTCCGGCCAACTCGCCCCACGATCGCCATGGCATCGCCAGAGCAATCTGAAGAAACTGGTCATTTCCCGTCTCAGGCAGGACTTATGCCGAACGTATTATCGGCACCCGCCGTCTCGGACGAATCGCCATGACGAGTCCAAATGGAACCCGCCACGACAGTCGCGTCGTCTATCGCTATCCTCGGGCTTTGTGAACCCCTTTTTTCACTTGGCCTGCAAAGCCCGCGTCCCTGTACGGAAGGTGGCTGCGCGCTAGGTCTGAATCAAATCACCAAAGGAGACAGAACCCATGAAACATGCACAGGATTATCTCGACGAGGCGAATGCCGTCGTACCGACAATCTCGCCCGAGGATGCAATCGCCAAGCACAAGGCAGGCGGCACGCTTTTCGTCGACGTGCGCGACAGCAGCGACATCAAGGACAGTGGCACTATCGAAGGCGCGCTGCGCGTGCCGCGCGGGCTGATGGAATTCGCCGCCGATCCCGACACACCCCTGCACCGCGAGGCGCTGAAGCCCGATGCCGACATCATCCTTGTCTGCGGCAAGGGTGGCCAGGCTGCACTCGCAGGCAAGACGTTGGTCGACATGGGGTTCAAGCATGTCCAGAACGGCGGCGGTTTTCCGGCCTGGAAAGACGCAGGCGGCCCGACCGAAGCTGGCTGACAATGAAAAAGGGCGCCCCGCGAAGGGCGCCCTTTCAAATTCCGCATGAAGCAGAGGCTTATTCAGCCGCTTCCTGAACAGGCGCGTTGCCAGTTGCCGACATGATGTCGACGGTCACACCCGGGCCCATGGTCGAAGAGATCGAAACCTTCTTCATATAGGTGCCCTTCGCGCCAGCAGGCTTTGCCTTGTTCACGGCATCGACGAAGGCGAGGATGTTCTCGACCAGCTTTGCCTCGTCAAAAGACGCCTTGCCGACACCTGCGTGCACGACACCGGCCTTTTCCGCCTTGAACGTAACTTGACCGCCTTTGGCAGCCTTGACCGCCTCCGCGACGTCCATGGTCACCGTGCCGACCTTGGGGTTCGGCATCAGGTTGCGCGGGCCAAGCACCTTACCCAGACGGCCGACGATCGGCATCATGTCGGGGGTCGCGATGCAGCGATCAAAGTCGATCTTGCCGCCCTGAACGGTTTCCATCAGGTCCTCTGCACCGACGATATCAGCGCCCGCTGCTTCGGCTTCTTCCGCCTTGGCGCCGCGGGCGAACACGGCGACGCGAACGGTCTTGCCGGTGCCGTTGGGCAGGTTGACCGAGCCACGAACCATCTGGTCCGCGTGGCGGGGATCGACGCCGAGATTCATCGCGACCTCGATAGTCTCGTCGAATTTCGAAGTCGCGTTCGCCTTGACGAGAGCGACGGCTTCGGCGACCGAAAGATCGCTCTTGCCTTCGAATGCTTCGCGGGTGGCGCGGGTGCGCTTACCAAGCTTTGCCATGATGATTACCCCTTCACCTCGATACCCATCGACTTCGCGGAGCCGAGGATGATCTTCATTGCCTGCTCGACGTCATTCGCCGAAAGGTCCTTCATCTTGGCTTCTGCGATCTCGCGCAGTTGCTTGGTGGTCACCGATGCAATGGTTTCCTTACCGGGCGTTTCGGCGCCGCGCGGGCGGTTCCGCTTGCCGACTGGCTTAAGACCAGCTGCCTTCTTGAGATAATAGGACGCGGGGGGCGTCTTGATCTCCATGGTGAAGGACTTGTCCTGGTAATAGGTGATCACGGTGGGGCAAGGCGCGCCCTGCTCCATTTCCTGCGTCTTGGCGTTGAACGCCTTGCAGAATTCCATGATGTTGATGCCGCGCTGACCCAGCGCAGGGCCGACGGGCGGCGACGGGTTCGCCTGACCAGCCGGGATTTGCAGCTTCATGCTGCCGACGAGTTTCTTGGCCATGGGGCCTCTCCTTTACACAACACCCTCGGGTCGCGACCTTCGGGCTTTCGGTTGGCGTGGTCAGGGTCGGGCGACGCGTCGCTCTTGCCTCCCACGTAGTCACGCACCCCTTGGGGCGCGCCGTCACGTCAGCCCTGCTTCGAGACCTGCGTGAATTCCAGTTCGACCGGGGTGGCCCGGCCAAAGATCGACACCGTCACCTTCAGGCGCTGGTTGTCGTCGTCCACATCCTCGACCATGCCGTCAAAGCCCTCGAACGGGCCGTCGGTCACGTTCACCTTCTCGCCGATATCGAACGAGATCATGGTGCGCGGCTGGTTTTCACCCTCTTCCACGCGGCCCAGGATCGCCTCGACCTCGTGGTCGCGCATGGGCATCGGGCGCCCCTGCGGTCCAAGAAAGCCGGTGACGCGGTTGATCGAGGTAATCAGGTGATAGCCCTGGTCGGTCATTTCCATCCGCACGAGGACGTAGCCGGGCATAAAGCGACGCGGCACCGTGACCTTCTTGTTGCGACGGATTTCGATGACTTCCTCTTCGGGCACGAGAACTTCTTCGATCTCGTCCTCAAGGCCCGCCTCGGCGACAGCATGCCGGATCTGCTCGGCAATCTTCTTCTCGAAATTCGAGAGAACACTCACCGAATACCAACGCTTCGCCATACCGTCCAAGCCTCTGTCAGGGCCGCGCACAGGGCGCGGAAAATTCATGTCGTCGGGCGTTTCAGCCCATGCCACCCGAAACAAAAAAGCGGCGCGCAACGAATCCTTGCACGCCATGCCCGGGAGTGAGGGGGTCACTACCGCTGTGTCCCCCGAATTTCAAGCACCCATCGCGGCGGATCAGCTGCCGAAGAATTCCAGCGTCGTTTGAAGACCGAACCGGATCACGAAATCGACAAAAAAGAAGAAGATCGCGGTCAGCGTGGCCAGAACCAGCACCATTGCGGTGGTCAGAAGAACCTCGCGCCGCGTGGGCCATGTCACCTTGGCGACTTCGGCGCGCACCTGCTGGACGAACTGAAGCGGATTTGCCTTGGCCATGTCTTTCACTTTCCGTCGGAATGCCTGTCTGCGGGCAGATACGCGCTTTGCCCTGCCGGTTCAAGCGGCGCTGGCGGTCTTATTACCACGCAGTGCCGCAATCATTGCCCGCTAGAATGGCCGTGGCAGGGGCAGCAGGGCTCGAACCCGCGACCCTCGGTTTTGGAGACCGATGCTCTACCAACTGAGCTATACCCCTCCGGCCAGCGCTGTGGGTATGACAGGCCGGGGCGGGAATCAAGTGGGCTTTTGCGGAACTTGACGCTCGTGTTAATCAAACCGTCATGAGTGATCTGCCCCCCCTTTCCGAAGCGCCCTGGCGCGACATGCCGTGGCGCAACCTGGGCCACGCGCGCAAGGCGCCGACCATGCTGTCGCCCGACGAACGCCGCGCCTATGTCTGGCTGACCGAAAACTGGGCCAAAGGCGCGGGCGCCGTGGTCGATCTTGGCTGTTTCGCTGGCGGATCGACGGCGCATCTGGCCGAGGGGCTGGCGCGCGGGGGGTCGGGCGCGCATGTCCACGCTTATGACCGGTTCACGATCAGTGAAAATCTGAAAGAGAAGTTCCTCTACTCAAAGGGCATCGCGCCCTATGACGGGGACGACCTTCTTGGGCCCGCGCGTCAGATTCTGACCCCGTGGGAAGATCGCGTCACGCTGCATCCCGGCTTGATCGAAGAGCAGGAGTGGTCTGGCGATCCCATCGAGATTCTCGTCATGGACGCCTCAAAAGCCGTCCACACGATGGACCGCATGGCCGAGATTTTCTTTCCCGCCCTCATCCCGGCAGGATCCCTTATCGTGCAGCAGGATTTCCTGCACTGGAAAACACCTTGGGTCGCCGTCCAGATGCAGCGCATGGCCGATTGGGTCACGCCTGTTGGCTATGCCGAGACCGACACCGTGATCTTCCATGTCGACCACCCTCTTGATGCGGATGCCATCGCGGCCGGCCACTGCGGCGGGCTGAGCGATGCTGTCTTGATCGCATCCCTTCGGGCGATGCGCCCCCGGCTGGAGGCGTTTGGCGTCGATGACCGTATGAAATCGCTGATCGCCGGGATCAAGAACAACCCCGGCGAACGCATTGCCTGGAAACTGAAGAACGCGCCATGACCCTCAGGGCCTGAGGCGTTCCAGCGCCGCGATATCACCGTCCATGATCGCACCCTGATGCTTCACGATATGGTCAATGGGCCAATCCCACCAGGCAAGCCGCAAGAGCCGCGCGATCTGCGCCGCGTCGAACCGCATCCGCAGCACGCGCCCCGGATTACCCGCGACGATGGCATAGTCGGGCACCCGGCCTCCAACAACGGCATGGGCGCCGATGATCACACCATTTCCGATCTCGGCCCCCGGAAGGATTGTCGCGCCGGTGCCGATCCAGCAATCATGACCGATCACCGTATCGCGGCCAGTGGGGGCCTTGCCCGCATATTCGGCCATGCGGGACGGCTCGAAGATCGGAAAGGGAAAGGACGATATCCCGTCGTATTTGTGGTTGGCCGAGGCGGTCACGCAAGTCACGCCCTGCGCAATCTGGCAAAAGCGCCCGATGCGTAAATGCTCCGGCGCGCCGGGATAAAGGAAAGGCGCCAATAGCGTAGCCCAGTCGGCGCAACCACCGGGCTGGGACATGTAAGTGTATTCCCCGATCTCTATATTCGGGTGGTCGATCACCGAGTTCAGGAAGACAAGGTCGGTATGGACGGTGCCATCGGGCAATGTCAGGGGATGCTGCAGATCGGCAGCCGGAAACGAATGGGGCATGGGGCCTCGCACAACAGATTGGTTCGGGACTTTTCGAACGGGTCAGTCTGCGTGCTGGTCCATGGCTCTCTCCGTCGGCTGTGGGGTGCGGATATCAGAAACCGCCTCTCAAAGCCAGCGCAGCGCCCTGAGAATAAGCACCTGAAGCGCAACGATCACACATAAGATTGCGGTGAAAACCCAAAACGCGGGCGGCCAATCTGCCCCGGGCATACCGGCAAGGTTGATCCCCATCAGCCCGGTCAGCACCCCGAGCGGCAGGAAGATCGCCGAGATCATCGACAGAAGGTACAGGTTCCGGTTCAACCGATCCGACAGCGCGGTGGTTAACTCATCCTTCACGACAGTCATCCGGTCGCGGATGCTTTCCACCTCTTCGACGGCGCGCACAAAGCGGTCATGCGCCTCTCTCATGCGCAGAGTATCGTCACCCTGAAGAACCTCTGCGTCGCATATGCTCAGGCTTTCGACCGCATCACGCTGCGGGATAAGAAAGCGCCGCAAATCCACAAGCTCCCCGCGAATATCGGTGATGCGCACGCGCAGGGACTTCTCGGGTTCGCGCAGAACGTCCTCTTCCAGCAGATCGCCCTCTTCATCGAGACGGCGCAGGTATTCGTCGATCCGGACACTCAGCCGCTCGATCAGATCGACCAGCAGCGTGCCCGCGCGGTCCGGCCCGGTGCCCGCAGCGACATCTTCGGCCAGCGAGTCGACGCTTTTTAGCGGACGGCGGCTGAGCGAGACGATGCGGCCGTCCTGAACCCAAAGCCGGACCGAGATCATATCCTCTGGCTCTTCCCCGGGATTGAGGTTCACGCCGCGCAGGATCGCCAGCACTCCGTCGCCATGCTGCGCGGCACGGGGGCGCGTCTCGCCCGCGATCAGCGCGTCGCGCACCGGTTCCGGC
Source organism: uncultured Paracoccaceae bacterium (assembly GCA_965662745.1). Taxonomy (GTDB): domain Bacteria; phylum Pseudomonadota; class Alphaproteobacteria; order Rhodobacterales; family Rhodobacteraceae; genus Anianibacter. The sequence continues at coordinate 14,986 of CBFIJK010000070.1, forward strand.
AGATAGGCGAGATGTGTGTCGATCCAGGCTTCGGTGTCGGGGTGGTCCCAATCCATATGGACCCAAGCCGGGGCGGGATCGGCCAGCGCAGAGGCGATATCCTCACTGCCCCGCAAAAGGGTGCCCCGGTCGGGGCCGGACAGGACATATGCGAAACGGATACAATCTGGCATGGCGGGTTCCTTCCTCGGGACCGAACGACTGGGCGCGAAAGAGGGTTCCGATTGCAACCATGAACAGCCGCGCAAATGAAAAAGGGCCCCGCAAGGGGGCCCTTTTCAATTCAGTTGCTCATCGCGCCTTGGTTTACTCGATGATCTTCGAGACGACGCCGGCGCCGACGGTGCGGCCGCCTTCGCGGATCGCGAAGCGC
>CBFIJK010000071.1:0-14873 GCA_965662745.1 uncultured Paracoccaceae bacterium
TCGGACCAAAATCGATGGTCTGAACCAATGCCTTGCGGCGCTCACCCGCGACCTCGACCCGCGGATCCCAGACGAAAAGCGGCGTATGAATTGTCTCGTCGTACCAGGGCTGTACGGATTTGCCCCACCAGCCCTTTTCACCCAGCATGTAGCCGTGATCGGTGCAGACGATCAGCGCCGTATCATCCCACATGCCATGCCGGTCCATGAGATCCAGCACCCGCCCGAGATTTTCGTCACACATGGCCAGAAGCGACAGGTACCGGTTCCGCGCCACGATCTCGGTCGCGGGCTCTTCGGTGACGCGGGCATAGGGAGGCCAGTCGAACGTCGGATCACCCCCCTGCGGGTCATCGTGAAGCGCCATGTGGCGCGGCGTGGAATAGAACGGCTCATGCGGATCAAAGGTCTCGATCTGGACCAGCCAGTTGTCCGCGCCCGCGTTGGTCTCGATAAAGTCGAGCCCGGCCTGGAAGACGCCCGCCTGGGGGTGCACTTCACCGGCCTCGATGGCCTTGCGGTTCACCTTGTCCTGCGCGCGCATCCGGTGGCCGATATCGGTCAGCCTGGCGGGGTCGCACGCAGTCACATCGCCCTTCCACAGGTCGCCTTCCTGTCCGCGAAAGAATTCATAGGACGCAAAGCGATTGTGATAGGTGGCGCCGCCGTCTTCCCAGTAATGCTGATGGTCGGTGACAAGATGTGTATAGATGCCCGCCTGTTTGAGCATCTGAGGCACGCTGTCGTCGAACGGCTCCAGCGGGCTCCATGAGCGATGAAGAAAGTTGTATCGCCCCGTGTGCATCTCTCGCCGCGCGGGCATGCAGGGCATGGATCCCGCATAGCAGGTATCGAAGGTGACAGTCCGCGTCGCCAGCCGCGCAAACTGTGGTGCATGTGCCGGGTCGCCGCCATAGGGTGGAAGCATCCTGCGGTTCAGACTGTCGAACATGATGACAATGGCGCGCATCTCAGGCCTCGGCTTCCAGCGCCCTGAACGCCGCACGGCGTTCTTCCTGCCGCACGGGGTCCGCCACCGGCGCGGCCAGCAAAAGCCGCTGCGTATAGGGATGTTCGGGCCGCGCGGTCACCTGATCGCACTCGCCGAACTCGACGATCTCGCCCCCGCGCATGACCGCGACCCGGTGCGAGATATGGCGCACCACGGCAAGATCGTGAGACACGAAGAGATAGGCGACCCCAGTGCGCTCCTGTAATTCGATGAACAGGTCCAGCACGCGTTCCTGCGTCGACAGATCGAGCGCCGAGACAGGTTCGTCACAAACGATCAGCTTTGGATCAAGGGCCAGCGCCCGGGCAATGGCAACGCGCTGCCGCTGCCCGCCCGAGAACTCGCGCGGATACCGATGCGCCGCGTCGGATGGCAGGTTCACCTGCTCCAGCAGCGTGCGGACCTGCTGGCGCGCCTCCGAGATCGAAGACAGCCCACGGGCCACCACCGGCTCTGTCAGGATATCCTCAATCGTCATCGACGGGTTGAGCGAGGTATAGGGGTCTTGAAACACCGCTTGAATGCGCGCGGCGTCCCCCGTGCGGCGGCGCGGAGCGATACCGGCGATCTCTTGTCCCTCAAATCGGATGCTACCCGACGAGACTGGTCCGATCCCGAGGATCGCGCGTCCAATCGTGGTCTTGCCCGATCCGCTTTCACCGACAAGCCCGATTGTCTCGCCCGGCCGGATCGACAGGGTCACGTCTTTCAAGACGTGATGGGCGCCAAAATGAGTGTTGACGTTCTGACAGTCCAGAAGGGTCATTCGGCGGCCTCCGTCGGGGGCGAATAGGTCCGGGTCTTGGGGTCTTCGAGCACCGAGCCAAGCAGCATCTTCGTGTAGTCGTGCTGCGGATCGGCAAAGAGCGTGCGGGCATCGGCGGTTTCCACCACCACACCGTCCTTCATCACAGCCACCGTATCGCACATGTCGGCCACGACGCCGAAATTGTGGGTCACGAGAATGATCGACATGCCGAACTCGGCCTGAAGATCACGCATCAGGTCCAGCACTTCGGCCTGCACGGTCACATCCAGCGCGGTGGTCGGTTCGTCCGCGATCAACAGGTCCGGCTTGCACGACACGGCCCCCGCGATCAGCACACGCTGCGCCATGCCACCGGAAATCTCGTGTGGGAACGACCGGAACACGCGTTCCGGGTCGGGCAGGCCCACGCGGACCAGCAACTGGAGCGCGCGCGCCTTTGCCTCGGCGCGCGAGATACCCAGAACGGTGACCATCGGCTCGACAAGCTGAAACCCGATGCGGAAGGATGGGTCGAGGTTCGACATTGGCTCTTGCGGCACATAGGCGATCCGCTTGCCGCGCATCTTGTGCAGGTCAGCGGGCGAGAGTTTCGACAAGTCCTGCCCTTCGAACACGATAGACCCCGACAGGACGCGGCCATCCTTCGACAGAAGGCCGAGCACCGCGAAGGCGGTCTGCGTCTTGCCCGATCCGCTTTCTCCGACGATCCCGAAAATCTCGCCGCGCTTGACAGAGATGGACACGTCCTTGACCACCCGCTTCCACGCTGTTCGGCCGGGATAGCCGACGACGAGGTCACGAATTTCCAGCAAGGCGTCGGCGTTCGGTTGGGCGATGGGGGTTTGCGAGACCTCGGGAAGGGGCAGTTTGTGTGCCTTCGGCGGCGCATCACCTTGCTGCATGCGGTCACGGATCGCGTTGGCCAGCAGGACAAGCGAGGCGACGGTGACGGCAATGGCAAGACCGGGCCAATATACCGACAGGGGCGCGACATAGAGGTTGTCGAACGCGTCCTGAAGCATCCCGCCCCATGTGGGCAGGGAAGAGTCGCCGAGGCCCAGGAACTCCAGACCGGCCTGGATGACGATCGCGATACCGGCGATAATTGAGGCCTGGATGACAACGGGCGCTCGAATGACCAGCAGGATGTGCCGGGTGATGATGCGCGCGTCACTAAGCCCCGACACGCGGGCGGCGTCGATGTAAAGTTCGTTCCGAACCCCGCGCACGAGGCTTCGGGTCAGTCGATAAAAGCCCGGCGACAGCATGACCCCGAACACTGCCATCGAAAGCTGGATCGACGAGCCGAGAGCCTGGAAGAACGCCAGCAGCACGATGATCGCGGGCAAAGCCATCAGGCCATCGGCCACCCAGCTTGTGATCATATCGAACGTCTTGCCGTAGTAGCCCGCGAACAATCCCGACATGACGCCGATGGTCGCCGCCACCGAAACCGCAATGAATGCGCCAATCAAGGTGTTTCGGGTGCCGTAAACGAGCCGCGAGAAGATGTCTCGCCCGGACCCGTCCCCGCCGAGAAGATAGTCGTCGCCGGGCGGAGCGTTGACCTTGAAGATTTGAACCTGGTTCGGCTCGAACGGGGCGATTATCGGAGCGAAGACTGCAACGAGGATGATCGCGAGCAGAACGGCCGACGCGACAGCCCCCATCGGATTGCTTAGAACGGAAACCACGAAAGAGGTTCTGCCCCCTTCGACGACGGAAGATGAAGCGACAGAACTCATTGGAGGCGCACCTTCGGATTGGCCCAGGCGTTCACGAGGTCAATGAACAGGTTCACGACGATGACCACGATGATCATCGCGACCACGACGCCCATCAAGACAGGCACATCACCGACAACAGCCGAGCGGACGGTAAGCTCGCCAAGGCCGGGAATGGCGAAGACCCGTTCGATGATGGCAGCCCCGCCAAGCAGGGCGATGAACTGAACCGACAGCACGGTCAGTGCCGCAGGCAACGCATTGCGAAGGGCGTGGCGGAACAGGATCGAGTGCATCCGCACACCCCGCGCCTTCAGCGTGCGCACATAGTCCTGGCTCAGCGCGTCGATCACCGCGCCCCGAACCTGCTGCGAGGCCGAGGCAATGCCCGACAGGACCAGCGCGGTCACAGGCAGGGTCACGGCGGCCATCCAGCCGGACGGAGACGTGCTGAACGAGACATAGCCAGTCGCCGGAAGCCAGCGCAGGTTCAGCGCGAACAGCACCACCAGCATCAATCCAAGCCAGAAATTCGGGATGGCGAAGCCCACGACGCTGATCACCTGGATCACCCGGTCCACCCAACCGCCCAGAACAGCCGACGCGACCCCAAGCACAGCCGAGATCACCGCCATGACGGCAATTGCGGTGGATACGATCGAAAGTGTCACCGGCACGCGCCTGGCAAGGATCTCGGTCACCGTTCCCGTGGTCGTCCAAGCCTCGCCCAGATCGCCGCGCAGCGCATTGCGCACCCATTCGCCATATTGCACGACCAGCGGGCGGTCGATGCCCAGCTCGGTGGTAAGCGCGGCGATATCGGCGTCCGAGGCCGTTTCGCCAAGAATGTTCGCGGCCACCCGCTCTGTCCCGCTGAATACGAGGAAGAACGTGATTGTTGACATGACCAGAAGCAATGCCAACCCAAAGGCCGCCCGCCGCAACAAATAGCCAAACACTATAGAGCCCTCCTGCTCAAACCGGCGCGCCTCCTCGCGCAGCCCGATGGTTTCGGCGGAACTACCAGTTGCGCAGCGCTAGTAAAAATGAAAAAACATGGGTGAGAGATAAGGAAAGCTGATAGCTAAGATGCTCGACAAATTCACGCACCTGTTTCGCTTTCAGGCCATTGTCGAAGAGGGCAGCATGCACAAGGCCAGCGCCCGCCTGAACCTGACACAGCCGGCCCTGACCCGCTCGATCGCCATCCTAGAAGAAGGGTTCGGGCGCGCGCTTCTGGAACGCCACGCCCGTGGCGTGCGGCTTACCCCGTTCGGGGCCCGGGTCCTGAGCACCACAAAGCGGCTCAACCGGTATTGGGAGATCGCGGATCAGGAAATGCGTGCACATCCAACCGAGCAGCGGATGGCCCTGCGTCTCGGCGTTGGCCCGATCTGGCGCTCGGGGCTGATCGGTCCGGTGTTCGAGGCCGTGCGCCAGCGCCACCCGAATTTCCTCGTCGAAATTTTTCCGCTGCGAGAGGATCAGGCGCTGTCGGACCTGAACGAAGGACGGCTGGACGCCGTGCTGGGCGGAACCCGCGTCGACCCGCGCGAGCATCCGCAACTGATAAGCCGGGACCTTCTTGATATCACGGTGCAGATCACCGCCCGCGAGGGACATCCGATTTTTGCCCGGCTTCAAGGCGCCGACAAGGACGCCGAACGCGCCGTGCTGGATTATCCTTGGATCATTTATTCCGAGATGGCGCTCTATGCCGATGATTCCGACCGTTCGATTTCGGATCGCTACGGGCGCGAGCCGGACGTCTGGATGAAAAGCGCGAACCTTATGACGGTTCTGACGACCATGCAGCGCTCTGACAGCCTGTGCATGTTGTCCGATCTGGCCGTCTCGTCGATGGCCGAACCGCGCATTCTACCGGTCCCCATCGATCTCAGGCGCAAACGGATCCCGGTCGGACTGATCCACCGCAAGGAACTGCTGGACTGGGCCCTAATGCGCGATTTTCACGACCTGTGTTGCGAACACCTGGGCACTCCTCGCTTGGACGCGCCCCTCTCCCCAACACCCTGAACAAGAAACCGGCCCGCGAAAGTCGCGGGCCGGTTCCAGGTCGTCTGAAAGCATTGCTTCCGTCAGGAAATGTTATTCCGCCTTGCTGTAGCTTCGGATGAACGGCACCGCATTCGTCGGATGCATGTCGACGTTCACGTCGGCGCCGGTCAGATAGATCGTATCTTGCCGATACCACGGAACGAAGAACGCGTTCTCGACGATATAGCGATTAATCTCCTGCAGCGCCGCAGTGTAGTCTTCGCCGGTCGAGAACTGCGCCTCTTCGATCAGGGCGTTCAGATCATCATCACTGTACTTGAGCACGTTCCAGCCCGCATCCGGCGTCAGGTGTTGCTGGATGTCGGTCCAGGCGTCATGCGCCCCGAAGGTAAAGACATAGGCCGGGTACTTGCCCGATCGGATATGCGGAATCGCGGATCCCGGCGGCAGGCTTTCGAACGTGGCCTCGATTCCGATCTCGCCAAGCTGCTGGGTGATGATCGGATAGAATGACGCGAAGGGCTTGATCTCGGGAAAGGTGATCGAAAACCCGTCTTCATAACCGGCCTCTGCCAGCAATTCCTTGGCCCGCTCCGGATCATAGGGATAATAATCGTCCAGCTCTGGCAAATAGGCTTCGCTGAACGCCGGGAAAATCTGGTCGCTGAGGCGTCCGTATCCAAGATCCACAAACTCGAGGATCGCCGCTTCGTCGAACGCCATGTTCAAGGCCTGGCGCACACGCACATCGCCGAGGGCCGGAACGATGGTCCCGGCGCGGTCTGCAAGTATGATGCCTGCCCAGTTCACATCCGAGGTGTTGACTTGAAGGTCGTTCGCCTCCGCCTGTGCCACAGCGCGGGTATTGGCGATCGTGCCATCGACTTGTCCGGCCGTGATTGCGTTGATCCGGGCAACAGTGTCGCTCATCGGTGCGATGGTGAGCGTGTCGAATGGAAACGCCTCTGCATTCCAGTAATCGGTATTCCGGCGGTAAACGTATTGGCTGCCCTCAACCGAGGCGGCGGCGTCGTAGGTATAGGCACCGCTTCCAACCGGCAGAACGTCGGCGTCGTCGGCCCCGAGCGAGGCCGGGCTGGCCATCGCACCACCCGCCAGCGCCAGATTGTGCAGGATCGCCGGGTCCGGCGCAGCCAGATGCAGCTTGATCTCGGTATCCGAGACGATCTCGTACTCGGAGATCCCGCGCGCCATGTAGCTGTTCTGTCCGTTCCCAGCTGCGAGGTATTCAAGGTTTGCCTTCACCGCTTCTGCGTTGAACGGCGTTCCATCAGTGAAGTTTACGCCATCACGAAGGGTCAGGCTGAGGACTGTCGCATCCTCGTTAAAGCTCCACTCGGTCGCAAGGTTCGGAACGACATCGTTGTCGGATGTCTCGACAAAGAGCGTGTCGAACACCGGCTGCCAGTACTGGATCTGGTTGCCCAGCATCAGCTCGGCGCGGTCAAAACTGTTGTTGTCGATCCGCGCAGCCAATGCGAGCGTATCCGAATCGTTGGCGGCTTGCGCAAAAAGCGGGGTCATCCCGGTGGTAGTCAGCAAAACGGCAAGGGCCGCAACTTGGCTCGAACGCATTAGTAGTCCTCCCTGGTATCCGCCCGAAGGCGGTCAATCAGAAGGGAAGCTATCAGCCGCGACAAATAAGAAGAAATGCAATAATATTCACAAGAGATAAAAAAATGTTTTCGCTGGCGGGCTCTGCGTGAAGGCGGCGTCAGACCAATGCGAACCATTCCCCAACGAAAGCGGAAACCTCACATGCAGCATGACTGCGAGACGGATGATTTAGGGGCTGCCTTGAAAGCCTTGAAAGGGTGTGTCTTCGGCATGGGCAAACGCCATAAGACCACCCTGCCCCTTTCAACGCCAATTCTTCTGACAAGACCGACATAGAGCATCACCGCCAACCTGAGGATCTCGGAGGACATCTTGAAGTAGCGGAAGGGGCTGCACTTTGTCATTTGACGATGCTACCAAGCGCCTGCCCCGCCTTCAGCAGAGTTCCTGTGGCAGGTCCACCCGAGATGAGTATGCGCCAGATTTATCAATGGCGAACAACGGATCAGATCGGCCCTATTGAGAGGACCCGGCCGCGTTCAGCATGATGTCGGTCAGAACCTGAGGTTCAAATACCCCGGTGCGCCGCATCTCTTGGAGTGCGTCGATCACGGCCACCGGCACGTTCTGATCGGAATATGTGACGATCAATTGGTCGATCAACGCGATCACTTCCGGATCCGCGCCCAGCGGCACGGCGACAGGGGCGACTTCAATCGAAACACATATACTGTCGCACTCTTCTTGCTCTTCTCGCAGCGCGGCGAGCCGTGCGACGATGAAGGGCTGGCCAACAGCCTCCTCGAAAACGTGGGACTCCAGCCAACCGGGATTGGTGAAACCTTTTTCCGGAGCGTTGCTTAGGTTTTGGAGCGCGGTGCTGTAATTTTGCAGTGCGCGCGCGATAGCGGCGCAGCGCAGACATGTGACCTCCGTCTCCGCCTCCGGAAGGAATTGCGCAGTGTCACCGACGAGGTTCTCATAGAGCGTACCTTTGCCCATCAACGCGTCCGTCTGTTCGCCGTAAACATTCTGCCAATTAGCCATTTCGGTCACCGCCGACGCGAGCGCGACATCGTTCGGGCAGCCACGTCTTGCGGGCGGCAGCATTCGGGTCAGGTCCAAGAGACCGGGATCAACTTGCCAGCCGACGGTTTCAGTCACACTGTTTGGCGTTTCCCAGCGCAGCGGTAGTCGGTCAAATCCGCTTGCGTGGAAAATCGCATCCCGACCGCTCTCGCCCTGCGCCGGTCGAAAATTGCTGAAATGCGGGGCCGCAGCGGCGATCTCGACGGGTGCATTGTGGAATTGGTGCGAGAAGTTGGTGTCGATGCCACATGGCCCACCCGCGAGGGCCTCGAGTTTGGCCAAACGCCCATCCACAAGGTCCATCATGCGAGGGAAAGTCAACGTCATGAGACGCTCTTCGGCTACAGCCCAGCGGTTCAATCCAGTCGCAAGGTATCCCATGTAAACGGGGGCCGTTTGCTGCACGGGAAGAAATTGCTCCCAAAGAGTTGCTCGCAAGTGATCCAGTTGAACGCGCGCGTCCGGGTCTTCCACTTGCCCCGTGGAGTCACGCAGCGCGTCCTCCAAAGGAGCCATGTCTGCAATCGCCTTTTCCAAAAGGGTCAACTGGTCGCGGAACTGATCCGCAGTCGAACGCAAGTTTGCTGCGGCGTTCAGATACAACGTGACATCGGTTTCCGACCAAGCCCGAGCAAAGGCGCTGATCTCCATCAAATCGAATTGACGATCCCCGACACGCCAATCGTCCAAGACAACGGCGCGATAGCGGTCCTCATCCAGAAACTTGACCTGTCCGAGACCAAGATAGCTATCATCGCTGCCGGCCGTTGGATCATAATAGGGAAACACGTTCTCGACTCGTAGGGCGTCGATACAATCGGCTTCGCGCTCCAGGATGGCGATGGATTGATCAAAGAAGTCCTGCGCACGCGGGATGTAGTCGCGGATCGCGGCACTATCAAAGCCACGCCAGCTTTCGAAAAACACCAAGAACTCCGGGTTTGGCAGAACCTCGATATCGAGCGGCTTGCGGCATGGACCAACGCCGATCAAGCGTTCCGGCGTGACCGGAGGATTCTCTCGTTTCGGCAAAGTGCGCAGTTGGAACAGACCAACAGAAAGCATGTCATCATCGGCGCGAAAAACCTCGAGATCATAAGTGGTGTCGCCTTCCAAAGTGTTCTCAAGCTCAAGTGTGACCGACACAGGGCTCCAGTCCAGTACAACGCCCAAACGATGGGTGTTTCCGTTCGCCGCGACGGAGATCCGACCCGGGCGCTCTCCCAGATCGATCCCCTCAAGCGTGAGTGTTTCGGCTTCAGGGTCGATCTCGGCCACCAAGTTCTGATCGGCTAATTCAGGGTCAGGCGACAGGCGCAGGACAGGCACCTTTGCGCACCAATTTGCCACACTTTGCGGTCCCATGCCCGAAGGCGATATGGCGTCTGGTCCGCGCGTTGCATCGACATATCCGGGGGGCAATTTCGAGGGTGTGTCGAACACGGACCCATCCGCGACACCACGCAAAGCACAGATGGATTTGATCTCTTGACCCTGGTAGAGCAACCGCTCCTGCATGCTTCCGGAATAGCCATCTTCAGTGCCGCCAAAGGCAAAGCCAGCGAGATACTCACAGGCGGCGACCTTGTGCGGCTCCTCCTGAGCGCGCAAATCGCGCAAGGTCTCGGCCATGTTTTCGCACCAATAGTCCGAATGCGCCCTGCTGAACGCGCCCGATAGGGTCTTGCGATCCAATCCGTTTTCACTGTCTTTCGGCAGGTCTTTCAGAAGGGCAGGATGCGCATAACCTGGCAAATCATAGGCGTTTCCAGGAGCGAAGACATCAAAGGGACCGATTTCGCCGCGGGCCAATTGGGTGCCGAACGGATCATCCTGCGCCATGACCTCGATTGTGGCCAAGACTTGAAGGATATCGCGCCGTGGCAAGACGGGAATGTCAGACAAAGCATCAGACCCGCTGGCTGCAGCAACCGCCTGCAACACTTCGCGGGTCAAATCGCCCCAATACACCGCACGCCCGAGAACCCGCGCGTCAATCGAGGCCGAATTGGAAAAGCCCTCGAACATGGCCTCATTCGTGGCCCACATATCCCAGCACGTGTCCTGCGTGGTGACCTCAAATTCAGGAGCACCCTTAACGAGCGGCGCTTTCCATGCGCCATAGGTGCCATCGAATTGGCCGAAAGCCTCGATAACCTCGGCATAGCCTGCTGTTGAGCAGGCAAGCATTTTCTCAAACTGATCCTCTACATGGAGCGGCTTGTCCTCCAATTGCACGACACTGGGCGGCAAGAGTGTCGCATACCCATATCCAGCGCCAAAACTTCCGCGTCCGATGTCGGCAAGACGGTCATCCCCGACGCCGGGGAATGGGTCTGCTTCGGGCAAAGACGCATGGCGCCAGCGCAGCGGATACAACTCGCCGTCACGGACGATCGGAGACGACATTGGATCGGCCGCCAAGAGAACTTGGCCCAAAGAAACACTGACATCATCAGTGCCCAGGTCGACCCCATAGAACTCTTTCAGATAGGCGTTCACCTCTTCTGGAATGTGGATGCCGTGACTGCCTGCCACGACAGACTCGGACCCATGCATCAGCCCCGCCACAGCGGAGACCAGCGTGTTGTCGAGGTTGTCTTGCGTCGGAATTTGATCGGGATCGGGTCCGTTCCAACGCTCCCACATGTGACCCAGTGCCCAGCGATCCTGCAGGAAATGTTGTGCATAGCCCTCATAGGCCAGCGCCTCGAGCTCTGCCTCACGGATATGATCCAAGTAGGCCTCATCCTCGCCGTTTCCCGCCCTACGCGCGGCGAGATGCAGCGCACGGGCGCGGGACGCATACTCGATCGCCACACCATGATAGTGGCGATACATCCCCGTCGCCTGACTGCCGAAATGGGTGGCGTTCAGGTTGCCAAGCCAGCCGAACATGTACTCGTGGCAGCGATTGCCCATCGGACCGGGTGGGCAAAGCTGGTTCTTGTTCAGCCAGTCGTAGATGGTGAAGGAATAGTCCGGTACGCCGGAAAAATGCGCAGGCGGCGGGATCAACCGCTCTTCCAGCGGCGTGGACTCGTCGTCGCCCACGGTGGGCAGCCCATCCAAGAGCTCGCGGCGAAAAAGGCTCGCATTCAGGTCAATAATGGATAGTTCCGCACTGCCGCCGCGCGCAAACAGGTCGCCAACTCCCAGCCGCTTCAAGGCCAGATCGCTGAGCCGTGTGTGCTCATCCGTCATCGCACGGGGTCGAACAAGCCCTCGGATCGGTTCCGGCGGTCTAAGCTGGTAAAGCGAACGCCACTGATTTGGCCCTGCGCCGTCTACTTGGGTTTCCCACGCCTGCGCGGGTGCGCCGATCAGGCACGCCACCAGAGCCAAACGCAAAAGCCCGATCATTGTGCGTCTTCCGATGGGGGCACACAGGCGCCGCCATCTTCCACAAAATACGTCAAGAAAAGCTGGCCAAGTGCGGCTTCATCGGTTTGCCCAGACGCAGCAACGGCAAAACCCTCACGGCAGGTTTCGGGACAGACGGAACCCTGCACACAGGCATGCGTGTCCCCCGTTTCGCCGCGACAGCTTAGAACACTGCTCAGGCAGTCGCCCCATTGTGACACCGCATCATCAATTCCGGGATCGTAGGCAATATTGAGACCGCCTTCCCCCCCATGACCTGCATCAATCGGCGGAAGGCGTATGCAATCTGTGGACTCGCACATGAGCGTGGCAGGCGTGGTCGCCTCAGCCCACGGCGAAGGGTCGTCGCCAGACGACAGCCATACGAGAGCGATGCCCAAAACGCTGATAGCCACTATGACTACAGCAAGCCGTTCTGGCTTGGTTCGAAACAAGTTCTGCAAATCAATATCCGAAAAAATCAGATGTACTACATACTAAAACCTAAGCCTCAAACCGCTGGCAAGCGTTAGCCTCAGTTGCCTCAAAATTAGGGAAGAAGGCATAGACCACTCGAGGCGCTATTCTGGTAGCAGCCCGTGAATTTACTCATCGAGTATCCGTAGCGCGCTTGAAATGCCCCGCAGCGAGACATCCAGCACCACGGCCTGGTCCTGCCCGAACGGCTGGAACCCGACGCGCATAGCGCCGCCTGCGCGCAGTTTGCCTAGCACTGTTGCATCCAGCGCCGTGATCGCTGCGCAGCCCTGGGCTATACAGATCGTGTAAGGCAAAGTGATCTCTTCGCTGCCGTCGACCTTCAGAACGACCCCCGAGGGCAGGAAAAGCCCAAGCGGCAAGGCGATTTCCATCACCACTTCGTCCTGCGGTTTGGACAGGGTCGCGCGCATGGCGACGGCTGTCTGGCCCTCACTCTCGACCTGAAGCGTCTGGCTGATTTCGCAGGTGGTCAGCTGCGCCTCGGTCACGCACATGCTTTGCCAATCCTGATGGCTCGTGCGCGTGACTGAGATGCCGGGCTCTTCTTCGGCCGCCTCCAGCACCAGCTCCATCGGGGCGGCCTCATCATTTGTTTGCGCGCTAAGCGGCAAGCTCATCAGCGCGGCAAGCCCGACCGCCATCCCTTGATACCATGTCATTCAATTCGTCCTTCTTGAGACTGATCCTGCAGCGACAAGCGCCCGTCAGAAGCGGTAATCGAGCGTCGCCCAGATCTGGGGGCTCCTTTGCTGCACGTCGGATTGGGCCAGGCCACCCACGCCTTTCCAGGCGGCCACCAGCCGAGAACTGAACGCGCCCCGGTTCATCTGAATGCCAAGCCCGTAGCCCGACAGATGCCGCGCGGGCGCGGCTCCGTCGGCCGCGATCCAGCCCGCATCGTAGAAGCCGAAAAACTGATACTTGCCATAGGTATAGCGCAGCTCGGCCTGCACAAAGCCGCCGGTTGATGCCGTGGCTTCCCCCGACGGGTAGGCCCGCACGCCCGCCGCTCCTCCGAGTGAGAACTGTTCGGACGAATCGAGCCCCGCCGCCGCCAATTGGCCATTCCCGCGGAGCACCAAGCCGAAGCCATCGCCGAGGTATTGTTGACGCGTGATGTCGACGCGAAGCTTGCTGAATGGGCCGGTGGTCGATGTCGGCGAGGTCGAGGTGATCTCGCCCAGGCTGATCGCGACAGAGCCATAAGTCAGCCCGCCGCCGCCGAGCCCGTCGCGAAGATCGAATTGCGCCGTACCCGTCAAGACATTGGCGGTCTTCAGGTCGTATGTGACACCGACAAGCTTGTCGTCGAGTTCCTTGTTCGCAAACTCCAGCGAGGCGCTCAGGTTACGCTCGACCTGCCGGATCACTGGGAAGGACAGCCGCGCCGACACCGTGCGCGCCGTGCCCTCGAAGCCCTGAAACCCTGCCCCTAGGGCATAACTCGACAGCTGCATCGCCACCTCTCCGCGCAAGCCGGAATTTCCCAGCGGAAGGCCATATCGCAGATCGCCGAAGGTCAGCCCCTCGTCTGACCTCAACAGCGACAGCGACACCCGGTCGCCAAAACTCAGCAGGCGGCTGAAACTCAAATCGACCCGCCCGCGGTAAGCCCCCGAAAAGCGGTTGCCGTAATTGTCCGCGCCGATGCTCGCCTGCCAACGCTGCGTTTCCGCAACCTCGACGTCCAGATCTCCGGTGCCACGCTCAGAACCTGGGGACAGCACCGGCGTGCTCCCAACGCCCGGCACATCGCCCAGCAGCAGAATGGCGCGCGCGAGCGCGTCCTGGCGGATCACCGCACCGGGCTGAAGTCGATCGAGGTAGCGCAGAGCGGGCCGCGCGAGCGTCTCGGGACCCGAGGTCGTAACGGCGCCATAACGTCCCTCAAGCACTTCGATCAGAAGCACCCCGCCGGTAAGCTCCTGCGGCGGAAGGTATGCGAAAGCGAAGGGATAACCTTCTTCGCGGTAAAACATGGTCAGGCGCTCGGCCAGCGCAAACAGCCCCGCGAGGTCATATAGATTGCCGTTCTCATGACCGAGAACCGACACAAGCTCCGCCTGTGTGAAGACGCTGAGCCCCGAAATCCTGAGCGTCACGATTTCGACCGTCTGCCCTCCAGGCTCTGCGCTGAGGCCACCCTCGAAGGTCTCGGTCGCAATCGCTGTGTCCCCTGTCCGCGGCCCGTTAAGCGTGGTGTCGGTCTGCCGCAGAATGCTGCCCGCCGAAGGTCGCTCTTGCGCCAGACCCGCCGTCGCGGCGCAGATCAGCCCCACCACCAGAGGGGCGTACCCCGGTTTGCCTGTCAGGAAACGCCGCCGCCGATTGCTCGGATCGCCGACCGTCTCACCCGGAATAGTCATCATAGGTCGATCTCTGCCACTGCCGTGTTTATGCAATTGCTCGACGCCGTAAGACCTGCCGCGCAATCGAGGATCTCATTCAAAGGAGACCCGTTTCCATCGCCTGTTCCGGTTCCCGTGCCTGCGCCGAGGCCGCCACCATTGTCCGACCCGCCAGAGCTCTCGCCCACACCCTGGCCGCCGTCGCCGCCCTGGGGTCCAGCGCCGCCCTGCGGCGTTCCGACCCGCGCAAAGGCTCCAGCCGACGCCGCGACCGGCTCGATTGTCAGTAGACCGTCCGCGAAGGAAACGATGTAATTGGGGTTGTTGGCGCCCGTCAGCGAGCCTTGCGTGATCGCGTACTCCCCCGTCAGCGAGGCTGCCGTCGCTGCAGTCGTCAGCACCCCAACAAGCGGTGTCCCTGCGCCGAGCGACGTGGTGGTGTAGGTGAAAACCGGATTGGCCGCGCGGAA
>CBFIJK010000072.1:0-14871 GCA_965662745.1 uncultured Paracoccaceae bacterium
GGTCGTTTCTCGTCTCCGGCGCGGGTTATGCCGTCTGGCTGATCGTGACACTGTTTGACGGGTCGGCGCTGGTGATCCTGTTCCTGGGCTTTGGCCTTGTTTTCCTTGGGGCGCAGTGGGATCGGCTGCGCTCTGCCCTGATGCGCGCCCTGCCGGAGTTTCCCGGCAAGGACCGCCTTCCCCCCTATGGGAGCACAAAATGACTGACCTGACCCCCCGCGAAATCGTCTCTGAACTGGACCGCTTCATCATCGGACAAAATGACGCCAAACGGGCCGTCGCGGTTGCCCTGCGCAATCGCTGGCGGCGCAAGCTGTTGGGCGATGATCTGCGCGACGAGGTGTATCCCAAGAACATCCTGATGATCGGCCCCACCGGCGTCGGAAAGACCGAGATTTCGCGTCGTCTGGCAAAACTGGCGCGCGCGCCGTTCATCAAGGTCGAGGCGACGAAGTTTACCGAGGTCGGCTATGTCGGGCGCGATGTGGAACAGATCATCCGCGACTTGGTGGATGTCGCCATCGCCGAGACGCGCGAACATATGCGCGAAGAGGTGAAGGCGCGCGCGCACCAGGCCGCCGAAGACCGCGTGATCGAGGCGATTGCCGGGACCGACGCCCGCGAAGGCACGCGCGAGCGGTTTCGCGAAAAGCTGAAGTCCGGCGAACTGGACGATACGATCATCGAGCTTGATGTCGCCGACACGTCAAGCCCGCTGCCGATGATGGATATACCCGGCCAGCCGGGCATGCAGATGGGCGGGATGAACCTGGGCGATATTTTTGGCAAGGCATTCGGCGGACGCACGACACGCAAAAAGCTGCGCGTCGCCGAAAGCTATGAGATCCTGATCGGGGAAGAGGCCGACAAGCTTTTGGATGACGAGGCGGTGAACCGCGTCGCATTGGAAAGCGTGCAGGAAAACGGGATCGTCTTTCTTGACGAGATCGACAAGGTCTGCGCCCGGTCCGATGCACGCGGCGGCGATGTCAGCCGCGAAGGCGTGCAGCGTGATCTTCTGCCGCTGATCGAAGGCACCACCGTCAGCACGAAACATGGGCCGGTGCGCACCGATCACATCCTCTTCATCGCGTCCGGCGCGTTCCATATTGCAAAGCCGTCCGATCTGTTGCCCGAACTTCAGGGGCGTCTGCCCATTCGCGTCGAACTTCGCGCGCTGACTGAAGAGGATTTCGTGCGCATCCTGACTGAAACGGACAACGCGCTGACGCGGCAGTATACCGCTCTGATGAAAACCGAAGAAGTGATCGTGACCTTCACCGACGACGGGATCGCGGCGCTGGCCAAGATCGCGGCCGATGTGAACCAGAGCGTCGAGAATATCGGCGCGCGGCGGCTTTACACGGTGATGGAGCGTGTTTTTGAAGAACTCAGCTTTACCGCCCCCGACCGATCCGGCGAGGAAATCACGGTGGATGCCGATTTCGTCGAGGCCAATCTCGGGGAATTGACCCGGTCTGCCGATCTCAGCCGTTACGTTTTGTGATCTTTACGCCTATGGCGGTAGAAGGGCCTGGTCTGGCGCGCTAGGTCTGCCCCGAGTCTTAGCTGCTTTGGATACGCCATGATCCGTTTTGCCCTTCTTTTGTCTCTTGCCGTTCTGACTGGCTGTGCCCCCCGGGCGCAGATCTTTGTCGACAAGACGATGACGGGAATCGATTTCGTTCGTCCGATCTTTATCGGGACGACGCGCGAAAGCGACGCGATCAAGGCGTTCGGGAATGAGCGCAGTGAAGACACCAGCTACATGCGGTTCGACTTTTCCGTTCCGCCGGATCGTGAGCCCGGCTCTATTTCCTTCCCGAAGGATGGAGAGCCGAACGCCGCCGAAGATTTCATCGCGACCAACGCGGCCCTTTACGCCAGTCCGGCCGATTTCTCGGGCGGCCTGCGGTCGGCCTTGTCACAAATCAGCCCTGCCCAGCGCGAGGCGATCATCTTTGTGCACGGGTTCAACAACACCTTCGCCGAGGGCGTTCTGCGCATGGCGCAGCTTTCGGCCGATTTCGAGTTGAAGGGGGTCGCGGTTCACTATTCCTGGGCGTCGGGCGGCAATCCTCTGGGGTATGTCTATGACCGCGATAGTGTTCTCTTTGCCCGCGACGGGCTTGAAGAACTGATCCAGCAGGTCGAAGCGGCTGGCGCGCGCAATATCATCCTGATCGGGCATTCCATGGGCTCGCTTCTCATCATGGAAACCCTCCGGCAAATGGCGATCGCGCGGCCTGGTTCGGTGGATGACCGGGTTGACGGCGTCATCCTGATCTCGCCCGATATCGACATCGAAGTGTTCCGATCACAAGCCAAGCGCATAGGCGATCTGCCCGATCCGTTCGGCATATTCATCTCGCAACGTGACCGCGCCCTGCAGCTATCCGCGCGGCTGACCGGTCAGCGCAGTCGACTTGGCAACACCTCGTCCATCGAAGAGCTTGAAGATCTCGACGTGACCGTGCTCGACGTCACCGAATTTTCGCGGGGCGGCGGACATTTTACGGCGGGAACTTCTCCAGCGCTGCTTCGGCTTTTCGCCTCTGCTGGAAACCTCGAAGACGCATTCCGTGGGGATAGCGCAGGGCGCACTGGTCTGTTCTCGGGCACGATCCTGACCGTGCAGAACGCCACTGAGGTGATCCTGTCGCCGACGCGAATTCTGACTGGCGACCTCTAGAACCCGCTTTTCATTTCCGAATCTTCGGCAGAGATAAGGCGCATGAGCTTTCTCGCCTTTATCCGATCGAATGCCCCGTTCCTTTTGGCCGGCGTGCTGCTGACCTTTTGTTCGACCTTCGGTCAGACATTCTTCATCTCGATTTTCGCGGGGGTCATTCGCGAAGAATTTTCGCTGTCCCATGGCGCCTGGGGTGGAATTTACACACTCGGGACCACGGCATCGGCGGTTGTCATGGTCTGGGCCGGGGCGCTGACGGATGTCTACCGCGCGCGAGTGATCGGGAAAGTCGTTCTGATCCTGCTTGCCGTTGCCTGTCTTGCGATGGCATTTGCACCCGCCGCGTGGTTCCTGCCGATCGCGATCTTCCTTTTACGGTTCGCGGGGCAGGGAATGACGGTGCATATCGCCGTAGTGTCCATGGCGCGCTGGTTCGTGGCGACACGCGGACGGGCGCTGTCGACGGCAAGCCTTGGCGTCGCGATGGGCGAGGCGTTGATGCCACTCATTTTCGTGGCGCTTCTTGGCGTGGCCCCGTGGCGATGGCTTTGGATCGGATGCGCGGTGTTTATCCTTGCGATGCTGCCGGTGCTCGCCCGGCTCTTGCGGCTGGAACGGACGCCCCAGTCAGTCGCCGAGGAAAACGAGGCGTTCGGCATGGGCAACCGCCACTGGAACCGCCGCGACGTGTTGGGTCATTGGTTGTTCTGGTTCATCGTGCCCGCGCTTCTAGCACCTGCCGCCTTTTCGACCGCGTTCTTCTTCCAACAGGTGCACTTGGCGGAAACGAAGGGCTGGGCGCATGTGGAACTCGTCGCGCTGTTCCCTCTGTTCACCGCGTTTGCAGTCGGATCAATGTTGCTGTCGGGCAGCGTGATCGACCGGCTGGGGACGGCGCGATTGATGCCAGTCTTTCAAATCCCCATGGCCATCGGATTTGTCCTGATGGCGGGCGCCGAAGGGCTTTGGGCCGCCGCGCTTGCAGTGTGTTTCATGGGGCTGACGACCGGGTCGAATTCCACGGTGCCGAATGCGTTCTGGGCCGAGTTCTACGGCAGCCGCTACATGGGCGGGATCAAGGCGTTGGCCACAGCGATCATGGTCCTCGGCACAGCGATCGGCCCCGGCTTGACCGGTGTTCTGATTGATATGGGTATTCCGTTCGAAGATCAGCTTTACGGGATCGCGGTGTATTTCCTGGTCGCTGCAGGCCTTGTTGCCATCGGCATCGCGCGGGCGCGGCGGCTTTTACCGGTTCCGGCGTAGATAAACGTAAAACGCCCCGCCGCCGCCATGGCGCAGATGTGCCTCGGTCACCTGCAAAACGGCCTGAGCCAGCGGCGGAAGCCGAAGCCATTGCGGCACTTGGTGGCGCAGAACGCCCATGCGCGTCGGGATCGGGCCGCCTTCGTCGCGGTGCTTTCCCTTGCCGGTTATGACAAGTACCAGACGCTTTCCATCGGCCTGCGCGCCCATGATGAATCGCATCAGCGCCGGATGCGCGCGGTCGAGCGTCATGCCATGCAGATCAAGCCGCCCTTCGGGTGTCACCTTGCCCCGACGCATGCGCGTGAACTTTTTCCGATCCATCTTCACCGGCTGATCGGCAAGAGAGTCAGACACGCTTGGCGCCAGATCATTGGGAATCGCGGTATCGCCCTTGGCGCTGCCAAGCTGAAACGGGGCGATCTTGACCGGGGGCTTGTTTCGCCGGAGCGGGCTTTGCGGCTCTTCGGCTTCTGCGTTCGAGACGCGGGCGCGATTGGGGTGCAGAGGATCGGTGGCGTCCTGAACGCGTCGCCAAAGCGCTTGTTCGTCCTCTGTCAGATTTCGCGGCTTGCGCCGTCTCATCCCGTTTCCTCAGTCGCGATCTCATAGGCCGTCTGGATAGGCAGCAGAACGACCAAGCGCCCCGGATCCTTCACCTTGCCCGCAAGACGGCCCGCGCCGGTGCCAGTGCCGAAAAAGATATCCGCCCGCTGCGCGCCCTTGATCGCGGACCCCGTATCTTGGGCGATCATCAGGCGGCGCAAGGGGCTTGCGCCGCCCTTTTCGATCCAGACCGGAGCGCCGAGAGGCGTGTATTTCGGATCGACCGCAATAGACCGCATGGCGGTGATCGACCGGTTCATTGCGCCAAGGGGACCCTTTTCAGGAGGAACGGAAGTGACCTCGCGAAAGAAAACATAGGATGGATTATGATGCAGCAACGCGGCGCCCGCGGTGGGATTTCTGCGTACCCAATTCTGGATCACCTGCGCCGAGACCTGGTGCAGCTTGTAGACGCCGCGCCGCACCAATTCCTGGCCGATGGAACGATAACGATGGCCGTTATTTCCGCCATAGCCCACGCGCATCACGCTGCCGTCCCGGAACCGGACACGGCCTGACCCTTGGATTTGCAGAAAGAACACCTCGACAGGGTCGTCGATCCAGGCAAGTTCCAGACCGCGTCCTTCGAGGATGCGTTTTGCCTCTATCTCTTCGCGGCTGTACCAGGGGCGAAACGCGTTCACGTCAGACGGTAGGCGGTAAAGGGGATGGCGGTATTTGCCCGTGCGCACCCGAGATCCGTTGAGTTCGGGCTCAAAATATCCGGTAAAAAGGCCCGGATCACCGTCCGAGATCAGAACAGGGCGAAAGAACAGCTCGAAAAAGGTGCGCGCGTTGTCCTGTTTCTCGGCCAAGGCGCAGACAGCCTGCCAATCCGGCGCGTCAAGATCGCGGCAGGTTTCCAGAAAAGCGGGTAGGGCAGCGGCGTGGTCGTCCTGCTCCCATCCCTCGAGATCGGAAAATTTCAGGATGCTGAAGGTTGCGTCGGCGTGCACGGGGCCCGTCATGGCAAAAACCAGACAAAGCGTCCGGATCGCCGCCGCAACCCGCGTCATTCCCCAGTCGCGACCAGTTTCCAGTTCGGATCGTCGACACCCATCTTGCGGGCGAAGGTCCAGACATCGCGCTGACGCTTGATGTCGGTCGGGCTGCCTTCGACGATTTCGCCTTCGGCATTTCGCACGACAGAGGTCAACTCACCCACGAACCGAACGGTGATTTCACCTTCCTGCGTATCGCGATCGAACTTCGCGGCCTGAATGGACACGTCACGCAGGCCGACAAAGCTGGCCTCGATCGTCAGACCTTGATCCTGGCGCGCCTGGATGACGTCGGCAAAGCTTTCGTAGACGTCCTTGTCGAGGAAGGGCAGAAGATCGTCGATCTCGCCATTCTCGAAAGCCATGAGGATCATCTCATAAGCGCCACGGGCGCCCTGAAGGAATTCACCCACCGAAAAGCTCGGCTCTGCGAGCTTCATGGCGGCAAGCGCCTTGGCTTCGTCCGATCCTTCTTCGACATGGTCGACGATGTCATGATCCGGTCCGCCTTCGATCACCTCGAAGTCGCGTCGTGGACCGTCCATGTCTGACCGACCAGCAGCGGGCGGCTGGACAGGGGGTTTTTCAAAGCCTTCGCGCGTGCCAAGCACGTTCTTGAGGCGAAGGATGAGGAATATGGCGATCCCGGCAAGGACCAAAAGCTGAATCACGGCGGTACTCATGCGTTCCCAAAAAAATCTTCGTCGGGGGCCGCGCTGGCGTTGCGGCCGTTCGCTTCCTATGTAGGGCCAGTGTGGGGACAAGTCTACCGCACCTCGGCTTAAAGAAAGGGCCCGCCATGTGGCTATTCATCGCTTTTCTTCTGGTCCCGCTCATCGAGATCGGCCTGTTTATTCAAGTGGGCGGTCTTATCGGGCTTTGGCCAACTCTCGGCATCGTGATCATAACGGCGATCCTGGGGACGTGGTTGGTGCGGAAACAGGGGGCTTTGGCGCTTGGGCAGCTACGATCTTCGTTCTCCGAGCTGAAGGATCCGACCGAGCCGCTGGCCCATGGCGCGATGATCCTTGTCTCTGGCGCGCTGTTGCTGACACCGGGGTTTTTCACCGACGCGTTCGGCTTTCTTCTGCTCATCCCCGGATTTCGAACCATCGCTTACCGCTACATCCGTGCGCGGGTGAAGGTGCAGCGGTTCGAAATGGGTCAACGACCCGGCGGCCCAGCGCGTCAGCCGAAGGGCTCGGGGCCGGTGATCGACGGTGACTATGAAGAGGTCGGCGAAGACCAGAGGCCACCGAAACGTCCGACGCACGGGCCATCAGGCTGGACACGGCATTGAGGCAGGCAGCGCTTCCTGCTAATGCGTCGCCGATAGAATTATCCGATCCAAGGAGCCTTTGATGGCCGACGAAACACCCCAAGAGGGCCAGGCGCCCGCCGATCAACAGCAGCCCCAGCTCAAGATGCAGGTGCTGGGCCAGTATATTCGCGATATGTCGTTCGAGAACGTGCTCGTGCAAAAGGGCATTCAGGGCGATGTGACTCCTGATGTGAAGGTTCAGGTGAACCTTGATGCCAAGAAGCGGACGGTCGAGAACCAGTACGAGGTTCACACAAAATACACCGTAACTTCGGTCAACAAGGGCACCGATCAGACCCTTTTCCTGCTGGAGCTTGATTACGGCGGTCTTTTTCATATCGAGGGCGTGCCGGACGAACAATTGCACCCCTTCCTTCTGATCGAATGCCCGCGGATGTTGTTCCCCTTTGCGCGGCGCATCATTTCGGATGCCACGCGGGATGGTGGCTTCCCGCCGCTGAACCTTGAGAATATCGATTTCGTGCAGCTTTATCGCCAGCAGGCTGCGGCGCGGGCGCAAGCTCAGCAGGCCGACGCCAAGCCGAACTGATCTACCCGAATTTCGACCAAAGCGCGCTGTCCCCAAGGCTTTTGACAAAGCTGGCATGGGCAGCGCGTTCTTCGTCGGTCAGGCGCGATTCCAGCGGGGTCGGTCGCGGCGGCGGACGCCAATCGGTCGAGGGACCAAGGGTTTCGGACGTGTCATTGTCGTCACTTCCCAGCGCAAAGTCAGGCTGACGCCCGCCGATCAGTTCCAGGTACACCTCTGCCAGGATCTCGGAATCGAGAAGCGCGCCGTGAAGCTCGCGCGCTGAATTGTCGATGCCGAAACGTCGGCAGAGTGCATCCAGCGAAACCGGCGAGCCGGGAAAGCGCCGCTTGGCGATTGCAAGCGTATCGACCGCGCGCGCCCAGTCGATTTGCGGTTTTCTCACCCATCCAAGTTCAGCATTCAGGAATTTCACGTCGAACGCTGCGTTGTGAATCACCAGCTTGGCGTCGCCGATGAAATCCAGAAAGGCCTGCGCGGCGTCCTCGAAGACCGGGAAATCGCGCAGGAACTCTTCGGACAGGCCATGCACCTTGAACGCGTCTTCGGGCATGTCGCGCTTGGGGTTGATGTATTGGTGATACTGCCTGCCGGTCGGCATGTGGTTGAGCAATTCGACCGCGCCGATTTCAACGATCCGGTCGCCGGTGCCGGGATCAAAGCCAGTGGTTTCGGTGTCGAGAACGATTTCACGCATTGTTCAAACGGCCTTTGATGTCTGTCAGAATTTCTCGCACACGGGCATGGGCGGCCTCAAGAGTCGTCGTTTCGATGATGTAATCGGCGCGTTTGCGTTTTTCGACATCGGGCATCTGTTTGGCAAGGATAGTCTCGAACTGTGCTTCTGTCATTCCGGGTCGGGCGAGAACACGTTCGCGTTGGGTTTCGGGTGGGGCCGTCACGACGACAGTGGTATCGACATGCGCCTCACCACCGGTTTCGAAAAGGAGCGGGATGTCGACCAGAACAATCGGGGCGCTTTGGGTTTCAATAAACCCTGCGCGGTCGGCGGCGACGAGCGGGTGAACGATCTGCTCGATTTGTCTTAACGCATCGGGGTCGGTGGCAATCCATGCCTTCAGACCAGTCCGGTCCACGGCGCGATTTACGATCGCCTCTGGCCGAAGTTTCTCGATGGGCGCGACCGCTGCACCGCTGGCGCCATATAGACGATGGACCGCAGCATCGGCATCCCAAACAGGAACACCTTCGTCGGCGAAGAACTGTGCCGTCGTGGATTTTCCCATGCCGATGGAGCCGGTCAGCCCGATGACGAACGGTTTCGTCACGTCCCGAGCACCGCCGCGCGGACTTGGTCATCCACGTTGGGGCGTACGCCAAACCAACGCTCGAACCCCGGAACACCCTGATGCAGCAGCATCCCGAGACCGTCGACGGTGATGCACCCGGCCTCACGCGCGCGGATCAGGAAATCGGTGTCGAGCGGGGCATAAACCAGATCGGTGACCACCGCGCCGCGCTCGAGGCCATCAAGCGGGACGCGGAATTCGGGCTTGCCCACCATCCCGAGAGAGGTCGTGTTGACCACCGTCACTGCGCCGTCGAGCGTGTTCGCAGCCTTCACCCAATCATGCACATGGATGCGCGTGCCGAATTCAGAGCGCAGCGCATCAGACCTGGGGCGAGAGCGGTTGGTCAGGTGAATTTCGGGGACGCCGGATTCCAGCAGTGCATGAACGACAGCCCGCGCCGCGCCGCCTGCGCCGAAGACCGCACAGGGGCCTGCCTTTGGATCCCAGTTCGGGGCGGATTGGCGCAGGTTCTCGATAAAGCCATACCCGTCGGTATTGTCGGCGTGGATCTTGCCATCTTTCCGAAACTGAAGCGTGTTTGCCGCGCCGATCACCGCCGCGCGGTCGGACACGATATCGGCGAGGTTGAGAACCGCCTCTTTATGGGGAATCGTGACGTTCGCACCGACAAACCCCATGCGGGGCAGGGCTTTGACGATCGCTTCCAGGTCTTCATGTTCCACGTGAAGCGGAACGTAGTGGCCTTCGATCTGGTAGCGCCGCAGCCAGTGATTATGCAGGGCAGGCGATCGGGAATGGGCGATCGGTGCGCCGATCACGCCGGCCAGGGGAATGCGCGGAATCTCGGTCATGACGGGATGAAACCGCGCAGGGCGAGATATGACAAGAGCTCGAGAAGCGGCAGGCCGAGGACGGTGAAATAATCCCCCTCAACGCGATGAAAAAGCCGCGCTCCGGCGCCTTCAAAGTGATAGCCGCCGACGGAATGACGCACCTGATCCCAATGGCGGTCGATATAGTCGTCTAGGAAAGTATCCGACAATGTGTGCATGTGCATCCGCACGACCCCGACATGCCGCCAGACCGGTTTGCCCGCATCGTAGATGACGGCCGCCGAATAAAGGACGTGTTTCTGACCGTTCAGCTTGGACAATTGGTGTCGCAACCCTTCCGGCGAGTCGGCCTTGGTGAAAATCTCGGGTCCAAGGGCCAAGATTTGATCGCTGCCAAGAACCAGGCGATCATCGTGCTTCATCGCGACCTTGCGTGCCTTTTGTTCGGCAAGTGCGTCAGCTATATCTCGCGGGGTCGCGCCTTCTGCCTGAAGGGCGGCGCGCATGGCGTCTTCGTCGATACGAGCAGGTTGGACCTCGAACGGAACGTCGGCGCCCGACAAAAGCTTGGCCCGCACGGTGGAACCCGAGGCGAGGATCAGCGGCTGGGTCATGTGGGCAACTCTGTTGACATCAGGGCCTCAGATCTGGGGGGAAGCTGTGCGTGAAACGGGGTGCGACCGGCTATCGTGGACGAAGCGGCGGTCTGTCAAGCCGATCAAGGTAAACCATACCCCCGCCTGTCGGTGCGCGGAGTGTCTGGGGAACGATTTAAGTGTCCACCGATTCGAATTTCTTGCGCACAGTGATACCCACAGGTTTTTAGATACAAGGCATTGATATAAATACTAAATTATCAGTCTTGACCAACTTGTCCCCATTGCGCTTTCGGTTCGGGGTTTCGCATTCGCGGGATTGAGGATAACCAAACCCGAACCCTGTTGATCCACAGTATCCACAGGCCCTACTACACCATCATCCTTATTATCTTCTTTATTAATTATAGAAGAGAAGAGAGGGGCACGAACGGTATGGATTTCCTGATCGGGCTATATCCCTGGATCAAGTCGCTACATGTCATCTCTGTGATCGCGTGGATGGCTGGGCTGTTCTACTTGCCAAGGCTGTTCGTTTACCATGCTGAGAAGGTAGGGCTTGAGGGCGAGACGAGCGACCTGTTCCAGACGATGGAATATAAGTTGCTGAAGGTGATCATGACGCCCGCAATGTTGGCGAGCTGGCTGTTCGGTTTGATGATCGTGGCGATGCCCGGGATCATTGACTGGGGTGCGGCCTGGCCCTGGATGAAAGCTGTGGCGGTGATCGGGATGACGGCGTTCCACGGATGGTGCGCGAAAGAGGTGAAGGCCTTTGCCGCAGGGGGGCCTGTACGGGGTGGGCGACATTACCGGCTGATGAACGAGGTTCCGACGCTTCTTTTGATCGTGATCGTGGTGTCGGTCATCGCGCGGCCGTTCTGAATTCGTTGACATAGGCGCTGCGGCACCTTACATCGCGCCCTCAAGCGGTCGTCCGACCGACGTATTTCCCATTTTCAAAAATTGCGCCCATTCATGGGGCCATTCGCCTTTGCTGAGGAATAGCATGACCGAAGAACGTTTGAACCTCGCCGAGCTGAAAGCGAAGAGCCCCAAGGACCTGCTGTCCATGGCGGAGGATCTCGAGATCGAGAACGCCTCGACCATGCGGAAGGGCGACATGATGTTCGCCATCCTGAAAGAGCAGGCCGAAGACGGCTGGGAAATTGGCGGTGACGGTGTTCTGGAAGTCCTGCAGGATGGGTTCGGTTTCCTGCGCTCGCCCGAGGCAAACTACCTGCCGGGTCCCGACGATATTTATGTCTCGCCTGAAATGATCCGACAGTTTTCGTTGCGGACGGGTGATACGGTCGAAGGCGTCATCCGGGCGCCGGGCGACAACGAGCGGTATTTCGGCCTAACCAAGGTCGAGCAGATCAACTTTGAAGACCCTGAGCGCGCGCGCCATAAGATCAACTTTGACAACCTCACACCGCTTTATCCTGATGAGCGGCTCAAGATGGAAGTCGAGGACGAGAATAATTCCAAGGATCGATCTGCGCGAATTATCGACCTTGTTTCGCCGATCGGTAAAGGCCAGCGTTCCCTGATTGTCGCGCCGCCGCGGACAGGTAAGACGGTTCTGCTTCAGAACATTGCGAACTCGATCGAGAAGAACCATCCCGAGTGTTATCTCATTGTTCTGCTGATCGACGAGCGGCCTGAGGAAGTGACCGATATGCAGCGGTCTGTGAAGGGCGAGGTCATTTCGTCTACTTTCGACGAGCCTGCTTCGCGCCACGTCGCGGTTTCGGAAATGGTTATCGAGAAGGCCAAGCGCCTGGTCGAGCACAAGCGCGACGTTGTCATCCTGCTGGATTCGATCACGCGTCTTGGCCGGGCCTTTAACACGGTGGTGCCGTCGTCGGGCAAGGTCCTGACAGGTGGTGTCGATGCAAACGCGCTGCAGCGGCCGAAGCGGTTCTTTGGCGCGGCGCGGAACATCGAAGAGGGCGGGTCGCTGACGATTATCGCGACCGCGCTGATCGACACGGGCAGTCGGATGGACGAGGTGATTTTCGAGGAATTCAAGGGCACCGGTAACTCTGAAATCGTGCTGGACCGCAAGGTTGCGGACAAGCGCGTGTTCCCGGCGATGGATATTCTGAAATCTGGCACGCGGAAGGAAGAGCTGCTCGTCGACAAGATCGACCTGCAGAAGACCTTCGTGCTGCGGCGAATCCTGAACCCGATGGGCACGACAGATGCCATCGAGTTCCTGATCTCGAAGCTGAAGCAGACCAAGACAAACTCGGAATTCTTCGATTCGATGAACGCCTAATCTCGTTTGGGGTTGGCGTAGGAGGCGGATTTGGACACGATCTTTGCCGTTGCGACTGCGCGCGGAAAGGCCGGGGTCGCGGTTGTTCGTATCTCTGGGCCGGGCGCGGATGCGTGTCACCAGGTATTTGGGTTTGGTTTGCCGCCGACACGGCAGGCATCGGTTCGGCGCTTGCTGGATGCGGATGGTGAGCTGCTGGATGAAGCCCTGGTGCTTCGGTTTCCGGAGGGCGCGAGTTTCACCGGTGAACGTGTGATGGAACTTCAGCTTCATGGAAGTCCGGCGATTGTCGCATCGGTTCTGTCGCGCTTATCAGGCATTGATGGCCACCGGATTGCGGAACCTGGCGAGTTCACGCGCCGCGCGCTAGAGAATGAACGGCTGGACCTCGCGCAGGTCGAGGGGCTGTCCGACTTGATCGACGCAGAGACGGAGACCCAGAGAAAGCAGGCGCAACGTGTGTTTTCCGGTGCGCTTGGTGAAAAGGTTGAAGGGTGGCGTGGGCGATTGATCGAGGCGCTCGCGCTACTGGAGGTCACGATTGACTTTGCAGATGAGGATGTACCGGTTGATGTGACGCCCGAGGTCTTACGGACGCTTGAGGCGCTCAAGGTTGAGCTGAACGCGGAGGTCGAGGGTATCGTGATTTCAGAGCGGATTCGAGACGGTTTCGAAGTGGCGATTGTTGGACCTCCGAATATCGGGAAGTCTACTTTGCTGAATGCGCTGGCTGGTCGGGATGCTGCGATAACGTCAGAGGTTGCCGGGACCACGCGAGACGTCATCGAGGTGCGGATGGATCTGGATGGCTTGCCGGTAACGATACTCGATACGGCGGGTGTGCGCGATAGCGATGACGTCGTCGAGACGATTGGGATCCAGCGGGCGATCGAGCGAGCGAAGGGTGCTGACCTGCGCGTCATTCTTACAGAGAGCGCGCAACCCGTGATGGAGCCTTTGGATGGCGATATCGTGGTACAAGGAAAGGCAGATCTTCGGTCGGCAGAGGGCAAGCTTTCGGTTTCTGGGAAAACAGGCGAGGGTGTCGGTGTTCTTGTTCGTTCCATAGCCGATCGTTTGGCTTCTTTGTCTCTCAAATCTTCCATCGCGACACGAGAGCGCCATCGTGCTGCTATGATTAGTGGGCTGGGCCTTTTGGAATCGGCGCTTTCCGGGTTAAGAGAGGGCGACGTCTCGGTTGAGCTTGTTGCGGAAGATATCCGGGGGGTCGTAGGCGCGCTCGGGGTGCTCACCGGTCGTGTGGATGTAGAGCACGTTCTCGGGGAAATCTTTGGGCGTTTCTGTCTGGGTAAGTGAGGTTTGTTCCACGTGAAACATTCGGATTTCGAAGTTATCGTCGTCGGTGGCGGCCATGCTGGTTGTGAGGCCGCAGCCGCATCCGCGCGCGCTGGTGCGAAGACGTGCCTTGTAACGCTTACCCGCGCTTCAATAGGTGTGATGTCGTGCAACCCAGCGATCGGAGGGCTTGGCAAGGGCCACCTCGTTCGTGAAATCGACGCACTTGACGGTGTCATGGGCAGAATCGCAGACCGAGCAGGCATTCAATTTCGCCTCTTGAACCGGCGCAAGGGTCCCGCCGTACAGGGACCGCGCGCGCAATCGGATCGCAAGATCTACCGCGAAGCCATGCAGGCAGAGCTTTCGAGCACACAGAACCTGACGATCATCGAAGGTGAGGTTGTCGACCTGATGATGCATGGGGCCCGCGTCACTGGCGTCCAACTTGGCGATGGAGTTTCGCTTTCAAGCCAGTCGGTGATTCTGACAACCGGTACTTTCCTGCGAGGCGTGATTCATATTGGCGACAAGAGTCGTCCGGGTGGACGCATGGGCGACCGTCCGTCGATCGCCCTCGCCGACCGCATAGACGGGTTTGGTCTGCCGCTTGGCCGCTTGAAGACAGGGACGCCTCCTCGGCTTGATGGGCGGACGATCAATTGGGATATGCTGGAAAAGCAGCCCGGCGATGAGGATCCGACGCTCTTTTCTTTCTTGAACAGAAAGCCGACCGCTAGGCAGGTTTCGTGTGGGATCACTCATACGAATGAACGGACGCATGAGATCATTCGAGAGAACCTTGGCAGGTCCGCGATGTACGGCGGGCATATCGACGGCGTAGGACCGCGGTACTGTCCGTCAATCGAGGACAAGGTTGTACGATTTGCAGAAAAACCGTCTCACCAAGTGTTCCTGGAACCCGAGGGCCTTGATGATCCGACTGTCTATCCGAACGGGATTTCAACGTCTCTACCGGTTGAAGTGCAGGAGGATTACGTCCGTTCGATGGCCGGTCTTGAAAATGCGGCGATCATCCAACCCGGCTATGCCATCGAATACGATTACGTCGACCCGCGAGCTTTGAGTGCAACTTTGGAACTGCGTGATGTGCCTGGGCTGTATCTTGCCGGGCAGATCAATGGGACGACC
>CBFIJK010000073.1:0-14595 GCA_965662745.1 uncultured Paracoccaceae bacterium
CGCGCGCGGCGATTGGCTGGCCAAGCAGTATCCGACCGGGCAGCGGCGGATCGTATCAGGCAAGATCGAGCTCTTTGACGGAATCGGCCAGATGGTCCACCCCGATCACATCGTGCGGCTGGACGAGGCCGAAGAGATCCCAGGGTTCGAACCGGTCTATCCGCTGACCTCGGGCGTCACGCAGCGGCTGATCTACAAGGCGGCGGGCGCGGTGCTGAACGGCGTGCCCGAGCTTGAAGAATGGATTGATCCCGGCCTTCGCGCCAAGGAAGGCTGGCCGGACTGGCACGACGCGGTCCGCGCGGCGCATCGCCCGATCAGCCTTGATGAACTGGTCCCGACCACGCCCGCGCGGCAGCGGCTGGCCTATGATGAACTGATGGCGCACCAGTTGACGCTGGCGCTGGCGCGCGCGTCGCTTCGGCAGGGCAAGGGGCGTCCGACGCGCGGGGACGGGCGGTTGCAAAAGCGCGTGCTCGCCGCGCTGCCCTATACGCCGACCAAGGCACAAACGCGTGCGATTGCCGAGATCGCGGACGATATGGCCGCGCCTTTGCGGATGAACCGGCTGCTTCAGGGCGATGTGGGCGCAGGAAAGACGCTGGTTGCGTTCATGGCGCTCTTGAACGCGGTCGAGGCGGGCGGGCAGGGCGTGATGATGGCGCCGACGGAAATCCTTGCGCGTCAACATCTTGAGGGTCTGCGTCCGCTGGCCGAAGACGCGGGCGTCGTGCTGGAGATCCTGACAGGCCGCGACAAGGGACGCGAGAGGGCGGCGAAGCTGACAGCGTTGAAGGCGGGCGATATCCAGATCCTCGTCGGCACGCATGCGGTCTTCCAGAAGGACGTGGAATTTGCGGATCTGCGGCTGGCGATCATCGACGAACAGCACCGGTTCGGCGTCGCGCAGCGGATGCAGCTGGGCGAAAAGGGCGCGCTGGCGGATGTGCTGGTGATGACAGCGACGCCGATCCCGCGCTCGCTGAGCCTGGCGCAATACGGTGACATGGATGTCTCGGTGCTGGACGAGAAACCGCCGGGGCGCACGCCGGTGAAGACGGCGCTGGTATCCACGGGCCGGATGGACGAGGTAGTCGATCACCTGCGCGGCGCGGTCGCCGAGGGGCGGCAGGCCTATTGGGTCTGCCCGCTGGTCGAGGAAAGCGAAAGCGTTGACATGACCGCTGCCGAGGAACGCTTCAAGCGGCTGCGCGTCACGCTGGGCGAGGGCGTCGTCGGGCTGGTCCACGGCCAGATGCCGCCCCGTGACAAGGATGCGGCGATGGCGCGGTTCGTGTCGGGCGCCACGAAGGTGCTGGTCTCGACCACGGTGATCGAGGTGGGGGTGAATGTGCCCAATGCCTCGATCATGGTGATCGAGCGGGCCGAGAGTTTCGGGCTTGCGCAGCTGCACCAATTGCGCGGGCGCGTGGGGCGGGGGGCTGCGGCCTCGACTTGTCTATTGATGTATCAGCCGCCTCTGGGCGAGACGGGCCGCAGGCGGCTGGAGACCTTGCGCGAGACGGAAGACGGGTTTCGCATTGCCGAGGAAGATCTGGCCATGCGTGGAGCGGGCGATCTGATCGGAACGGCGCAATCGGGCCTACCGAAATTCCGCATCGCGGATCTGGAACGGCAATCGGCGCTGATGGCGCTGGCGCAGTCCGATGCGCGCAAGCTGCTACATGATGACCCAGGCCTTGAAAGCCCGCGAGGCAAGGCGGCCCGCGTCCTTCTATGGCTGATGGAACAGGACCGCGCGATCCGTCTGATCTCGGTCGGTTGAGACAGCCGTTCACCGGGTGTTCCAAAATTTATCCACAGATGTTCTTAAAAAGTTCTTTACAGGCTGTGGATAAAATGAGAACAAAGGGTCAACGAAACGACACAAAGATATGAGGGATCGAGATGAAAACGCGCATCAAGGCACTGCTGAATGACAATGGATCGCTTCTTGGCGATTTCGCCGGGGCCGCCTCCCTGATGGTCATCCTCGTTGCGCTTCTGCATCTTCCCGCGCTTGCCTGACCTCGTTTCCTGATCTGCCTGCGGTCTGTTTTTCGGCCTACGCCTCGCGTCGCCTGTCCCCACGATAGACGCTTTGGCCACTGTCCCACACCCAATGCCGGGTTTGCCTCAATCCCCCGGCTGGCCGAGCCCAACAGATACGCCACTTGCCGCCGCTCTCCCTTGTCCCGGGTCAGCGGCGGCTTTTTTTATGTGCGGTGCAAATGGTTTAGCTGCGGCGGCGGCGGCGACCGCCCCGGCCCGCGGCATGGGCATCGGCGGCGACCTTGGCCGCCTCGGGGAAGGGCGTGCCTTCGTTCACGGCATCCAGAACGCGGGCGAACTTGATCCACTCGCCGCCATTGGCGTCGTGGTTCATCAGGAAGTTGGCGGCCTTGATCGCCTCCATCTCGACCTGGCGAACAGGGTTCATGATGGCGCTGGTCATCCCTGCGCCGATGGCCATGGGCAGGAAGGCGGCGTTGATGCCGTGGCGGTTCGGCAGACCAAAAGAGATGTTCGACGCGCCGCAGGTGGTGTTCACACCCAGCTCGTCGCGCAGACGGCGAACAAGGGTGAACACCTGCTGGCCGGCAGAGCCCATGGCGCCGACGGGCATCACCAGCGGATCGACCACGATGTCATGGGCCGGGATGCCGAAATCTGCGGCGCGTTCCACGATCTTCTTGGCGACGGCAAAGCGCACATCGGGGTCTTCGGAAATGCCGGTATCGTCATTCGAGATCGCCACGACCGGCACGTTGTATTTCTTGACCAGTGGCAAAACGAGTTCCAGCCGGTCCTCTTCGCCTGTGACAGAGTTCAAGAGCGGGCGACCCTCGCAGGTCTGAAGACCCGCCTCAAGCGCACCTGGGACAGAGCTGTCGATGCAGAGCGGCACGTCCACGAGTTCCTGAACCATCTGGATCATCTTGGTCATCAGCGGCGGTTCGGTCTCGTTCGGGTTGGGGTTCGAGTTGTAGACGACGCCCGCGTTCACATCGAGAACCATCGCCCCGCAGGCGACCTGTTCCAGCGCGTCCTTCTCGACGGTCGAGAAATCGCCCGCCTCAAGCTCTGCCGCCAGCTTCTTTCGGCCGGTGGGATTGATGCGCTCGCCGATCACGCAGAAGGGCTCGTCAAAGCCGATGGTGACGGTCTTGGTTTTCGACTCGATGACGGTGCGGGTCATGGTGGGATGCTCTTTCTTCGAAATCCGGGTTGGACAGACGTGTAGTGGATGGCGGCGCCCGGGGCGAGGGGCCGCGGCTTGAAAACTCTTCAGGGTCTTTATGAGCGGGGGCGTATCAGCCCGCCGCCGGTTTTGTCGCCGCGCCGCCATTCTCGATGGCCCAAGTAGCATTGCCCTTGATCCCGCCGAGGGGGAAGAAATGCACCGCCTCGATTCCGAAATCGGGATTGGCGGCCTTGTGGCGGGCGAGTTCCATCAGAACCTCGGTCGGCTCGTAGGGCAGGACAAGCTTGGTCACGTCCATGGCGCGCTTTTGCAGAACCTTCAGCGAGGGGCCGACGCCGCAGGCGATGGCGAACTTGATGAGGGTTTGCAGCTTTGCGGGTCCGGCGATGCCGATATGGACGGGCAGGTCGATGCCTTCCGCGCCAAGGCGCGTGACCCAGTCGATGATCGGTTTGGCTTCGAACGCGAATTGCGTGGCAAGCGCCATCTTGGCATCCGTGCGCGCGGCGAAAGCCTGCTTCCAGCGCAGCGCCTCCATCACGGCGGCATCGCCGCCCGAGGGGTCGATATCGCGGTTGCCTTCGGGATGGCCCGCGACATGCAGCCGGGTGAATCCGGCCTTGTCGAACAGCCCCGTTTCCAGAAGCTGCATGGAGCTGTCGAACGCGCCATGGGGCTCTGACACGCCGCCCGCAAGGATCAGGCCCTGCTTGACGTTGGCCTCACCCTGATAGCGCGCGATCCAGTCGGCGAGGGTCGCCTTGTCCTTGATGATGCGCGCGGGAAAATGCGGCATCACGTTGTAGCCATCTGCAGCAAGACGCGCGGCGGTCGCCACCATG
The DNA here is from genome assembly GCA_965662745.1 of uncultured Paracoccaceae bacterium. Lineage (GTDB taxonomy): Bacteria > Pseudomonadota > Alphaproteobacteria > Rhodobacterales > Rhodobacteraceae > Anianibacter. The sequence continues at coordinate 4,048 of CBFIJK010000073.1, forward strand.
TCCTCGATCGGGGTGCCGTCGATATGGGCGATGTAGACGCGGGTGCCTTCTGGCAGAAGGGCGCGGAAATCCTCGACCTTTTCGGCGGTGCGCGGCATCACCTCGATCGAATACCCGTCCAGGAACGCCTCAAGCTCGGGCGTGGTCGTCTGGTGCCGTTCGGCCCTGCTGCGGAATTTCAGAAGTGCTGCCATGACCTTGCTCCTTGGAAGCGGGGGACGTTTCATTTCCGTGTTCAGGCCCAGCCGTCATTGGCGATCAGCGCCTTCAGACGGTCCTGGTCGAATTCTGCGTCGATGCGCGCGGCTTCGGCACTCGCGACATCCTCGGGGGTGCCGTCCATCTGGTAGGGATCGGCCTTGCGCCACTCGGCGAGGTACTCGTCGGTGCCGGCCGCGCCGGTCTTCATGGCGGCCCGGTCGATGGCCTGTTCGAAGCGTTCGGGCAGCGGCGCCTTTGTGCCACGACGCCCTTTTCCGACGATGACCTGCGCGGGGATGTCGCGCCAGTAAACGATGGTGACGTCGGGCATGGAAAACTCCTGATCTTCGGGCCCTTCTACGCGGCTTGCAGCCTAGGGCAGGTGTGAATTTCGACATTCGTCCGCATCAAAGCGACGTTGGGAAAGATGGATCGGCGCCAGCAAATGGCACGGGCGGAATCGCCGCGATCAGAATCCTTGTTTAAATTCCTGGCCCGCACTAGCATCGACGCAACTTATTTGGAGGGCGACACCATGGCGCCCAAGCGTCCACGGCGCGCCGCCGCGTTCCCGAAATCGGTTGAACCGCCAGCGCCCCGCAAGCCCGATCCGGCCAGCCTCTATGCGGCGTTGGATCTGGGAACGAACAGTTGCCGCATGTTGGTGGCGCAGCCGAAAGGCAGCCAGTTTCATGTGGTCGACAGCTTCTCGAAATCCGTGCAGCTTGGCGCGGGTCTTGAGGCGTCTGGCCGCCTGTCGCGCAATTCCATGGCGCGCACGGTGCAGGCCCTGAGGATTTGCAAGCGCAAGATCGACAAGCACAACGTCACCCGGATGCGCCTTGTCGCGACCGAGGCGTGCCGCCGTGCGACCAATGCCAGCGAATTCATCGCCATGGTCGAGGGCGAGACGGGCCTGAAACTGGAAATTATACAGCCTGAGGAAGAGGCGCGGCTAGCGGTGATTTCCTGTGCGCCGCTCGTGTCGACCAAGACCGAACAGCTTTTGGTCGTTGATATCGGCGGCGGGTCCACGGAACTGGTGTGGATTGATCTGACGCGCGTGCCGCGGGTCGAGCGGCCCAAGGCAATCATGCGCCTTCATACCGGCTTCAAGCAGATCGAAAGCCCGTTTCCCCATGCCAAGGTCGTCGACTGGATCTCGGTGCCTTTGGGGGTCGCGACGCTCAAGGACCAGTTCCATGACGTCGATGACGATTCCGCGCGTTTCGCGTTGATGAGCTGGTTCTTCGAGGAAAACCTCGCCGCCTTCACGCCCTATGACGCCGAACAGACGCGTGAGGGGTTCCAGATCATCGGCACCTCCGGCACCGTGACGACCGTTGCCGCCAGTCATCTCGGCCTGCGCCGATATGACCGCAACAAGGTCGACGGGCTACGCATGACATCGGACCAGATCGACAAGGTGATCCGCAACTACCTGCATCTCGGGCCCGCCGGACGGCGCGCCGATCCACGCATCGGGCGGGACCGGCACACGTTGATCATGTCGGGCGCCGCGATCTTGCAGGCGCTGCTCCGCATCTGGCCGACAGACCGCCTGTCCGTCGCCGACCGGGGCCTGCGAGAGGGTCTGCTTTATGCACAGATGTCGGCAGATGGCGTGCTGGAAGATGGCCCGTTCTAGGCGCCCTTGATGGTGCGCTTGATCTCGTCGAACCCGCCAAAGATCATGCGTTTCCCGTCGAACGGCATCTCGCCCATACCGTCCTCTTGCATCATGCGGCCCCAGCCTGCATCGCGGGCGGCCTTGTCGGGCCAGACGACCCAGCCCGAAGTGACGATTTCGCCTTCTTCGCATTTGACGGCCATCGGCAGGGATGTGACCTCGCCCTCGGGCACGTCGCTGGCCCAGCAATCCATCACGTCGAGCGCACCGAGTTCGATGAAATACTCGTGGCTTTTAGTGCAGAAAGCGGCGTAGTCGTCGCGGTCCTTGGCGGGGACCGGGGCGATGAAAAGGTCGTAATAGGCCATGTGGGCTCTCCGATTAGGCGCAATACGGCCCCTATAGCACGAAATCGCGGCGTCACCGACCTTTCGCCGCCGGGCAAGCTGGCTTATCTGTCCAACCTGGAAGGACAACGGTCATGGCGAAGAACACAAGCGGGCGCGGGCAGCGCGACCTTCGGGTCAAGGTAAAGACGGCGCGGGGGCGCAAGCTGTCCTCGACGCTGTGGCTCGAACGGCAGTTGAACGATCCTTACGTCAAACGCGCGCAGGCCGAAGGCTATCGCGGGCGCGCGGCGTTCAAGATCCTAGAGCTGGACGACAAGTACCGCTTTCTCGTGCCCGGTGCGCGCGTTGTCGATCTTGGCTGCGCGCCCGGCGGCTGGTGCCAAGTCGCCGTTAAGCGGGTGAACGCGCTTGGCGAGAAACCGGGCAAGGCCGTGGGCACCGTTCTGGGTATCGATCTGCAAGAGGTGGAACCTGTCGCGGGCGCCGAGATCCATCAGCTCGATTTCATGGAAGACGACGCGGACGAGAAGGTGAAAACCTGGCTTGGCGGTCCGGCGGACGTGGTGATGTCGGACATGGCGGCGTCGGCCTCGGGGCATAAGGGGACGGACCATATCCGGATCGTCGCGCTTTGCGAGGCGGCGGCCTATCTGGCCTTTGACGTGCTGGAACCGGGCGGTACGTTCGTCGCCAAGGTGCTTCAGGGCGGCGCGGAAGACAGCCTGCAGACGGAACTCAAGCGTCGTTTCGCCAAGGTCGCAAATGTCAAACCGCCGGCCAGCCGGTCCGACAGTTCGGAAAAATTCGTCGTGGCGACGGGGTTCAAGGGCTAGGGACGTTCAGCCCCAGATACTTCCGCAAGAGCGTTTTCAACGCCTCTTCTTCCTTCGCACTGAGGGGCGGCGCGCCGCTGCCTTCATGCCGTTCGAAGGGCGGGCGCAGGGCTGCCAGATAGGCCTTTCCCGCCGGTGTGAGGCTCAGTTCCATCGCGCGGCGGTCATCTTCGGGCACCTTGCGCGCGATCCAGCCTTCGCTGTCCATCTGTGCGATCATCTTGGCCATATGCGCGCGCTTGATTGACAGGTGCCGCGCCAGAACGCCTTGCCGGATGCCGGGATTGCAGTCGAGCAGCATCAGCACGGACAATTCGCCGGGCCGGATGTCGTGACCCGACAGCGCGTCGAAGAACCCGCTGAAGGCTCGCAGTTGAGCAAGGCGCAAGAGAAAGCCCAGCGAGTCGCCAAGCGGGCCCAGCTCGACTGCGGGTTTCTCAGCCATCGCTGGGGGCCTGAACCTTCGCGGCCCGTTTTTCGAGAAAGGCGCGCAGGCGGTCCTTGGCCTCTGGCGTGTCGGACGCGATGGAGGCGATCAGGGATTCGGTGAACAGCCCGTCCTCGGCCGACATGTCGCGGATGCGGGGCAGGGCATTGATCACGGCGTAATTCGAAACAGGCGAGTTCTCGGCCATGCGCGCGGCGATCTCGATGGATTTCTCGAGCGCGGTGCCTTCGTCCACGACATAGGACACGCCGCCCCATGTCTCCATCCGGTCGGGCGAAACGGAGCGGCCGGTCAGCATCATGTCGCCCATGCGTGCGGTTCCGATCAAACGCGCGATGCGCACCGATCCGCCACCCCCCACGAAAATGCCGCGCGTCCCTTCTGGCAGGGCGAAAAAGGCGGTGCTGTCGGCAACCCGGATATGTGTCGCGGCGGCCAGTTCGAACCCGCCGCCCACGACCGCGCCCTTGAGTGCCGACACGAAGGGAATGGTGCCGCGCTCGATCAGATCGAAGATCGCGTGCCAGCGCCGAGACCCCTTCACCGCGTCGAAGAGCGGCTTTTCGGAATGCTCTGCCAGGTCGAGTCCGGCGCAGAAATGCGTGCCTTCGCTGGCGATCACCGCAGCCTTGGCCTCTTCGCTGGCGCGGGTGACGGCGGCGCCGATCGCCTCGACGAAGCGGTCGGAAATGGCGTTGCGCTTGGCCGGGCGGTTCAGCGTCAGGATCGCGACATCGCCGCGCAGTTCGTATAGAACCAGATCATCTTGGGAAGAGGCGGCCATGGGGTTTCCTTCTGTCGGATTTAGTTTCCTAGTAGACAAAATTTTCAGAGCCTGTCAATCTTGCAGCCGCATTCGACGACCGGGAGGGGAACCATGGCCGCTGCAAATTCCGACGCCCTGTTCTGGACGCCTAGCGTCCGGTCCGAAACCCGGTCCGACGGGTCGATCCTTGTCTGGCAGGATGAGCCGCTTGGTCGTTATCCCCGCGCGATCACGGAACATTTCGCCCATTGGGCTGAAAAGACCCCAAACACTGTCTGGATCGCCGAACGTGGTGCGGATGGCGAATGGGACAAGACCACCTATGGCGAGGGATGGGACAAGATTCGCGCCATCGGGTCGGCGCTGGTCGAGATGGGTCTTTCCGCGGAACGCCCGCTTCTGATCCTGTCGGGCAACTCGGTCGCCCATGCGCTGATGGCGCTCGGCGCGCAGCACGTGGGCGTGCCGTCCGCCGCGCTCGCCCCGGCCTATGCGCTGTCGGGCGGCGATTTCGCCAAGCTGCGCGACGTGGCCGCGCAGATGACGCCGGGTCTAGTCTTTGCCGATCGGCTGGAGCCCTTCGCGCCCGCCATCGAGGCGGTGTTCGATGCCGATGTGCCCGTTGCCAGCGTATCAGGTGATATGCCGGGCCGCACGCGCCATGCGTTTGGTGATCTCATCGAAACGCCTCTGACTGACGCCATGGAGGATGCGCATCGCGCCATCACGCCCGAGACGGTGGCGAAGTTCCTCTTCACCTCTGGCACGACCGGATCGCCCAAAGCGGTCATCAATACCCACAAGATGCTGTGTTCCAACCAGCAGATGGTGCGGCAATGCTTTGTTTTCGTGACCGGAACGCCGCCCGTGGTGGTCGACTGGGCGCCGTGGAACCACACGGCAGCGGGCAACAAGGTCTTCAACATGGTGATGACCAATGGCGGGACCTATTACATCGACGACGGCAAGCCGACGCCTGCGGGCATCGAGAAGACCGTGCGCAATCTCAAGGACGTGGCGCCGACCTGGTATTTCAACGTGCCGCTCGGCTATCAGATGCTGCTCGATCACTTCGAGGCGGACGAGGCGCTGCGCAAGACGTTCTTCTCGCGTCTGTCGATGCTGTTCTACGCGGGCGCGGGGATGAGCCAGCCGGTCTGGGACCGCCTGACGCGCGTGTCCGAAATGGAAGTGCCTGGCGGTGTGATGATCTCGACCGGCTTTGGATCGACGGAAACCGGGCCCTTCGCGCTGAACCTGACCGAAAAGCTGGACAGATCGGGAAATTTGGGGATCCCGGCGCATGGGGTGGTGTTCAAGCTGGTCCCGCAAGGCGACAAGCTGGAAGGACGGATCAAGAGCCCCTCGGTCACGCCGGGCTATTGGCGCAACGAAAAACTGTCGGCCGAGGCGTTCGACGAAGAGGGGTACTATTGCTTCGGGGACGCGTTCAAATTCGCCGAAGAGGGCAACCCGGCGGCGGGCTTCCTGTTCGACGGGCGTCTGGCCGAGAACTTCAAGCTCGCCTCGGGCACATGGGTTGCCGTGGGCCCGCTCAGGGCGGTGTTGACGAATGACCTCAAAGGTTTGGCCTCGGACAGCGTGATCGCGGGCGAGGGGCAAAGCGAGTTGGGTGCGTTGGTGGTGCCGGACGGGTCTGCGCTGCGGGCCCTCGTGGGCGAGGATTTGAGTGGCCCGGCCCTCTTGGCGCACCCGGCAGTCCGCGCGGCGGCGGCGAAGGCGCTGGCGGAGCATGGCGCGCAGGCCACGGGATCGGCCAGCCGCGTGACGCGGATGATGTTCCTGGCCGAGCCGCTGGAATTCGACAAGGGCGAAGTGACCGACAAGGGCTCGATCAACCAGCGCGCGGTGCTGCGGCACCGGGCGGACCTGGTGGAGGCGCTGTGGTCGGACGATCCGCGCGTGATCGGGCCGGATATCTGATTGAGCGCCTTGCGGCGCGTTTCATGCTCCGGGCGCTGCCGCGCCCGGCAAGGCGGGGGCTCTGCCCCTGGGCGCTGAAGCGCCTCCCCCGAGGTATTGGTCGAACCTAAGTAATCAGGGGCGCGGGATTTCGGTGGTTTTCTTCGGGACATCATAGCCGCGCTGGACGGCGGGGCGGTCCGCAAGGCGCAGATACCAGTCGCGGACATTGGGGAAATCGTTCAGGTCGATGTCCTGCCATTCGAAGCGCGAGGCCCAGGGCCAGATCGCCATGTCGGCGATTGAATACTCGCCGGTCACATAGGTTTGGCCCGCAAGCTGGGTGTCGAGCACCTTGTAAAGGCGCGCCGCCTCGCCGCCGAAGCGCGCCTCGGCATAGTCCGAAGTGCCCTTGTTGAAGCGCAGGAAATGGTGCGCCTGTCCCAGCATCGGGCCGAAGCCGCCCATCTGCCACATGAGCCATTCGACCGCGCGCCAATAGCCGTCGCCGTCGGGGAGAAAGCGGCCCTCACGCTGCGCCAGCCACATCAGGATCGCGCCGGATTCCATCAGGGTTTGACCCGTATCGCGGTCACGGATCGCGGGGATCTTGTTGTTGGGCGAGAGGGCCAGGAAGTCTGGCGCAAATTGCTCGTCCCTGGTGATGTCGATGGCGTGCGCCTTGTAGTCGATCCCAAGCTCTTCGAGGAGGATCGAGACCTTGCGGCCATTCGGGGTGGTCCAGGTGTAGAGGTCGATCATGGCGCGGGATCCCGTTTTGTCGATTGGGGTATCAAAGCCGAGGCGCGGGGCGTTGGCAATGCGCGGGGTCCCGGTGCAGGATGGGCCGGTCTGGTTGCGGAGGGCTGTGGATGAACCTGGCGGAGTGGCTTTATGCGTCGGCGCGGCGCGTGCCCTTGGCGGAGGCGCTGTTTCTTGGGACGGAGTGCCAGGGGCGCTATTGTGATTTCGCGGATCGCGCGGCGCGGATCGGGCGTGCTCTGGCAGCGCATCACGGGGTGGCGCCAGGGGACCGGGTGGCGATCTTTCTGAAGAACTGCCCGGACTTTCTGGAGCTCTTGTTCGGCATCTGGTGGTGCGGCGGCGTCGCGGTGCCGATCAATGCCAAGCTGCACCCACGCGAGGTCGCCTATATGCTGGGCCATTCCGGCGCGCGGCTGATCGTCAGCGATACGGGCGATATCGCTGCGCGCGGCAGCGCAGACACGCCCGAGATCGCGATGGGGACCGCCGCGTGGACCGCGATGCTAAACGGGCCATCGCCCGAAGGCAGGCCGCTGGCGCGCGCGGCGGATGATCTGGCGTGGCTGTTCTACACATCGGGGACCACAGGGCAGCCCAAGGGGGTGATGCTGAGCCACGGCAATCTGCGGGCGATGTGCTATGCCTTTGCGCTGGATGTCGAAAGTGTGACCGAGGCGCATAGCGTGCTCTATCCCGCGCCGATGTCCCATGGCGGGGGGCTTTACGCGCTGCCCTATATCCGGGCCGGGGCGCGGCATGTCTGTCCCGTCTCGCGCGGGTTCGATCCGGGGGAGATCGCCGATCTGGCGCAGCATTTCGGCAATGCCGTCTATTTTGCAGCCCCAACCATGATCCGGCGGCAGATCGAGGCGGCCGAAGCCTCGGGCTATCGCGGTGAGGGGATCGCGTCGGTCATCTATGGCGGCGGGCCGATGTACGGGCGCGATATCGACGCGGCGCTGGCGCGGTTCGGACCTCGGTTCGCGCAGATCTACGGGCAGGGCGAAAGCCCCATGACGATCACCATGATGACCCGCGCGATGGTTGCCGATGAAAGCCATCCCAACTGGCGTGCGCGGCGGGATTCGGTGGGGATCGCGCAGGCCAATGTCGATGTGCGCGTCGTTGATGATGCGTTTGCCAATTTACCGCCCGGAACGCCCGGTGAGATCGTCGTCCGCGGCGATCCGGTCATGCGCGGCTATTGGAATGACGCGCAGGCGACGGCCAAGACGATCCGGGACGGCTGGCTGCGCACGGGCGATATCGGACGAATGGATGAGGATGGGTTTCTGACTCTGACGGACCGGGCCAAGGACGTGATCATCTCGGGCGGGACGAACATCTACCCGCGCGAGGTGGAAGAGGTGCTGCTGCGTCACCCCGGCATTGACGAGGTCGCCGTGATCGGCGTGCCGGACGCCGAATGGGGCGAGCGGGTCAAGGCCTGTGTCGTGCCGGTGGAGGGAGCGGATCTGGACGTTCCGGCGCTGGAGGATTGGTGCCGGGCCGAGATGGCGTCCTTCAAGAAGCCGAGCGTCTGGACCTTTTGCGAAAGCCTGCCCAAGAACGCCTATGGCAAGGTCCTGAAGCGCGAATTGCGGTAGGGGGCGAACCGCATCGCTCTGCGGAAGACCGAAAACCCGCAGGCGTGGTTTGGCGGCATTCCTGTCGTACAAAGATCCTTAAAAAATCACCACAAAGGCACTTGGTTGGCCAGAGAAACAACGATGGGTTGATAGAATCACTTTGTGGTTTCCCCAGCGTGAGTTACCCTTTTGGGAGATCGGATAAGAGCGGAATACCAGTTTAGCGAAAGTAAGTGAGTTCTTTCAATAATTTGCGTCCAGCGGGGGGTGGCACATGGCTTTGGAAACGATCAGGGGTGGAGTCCGTCCCAACATGTTCGACCGCCGCGCCCCCTGTATCCGCCTCGCCGGATGGGCCGCGACGGCGCTTGTGCTCGCCGGCCCGGCAATCGCCCAACAGGAGCCCTTGCTGGAGCTTCGGCTCGACCGCATTTGCCCGGCCTGTGATCTTGAAACGCTCAGCTTTGCCGCCCAGCCTTTCGTCGACACCAATTTCGCGGGACAGGACCTGTCCGGCGCCGATTTCAGCGATGCCACTCTGAGCGGCGTCAGCTTTGCAGGCGCGAACCTGTCGGGCGCGAATTTCTCGGGCGCCACGATCAGCGATAATGGCGGGGTGCCGACGACTTTCACGGGCGCCGACCTCAGCAACACTGATTTCGGCGGCGCGACCCTGTCTGCGGCTGATATCCAGTACGCGACGCTCAGCTGCACCGATTTTTCCGAAGCGAACCTGACGGGGGTCGTGGCGGGGGCTGCGCTTGCGGGGCTCGACGCGTCCTGTGCGCCGGTGTTTTCCGGCGCGACGGTCGATTGCAACATCGCGGAATTCTCGGGCGAGCTGAACCTTGACGGCGCAACGCTTCCGACGAATTGCGGCAGCGCAGAGGTGGAAGCCGCTGTAGAAGAAACAGATGCGTCCTGGACCTGCGCCGGGGCAGCGCCGACCGGGTTCGACGCCTGGACCTATGTGACGAATGCGGGCGGATCGGACGACAATGCCTGCACTGCGGATGCCCCCTGCGCCTCGATCAGCGCGGCGCTTTCGGCCTGCCCCTCGGGGTCGTGCGGCACGCTGGTCTATTACGGATCCTATAGCGTTACGAGCTCCATCGCGCTTGGTGCGGATCAGGGGATCATCGGCGCCTGCGTGGACGAGGCGACGACTGCGGACGCGTCGAGCTACTATTCGCTGGTCGAGATTACCGGCAGCGACAATCCGGGTGCGCCGGTTGTGCACGCGGACGGCGCGACCGCGTCCACCTTGTCCAACCTGCACCTTGTCGCAAGCGACGCGACCGGGGATTCAAACGTTTCTGTCGGGCTTTACGCTGAAGGTGGTTCGGCCATAGCGATGTCGAACGTATCTGTTGTCGCGGCAAAGGGCAGCGCCGGGCCCTCGGGGGTCGATGCGACCGATGCGGCCGGCAACGGGGGCAGTGCAAGCGGCCAGACCGGCGGTAGCAACGCATCCTGCAACGCCGCAGGCGGCGAAGGCGGCAATGGACAGGGCGGAACGGCGGATCTCAATCAGGACTGGTTCAAGATCGATCCATCCTGCTCGCCGTCGTGCTCGGGCAATTGCAGTGGCAGCGCCGGGTCCTTCGGCAGTGCCGGGTCCTCGACCAGTTTTTCCAACGGAGGATCGGTGGGCGGCGTCAGCTGCAATTCCAGCATCACCTATAATTGCGACGATAGCACCGGCAAATCCGGGCAGGACGGCGCCCTTGGCATTTGCGGCGCAGGCGGCGTTGCAAGCGCAAACCTCACCGGCAACTACACCGCAGATGGCTGGCAGCCGGTCGCAAGCGGGTCTGGCGCCACGGGCGGCGTCGGCGGCGCTGGTGGCGGCGGTGGTGGTGGCGGCATGTGTGCGGCCAATTCCACCCCGTTCTCGGAAAACGTGCATACCGGGCGCCATGGCGGCGGCGGCGGCGCGGGCGGATGCGGCGGCGAGGCAGGCACCGGCGGCGTTCAGGGCGGTGCGTCCATGGCAGTGCTTCTAGATGCCTCGACGATCACCGTTTCGGCCGTAACGATCAC
>CBFIJK010000074.1:0-14278 GCA_965662745.1 uncultured Paracoccaceae bacterium
GCCCCAGCCCGCAAGGCACTGATTCACTTTCACCCTTGAATACAAGGACTTGCGTTGATTCCCTTGCCCTTGGATATGCTCAGGCCGCTTGGCGTGCCATTGCCTTCCGTTTGGGCAGCTTGCGAACGGCCAGAAGGCCGATAATCACCGCGGCATAGAGCAGGGGTTCAAGCTGCCATCCCTTGGACAGCATCACATAGTGAAGCGCCCCCAAAAGCACCGCAGCATAGGTCAGCTTGTGCAGCTTGCGCCATCTCAGCGGCCCAAGTTTGCGCAGAGCGCGGTCGTTCGAGGTGATCGCAAGGGGGATCAAAGTGACGAATCCCGCCATGCCGATGGTGATATAGGGACGCTTCACGATATCGGCCCAGATCTGGCTCAGGATGCCCACATCGAGGACAAGCCAGACCGCCAGGTGGGCCGCGACATAGAAGAAGGCCCCAAGCCCGATTGCCCGGCGAAACCGGATCAGGTTCACACCTGTCCATGTTCGCAGCGGCGTGATCGCAAGGCCCGCGATCAAAAGCTGCAGCGCCAGTTCCCCGTAGAGATGTTCGAGCGACTTGATGGGCTCTGCCCCCAGCTGGCCACTGACACCCAGCCAGAACCACCAGGCCGCGGGAATGGGCAGGGCCAGGTAGATCGGCCAAGTCGGCACGCGGCGCGTGGCGGTGTTGAGGGTCTGGACGATGGACATCAGAAGTTCTCGGTCAGGTCCATGCCGTCATAAAGCGCGGCGACCTCTTCTTCGTATCCGTTGAACATCAGCGTCGGCTCTCGGCCCGAGAACAGGCCGCCGCCGATCTTGCGTTCAGTCGCCTGGCTCCATCTGGGGTGATCCACATTCGGGTTCACGTTCGAATAAAAGCCGTATTCGCGCGGACCCGCCATGTTCCAGCTTGTGGGGGGCTGTTCATCGGTCAGCGTAATCCGGACGATCGACTTGATCGACTTGAAGCCATACTTCCACGGAACGACCAGCCGGATCGGCGCGCCATTCTGGTTCGGGATCGGCATGCCGTAGATGCCGGTCGCCATGATCGTCAGCGGGTGCATCGCCTCATCAAGGCGCAGACCTTCGCGGTACGGCCATTCGAGCACGGGAAAACGAACTCCGGGCATTTCCTCAGGTCGTAGCACGGTTTCGAAGGCGACATATTTCGCACCCTCCTGCACACCGACGCGGGTGAGGATATCGGCAAGCTCTATCCCGTTCCAGGGCACGACCATCGACCACGCCTCGACACAGCGGAAGCGGTAGATGCGATCCTCGACCGTCAGCCCGCCGATCAGATCGGCGAGATCATAGTCACCCGGGTTCTCGACCATGCCGTCGACCTTGATCGACCAGGGCGAGGTCGTCAGCGCGCCCGCATTTTCCTTGGGGTCTTCCTTGCCGGTGCCGAACTCGTAGTAGTTGCAGTAACTGGTGATGTCCTCGAAGGAGTTGGGGGCCGCGTCCGTCGAATAGGGGTTGGTCTGGGCCCGGGCTGCGCCCGTCATCGCCAAGGCGCCCGCTGCGCCCATACCGGCCATGATCTGGCGGCGGTTGAAGAATGCCTCTTTCGGCGTCACGTCATCCCAACCAAGGGTGTTCTTCCAACGTCCAGCCATCATTGTCTCCATGCGTCTGCTCTTCAGATTTGCTAGCAAGCGGATCGCATTTCGCCAAACCACATGACGTAACGTTCACGTTCAGCGCCTGAAACAGTTGGCCGGGCATTCACGCGGGATCAAACAATATCACACCGATTTGAGTGGTCGCGAAAAAATCTCGCGACTTAGGCGCTGCGCCAAGTTTTCAAGGGGATCCTGCGTCGCACTCGGCCTTTCCTTGCCGATTGAAACGTTACGTAGCGAGACGATGTTACGCCCAGACGCCATCAACGGTGTCGGGCGATTGCTATCCCGTGATCGTCCCCCACGAACGATGACACTCAGGAGACTATCAATGTTTCGCAGAACCTTTATCGCTGCAGCCGCCGTCGCAACCATGTCCGGCTCGGCATTTGCCGCCGGCCACTCGAAGGATATTGTCGATACCGCGATGGAAGCAGGCAACTTCACCACGCTTCTCGCCGCAGCCGAAGCCGCCGGCCTTGTCGAAACGCTGAAGGGCGAAGGCCCGTTCACCGTGTTCGCTCCGACGGATGAGGCGTTCGCTGCCCTGCCCGAAGGCACCGTCGAAGGTCTTCTTGAAGACACCGACGCGCTGACCGCGATCCTTACCTACCACGTCGTGCCGGGTGCCGTGATGTCGGGCGATCTGTCCGATGGCATGATGGCCGAGACGGTCAATGGCGCCTCGATCGAGGTTGGCGTTGGCGACATGGTCACCGTTGACGGCGCGACCGTCACCGCCGCCGACATCGAAGCGTCGAATGGCGTGATCCACGTGATCGACACGGTGCTGATGCCCGGCGACATGTAATCGCTGCGGATACTGCCAGACAAGGCCGCCGGGGAAGTTCCCCGGCGGCCTTTTTCATACGCAGCTAACGATTGACGCCCGCCCGTCCAAACCGCACCGTTGCCCGAACGAGAGCGGAGGATCACGGGAATGACGGATACGAAAGTGGCGCTTGTCACCGGCGCGGCGCGCGGCATCGGCCTTGCGACGACCAAGCTGTTTCTGGCCGAAGGCTGGAAGGTGCTGATGGTCGACCGGGACGGCGATGTTCTGACGGAAGAAGCAAAGGCGCTGGACGGTGCGACGCCGCTGCTTTGCGATGTCTCGCAGCCGCAAGCGGTCGAGGCGATGATGGCCAATGCCCGGGATTGTCATGGCCGCATCGACGCGCTGGTCAACAATGCAGGCGTCGCGGATTTCGGCCCGCTGGAAGACACCACATTCGCCCGCTGGCGGCGCGTGATGGACACCAATCTTGACGGGGTGTTCCTGGTCACGCAGGCGGCGACGCCCGCACTGAAGGAAACCGCCGGGGCTATCGTCAATATCGCGTCGATCTCGGGTCTCCGGGCCTCGACCCTGCGCCTAGCCTACGGCACGTCCAAGGCAGGCGTGATCCAGATGACGTTGCAATACGCCGCCGAGCTTGGCGAATACGGCATCCGCGTGAACTGCGTGGCGCCGGGGCCGGTCAAAACGAAACTGTCCATGGCCGTGCACAGCCCCGAGATCATCGCGGCCTATCACGACGCTATCCCGCTGAACCGCTATGGCACCGAGGACGAGTTGGCGAATGCCATCGTCTTTCTCTGCTCGGACAAGGCCAGCTATATAAGCGGGCAGACCCTGTCCGTCGATGGCGGGTTCGAGGCGGTCGGCATCGGCCTTCCGGCACTGCGCGCCGAAACCTAATGTTCTGAAAATGAAAAAGGGCGGCCCATCGGCCGCCCTTTCGCTTAGTGGATCACCGCGTCCTGCGGTTTGGGCCGGTTCGACGCTGACAGCCGGTCACCGATGATCAGCCCGTCCGCCCCGGCGGTGACGGTGATTGTCGCACCATCCGCCACATCACCCGCGAGGATCATCTCGGCCAGCGGGTCCTGCAGGCTGCGCTGGATCACCCGCTTGAGAGGCCGCGCGCCGTAGACCGGGTCATAGCCTTCCTCGGCCAGCCACTTGCGGGCCGCCGCATCGAGATCAAGCGCGATCTTCCGCGACACCAGCCGCGCCTCAAGCCGGGAAAGCTGGATATCGACGATTCCGCTCATATCTTCTCGGCTGAGCCTGTCGAAGATGATCATGTCATCGAGACGGTTCAGGAACTCGGGCCGGAAATGGGCGCGCACGGCATCCATCACGTCCGATTTTGCCTTCGCCGCATCGCCGCCCTCGGGCAGCGTCGACAGCGCCTGTGACCCCAGGTTCGACGTCAGAACAATCAGCGTCTGCTTGAAATCGACCCGGTGCCCCTGACCATCGGTCAGAACCCCATCGTCAAGCACTTGCAGCAGGACGTTGAACACCTCGGGGTGCGCCTTTTCGACCTCGTCGAAGAGGATCACCTGGTACGGCCTGCGCCGCACCGCCTCGGTCAGAACGCCGCCCTCGTCATAGCCGACATAGCCGGGCGGGGCGCCGATCAGGCGGGACACCGAATGCTTTTCCATGAACTCGGACATGTCGATCCGAACCATGGCCTGATCGTCGTCGAACAGGTACTCGGCTACCGCCTTGGTCAGCTCGGTCTTGCCGACACCGGTCGGCCCGAGGAACAGGAACGAGCCAAGCGGTCGGTTCTCGTCATTCAGGCCAGCGCGGGCACGGCGCACCGAATTGGCCACGGCCTTCAGCGCTGCGTTTTGCCCGATGACACGCTTGCCAAGCTCGTCTTCCATGCGCAGCAACTTGTCCCGCTCGCCTTCCAGCATCTTCGACGTCGGGATACCCGTCCAGCGTTCGACCACTTGCGCGATCTGTTCGGGGCGCACGGCCTCTTCGACCATCAGACCGTCCTGGTCCTCGGCACTTTCGATCTGCTTCTCAAGTTCCGGAATGACGCCAAAGCGCAACTCGCCGGCCCGCGCGAAATCGCCGTCACGGGTGGCTTGCTCCAGCTCTGTCCTGGCTTTGTCGAGCTGCTCTTTCACGTCACGCGCGCTTTCCAGCTTGTCGCGTTCCGCCTGCCATTTGGCCGTAAGCTCTGACGAGCGGTCCTTCAGATCGGCCAGCTCTTTCTCAAGCGCCTCAAGACGATCCTTTGACGCGCGGTCGTCTTCCTTCTTCAGCGCTTCACCCTCGATCTGAAGCTGCAGGATCTGCCGATCCAGCGCATCGAGTTCCTCGGGCTTGGAATCCACTTCCATCCGCAGGCGGCTGGCGGCTTCGTCTACAAGGTCGATGGCCTTGTCGGGCAGGAAACGGTCGGTGATGTAGCGGTTCGACAGTTGCGCCGCCGCGACCAGCGCGGTGTCGGAGATGCGGACACCGTGGTGAAGCTCATACTTCTCCTTGATGCCGCGCAGGATGGAAATCGTATCCTCGACTGTGGGTTCCTGTACCAGAAGTGGCTGGAACCGGCGGGCCAGCGCAGCGTCCTTCTCGACATACTTGCGATATTCATCAAGCGTCGTCGCGCCGATGCAGTGCAGCTCTCCACGGGCCAGCGCAGGCTTGATCAGGTTCGCGGCATCCATAGCGCCATCGGCTTTTCCGGCGCCGACAAGCGTGTGCATCTCGTCGATGAACAGGATCACCTCACCGGCGGCAGCCTCAATTTCCTTCAGGATCGCCTTCAGCCGCTCTTCGAACTCGCCGCGGTATTTCGCGCCAGCAATGAGAGAGCCCATGTCGAGCGCCAGAAGCTTCTTGTTGCGCAGGGATTCCGGAACATCGCCATTCACGATGCGCAGCGCGAGGCCTTCCGCAATCGCGGTCTTGCCCACGCCGGGATCGCCGATCAGAACCGGGTTGTTCTTGGTCCGGCGCGACAGCACCTGCATGGCGCGGCGGATTTCCTCGTCGCGTCCGATGATCGGGTCGATCTTGCCTTCGCGCGCAGCCTCGGTCAGATCGCGCGCGTACTTGTTCAGCGCGTCATAGCCATCCTCGGCGCTGGCGGTGTCGGCGGTGCGTCCCTGCCGCAGATCGCTGATCGCGGAATTCAGCGATTGCGCGGTGACGGCCCCAGCATCAAGTGCGTCCTTGGCCTTGGATTTCACCACGGCAAGCGCAGTCAATAGCCGCTCGACCGGAACAAAGCTGTCGCCAGCCTTCTTGCTCAGCTTTTCGGCCTCTTCGAGAACCTTCGCCAGCGCGCGGTCCGTGCTGGTCGGGCCGCTTCCGCCCGCCGCCGACGGCAGCGCGGACACGGCCATGTCCACTGCCTGTCGCACGCGGTTCGGCGAACCGCCCGCGCGTTTCACCAGCGCAGCGGCAAAGCCTTCTTCATCATCAAAGAGCGCCTTGAGCAGATGTTCAGCTGTGATCGAGGGATTCCCCTCGCGGGTCGCAATCGTCTGCGCAGATTGCAGGAACCCGCGCGAGCGTTCTGTGAACTTCTCCAAGTTCATGGTCTTTCTCCTTCCAAAAAGCGCCTGAAAGCGGGACCGCCCAGATGCGGCGCAGCCCCTTGTTCAAGCCTCACATCCGAAATGGGTCGCGCCGTGCGGTGTTGCAAGATGGGAACACCCCAAAATCGCACCCAATGAAACTTATCCACAGGCTGCGGCGTTGCGTCAGCAATCAATCATGAAAGGTCGAGCAGATGACCACCACTCAAACCCGTCCCGCCGCGCTGATCCTCGATGCGCGGGTCCTTCACGCCCGCCGCGACCGCGCCTTTGGCCGTGTCGAAGCTGTGGTAGAGCTTGTCGCCAAAACGGTGATCGGCCAGCCTCCGCGCCTCTTTCGCATCCGCACCAACGTGCCGGTCAATCACGATGGCACCATGCGCCGTCAGTTGATCGACAGCGCAAGCCGCCTGATGCGGGCGACGCCGTCGGTTCCCGGTAGCTATGCCGCCTGACGATGGCCGCAACTCCGGATCACCGGGGTTGCACGCGCCCCTCCTTTGCGTCAACTGACCGCAAAAGAGATGGAGCGCCCCATGTCCGATGACCGCCTGATCGTCGCCCTCGACCTTCCTGACGCGCTGTCGGGTCTTGCCCTCGCCGAACGCCTCGGCGACCGCGTGGGCTTTTACAAGATCGGTCTAGGCATGCTGACCGGCGGGGGCCTCGCCCTTGCGCGCGAACTGAAGGATGATCATGGGAAGCGCATTTTCCTCGATATGAAACTGTTCGATATCGGCGCGACGGTCGAAGCCGCGGTGCGCGGTCTTTGCCGCTTCGACATTGATTTCCTGACGGTCCATGGCGACCCCCACGTGGTACGCGCCGCGATGGAGGGCGCGTCGGGCACCGGTACGAAAATCCTCGCCGTCACGATCCTGACCTCTCTCGACCGCGCCGATCTGGATGCAAGCCTGATCAAGGACGGCGCAATCGCCGATCTCGTGACCGAGCGCGCTGCGCGTGCGTTCGAGGCGGGCGCGGACGGCGTTATTGCCTCGCCGCAGGAAACCGCCGCGATCCGCGCGCTTCCCGAAAGTGATGGCCGCCTGATCGTGACCCCCGGTGTGCGCCCAGCGGGGGCCGCCCTCGGCGATCAAAAGCGCGTCGCCACACCTGCCAGCGCCCTGTCGGACGGCGCGAACCATATCGTCGTCGGCAGGCCCATCCACGCAGCGCCCGAACCGCGCGATGCGGCCAAGGCCATTCTCGACGAGATCGCCTGACACACGCTTAACGAGAATCGCGCCTTGTGCTAGCCTGCCGCAAAAGCAGGGGGCGCAAGATGACCGATCTTCAGAACAAGGCGCGATCGCTCTACGCCGTCCGCCGGGCGCTTGGAATCCTTGGGCTGGCGCTGCCAATCATACTGTACGTCTACGCCCGCGTCCTACCGCCCCCGACAAGCCTTGGGATGCAGCCGTCGATCTCGGAATTCTACCACACCCATATGGGCGACATCCTTGTCGGCACACTGTCTGCCATCGGAGTGTTCCTGATCTCGTATCTCGGCTACCCGCCCGAGAAGGGGGAAAGCCGGATCGTCACCGATTTCTGGGTCTCGACGCTCGCGGGCCTCGGCGCGCTTGGGGTCGCGCTTTTCCCCGTGTCCTGGGCCCTTGGCACCTGTCCGCCCGGGGACACCTTCGGCACAAGCGATCAAATCCTCACCTGTCCGGTGCAAGGCATCACCAGTCACGCGCAGCTAGCGCATTTTGCCTCTGCCGCACTGTTCTTCGCGATGATCTCTGTGATGTGCCTGGTGCTCTTTCCGAAAGACAGCAGCGGCAGGCATTTCAGAACCCCCGAGCACAAGGCCTATGCCCTGTCCGGCGGCGTACTTCTCTTCGCCTCCATCGCCCTTCTGATCGTGACGCAGGCGCCCTTGCCCGAGACGACGCGGCAATGGTTGAACGCCAGGAACGCGATCTTCTGGCTGGAAAGCCTTGGCGTCTTCGCGTTCTCCATCGCATGGCTCATCAAGGGCCAGACCGGCACCGCGATGATGCGGGTGCTTCAGAACAAATAGCCCGGATCGCGCGCCGCACGCTCCATCAGGAACTGCCGCAGCCGGTCGCGAAAATGCGGCACCACGCGCGGCGCGGTCAGGAACTCTGCGACGCCAAACCAGCGCCAGTCCTGCCCTTCATCGCCAAGAACGATGCCGTCAACCGCCCCGCGCACCTCTGCAACGAGGAACCAGTTCACGCCACCGCCCGGCGCAGGATACGACCGCCGCCAGACCAGCCAACTTGGATCCAGCCGCACCGAAAGCTCTTCTTCCAGCTCTCGCAGCGCCGTCTCTTCGGGCGTCTCAACCCCCTCGCGCCCTCCGCCCGGCAAATCCCACCAGCCGGGCCATGGAATATCCGCCACATCATCCCGCTGCAGGCACAGAACGCGCCCAGCCGACAGCACGGCGATCTTGGCCCCGATGAAATCCGTCATGCCCTGCCTCTTTCCATTTCGCGCGGACGCGCCGCCCCTTATATATGGCGCATCATGCCAGCCCTTTGTCGCGATTGCCTGACCCGTTTCGATGCCGGTCGCCGCTGCCCCTCGTGCCGCAGCCCGCGTATCCTGTCGCACCCGGAGCTGTTCGATCTCAGCATAGCGCATATGGATTGCGACGCATTCTACGCCAGCGTCGAAAAGCGCGACAATCCAGAGCTGCGCGACAAGCCCGTCATCATTGGCGGCGGGCGGCGCGGCGTCGTATCCACCGCCTGCTACATCGCCCGGATCAAGGGTGTGCGATCCGCCATGCCGATGTTCAAGGCGTTGCAGCTTTGCCCCGAGGCGGTCGTCGTCCGGGGCCGCATGGACACCTATGTCGAGGTATCGCGCCAGATCCGCAGTTTCATGGAGGACCTGACGCCTTCCATCGAGCCGCTGTCGCTAGACGAGGCCTTCCTCGATCTGGGCGGCACCCACCGCCTGCACGGCGCGCCGCCCGCCGTGATGCTCGCGGGTCTCGTGAAACGGATGGAAGACGAGCTTGGCATCTCCGGCTCCATCGGGCTGAGCCATAACAAGTTCCTCGCCAAGGTCGCCTCGGATCTCGACAAGCCGCGTGGTTTTTCGGTGATCGGAAAGGCCGAGACTGCGGCGTTCCTGAAAGACAAGCCGGTGCGCATGATCTGGGGTGTGGGACAGGCGACGCAGGCCTCGCTTGACGCGGCGGGCATCCGCAGCTTTTCCGACCTTCTGCGCTGGGACAAGAACGACCTTCACGCGCGCTTCGGGTCCATGGGCGACAGGCTGTATCATCTGGCGCGGGGCGAAGATTTCCGCCCCGTTCGCCGCAATGCCCCGATGAAGTCGATCTCGAACGAGACGACTTTTCACGACGATACCGCCGATCCCGATATCCTCGACGGGCATATCTGGCGGCTCGCCGAAAAGGTCGCCGACAGGGCCAAGGCCAAGGGCCAGGCGGGACGCACCGTGACGCTGAAGCTGAAACGCCACGACCACCGAATCCTGACCCGGCGCACGACCTTGCGCGATTCCACGCAGATTGCAGACCGTCTTTATCGCTCGGCCCGCGCGCTTTTTGACGAGACGAAGGACA
Source organism: uncultured Paracoccaceae bacterium (assembly GCA_965662745.1). Classification (GTDB taxonomy): domain Bacteria; phylum Pseudomonadota; class Alphaproteobacteria; order Rhodobacterales; family Rhodobacteraceae; genus Anianibacter. The sequence goes on from CBFIJK010000074.1 coordinate 9,554, forward strand.
AGGGCCCCTATCGGCTGATCGGCGTGGGCCTGTCGGATTTGACCAGCGCCGAGGCGGCGGATCTGTCGGGCGACCTGCTGGACCCGGCAGCGGTGCAGCGCGCGGGCGCCGAGCGAGCCACCGACGCGATCCGCAAACGGTTCGGCCCGGACGCGATCCTGAAAGGCCGGGCGCTGCGCTGATTGAGGCGTGTGCAAAGCAAAGCGGCGCGCACGTCACATGAAATGCAGCGCTTTGGCGCGGTGCAACATTCTATTCCGCCGCCAAAGGTATCGCGGGGCGCCCGATCTCTGTCACCTCGCCGATCACCGCGCGCATCAGATCGCGGAACGCCTCAAAGCCTGCATGCGGTTCCAGCGCGGCTTCGTCCATGTAAAGCGAACGGTCGATCTCGACCTGAACCACATGCTGATTGCGGATCGGTTTGCCGTAATGCTGCGTCGTATAAGCCCCTGCAAAGGGCGCGTTCCGCGCCACGCGAAGGCCCTGTCCCGCAAAGGCCGCCTCGATACGCTCCACGATCTCGGTCGACGCGGACGCCCCGAACCGGTCGCCCAGAACAACCTCGGCCTGCCGAGCGCGCGATGTGCCGGTGCCGTCCAGCGCCTCATGCGGCATGGAATGGCAGTCAATAAGAATCGCCTCTCCGAACAATCGAACCTGTTCAGCCACCAGCCGCGCGAGCGTCGCGTGATAAGGATGCCAAAACCTGTCGATCCGCGTCCGTGCAGTGGTCATGGGCATCTTGCCGGAATAAATCGCGCGCCCGTTCGACACGACACGCGGCACCACGCCAAGGCCGGACGCGACGCGTGGGTTGTGCCCGGTGCGGCGCACGCCCTCGATCAGGGCGGGGTCAAGCTCATCAGGGCTGCGGTTGAAATCCACGAAGGCTCGCGGCGCCCGCGCGGCCAGAAATGGCGCGCCAAAAAGCGGCGCCGGGCGAAAAAGCTCATCGACAAAGGCGTCTTCCGACGACCGAATCTGTTTTTCATCCAGAACCGACGCGCGCAGAAAATCTTCGGCGTAGTCCCGCCCGCTGTGGGGAGACGCGAAAATCACGCTTGTCCGCCGCTGGTCCGGCTCGAACAGGTCGAATACGCTTTTGCCCATACGCCTCACCTCTTGTCTGCCGAGAATATAGACCGCGAATTCGGTGCATCAAAAGGTCTTGATCCCCCCAACGACTCCTTTTATAGACCTGCGGACCGGCGCGGGGGACATCCCGCGTCTTGTTCGTTTGAGCAAGGCGCATCGGCATGTTTTTCGGGTCACGGGCGGTTAGCTCAGCGGTAGAGCACTACGTTGACATCGTAGGGGTCACTGGTTCGATCCCAGTACCGCCCACCATTCCCACACCGGGGATGACACGAATTGAGCCGCCCCTTCTGGGGCATTGGAGTATGGCGCACGGGCGCCGCGACTTGAGGAGACGACCCATGAAGGTCAAGAACTCGCTCCGCTCGCTGAAGAACCGGCACCGCGACTGCCGTGTCGTGCGCCGCAAAGGCCGCGTCTACGTCATCAACAAGACGCAGCGCCGCTTCAAGGCCCGCCAGGGCTGAGACGCTTCAGGAGCTTTCGAGCTTTCCAGAAAAGCCGCCCCTCGGGGCGGCTTTTTCTTTTATGGGGGTGCGCTGTCAGCGGAACACCGCTTCGGCCACCAGCCGCGCGACGGTGCCCTGATCCAGATAGCCCGAAGGAATAAGCCCGCGGCTGTCCTGGTAGCGCGCGATGGCGTCGCGGGTGCGCTCGTCGAAACTGCCATCAGCCGGGCCAGGCTGAAAACCAAGCTGTTGCAGGCGAATCTCGACCAGCCTGCGCGCCGATGCTGCCAGCACCATGTTGTCTTCCTGCTGGCGCGCGAAATCGAGATCGATAATCGTCTCGGTCTGCGTAAGATCGTCGATCGCAGCTTCGGCCTCTTCGGCGTAAATGCCATCGGGATAATCCGACAGATACGCCTCGTATCCCGCCACGGTGTCGGAATTCGTCGCGATCTCCCAAGCGGCGCGGTCGTCTTCTTCGGTGATCGCGGCAAGCCGTTCGCGCGCCAGGTCGGCGTAGATCCCATCGGGGAAGCGTTCGAGATAGGCGCGAAGCGCGGCCTCATCGCCACCTTCCCCGGAATCGCGCCAGAAAGCACGATCCTGCCGCTCTTGCTCGGCCCGTTGCCGGGCGGCTTCGGCCTCGATCTCGGCGATCCGTTCGGCACCGCGGGTCTGCAGCATCGTAACCTGATTCGCTGTCAGATAACTGGTGACCTCGAACCCATTGTCGCCCTGAAAGGCGGAAATCGCAGCACGCGTGCCAGACCCGAATATCCCGTCTACGCCGTTGGGATCGAACCCCAGCACCGTCAGGTATTCCTGCAAGGACCGCCGATCCGCGCGCGACAGGCCAAGTTCCTGTTCCACCCGCGCCGCACGTTCCGCTTCGCTTTCGGTCAGTTCGGTGATCCGGCGATTGGCCTGATCGGCATGTTCGCCCGCCGGGAAGCGGTCAAGGTAATCGCGGTAAGCCTCGGCGCTGTCCTCCTCGGTCACACGCTCCCAGAAGCGGGTTTCAAAATCAGGCGTGTCGGCGACCGGTGTTTCACTGAAGAAAGGAAATGGCGCGACGAAGCCGCGCGATTCGATCCGGCGCGGCGCGGCGCGCAAGGCGCGGTCCATGCGTCGCCCCGGCACCACGATTTCCGACGACAGGAATTCCGCCAGCGCCTCTGGCGGTCCGGTCAGCACCGTGACGCCCTGCGGCGCCTCGATGCCACCAAGGCCTTCGACAACGCCATCATCGGGGCGCAGGGACGCGCGCGCATCGGCCACCGCGACGATCGCGGCCCCAGGGCGGGCAGCGGCGATATCGAGAAACGCGCCAATCGACAAACCCGTGGTGCCCACGGCGAACGGGTCGAGCCGTTCCGCGTCGATCCCGAGCAGGTACGCATCGCGGCTGGTCGAGACGACATGCCCCGCAAGATAGACGATCACCCGGTCCGCCGCGCGCAGGCGCTGCGCGAGAACACCGACCTCGCCCGCCACGTCGGACATCTGGAAGTCCGCCAGATCGAACACCTCGAACCCGGCGCGGCCAAGCTCATCTCCCAAGGTCTCGGCGGCGTCCGCCTCGGGCGCGTCGGGAAGGTTGGCATAGGTGCGGTTCGCCACGATAAGCGCGATATCCTCGGCCAGCGCGGGCAGCGCGCTGCCCCCAAAGGCCGCAAGGCCGAAAACCGCCGCTTTCACCCATGCCGTCATCGTCACATCCCCCTCAAGACGGGCGGACAGGCCGCCGTCACTCGTAATTGCGCTGGTCGTCTATGACCTTACCATCGTTCGGCAGCGATCCCTTAGGGTGAATCTCGACCGTGCCCTTTAGCTTGAGGACATCGGCAACGGATCGCTCATACGCGGCTACGTCGCCCCCCTCGGCCTCGATCTGCAGTGTCATCGCATCCTGCTGGCCCACGCGAGTGGCCACAACGCGCACCTTTGCGATCTCGGGGTGGCGCGAAACCAGGTCAGCAACCTGTTCCGGGCGCACGAACATGCCCTTGATCTTTGTCGTCTGATCGGCGCGGCCCATCCAGCCCTTGATGCGCATGTTGGTGCGTCCGCAGGGGCTGATTCCTGGCAGAACCGCCGACAGATCGCCCGTGGCAAAGCGGATCAGCGGGTAGTCGGGGTTCAGTGTGGTGACGACGACTTCGCCGACTTCGCCCTCTTCAACCGGATCGCCTGTGCCGACACGTACGATCTCGACGATGACGCCTTCATCGACAATCATCCCCTCCATAGCGGCACTTTCATAGGCGATGTTGCCCAGATCGGCGGTGGCATAGCATTGAAGGCACTGAATGCCCCGATCCGCGTATTCCTGCCGCAAGCTGGGGAACAGTGCGCCGCCTCCGACACCGGCCTTGGTGATCTTCAGCGACACGCCCATCTCATCGGCCTTGTCGAGGATCACCTTCAGGTAGTCCGGCGTGCCCGCATAGCCGGTGACGCCCACCGCCTCGGCGGCGCGCACCTGCAGCTCGGTCTGGCCGGTGCCCGCAGGCAGAACCGTCGCACCCACAGCCCGCGCACCGTTTTCAAAGATCATGCCGGCTGGCGTGAGGTGATAAGAAAAGCAGTTCTGCACGATATCACCCGCGCCGATCCCGCAGGCATTGAGGAACCGCGCCATGCGCCACCAGTCGCCCCCGGTGCGCCCCGGCTCATAGATCGGACCGGGGGATTGGAACACATGTTCCACCTCGGCAGGCCCGACGGTGGTGAAACCGCCAAAGGGCGGCGCCTCGCCCTGGGCACGCGACAATTCGGATTTGCGGATGACAGGCAAGCCGGACAGCGCCGAACGATCGGTGATCTCCGCCGCGTTCACGCCGCCGAGAAGCTTTGCGATGCCGGGGGCCTTGGCCTGCGCCAGCGCGATCTGTTTCGGCAAGGCGCGGGCAAGATCGGCGGCGCGTTCATCGGCGCTGCGGGTTTCGAGCGCGTCGTAAAATGCGGTCATGTCAGTCCTCCCTTTGCGCGCAGCTTCGCACAGCAGAAGGGAAGAGCAAGGGCCGGGCCGCCGCAAAGGGCAGCCCGGCGGAAGATCAGTTCATGTCGGTCATCATGACGTCCATGACCATCATGTCGGCCTTGCCGTCGCAGGCGGCCATGACGTCGTCCATCATCATCCCGTCATCAGCCATCATATCATCGCCATCAGCCATTT
>CBFIJK010000075.1:0-14162 GCA_965662745.1 uncultured Paracoccaceae bacterium
CCGAGAGGGGAGGCGGACGCGAATAAGCAGAACTCAACTCCGAAGGAGGATTGGGATGCGAGGCAGATCGATTCTGCCGATGCGCCCTGCGCTGTTCGCGAGTATCTTGATCCGTTGGACGAGGCTGTCTTCGGCGCCGCGAGCAAGGTGCAGCCCACCGCAGCAAACGCGCAAAGTCTGATAAGAAAGGCATCCGCGAGCCGTTCCGAACACCACTTTCTGCGCCAGCAACACGTTATTTTTCCACAGAACCGGCTCGTTACGGCCATCGGATGCACCCCAGAATCGAGCCCATCAGGCGCCCTGATATCGGCGCGGACGGCCCATAGCTGCCGCTCGTCTTGGCCTAGTGCTGCTGCGTTGCTGGCCGTCCAATGAGACATTCGCCGCGCACGCAGATGAAGCAGCCGACGAAGGTCGGGGGCCCGGACGAAGCATTGCTAGTCGGGCTGACCATGATGATGGGTCAGGTCCTTGATAGAGTTGCAGGATGTTTCTGCAATTTGAGGACACCGAGACGGTTTAGACTGCCATCTCGGAGCCCGTCATTGAGACGCTGAAGCGTGGCTATGTCTAGATGACGCCAGTGCCGGATGCGTAGACCGTTCTCGAATTGATCGAAAGCCGGATCGAAGGGTATATGAAAGCGACCCAAAATCAGGGAAAAATCCGCTCACCACGCGCGTTCATCGCAGCTCGAACTGGAACCGACCGACTGTCAGGTCAAGCGGGGGCAAGAACAAAACTATACCTACGCTGATAGCGCTCAACCCAAAGCGCGGGTGGGACTGAGGAGACAACATGCGTGACCCGGTACTCTGGTCGCAGATTTTCGGCGAGACGCCTCCACCAGAGGCGCACCTTGCGTCGTTCGCGGCGCAGCTCGGTGTTTCCGTCTCCGCGGCCAGACGCATCGCCGCGGAAGTGCCGCGGCTGCGGTACCTCGATGCAATCGCACCCTACACGGCTGCACCACCCCTTGCCCTGCTCACATTGCTCCAACGGCCAATTCCCGACCCCGAGGACATTGATGCGGCCGCGCGCTATCGCGAGACGCGCGCGCTTTACGAAATAGAATTCGGAGCACCGCCGCCGGACATCTGGACGGATCATCCCCCAGCCCTTGTCGCAGCCCAACTTGCCCGTCACGGCAACGCTGTGGATGGTGTGCCCGTACAACGCGGACGCACCTCATGGCTCGCAACAGGGCCGGTTCTTGCGTTATTTCTTGTATTGGTCACTGTCGATGTCACCTCTGACGAGGTCGACATCAACCTCGGCCTGCAGTGCTTGGCGGGCTTTGTCACGTTGATCTTGCTTTGGGGGTCGCTGGCACCAAAGCGGAACCCGCTGATTGATCCGGTGGGAGACGAGGACGCGATAGCGGCGCGGCAACGCCTCGGGCTCTACCTATGGGCCGATGGGCAGCTTGCCGCCCGCCGTCAAGCTGCAGAAGATGGCGAAACGGTTTGGGAGGACGACGGTAGTGATGGCGGCGATGGCGGAGGCGGAGATTGACCGATGAGCGAACTGATCGACGACGGCGGGTCGACGCCTCGGAAGCTCAAACATCAACCTGCGGATTGTCCCAAAACCTGGAATTGAGTCGAATCTCAGGTCAAGGAGAGGAACTTGAATTGCGGCGGCAGTCGAAGGCGATCTCAGAAGTGCCGGGCCTATGGCCAAGGCTGTCGTAGTCACTGATGGATTTGCTGTGGGCGGCTCGGATTCTCGCGCGCAATGGCCTCCAGAAATCCTCGGTATCGAACCAGCGGCTGGTTCGTCACCGGTGCAAGTATCTCGACATCGAAATTGAACTTTCCTTCGGCAACGAACTCGCGCGCAATTGACGCTGGGAGCATCCAGTGCGGCAGCGGTATCGGCCCCAGACGCCCGGACGTGACGGGATAATGAAGCTCGCCGTCCCGAACCTCCAGGCCGATCGAGAACGTGAATGGACCGAAACTTTCGCGCATACCCTCCGGGCCGAGGGAGAGACGGGAGCGGAACGTATTCCGGCCGAAGCGCCGGAGCCAGTTTTCCCCGCGGGAAGTCACGGTCTTGACTACCTCGACATCGATTTCCGGCGAAGCGGGAGGAAAGCGGAAAACTGAACAGAGCAACCGGGGCCAGAGGCCCGCGCCCCGCTGGACTTCGCATCGCCCGGCCCACCGTGAGGTGCCCAACGTCAGGTGAGTCTCCTTGATCGCATCAGGCAACGCGTGGAAATCCTGCCCCAGCACACGCGGGAAAATGAATGAGGTTGGCGTGACGCATCGCTCGGTGACCACATGTAGGTCCTCCATCGCGGCCTCTGCCTCGGCTAGCGTGATCGCCTCGATCGCAGGTCCCGCACCGACCGGCAGATCGGCGCGGCGCAGCAACGCACGGGCTGCCACCGCAGGAATGAAGGGCCCATCGCCGTCCCCGGCCAGAAGGCGCCAGCACCGATGTTCGTGGCGAGTAGTGACCGCGACGGACATGCCTCCTCGGCCGCTGCCGAAGGGCGCCAAGAGATCGGCGAGCACCTTGAACGTCTCCACGACAGGCCGGGTCACCGGTATCGGGACAACCCGGCGCACACGGGCGAACAGGGCAAGACCGTAGCGCATGACGGCCAGCTCCAGCCCTGCCCGGAAGCGAACCGTTTCCGCGCCGAAGTGTTTGGGAAACAGGCGCTGGTCTGGCACCTCGATCTGCCACGCCTGCCGGACCAAGCCACCGGGAAGGGTGTATCGTGCTGGCTCTGACCAGCCAAAGGTCCGTTCCCACTGGTTACCGATCCACACCGGCATGGGGCGCCCCGCCTGTGATAGGATTGACTGCATGACCGAGAAGCCCCGAGGCGCGCGATTCCCCGGCAGAATGGCGGTGTCGATCATCACCGGCACGTCCTCCCCAGCAAGTGCGCGCACCGCAGCAGATGACAGGGCCGGCACGGAAGAGAGGCCGGAAAGCACGCAGATTCCGGCGTCACGCGCGTCGGCGTCCAGTTGCGAAATCCCCGCGCAGAAATCCGCGTTGTCCGAGAGGTCGAGGTAGTGGACGCCGACCGCAATCGACGCGCGTGCGAGGCGGTAAGGGTCATCCCCGTAGGCGTGAAATGGGCCCGCCGCATCGACGACGACCTCGTATTTCGCGAGCGCGTTCAAGCTGCCTGCCCGTTCCATCATGATCGCCGTGCAACCAAGTGCCTTCGCGCAGGACTGAGCCGCTTCCAGGTTCCGACCGGCAATGCAGATCTCGTGTCCGTCGGCGATCAGAAGTCTCGCGAGCCGTGAGCCGAAAACGCCGTAACCTCCCAGAACCAGGATTTTCACCGTAGCAGGCGCTTTTGAAAGGCAGGGTCCGGGATCGCGCACATGTCCGCCCGTCCAAAAATGTTGTACCTATTCCGCGCCAAGCGCTGGTAGAGCCAGTCGCGCATCGGTCGCGGCAGGATCAGCAGGACAGTGGCCAAACGACACCATCCGCCGAACCGTCGGGCCGCATGGACGACAGCTTCGAAATCCTGATGTGCAATACCCTGATCGATGAAAAGCCAGCTGGAGGGATCGGTTGGCTGTAGCCCATAGTGACGCAACAAGGCAGTCCCAAGCGGCGTCTGAACCGGACAGATACGCACCGCCCCGCTCCGGTCGAGACGATGAATCGTGCGCGCACCCCAACTGCATATCGCACACTCCGCATCCATCACGGCGAGCGGTGCATCGTCGGAGAACTGCGGAACCTGCGGATCTTGCCTAAATGAAAAGGGTGCGAACATATTCCACCAATATCCGGAGGCACCACGGGTTGTCCAAGGACATCTCCGCTTAACACCGAGGAAGCGTCCGCTTCCGCGTGACGGCCGAAATCTACAACCAAGCGCTGGCAAAAACGGGGGAGTATCCGCCGGAGATTACCAAAGCGGCGACGCAACGCGCCAAAGATGGAAGACGTCATGGTCGGCATGACCAGTCCGCTTTCTCACCCTTTGACCACAGTCGGCCTTTACTCGCCGTCCGCTTCATGGCCGAGCGCTGCGGCGCAGCCCTACCACACCGGCCATTCGTCCATCGCGCAGCATTTTCCAATGGCGAAGGTTGCCGGGCGGACGAAGCGGCTCTTCGCAATCGCATGCGCGCTGTTCGCTCTGCCCTTCATCTTGCCGCGAAGGGCGCCACTTACTCTCCCCATCCGATCACGTCATGCCCGCCGAAAAGCATTTTTCGGATCATGGGGGAGGCGAGCGAGGCGGTGAATCCTGAGAGCGGCGCACTAACCTCGTTCAGCCGCCTCATCTGATCGTCGTCCAGGCTGATGTTGGCCGCCGCGATGTTGCCGGTCAGCTGCGCAACCGTTCGCGCGCCGACGATCGTCGAAGCGACGCCCGGCCTCGACATCGCCCAGGCCAACGCTGCCTGCGCCGGCTCGCAACCGAGTTCGGCGGCAACGTCCCGGAGCGTATCTAGAATTGTCCAGTTGCGCGCCGTGAACTTGCTGTCGCCGAATGGGTTCGCGCCGCTCAGTCGTCCTGTGTCGGCAGTCTCGTCTCGCTTGTATTTGCCCGTCAGAAACCCACCGGCGAGCGGACTCCAGGGCATCACGCCCATGCCCCCCTCGCGCGCGACAGGGATATGCTCGGCCTCCACGTCCCGCGCGACCAGAGAGTATTCGACCTGCATCGCGATAGGTCCGGGAATCCGGCGCTCGGACGCGATCGTCGCAGCCTTCATCGCGACCCATGCAGGCATGTCTGAAAAGGCGTAGTGGCGGATCTTGCCGGCGCGCACCAGATCACCCAACGTCTGCACGATCTCTTCGACCGGTGTGACGCCGTCCCAGATGTGCATCCAGTATAGGTCGACGAAGTCGGTGCCGAGCCGCTTCAAGGAGGCGTCCAGTGCGCGATGGATGTTCTTTGACCCAGCTCCGCCAGTATGGGGATTGCCCCCGCCGCCTTGCGTTGCAGTCAATGGGCTGCTCGATGCGTTGAAGCCGAACTTCGTGGCCAGCACGATGTCGTCCCGCGACCCAGTCTCGCGGATGAACTTGCCGATCAGCTCTTCGCTCACGCCGCCGGAATAGATGTCGGCGGTATCCACGAAATTGCCGCCCGCGTCCCGGTACGCGCTGAAAATGTCGCGCGAGGCCGCCTCGTCCGCGCCCCATTCGCCGGGCCCGAACGTCATCGTGCCAAGACAAAGCGGGCTGACGACCAGACCGGATCGCCCCAGGGCGCGGAAATCTGTGAGGGACATAAGAAGGCTCCTTAATTCATATCGGTTGTTACGAAACTCTATGGATCGCTTGATCACGCGCGTCAACGAGTTTATTAATGACCGTTATGGAAAAGACCCCCACACCGCCCCGCAAGGTCGGTCGCCCCTTGTCCTTCGACCGAGACGCCGCGCTCGAGAAGGCGATGTTCGCGTTCTGGGAAAGCGGCTACGAGACAACGTCGATCAGTGACCTGACCGCAGCGATGGGGGTGACGGCTCCCAGCATCTACGCAGCGTTCGGAGACAAGAAGCGGTTGTTTCTCGAAGCGATGAGGCGCTACGCGGGCGATCCCGGCGATCTCGAGAAGGCGTTCGCCAGCGCACCCACCGCGCGGGAGGCCGTGGCGGGCATGATCGAAAACGCGGCGCGGCTCTTTACCGGCGACGCGACCCCGCGGGGATGTCTTCTCGCCAGCGCCGCGGCCACCGGATCGAAGGATGCCGCCGACGTCCGGGAAGCTGCAGCGCAGGAACGGCGCGCCATCTGGTCGATCATCGTCAGACGGATCGAGCGCGATATTGCGCGCAATCTCCTGCCAAGTGAGACGGAGCCAGGCGCGCTCGCCGACCTCGCCCTCGCCGTGACGCAGGGCATGTCCGTCCTTGCCCGGGACGGTGCCGATCGGGAGGCCCTTCTGGCAGTCGCCCGTGCATCGATGGTGGGCTGGCCAAGCTCGGCATCAAAATGACTGATGGCCACCGAAATCGATGGTCGTCCGTGTCGGGACACCAATCAGTAAGTGCTCTGAGCCAACAATCACCGCAGCGCGGCATCGCCGCGCCCAGTTACCGCGAGCGACGTTGCTCACGGCCCTGAGCCGCCGTCCACCTCGCGAGTTGGATTCTACGATGTGGCCCTTCGAACCGGCCGTTCGCCGCAAACGCAAAAACGATCCGATCGCGAACTGGTGATGTGCGGGACAGAGCGTACGGACTGGTTTCTTGGATGGCCCATTCGAGGAACGGCTCTTACATCCGGGCTTGACTGGCTTTTGGTTCATTGTCCGAATGTCTCAGATCTGTGCGGCAGGTCTTCCATCAGGTCGGCAAAGAGCTATCTTGAGGCTCGCCCGATGACCTGTCAGCTTGGTTCGCATTGGACAGGGTCGCGCCGGGCCCGGTCAGAGCAAAAAAAGAAACATAAAGGGAGATACGACATGACGGTTGCAAACAGTTTGATAGGACGGTCGTTGATGGCAAGCGCTGCGCTTGCCCTCACCATGAGCGCCGCCTCGGCCGAGACGTTGCGCTGGGCCCGTGTGGGGGATGCACTGACGCTCGATCCACATTCGCAGAACGAGGGCCCGACCTCGACGATGCTGCACCACATCTACGAGACACTTGTCGAGCGTGCGCTCGACGGCAGCCTCACGCCGCGTTTGGCGACCAACTGGTTCATCGACCCCGAGGACCCGACCGTGTGGGTGTTCGAACTGCGCGGAGGCGTGACCTTTCACGACGGCAGCGCATTCACCGCCGAGGACGTGGTGTTCTCGCTGGAGCGTGTGAAGACCGAAGCCTCAGACTTTAAAGCGCTGCACGCCTCTGTGGTCAGTGCCGAAGCGGTCGACGATCTCACCGTGCGCGTGCAGATGGAAGGACCGACGCCGCTTTACCCGCAGAACCTGACCAACTTCTTCATCATGGACAAGGACTGGGCCGAGGCGAACGATGTCGTCCTGCCGCAGGACACCGCAGCGGGCGAAGAGACCTTCGCGGTGCGCAACACGAACGGCACCGGACCATACACGCTCGTCTCGCGCGACCCCGAGGTACGTACCGTTCTCGAAATGAACGAGAGCCACTGGGGCGACACTCCGGAAGTCACCGAGATCATCTACACCCCGATCACCGAGGCCGCTACGCGCGTCGCCGCCCTTCTGTCGGGCGAGGTGGATTTCGTCCAGGATGTGCCGGTTCAGGACATCAACCGGCTCGAGCAGACGGACGGCATCAGCGTGACCACCGGCGCCGAGAACCGAACGATCTTCTTTGCCTATGACATGGGCTCGGAAGACCTGATGAGCGCCAGCGTCGAAGGCAACCCGTTCGCGAACCCGCTGGTTCGCGAGGCGATGCACCTGTCGCTTGACCGCGACGCGATCCGTCAGGTGGTCATGCGCGGCCAGTCGGTGCCCGGTGCACAGAACGCGCCACCATTCGTCAACGGCTGGGATCCCGAGCTCGACGCTTACAGCCCGCCGGACATCGCCCGCGCTAATGAACTGATGGCCGAAGCGGGATATGGCGACGGATTCTCGTTCGACATGAACTGCCCGAACGACCGCTATCTGAACGACGAGGCGATCTGCCAAGCCTTCGTGGGTATGTTGGCCCAGATCGGCATCGACGCCAACCTGGTAAGCCAGTCGCGCTCGCTCCACTTCCCGTTGATCCAGAACCGCGAGACGGACTTCTACCTGCTGGGTTGGGGCGTGCCGACCTTCGACAGCCAGTACATCTTCGACTTCCTCGTGCACTCGACCGAGGATGCGCGCGGCGGCTGGAACGGATCGCGCTACTCGAACCCCGATATTGACGCGAAGATCAAGTCGCTCGCGACCGAAACCGATCTCGAGGTGCGCAACGCCACCATCGCGGATATCTGGCAGCAGATTCAGGAAGACCGGGTGTTCCTGATGGTGCACAACCAGCTGCTTGCCTACGCAGCTCGTGACGGCGTGAACATCGCGGTGCATCCCGAGAACCAGCCCCGGATGTCCAACGTGACGTTCAACTGAATCGAAACCAGAGGCCGCGCCCCGTCTTGCGGGCGCGGCCGTCTACATTTCCGGTCCCGACATGTTCGCCTTCATCCTGAGACGCATGGTTCAGTCCGTCGTCGTAATGCTCGTGGTCGCGCTTATCGCGTTCACGCTCTTTCGCTATGTGGGCGATCCCGTCGCGTCCATCGTGGGTCAGGAAGCCAGCGTCGCCGACCGCGAGGCACTGCGGGAAAGGCTGGGGTTGAACGATCCTATCTTCGTGCAGTTCGCAGAGTTTGTCGGGCGCGCGTTGCAAGGCGATTTCGGCATTTCCTACCGGCTTCAGCAGCCTGTGACAGAGCTGATCCTGTCTCGCCTGCCCGCAACGCTCGAATTGGCCTTCATCTCGGGCATCCTTGCCTTCGTGCTGGGCGTGGGCTTTGGCGTTTACACGGCGCTGAACCGCAGCGGATGGCTTTCGAATTCCATCATGACCGTGTCCCTGATCGGAGTGTCGCTGCCCACCTTTCTGATCGGGGTTCTCCTAATCTGGATTTTCGCGGTCGAATTGCAGTGGCTGCCCTCGTTTGGGCGAGGCGAGACCGTGGATGTCGGGTTCTGGCGCACGGGGCTTCTGACATCCTCGGGGCGCGCCTCGCTGATCCTGCCCGCGATCACGCTAGGACTTTATCAGATGACACTGATCATGCGCCTGGTGCGCGCCGAGATGCTCGAGGTGCTGCGCGCCGATTACATCAAGTTCGCCCGCGCGCGCGGACTGACGAACCGCGCGGTCCATTTCGGCCACGCGCTCAAGAACACTCTGGTGCCCGTCATCACCATTACGGGCCTGCAACTGGGCTCGATCATTGCCTTCGCGATCATCACCGAGACCGTGTTTCAGTGGCCCGGTGTGGGGGCGCTTTTCATCAATTCCGTGCAGTTCGTCGACGTGCCGGTGATGGCCGCCTACCTGCTGTTCATCGCGCTGGTCTTCGTGGTCATCAACTTTGTCGTCGACCTGCTGTACTACGCCGTCGATCCGCGCCTGCGCGTCGATCGCGCTGGCACGGGAAAATGAGGGACATGCACCGATGAACCGGTTCGCCCGCATCTGGGACAGCGATATCGTCTGGTCCTACCGCCATTCCCCGGTGGCCATCGTTGCCGGCGCGGTGGCGATCCTCATGATCCTGGCTGCGATCCTCGCGCCATGGATCGCTCCGCATGACCCGTTCGACCCGGGGAGCCTGAACCTGATGGACGGGTTCACGCCACCGGGCGAGCCCAATGCCTTTACCGGCAACCGCTTCTTTCTTGGCACCGACGATCAGGGGCGCGACATCTTCTCGACGATCCTCTACGGCGCGCGGATTTCGTTGTTCGTGGGGGTGTCCGCCGTACTGTTCGCGATGCTTCTCGGGATCGGTCTGGGGCTCTTGGCGGGCTGGCGCGGCGGCTGGGTAGACAGCCTGCTGATGCGCATCGCGGACGTGCAGCTGTCCTTCCCCTCGATCCTGATCGCGCTTCTGATCTTCGGCGTCGCCCGCGGCTTCATCCCGCCGGGGATGCGCGAGCAGGTGGCGATCTGGGTTCTGATCGTGTCAATCGGCCTCAGCGACTGGGTGCAATATGCCCGCGTGGTGCGCGGCGCCACGATGGTCGAGAAGGGCCGCGAATACGTGCAGGCCGCGCGGGTCATCGGGGTGCACCCGGTGCGGATCGTGCTGCGCCACATCCTGCCCAATGTGCTCGGCCCGGTGCTGGTGATTGCCACCATCGGCCTCGCGCTTGCTATCATCGCAGAGGCGACGCTGTCCTTCCTTGGTGTCGGCGTGCCGCCGACGCAGCCCTCGCTCGGGACGCTGATCCGCATCGGGCAGAAGTTCCTCTTCTCCGGCGAGTGGTGGATCCTCGTCTTCCCTGCCGTGGCACTCATGGCGCTGGCGCTTTCGGTCAACCTTCTGGGCGACTGGCTGCGGGACGCGCTGAACCCGAGGCTGAGATGACCGAAACCCCATTGCTGTCTGTCCGCGACCTCGTCGTGGAATTCCCGACGCGCCGCGGCACCCTGCGCGCGCTCGACCATGTGAACTTCGATATCCGCAAGGGCGAGGTGCTGGGCATGGTTGGCGAATCCGGTGCGGGCAAAAGCCTGACAGGCGCTGCGATCATTGGCTTGCTGGAACCGCCGGGCCGCATTGCTGGCGGCGAAATCCGACTACAGGGTGAGCGCATCGACAACCTCTCGCCCGAGGCCATGCGCAAGGTCAGGGGCCGCCGCATCGGCATGGTCTTTCAAGACCCCCTCACCAGCCTAAACCCGCTCTTTACCGTCGCGCAGCAACTGACCGAGACGATCCGGACCCACGCCGACGTGACCGAGGCCGAGGCCCGCACCCGCGCCATCGCCCTGCTGGACCGGGTCGGTATCCCGGCGGCGGCGCGCAGGATCGACGACTACCCGCACCATTTCTCGGGCGGAATGCGGCAGCGGGTGGTGATCGCGCTGGCGCTTTGTGCCGAACCCGAATTGGTGATCGCGGATGAGCCCACCACCGCGCTCGACGTTTCGGTGCAGGCGCAGATCATCGACCTCATCAAGGAGATCTGTGCCGAGCGCGGCGCGTCGGTGCTGCTGATCACCCATGACATGGGCGTCATCGCCGAGACCGCCGACCGTGTCGCGGTTCTGTATGCCGGACGGCTGGTCGAGCTTGGGCCGGTTCGGGACGTCATCACCGCAGCGGAACATCCCTACACCCAGGGTCTTATGGGGTCGATCCCGACGCTGACGCAGGACACAGACAGGCTCGTACAGATCCCCGGAGCGATGCCGCGGCTCAACGCGATCCCTCAAGGCTGCGCCTTCAATCCGCGCTGCCCCGAGGTCTTTGATCGCTGCCGCCGCGAGCGTCCCGACCTGATTGCGCGGCCAGGCGGGCGGCAAGTGGCCTGCTGGCTTCACGCCGAGACCGAAGGAGAGGAAACCAATGGCTGAGCCGCTTCTCCAGGTCGAGGGCCTTGGTCGGCGCTTCGACATTTCGCGCCCCTGGCTGAACCGTGTGCTCGAGGGCGGCGAGCGGCAGTTCCTGACCGCCGTCAACGATGTGGACCTGACGATCAATCGCGGCGAGACCTTTGCGCTTGTCGGCGAAAGCGGCTCGGGCAAGTCCACAATTGCCCGGATGATCGTCGGACTTCTTGAGCCGAGCGCGGGTCAGATCACCTTTGACGGCGTGCGTCTCGACGGGACCGACGGCAGCCGGATGCGCGAATTGCGCCGACGCTTCCAGATGATCTTTCAGGATCCCTTCGCCAGTCTAAATCCTCGCTGGCGCGTGGGCGATATCATCGCCGAGCCGATCCACCGCTTCGGTCTTCTGAAGGGGGCGGCGGTCTCGAACCGGGTGGGCGAGCTTCTCGACACGGTCGGCCTCTCGGCCAATGACGGCGACAAGTTTCCGCACGAGTTCTCGGGCGGGCAACGCCAGCGCATCGCGATCGCGCGCGCGCTGTCATCGAAGCCCGAGTTCATCGTCTGCGACGAACCCACGTCCGCGCTCGACGTGTCGGTGCAGGCCCAGATCCTGAACCTGATGCGCGACCTCCAGGACGAGATGGGGCTGACCTACCTGTTCATCAGCCACGACCTTTCGGTGGTGCGGCACATGGCGACACGGATTGGGGTCCTCTACCTGGGCCGCCTGGTCGAGACCGCCGAAGGCAAGGCGTTGTTCCGCGCGCCCTCCCACCCCTATACACGGATGCTGCTCGACGCGGTGCCTGATCTGGAACTCTCGGGACGGCGCCGCCAGCAGGTCGAGGGGGAAATCCCGAACCCGATTGATCCGCCGTCTGGCTGTGCCTTCCACCCGCGCTGTCCGCTGGTCATGGATCGCTGTCGGCGTGAGGTCCCCGACGCTGTCTTCACACAGAGCGGTACTGCTGCCTGCTTTGCCGTTGAATCCGAGACGTCATCAGCGAAATAACCCTTGGGTGGCGCTCTTGTGTGTCCGAGCCCAACGATTGCTGCATCAGCTCAATACAGTGAAACTGCAAGTTGACATTGGGCTCGGACTTCCTGTTCCCCGTTCTGCGGCACGGTGTCCCAATGGCCAAAGCCGCTTCATCAGGTACGGCCCGATCCCGACATTCGCCGACATCCGTTCATTACCTTCTCGCCTGCCGGAATCGGCCATTCGCCTCAGCGCGCAGTTGGCAATGTGATCATGATTTGGACCGTCAGCAGCGCGTGACCTTCAAATAATCGAAAATTGGGTTGGTGTTGCCGTCTTCTGGCCCGACGGCGGTTGCGTCTGTTCCCAAATTCCGTCGGGAACTCAATCCGAAGGCTACGGGTTCGAGGCACTTGGAGCATTCTGCGAAGCAGGAACATCGCGCCGCGAAGAGGCCCTGCTATGGCCCAGAGCATATCTCTCGCGTCGTTCCGACTGCTATGATGCTGTTTCGCATTGAGGCAGTTAATGAGGCGCAAAGCAGCTCCACTGGGGTGTCGGAGTGTGCCTTCCAGCCCGGATCTCAATCCGTAAGCAGCGCTTCCCGAACAGTCTCATTCCAACCCAGAAAGAACCTGTCTCGGTCACGGATTACCGGGCGGGCCATTACTTTGGGTTGGGCGGCAATCTGCGCCTCTGCCTCCGAATTCTTCAGCCAGTTATTGAGCGCGCGGTAATCATTGGACGTGCGATCCACGAGTCGATCTCCGAACTCTTCGATCAGCCCCGACAGTTCTGCTTCGCTCAACGGCTCCGCCCGAACATCACGGAAAGAGACATCCCTTCCTTCCGCCTCCAAGGTTCTGCGGGCCTTCTGACAGATTGCGCAAGTCTGTAGACCGTAGATCATCATGCCGCATTCTCCCTTGGCGTCGATCCGGCAACCTTGTGCATGGACGCCCCCAACGCAACCATCCGAGCGGACATTTGCGCCGTTTTTTTTGGCGGGCGCGCTCTATCAGAGTTGTCGCGTCGTCGCCTTTGCGCCTCTCCGAAGGATAAGCTTGCAACAACTGTATTCTGCCGCCATTCAGACTGGCGTGACCAATTCATTAGATCAGCCCGCAGCATCATTGGCCACTCTCGGCTGGTCAGCGTTTTACGACGAGCAGTTGGAGACCGGCGAAGCAGGGCTTGCCCCTATGCGTATCGCGACCGTTCACCGGAACCACCTCACTGCTTTGTCAGAACTCGGCCCTGTGAGGCTAAACCTTTCCGCTCAGACGAATACGACGGATTTCGCTGTGGGGGATTGGGTCCTGGTGGACCGCGAGACCCGCTTGCTGGTCCGGCGGCTGAACAGGCGGATGCAGTTGCGGCGCAAGACTGAAGGCCGTCGGCAAACGCAGCTGATTGCTGCGAACGTTGACACGCTCTTGATTGTCACCTCCTGCAATGACGACTTCAATCCGGCACGATTGGAGCGGTATCTGGCACTGGCGATCGAGTCCGGGGCGACCCCGGTGATTGTCCTGACGAAGATCGATCAGACGGCTGAAGCCGCGTCCTACCTGCGGCAGGCGGAAGCCCTTCAACCCGGACTGAGTGTCGTCATGCTGAATGCGAAAGCACCGGAGGCAGCTCTGACATTGGCTCATTGGTGCGGCCCGGGGCAAACCGTCGCCCTGGTGGGATCGTCAGGGGTCGGGAAGTCGACTTTGCTGAATACGCTGTCGAAGAAGTCCGCCGAGGACGCACAGCCAACGGGGCCCATTCGCGCGGCCGACGCCAAGGGGCGTCACACAACCACGTCGCGTTCGCTCCATGCAATTGCCGGTGGCGGTTGGGTGATCGACACGCCTGGGATGCGAACGCTGCATATCAGTGACGTCTCGAACGGGCTCGATATTCTGTTCGCGGAAATCGTGGACCTCGCATCACAATGTCGCTTCCGGGATTGCACCCATGATCATGAACCCGGTTGCTCGGTTCAGAGAGCAACCGCCGACGGGACACTTGATCCGGCGCGCCTTGGACGGTGGCGCAAGCTTACGAAGGAAAACTTGTCCAATACCTCTATCCAATCCGGGCCCCGTGGTAACAAAATCACGAAGACCCCTGGCAAACGACGCTGACGAACCTTCGGCCCAGACCTGCCGTTCGCCTCATGACCGAGCGCTGCGGTGCCGCTAAACTAGACCGGCCATTCGTCCTATCGTGCAGCATTTTCGGAG
>CBFIJK010000076.1:0-14018 GCA_965662745.1 uncultured Paracoccaceae bacterium
GGCTGCACCTCGATCTCATCAACGCGCGCATCCAGCGCGCCGACCTCGTCGCGCAGGCCCGATATGTCGCGTCGCAAATCCCCGATCTCGGCCATCAGGTCGGTGCGCAGGGTTTCTGCGCCTTCCTCGGCGCCATCCATCCGCGCACCAAGATCGGCAATTGCGTCTTCCTGCCGGGTCAGCTGCAGCTCGGTCTCACCGGAACTGACATCGACAATGCCGGTCACGAGCGCGCCGTAAAGAATGACCGCGCCGATGAGACCGGCCACAAGTCCGCCGAAGAACATTGGCAGGCTGGATCGCTTTTCGGTCTCTTTCGGGATCATCGGCAGCGGGGCGGTATCGGTCTGCTCGGGCGTTTCCGGCTTGTGCGCAGCATCGCCAGTCACCGTGTCCGGTCGACTGACTTTCGGGATGCCAGAGGCTTTCTCGGCCTCTGCGTCTTCGCTGAGCGCTTCAGATTTGGCGGTATCAGAGGCGTTTGTCTCGTCCGCCTTGTCCGCCTCGGGCGTCACATCTTTCGCCTCTTCTTTCGCGTCCTCGGGGGTCGTCGTATCGGGCGTTACGTTGGGGTCTGATTTCGGCGCGTCGTCCACTTCGGGTTTCGTCGCCGGTTTTTTGCGACTTGTGCCCGTCGTGGTGCTCTTGGTCGTCCGCTTCGCCACCGAAATGTCCTTAATAAGAATCGCTTATCGCCGCAGAAGGAAGCCGCGACCTTTCAGATGGTAGTGCGCCCCTGCCCGGGTCTCAAGGCAGAGAGTGTCTTTGCCGCCTCCGCCACAGCGTCCCGCATGGACGCGGCGTCGGGTGAGGCGGCGGTGAAGCTGGCACTCGGCGACGGTCCGAACCACGCCTCGGCGACGGCCGCGCTCATATGGACCGTAACGAGCGGGGCGCGGGCCTGTTCCGTTTCGCGCGCAACGATCTCGGCGGTGCGAGGCGAGAACAAGGGCAGGATCACCGGGGTATCACCGGCAAGCACCTGCCTCGCCTCTTCTGTCAGCGGCACCGTACGCTGATCGTAGACCACAGCCTCTGCCGTCTCGATGCCCGCAGCGGTCAGCCGCTCTGCTAGGTCCCCTCGCGCATGGGTGCCGTGCAAATGAAGGCAGGGCGCTTTCGGCGGCTCTGCGATCAACCGCGCGATCAGGGCCTCGACATCTGCGCCACCCTCTTCCGCATCAGCCCCTGCCTGTCGCGCCGCTTCGGTCGTTCTGGCGCCGACGCAGATCGCGCGCATCCCGGAAAGACGCTCTGCAACAGCGCGCACGCCATTTGTCGAGGTGAAGAAAAGCGTCTCTATTCCTGCAAAATCGGGCGCCTCAAGCAGCGCGATCTCAAGCACGGGGGCGCAGATCACGTCGACGTCCAATCCCGCCAAAGCCTGCGCAAACTCCGCGTCGCCGGGGCTTGGGCGGGTCACCAGCACGGTCGGGCGGTCTGGCATGCGAAATGCTCCGGCGTTGTATGAGGCTTGGGCCGGTGGTAACGCCCCACAACACATCAGACAACCGGGCAGAGGATCACGGGATGGAACGCGGCCTGACCGTGCTGGGCATCGAAAGCAGCTGCGACGACACCGCGGCCGCCGTGGTGCGCGATGGTGATGTCCCGCAGATCCTGTCGAATGTTGTCTCAAGCCAGACCGATTTGCATGCGGCCTTCGGCGGGGTCGTGCCCGAGATCGCAGCGCGCGCCCACGCCGAAAAGCTGGATCTCTGTGTCGAGCAGGCGCTGGATCACGCAGGGATTGGCTTGCGCGATATCGATGCCGTTGCGGTGACGGCGGGGCCGGGGCTGATCGGCGGGGTTCTGTCCGGGGTCATGTGCGCCAAGGGGATCGCGGCGGGCGCACGACTGCCGCTGGTCGGGGTGAACCACCTCGCGGGCCATGCGCTGACGCCGCGCCTGACCGACGGGCTTGGGTTTCCGTATCTCATGCTTCTTGTATCCGGCGGGCATTGCCAGTTCCTGATCGCGGATGGCCCGGATGCGTTCCGCCGACTTGGCGGCACCATCGACGACGCACCGGGCGAGGCTTTCGACAAGACCGCTAAGCTGTTGGGTCTGCCACAACCTGGCGGCCCTGCCATCGAACGCGCGGCGCAAAGTGGAAATCCGGCACGGTTCCGCTTTCCACGACCCCTCTTGGATCGGCCCGGCTGTGATATGTCCTTCTCTGGCCTGAAGACCGCCGTTCTGCGCGAACGCGATACGCTGATCGCGGCGCAAGGCGGTCTTTACCGCCAAGATGTCAGCGATATTGCCGCCGGGTTCCAGGCCGCCGTCACAGATGTGCTGGGCGAGAAGACCCTACGCGCGATCGCCCTTTATCTGGAAAATGCGCCTGAGCGCCCTGCCATCGCGGTCGCGGGCGGCGTCGCGGCGAATGGCGCGATCCGAGCGCGCCTTGCCGGCATTGCCAAGGAAACCGGACTTGCCTTCACCGCGCCGCCCCTTGCGCTTTGCACGGACAACGCCGCAATGATCGCATGGGCCGCAATTGAACGCTTGCGCCTCGGGGCGGTCGATGACGGAATAACCCTTGCCGCCCGCCCGCGCTGGCCGCTCGACCAAAGCGCGCCTGCATTGCTCGGCGGCGGTAAACGAGGGGCCAAGGCATGAGCGAGATTTCCATCCTCGGCGCGGGCGCTTTTGGCACCGCGCTCGCCATCGCTTTGGGTGATGCAGGCAGCGCGGTCACGCTTTGGGGTCGTGACGCGGCTGCGATGTCCGACATGGCCCAAACTCGGGAAAACGCGCGGCACCTGCCGGGGGCGCCGCTGCCGGACAGCGTAGCGCCGACAGAGGACCTGGCGAAAGCGGGCAAGGCCGAGGTCATCCTTCTTTCCGTTCCCATGCAGCAGCTTCGCCCGTTCTTGGCTGAAACAGGCTCTGATCTGCGTGGCAAGATACTTGTCGGCTGCTGCAAGGGCATGGATCTGACGACCGGCCAGCTTGTGCATGAGATCATCGCAGGTGCAGTACCGGGGGCCCGCCCCGCAATCCTGTCGGGCCCCAGCTTTGCCGCCGACATCGCCCAAGGCTTGCCGACCGCACTGACCCTCGCCATAGAGGATCACGACACGCTTCAGGAAAGGCTGTCGACCCGCGCCCTACGCCTTTACAGCAGCACCGATCTGACCGGTGTCGCCCTTGGCGGCGCGCTGAAAAACGTGGTCGCCATCGCCTGCGGCACCGCAATCGGCGCAGGTCTGGGCGAGAGCGCGCGCGCGGCGCTGATGACGCGCGGTTTCGCCGAGATGACGCGCTACGCCGCCCGGGCGGGGGCCGATCCCGAGACGCTGGCCGGTTTGTCAGGCTTTGGCGATCTGGCGCTGACCTGCACCTCGGAAAAATCGCGCAATTTCCGCTTTGGCGTCGCGCTCGGTCAAAGCGGGAAGCGCGATACCTCAGAAACGACCGAAGGCATCGCGACGGCGCAGGCGATCCTTTCAAAGGCAAATGAATCCCGGATCGAAATGCCTGTCACGCGCACCGTCGCGGACCTGACGCGCGGCGCGATCACGGTGGACGAGGCGGTCAAAGCCCTCTTGTCGCGCCCCCTGACCTCTGAATGAAAGGCCCTGATATGGCATATTGGCTCTTCAAATCCGAACCCTCCACATGGGGCTGGGAAGACCAGGTCGCCAAGGGCGATGCGGGCGAGGAATGGGATGGCGTGCGCAACTACCAGGCCCGCAATTTCATGCGCGAGATGAAGCGCGGGGACCTTGGGTTCTTCTATCATTCGCAAAAGGAAAAGGCGGTCGTCGGCATCGTCGAGGTCATCGCCGAAGCGCATCCCGACAGCACCACCGATGACGACCGCTGGGAATGTGTCGACATCCGCGCGATCCGCCCGTTCGAGACGCCGGTGACGCTTGAGATGTGCAAGGAAGACGATCGCTTGTCTGACATGGTGCTCCTGAACAATTCGCGCCTGTCGGTTCAGCCGGTCAGCGACACCGAATGGGCGATCATCTGCGAACTGGGCGGTGTTTCGTCCTAGCGGCGGCAAGAAAGTGGGACGGCAGTGTGTCTGGCACGATCTTCTTCATACTGTCGAAAACGCTCGATGCAGTCCTGCAGTTCGAGACATGGCTCGTCGTCCTGCTGTGCGTTGCGCTCTTCGCGCTGTACCGGGGCAGATTGCGCCGTGCGCGTCGGGCCTTGTGGACGGCCGTTGTCATCGTCTGCGTCTTCGGGGTCGTCCCAGTTGGGGATTTCCTGCTCGCGCCTCTAGAATCCCGCTACCCAGTGCAGCCGAACCCCAGTGCCATCGACGGGATCATCGTGTTGAGCGGCTCGGAAGACAGCCAATTGACGCAAATATGGTCCCAACCACAGGTCGGGGAGTCAGCGGATCGGCTAATCGCCGCCACTGCGTTGGCAAATCTGTTTCCAGGCATTCCCATTGCACTTTCTGGCGGCAGCGGCGCGCTTGGTGGAAGCGCGTTGGCCGAAGCCGAGATTGCGCGGATCATCCTGACGGAAGCTGGTGTCGCGCCGGGCCGGATCATTCTCGAGACCGGATCACGCAACACCTATGAGAACGCCACCGGGCTTCGTGATCTGATCGACGCCGGGGAGGATCGCTGGCTTTTGGTCACCAGCGCGTCGCATATGACTCGCAGCGCCGGAATTTTCTGTCATCTTGGCTGGCGCGTTGTGCCCTACCCCGTCGACTTCAGGTCCGGGAGAGCGATGCAGAACCTTGGCTGGAACCTTCAGTTGCATCTGCGGGACTTCAATGTGGGTCTGCGCGAATGGGTGGGGATCGCGGTCTACCGGGCGCTGGGGCGGATGGTGTGGCCGGATGCCAATTGCACGCTAGCGCCCCACATCGATGAAGCGCGGGGGCTCTCCGGGGGCGAGAGCGACGGCAGTCAGGACGCCGGTAAAGCAGGCGCCGGTATCGACTGAGATTACGCCGTTCGACACCTCTGGCGCATCGACGACGGTGTGCCCATGCACAACCCAGATACCATCGCGGCGTGGTTTGACGCGAAAGTCGGAATGACCCCAGATCAGAGCCTGTTCCACCTGTGCATCGGGCGCACGCGTCGGATCGGCGGCTGCGTGAACGAATAGAACGTCGCCCGCACGATGCCATACTGGCAAGCTGCGCAGCCACTCTTCCTGACCGTCCGGTAAGGCGCCACGGAGCGCATTGAGCGCATCGGCGATCTCGTCAACCGAGGATCTGTCATGCACACCGGAAACGCCGAAGCTTGCAATCGTCCGCAGGCCCCCATTGCGAAGCCAGGGTGCGCCGTATTTCTTCGGGTGCGACAAGGCATCAAGCATCATCTGTTCATGATTGCCCTTGAGACAGACGACATCGTCGGGAAATTCTGAGCTCAGTGTCTGAAGATTTGACAGGACCAGGTCGCTCTCGGCGCCGCGGTCGAGATAATCCCCGAGAAAGACCACCTTTGCTGTTTCCACCCCGCGCGCGTTAAGATCAGCGTCGATCCGGTTCAGAATATCGGACAGCAGATCGGCGCAGCCGTGCAGATCGCCGATGGCATAGGTCAGTCGGTCAGGAATCGGGCGCTTCCACCCGGTTTCGCGGATTTTGGGCCGTTTTCTAACGAGAAAGTTGATCATGTCGGGGACCTAGCCATATCGCGCAACCAAATATTGTATATCATACCAATTTACACCATTAAGTTGCATTTTTTGTGTGGCCGTGCAAAGACAAGGAGACTATTGGGATCGAACAGACCGTATGTTCCAAAAATCGATTCCGGACGCCAAGCCGTTCGAGCTTAATGACCAGTCCGAAGATCTGAACGTACTCGCTATCGTCCGCACATTGATGCGGGGCTGGTGGGTCATAGCGCTGTTCGGTGCGCTCGCACTGGTAGGCGGGCGCTACTATGCGGCCTCATTGACACCAATGTACTCGGCAGAGGCGAGCCTCGCCCTTCTCAACACCCGAACCAGTACCGCGCCAGAACTTGGCGGCGCGTTGGCCAGTCTTTCGGGGGACGTCCGGTCGATCAACACCGAGATCGCCGTGATGCAGTCACGCGCGCTTATGGGGCGCGTTTTCGACCGACTCGATCTTTCAAATTCGTCCGAATTCAATCGGAGGCTAGCGCCGGGCGTCGAGCCCGATCTTCTGATGTCACCTATCGACTACCTCAGGTCACTTTTTGCAGGCAGGCCTGCGATGGATACCGGTTCGACGACAGACGATAGTGCACGAGACTACGAGGACGCGATCACGCGGTTGCAAGAGCGTTTCTCGGTCACGAACGAAGATCGAAGCTTCGTGTTCTCGATCCAGGCGACCTCGCCCGATCCGCAAATGGCAGCCGATCTGGCGAATACGCTCGCCGAAAGCTATATCACCGATCAGATCGACGTGAAGTTCAGCGCGACCGAGCACGCGAGCGAATGGCTGACCGAACGGGTCGCAGTTCTGCGCGAACAGCTTGAGGCATCGGAACAACGGTTCAAGGAGTTTTCGTCGCAGACCGATCTTGTCAGCGTTGAATCGCTCGAGGCGCTAAATCGCCAGCTCAAGGACCTACGCGATCGCCTGACGGAACAACGCGCCGCAGCTGAAACGGCAGAGGCGCGTACTTCTCGGCTGATCGCAGCGCGTGACGCCGAGGACCTGCGGCAAATGGCCGAAGCTGCCAATGACCGGACACTCGACCGTATTCTGCCGCTGGTTCGGGAAAATCCGGAATTGAACAGCGCCAGTTTCGACGCTCGTTTCGATCAACTGCTGGAACGGAGCCGCATCGATACGAGCCGCGCTGCGGATCAGGCCGCGTCGATCGCGGGATCCATAGGTGCGATGGAAGACCAGGTGAAACGGCAGTCGAACGACCTTGTTGAGATCGAACAGCTTCAGCGCGAAGTCGCCGCAAACGGATTGATCTACGAAAGTTTTCTTGGCCGCCTGAAGGAAACCTCGGTTCAGCAGGGAACGCAGCAGGCAGACAGCCGAATCCTGTCCTACGCGCAGGTTCCCGACCAGCCGTTTGCGCCATCGGTCGTGAGAATCCAGGCGGTGTCCCTTCTCTTGGGGCTCGCTCTTGGCGCGGCGCTCGTGCTTGGGCGCGAGGTCCTGCAGAACACCTTGCGAACCGCCGAGGACCTTGAGCGCGTTTCCGGCATACCAGTTATCGGCCAGATCCCGATTATTCCGCATCGCAATCGGCTTGGCAGCTTAACTTACCTGTCGCAAAAGTCCGCCTCTCCAGCCGCCGAGGCGATCCGGAACCTCAGGACCTCTGTCATGCTGTCGAATGTCGACGAGCCGCCACAGGTCATCATGTCAACCTCGTCGGTTCCCGGCGAAGGCAAGACAACGCTTTCTATTGGCCTTGCTCAAAACTTCGTGGGGCTGAGCAAGCGCGTTCTGCTGATCGAGGGCGACATTCGTCGACGGGTTTTCAGCGAATACTTCGATTTCTCTGAAACCCGGGGTTTGCTGTCCGCGCTGTCGGGTAGCGGCAATCTTGATGATGTAACAGTCTACAGCGACCTGCTGCGCTGTGACGTCCTTCTGGGTGAGAAAAGCAGTGAAAATGCCGCCGATATCTATTCGTCCGAGGCATTCAAACGCTTCATGGTCACCTGCCGCGACACCTACGACACGATCATCATCGATACGCCACCGGTTCTTGTCGTGCCTGACGCCCGCATCATCGGCCAATCCTGCGACGCGATCCTGTATTCCGTGAAATGGGACGACACATCGCGCCAGCAAGTGCAGGAAGGGCTTCGCCAATTCGAGACCGTGAACCTTAAAGTCACTGGCCTCATCCTAAACCAGATCAGCCCGCGTGGCATGAAGCGCTATGGATATGGCGAGCGCTATGGCGCCTACGCGTCTTACGGCAAGTCATACTACGACACCTGATCCAGTCAGGAGAGGGTGCAGGGACGCTTGTCGATAAGGCAGTCAAATAGGTCATGAGCCTGAGCAATCGCGCTTCGTGATCTCTTAAGATCCTCAGATACGGGATGTCCATGCCGTCAATTGACTGCGTTTGCGATCGAAGTGAACAACGACGGAATGGCCTGCGAGATCGCGCGGTTCCACTTGGTGATTGGCTGTTCGGCCACGAAGATCACGTCGTTCGGGCGAAGTTCCATTCTTGTAGCGAGCACGAAATTCACCGCGTTGCGCGCATCGAGATGCCAGGCGGTCACGGCACCGAATTCAGACGGGTTGCTAGACCCGCGCAGCACGTAGATTTGCCCGGGGTTCGCTTTTTCGACGTTGAACCCGCCCTCGTCATACAGCGCATCCGCAAGCGAAACGGTCTGGTTGAACGGCATCACAAAGCGGTTCTGGCGAACGAACTCTCCGACGAGGTAGACGTATTGTCGGTCGACAGCATCCAGCGCGATGGCACGTTCGAAATTATTGCGCTCTTCCTCAAGCGCAGAGCGGCGCAGGCTGACTTCGGTCTGCAGCGCCGTCAGCGCAGAGGCGCGGGCCGATTGGCGGAAATTGGCGATCGCGATCTGCTGTTCGAAATACGCCGCGGCCCGGTCGATTTCATAGCTGCTGTCGACGAAAAGGCTGTCACCGTCCAAAAGGCGCAGGCGCTGAAGGTCGGGACGGTTGTAGAACTCCTGCAGCGGGATCTGGTAAATGGTGCCATCGCGATAAAGGCGGATCGAGGCGTACTCATCATCCGACACATTCGTTCCGCCGGCGGCGATCAGCGCCTCCTCCAGATACAACGGTGTCAGCTGGATCGGTACGATCGATGGGTCACGCACGGCACCACCGATGGACACTCGGCGCGAGTTGAACTCAGCCACTTCGAGGCTAAAGCTTGGGTCGATCTGATTCTCGACGAGCGCTCGGAAGATCTCGCCTTCGGCTTCTTCGAGCGTAAGGCCAGAAACGTCGACGCGCCCGACATCGGGGATCGCGAGCGATCCGTCATCCTGTACGGTATAGCCAAGGCGACGATTTTGCGCGGCAAGAAGGCCGGACAATTCTTCGACCGACGAACTGCCCGCGGGAGTTGCAAGCAACAGAACGTCGCCGACACCGATCCGGTAGGGTTGGCGCGGCGGCTGTGGCGGAATTCGGGTCTGAAGATCGGCGGGCCGGGTTTCGGGCCCGTATGCAGGCTCTGGCACAGCGCCCGCCCCGCGCAGCCCACCGCCGGTCCCGGCATTTGCGTAGAACTCACCGGGAAGGCCCTGCGGCACATAAGGCGAGCGGTTCGCAACCGCCAATGACTCCGGGGTAATGCGGACGATCTGTACCTTGGCATCGGTGCCAGACAATTCCTGCACAGAGGGCGATATGTAGGCCACCCCACATCCGCCAGTCATAAACAGCACCGCTCCGATCAGCGCGAGCTTCATCATGATTTGTCCCCAGGCAATGAGTCTATGTTGCGCGCAGAAAACCCAGATTCGTTTCAGAACTCTAGAGCGTATGCACGTTAAAGGAGAATATGATGCTGGTTTGTCTCAATTCTTGTGCCTGAACAGAGCCGACGACCGGGCGTTCTTTAACGATCCAGCAAACGCTTGGATCATAATGAAAATGGTGAAGACACTCGGTGAGCAGCTTGATCCAATTGGATAGAACGCAGGCATCAGATCGCTTCCGGCGACGCAACTCGGGGACGTTTTGGTCGTCCAGCAGAACGCGTGTAGCAGGTCAGGGTTCGGGTGTGCCGTCGCCGCGCTACGCGGAACCCGAGGGAGTAAGCGCCGACGAACATCGCAGCAAACACCACCAGAATCAGGAACGCCGCAAGCGGACGGTTCCAGAGCAGAACGCCAGCAACCACCGGCAGCGCGATGAAGGGGGCAAGCACGGCAGTTGTCAGAGGGTTCGTATACTCCCGCGCTTGCCGCCCGAGAACTCGAAGCTCGATCACGCGCAAGGCGAGTTGGTGGTGATGCAACCGATCCGGCTGGTCCGTCCTACGGCCCGAAACACTCCGCCGAACGATGGCAAAGCAGGTGTCTGCCACTGGCCAAAAGAAGATCAAAACCATCGCCCAGGCGCTGACCTCGGTGTTGATCGCAAGCACAACCACGGCGCACCAAGCAAGGGCATGCCCGATTGTATAGGCGCCCGCGTCGCCGAGGAAAATCAATCCCTTGGGATAGTTCACCAACATGAACCCGACGATCCCGCCAACTAGGAAGAGCGCGGCAATGCCGATCTGAGGCAAATCGGCCTGCATGGAAACAAAGCCAAGGCCAAAGGCTGTTGCAATGGCGGTATAGCTCGCGAGGCCATGGACCCCGTCGATCAGGTTGAATGCATGGCTGACGCCTGTGGTTGCGAAGATCGTGAAGAGGATGGCGAACGGCGCGAAGGCGAACAGGTCATTCGCAACAGGCACATCGACCCGCGGCAGCCATAGGCCAAACTCAGCAACCGCAATAAACCCGGACAACGCTGCAGCGCACAGGCGGGTCTTTGGCTTGACGGCACACCCAATATCTTCAGCCAGACCTGCGCAAAAGGCGGGCACCGTAGAAATGAGAAGGGTTGTAGAAAAGGCTTTAATCTCTGCAGGCAGAAAATACAGAGACATCCACCATCCGAATACAATACACACTCCACCCAGACGTGATGTTTTCTTCACATGCATTGCTTGCCGTGCCTGAGTATCAGATTTGTTTCGAAATTCTAAAATTGGCAAATTTTTGGGATATATGACGATCAAAATGCAAGATAGAAACGTTATTATCAGAGTTATATTGAAGGCTGATAAATAAAACAAAATAGAACGCCTCCATACCATGTTTAAGATTATTATTATTTATATTTTCAGTTTTTGGTAACTATTTACTCTTGAAAACTTTATTGAACCTATTTTAGGATTAGTTAAATTTGAATTAATATACCCAAGGAAGATTCCAGCTTGTGATCTAGCGTTTCAGGCAAAGTCCCTTCCCCTTGGACACCATCCCCTCGACCGTTAAGGAAGGGGCCATAATTCCGGCGTAAGGATCCAGGCCCATGCAACGCGTCTTCATCACCGGGACGGCCGGGTTCATCGGCTATCATTTGGCGCAGCTTCTCATCGACGAGGGATTTGTCGTTCACGGCTATGATGGGATGACGGACTACTACGACGTCACCTTGAAACAGCGCCGCCATCAGATGCTTCTTCAATCGCCGAATTTCGCCGCAACCGAGGGACGGCTCGAGGATATGGAACTGCTGTCCTCAACCGTTTCCGCCTTTGAGCCAGACGTGATCGTCCATCTCGCCGCGCAGGCAGGCGTGCGCTACAGCCTTGAGAATCCTAGATCTTACATCGAATCCAACGTTGTCGGAACGTTCAACGTCATGGAACTGGCGCGCGAGCACGCGGTCAAGCACCTGCTGATGGCGTCGACCTCGTCTGTCTACGGCGCCAATACCGATATGCCCTTTGCCGAGACCGACAAGGCCGACACTCAGCTGACGATTTATGCTGCCACAAAGAAGGCGACCGAAAGCATGGCGCATTCGTATGCGCATTTGTGGAACCTGCCGGTGACGATGTTCCGCTTCTTTACGGTCTATGGGCCATGGGGTCGTCCCGACCTTGCGCTCTACAAATTCGTCGATGCCATTCTCGAAGATCGGCCCATCGACATTTACAACCATGGAGAGATGTATCGCGACTTCACCTTTGTCGGAGATCTCGTTCGCGGCATCCGCCTTTTGATAGACGTGGTGCCGATTCGTCCTGCGGATTCGGCGGATATTCCCGAAGGGGACAGTCTGTCTCCGGTGGCGCCCTTCCGGGTCGTGAATATCGGCAATTCGGACAAGGTTCGGCTGATGGATTTCGTGGAAGCCATTGAAGAGACTCTGGGGAAACCGGCCAAGCGCAATTTCATGGACATGCAGAAAGGTGATGTTCTCGCGACTTGGGCCGACGCATCCTTGCTGCAATCGCTGACCGGGTATCGCCCGCAGACGGATATCAAGGACGGTATCGCAGATTTTGTGGCGTGGTTCCGAGATTATTACCAAAAGTAGTTAGCACGCTCAGGATCAGATGCGGCGCAGTGCCGTACGATAGGCCTCGATCACCCTATCTTGCGAAAAGCGCGCCTCGGCGAGCGAGCGCGACGCGTCCCCCATCGTCTGGCGCTCTGATGCGCTGAGGTTCGCCATCGCCTGCATCTTGCGCAGCAGGTCTGCCGCGTTCCGCACTTCGCACAAGAACCCATTCTGGCCCTTGTCCAACAAGTCACGGCACCCTGGCACATCGGTCGTGATTAGCGGCCGCCCCATCGCCGCGCCTTCCAGCAGCGATCGCGGCAGGCCTTCGCGGTAGGACGGCAGGACAACGCAATCGGCCGCCGCGATGGCGGGGCGCACGTCGGTTATCTCGCCCAGATGCGTGATCGTGCCCGCGTTGATCCAATCCTGCACATCGGAGACCGGAAGCGCGCTTCGGTTTTCGTAACCCATCGGCCCAAGCACACGGCAGTCTGCACCGGGATGCGTGGCCTTCAGACCGCGCGCCGCCTCAACATACTCGGCAAAGCCCTTGTCACGCAGAGGGCGTGAGATCATCAGGAAGACTGGCTTTCCCGGAACGTTCGGTAACGGCGACGCGGGAAAACGGCCCAGATCAATCCCTGACCCGGGCAGGCACGTCACCTGATCTTCGCGGACCAGTCCCCGCGACAGGAACAGTGCCGCGTCGTCCCCGTTCTGGAAAAACACCTGTCGCGCCGAAGCGAAGGACCGCCGATAGAGCGTCTCGGCCACCCTCTGTAACAGGCTGCCGGACAGGAAAGCCGTGCCAAGTCCGGTCACGTTCGGGAAGAATGGGATGCCAGCGGCACGGGCGGCGAACGCGCCGTAGATATTGTTCTTGATCGTGTAGCTGAGCACCGCGTCCGGCTTGAGCCTGCGGAAATTGCTATACATCCGCGCGATCAACGCGATATCGCGGCGCGGCGAGATACCCTTGTTGTCCATCTTCAGATGCACCGTCTCGCAGCCCAGCGCTGCGACGCGGCTTTCATTCCCCTCAAACGGGGCAAGCGCGATGATCTCGTGCCCATCCTCCTGCAGCGCGGCGATCAACCCGGCGCGAAAGTTCACGAGGTTGAACATCGTGTTGACCGTCATGACGATCCGCATGTGTCAGCCGCCGATCAATCGCCGCAGGTAGACGCCATAGGCGTTCTTGCCGAACATATCCGCTCGTTTGGCCAGGGCATCTGCGTCAATCCAACCTTGCGAGAACGCGATTTCATCCGGGCTGCCGGTCTGCAGGCCCTGCCGTTCGGTCAGGGTGCGCACGAAATTGCCTGCATCAAGAAGGCTGCCGTGGGTCCCGGTATCGAGCCAGGCATATCCACGGCCCATCCGGCGCACATCGAGAAGACCATCGCTCAGATAGCTGCCGAGCAGATCGGTGATCTCAAGCTCTCCCCTCGGCGACGGCGCAACCTTGGCGGCACGTTCAGGCGCGCTGCCATCAAGGTAATAAAGCCCGGTCACAGCGTAATTCGACGGCGGTACATCGGGTTTCTCGATGATTGTGCGGACAATGCCGTCATCGTCGAAATCGACCACTCCATAGCGCTGCGGATCATTCACGTGATAGCCGAACACCGTGCCACCCGCCTCTTTGGCATCGGCAGCCACAAGCATTTCCGGCAGGCCGTGACCAAAGAAGATGTTGTCGCCCAGAACCATGGCCGATGGTGCGCCACCTAGGAACTCTTCCGCCAGCAAATACGCCTGCGCCAGACCATCCGGCGAGGGCTGCACGATATAGGTGAAGGACAGCGCCCACTGGCTGCCATCGCCCAGAAGGCGGCGGAATTGATCCTGATCTTCGGGCGTCGTGATGACCGCGATCTCGCGGATGCCGCCAAGCATCAGGACGCTGAGCGCATAGTAGATCATCGGCTTGTCGTAGATCGGAAAAAGCTGTTTCGATACACCCATGGTGATCGGGTAAAGCCGCGTGCCGGACCCGCCTGCAAGCAGGATGCCCTTGCGATGTTGACCGCTCATGCCGTCTCTCCCAACGCCA
>CBFIJK010000077.1:0-13878 GCA_965662745.1 uncultured Paracoccaceae bacterium
CCACATGGGGGATATCCTCGGGGTCGGATGAGACGACAAGGTCCACCTCTTCACGCGAAAGGGCCGGCAGGGCGTCGAAGGCAAGACCGGGCCGGATATCGACATCGACTTCAGGCCAGGCCTTGCGGAAGGATTCGAGCACCGGGAACAGCCATTCGAAACAGGCATGGCATTCGATGGCGATATGCAGTCGCCCGGATCGGCCCGATTGCAGCGACAGAAAGTCCTCTTCCAGCGCTTCGATCTCGGGCAGTACCTTTTCAGCAAGACGTAACAGCTTCATCCCCGCCGCCGACAGCTTCAAGGGCTTCGACCGACGCACGAAAAGCTCCATCCCGGTCTGATCCTCAAGGCCTTTGACCTGATGCGAAAGCGCCGATTGGGTGATGTTCATCTGGTCGGCGGCGCGCGCCAGACCACCCGCCTCGTGGATCGCCTTGATCGTTCTGAGATGCCTGAACTCAATATGCATGTGAGATGGAACTCATAATGAAGTTGAACATTATGAGTTTGTCTCACGAACGCGCGTATGAGACAACCGCTGCAAGAAACAAGGATGCCCGATCATGACCGCCCCAAAGATTTCCTTCGAGTTTTTTCCGCCCAAATCCATCGAGGCCTCGTTCCGTCTTTGGGATACGGTCAACACCTTGGCCCCGCTGGAGCCGGATTTCGTGTCGGTCACCTATGGCGCAGGCGGCACGACGCGCGACTTGACCCATGACGCCGTGTCGGTGATCGGCAAGAATTACGGGCTCAATGTCGCGGCGCACCTGACCTGTGTGAACGCGACGCGGCAGGAAACACTTGATATTGCGGACCGCTATCATGAGTCGGGCGTGCGCGAAATCGTGGCCCTTCGCGGCGATCCGCCCAAGGGCGAGGGTAAGTTCACCCCGCATGACGATGGTTTCGCCGATAGCTGCGAGCTGATCGAGGCGCTGGCCGAAACAGGCAAGTTCCACCTGCGCGTCGGCGCATATCCTGATCCCCACCCCGAAGCATCGGGCATGGATGCCGATGTCGCCTATCTCAAGCGTAAGTTCGATGCAGGCGCGCATTCGGCGATCACGCAGTTCTTCTTCGAGCCGGAAACCTTCTTCCGCTTCCGTGACAAATGCGTGGCGGCTGGTATCGACGCGCCGATCATTCCGGGCGTTCTTCCGATCGAGAACTGGACCGGCGTGCGCAAATTCGCCAAGGGCTGCGGCGCGCATATCCCACAATGGCTCGACGATGCATTCGAGGCGGCGATCCGCGACGACCGGCACGATCTGCTGGCGACCTCGCTGGCGACAGAGATGTGCACCGATCTTCTGGCCGAGGGCGTAGATCACCTGCATTTCTACACGCTGAACAAGCCAACTCTGTCGCGCGATATCTGCCACGCGCTGGGCGTCACGCCCGAGGCGGTTTTGGAAAAAGTCGCCTGACCCAGAATGCGCGCCGGGTCTTGCGGCCCGCGTCCTATGCCTTACCGTCGCCCCCGGATCGAAGTAGCCGATACGGGGGTGATTTCTTTTGGGACAATACGCAGCGAAGACTCCAGGCGATCTGCCGGGGATGGACCGGACCCTGTCGATGTCGGGGCTCGATTTCATGCGCGCCATGCTGGAGGGCGAGGTCGCGGGCCCGCCCATCGCGGGCGAGATGGGTTACCGCCTCGACAGCGTCGAAGAGGGGCGCGTCGTGTTTCGCGGCACACCGGAATTTCGCTTTGCCAATCCGATGGGTGCGCTCCATGGCGGCTGGTATGGCACGCTTCTCGACAGCTGCATGGCCTGCGCGGTGATGACCCGTGTGCCGCAGGGCAGCGTCTACACAACGCTTGAATACAAGATCAACATCACCCGCGTGATCCCTATGGGAATGGAGATTCTGGCCATCGGCACGTCGCAACATGCCGGGCGGTCCACGGGCGTCGCAGTTGGCGAAATCCGCGGGGCGGAGGATGGCAAGCTGTACGCGACCGGATCGACCACCTGCATGGTCATGAAGGCGGGCTAGCGCATGCGGATCGAGACGGATCGCCTGATCCTGCGGCCGTTTGTTCCAGAGGATACAGAGCCCTTCGCGCGGATGAACGCCGATCCCGAGGTAACGCGCTATTTCCCGGCACCTCTGACGGCTGAGCAAACGGATGAAATGCTGGCGCGGTTCGCGGAAAAGCGAGCGCGTGTCGGCTATGCCTTCAGCGCGGTGGAACTGAAAGAGACCGGCGCACTGATCGGGATGGCGGGCCTCAGTCTTTTTGAGGCCGACACAGCCATCGCTCCGATCCCGGAAATCGGCTGGCGATTAACACCGCGTGCCTGGGGCAAAGGCTATGCCTCAGAGGCCGCCCTGGCCTGGCTGGCGCAGGCGTTCGGCCCTCTGAATCTGCCAAAGGTCATCGCCTATACCGCGCCTGCGAACACTCCTTCGGCCAAGGTCATGGAACGGATCGGAATGACGCGCCGCGTCGATCTTGATTTCGACCATCCGAAAATTGCACAGGGCCATCCCCTGCGCCGCTGCATCGTCTACGCGATTTCAAGGGATGAATGGCGCGTCTCCCAGGCCTCTGGCGGCTCCCCGGTCACGGACCAGTGAAGCCGTTCCGACGCATCGAGCCCCACGCGCCGCGTGCGACGGTTGACAAAAAGCGACCCCCAGCCGAACCGCGCCGAGGATGACGGCGCATCCGGGTTCAGGGGAAACCGCGCGCGCCAGCCTTCTGGCAGCGCGAGGCCACGCGCTTCGGCCCGGCTCAGCATCCAGACAAGCGGGATGTTCGACAGTGGCCGCGCCGCCGACATGCCGTTAATCATGCCGCCGATATCGCCATGGGTGCCCCGAAACCAGACCTGTTCGACCAGCGCCTCGGTCTCGGGCGAGGTCGTCCAGGGAATCGGCGTGTAAATCTTGCGCCGCTCGTCATGGGCCAGAGCGTGATAGACATGACGGACAGAGGGTACGATACCGGTGGAATGAAACCGATGTTGCCCGGCGCTCAGACGCCAAAGCACCGGCGCGGTGAACCCCAGCGCCTTCACCGTGTCGAAGGCCCCGATCATCTCGATCGGTGTGCGATCATGGCAATAGGCGCGCGCAAAGGCCTTGGCGGCAGGCGTGTCAGGCCCTTCGCGATAGTGATCATAGGCGGTCTCGATAGCGGCATCGGTCAGCATATCGGCGCGGATGAGTCCGATGCGGTCAATCAGCCCCGCCAAGGAACGGATCGCATAGGCCCCGCGTGAATAGCCGAAGAAATAGATGCGATCCCCGGGCGCATAGCGCTGAGCAAGAAGACCATAGGCGCGGCGTATCTGCCGGTTGATTCCACGACCCTCGATCACGTCGCGGGTGCGTGACCAGGTCTTCCACTGGATGCCCTTTTCGTAGTGGATCGACAGTGCCGAGATATCGGGCAGATCGAGAAGCAGCTTGTAGATCAGCCCGATATTGGATTCGTCCCCGGGTTTCAGTGAGGACAGCGTACCGTCGAACAGGACGATATGATCGACCCGGGTGTCGTCGCCCGGGTCGGCTGTCGTTTCGACCTTGGATCGAAACGACAGCAGTCGGCGTATCAGGTCATTCAGCGGCAATCTTTGGCTGCGCCCCGGCGTCGTTCAGCATGCTCCAGACGCGCAAGGGCGTGAAGGGCATGTCAACACGGTGAATGCCGTGATCCCACAGCGCATCCAGCACCGCGTTCGACACGGCGGCCATGGACCCAACGGTGCCCGCCTCGCCGCAACCCTTCATGCCAAGCGGATTGGCGGTCGACGGGACGATTTCTGTATGGAAATCGATCATCGGCAGGCTGTCGGCGCGCGGCATGCCGTAATCCATGAAAGTCGCGGTCAGAAGCTGGCCGTCCTCGTCATAGACGACATGTTCGGTCAGCGCCTGGCCAAGGCCTTGCGCCACACCGCCATGGACCTGACCTTCGGCGAGCATCGGGTTGATGAGGTTCCCGAAATCGTCGGTGACCGTGTATTTCATCAACTCGACCTGCCCGGTCTCGGGGTCGATCTCGACCTCAGC
The DNA here is from genome assembly GCA_965662745.1 of uncultured Paracoccaceae bacterium. Taxonomy (GTDB): domain Bacteria; phylum Pseudomonadota; class Alphaproteobacteria; order Rhodobacterales; family Rhodobacteraceae; genus Anianibacter. The sequence goes on from CBFIJK010000077.1 coordinate 4,033, forward strand.
GACATGGGTGCCGTTGGGGAAGGACCGCGCATCCAGCGTTGCCTTTTCCTTGAAGCTGAGAAGGTCCGCGCGCCCGTCCTCGCGCGCCATCTGCGCGGCCTCGAGGAAGCTGGGCGTGTCGTTCGAGCCTTCGATGCGGAAGCGTTCGTCGTCAAAGCTGACATCATCTGCGTCTACACCCATCTTGTCGGCCAGATAGGCGGAATAGTCTTTCACCATCCGGTCCACTGCGACGAGCGTGACGTTGTTCTGCACGGTGACGGACCGCGATCCGCCCGTGCCGCCGCCGGATGCGATCTTGTCGCTGTCGCCCTGAACGACGGTGATCATTTCGGCCGGAATGCCGGTCTGGTCGGACAGGAACTGCGCAAAGACCGTTTCGTGCCCCTGTCCGTTCGACTGGGTGCCGACATAGATCGACGCGGTGCCATCTTCGTTGAACGTGACCTCAACGCCTTCCGAGGCATCGCCGAGGATCGATTCAATGTAATAGCACAGCCCCATGCCGCGCAGCTTGCCCGCGCGTTCTGATTCCGCACGGCGCGCCGCGAACCCGGCCTTGTCGGCGTGCTCTTCACAAGCGGACAGGACGCGGTCGAATTCGCCCACGTCATAGGTTTCGCCTGTCGCGGTCTTGTAGGGGAATTTCGCGGGCGCGATGAAGTTCTTGCGCCGAAGCTCCCACGGATCGACGCCAAGCTCGCGCGCGGCGGTGTCCATCAGCCGTTCCAGCGCATAGATCGCTTCGGGCCGCCCGGCGCCGCGATAGGCATCGACGGGCGTGGTGTTGGTATAGAAGGCCTTGGCGTTCAGATAGACCGCCTGGCAGTCGTAGACGCCCATCATCACGCGAGAGAACAGGTGCGACTGGATGAGCTGACCGAAGTTGGAATTATAGGCGCCAAGGTTGAAGCGCGTGGTGACCTTGTAGGCGACCATACGGTGATCGTCGTCAAAGCCCATCTCGACATCGGATACCAGATCGCGGCCGGCGTTGTCGGTCAGCATCGCCTCAGTCCGTTCGGACATCCAGCGCACCGGGCGGCCCGTCTTGCGCGCCACTTCCGGCAGCGCGACATATTCGGGGTAGGGCATACCCTTCATCCCAAAGCCGCCGCCGACATCGGGGTTGGTGACGCGCACGCTTTCGGCGGGCATGTCGTAGCTCTTGGCCAGCAGCGTTTTCATCCCCCAGACGCCCTGCCCATTGACGCAAAGATGCATCTTGTCGCCGTCCCATTCGGCATAGGCGCCGCGCGGCTCCATCGAGTTGCAGATGATGCGGTTGTCCTCGATCTGCATGGTCACGCGGTGAACGGCGGTGTCCATCGCGGCATTGGTGGCCGCGGCATCGCCGATATCCCAGTCGAGCGCCATGTTGTTGGGCACATCGTCATGGATCGCGGTGCCGCCCGCCTCGATCTTCACATGGGCGGGCAGGTCGTCGATATCGAGCTCGATAAGTTCTGCCGCGTCCTTGGCCTGCGAAAGTGTCTCTGCCGCGATGACCGCGATCGCCTCGCCCACATAGCGGACCTTGTCGCGCGCAAGGAAGGGACGTTCGGGTGCCGCGCCGGGCGTGCCGTCGCGGTTCTTCAGCGTGGTCGCCGGGATATGCAGCGCGACGCCGGCCTCTTCGAAATCCTTGGCGATCATCACGCAGGCAACCCCGGGGGCGTCTGCCGCGTCCGACACATCAAGCGTGGTGATCGTGCCATGCGCCACGGTCGAGCGCAGGACAAACATGTGCAGCGCACCTTCGGGCGCGATGTCGTCGACGTAATTGCCTGCGCCGGTCAGAAACCGCACATCCTCGACCCGTTTGACCGATTGGCTTTTCCCGAACTTTTCCATGACCAGCTCCTTGGCATTTTCCGCTGCAGCGACTCTAGCGGCGCGGTCGCGACTGTCCAGATGTCGTTTCGGCGCATCAGGCCGAAGTCACGCTTTGGCGATATGCGCTGAACGGTGTAGTCTGCCCCTACGTCACCTCGCCGGAGCCGCGCAATGCCCTTCTTCCGACTGTTCCTTCTGCTTGCCGTTCTCGCCGCAAGCCCGCTGCGCGCGCAGATCGCCGAATGCGGTTTCGGGTTTGACATTGATCGCCAATCGTCGGCCTTTCAGGCGCTCACGGTGGATGGCGAGGTCAAGCGCGGTCTCTGGCTGTCGATTGCCCGTGCGCCGGGCGATGTGCGCGAGGTGGCAAGATATGTCGGCCGCCTGCAAGTCTGCCTGACGACGCCCGACGGCCAGCCGCGCGAGGTGCGGCGCGGGGGCGGGAGCGTGACGCTCGACAGCCCTTTCGTCGCCAATTGCACCGCAGCGCTAATGACCGAAAACCGGCTTTTGACCAATGCGCATTGCTATGCCGATCCCGATCTGGTGGCCGCAGGATTTACCATCGTGCGTGAGGCGCGGGTTAATTTCGGCTACACCTCCAAGGACGATACCGGCGCGGTGCGCACCTTTCGCGTCTCGCCCGATCCCCTGCGCCGCGATCCTGATCTCGACGCGCTGGTCCTGCAGGTCGTCGAGGCGGATGCGAACGCGGTGATGGGCGGCCATTTCCCGATGCGCATGATGACCGAGGTCGAGCCGTTCCAGGAATTGCGCATGATCCACCATCCCGGCGCGGACCCTCAGCAATATTCCACCGGCACCTGCCAGGTGCACCGGCGGCAATCCGAGATTCCGGGGGATCGTTCGCCGTTCAGGCACACCTGCGAAAGCACCGGGGGTTCCTCTGGCTCTCTGCTTCTGGATGCGCGGACTCTGGCGGTGGTTGCTTTGCACAATCAGGGTGGGCTGACGCCGACGGGGGAAAGCTTCAACGGCGGGCACAAGATCGGCGCGATCGAGGCGGCGCTCGATCTTGGATTTGCACCCGTCAGCGATGCGCCCGTACGCGACGCCGAAGGCGAGGCGCAAAGCGCGCTGGTCGCGGCATTGCTGCTGCCCAGCGATACGGCCAAGCGCGGGGCGCTGGCCGACGTAAGCGCCAGCCACCCCGGCACCATCGCCGCCGGACTTGCGCGGGACGCGCTGGCAGCGATGGGCCCCGAAGCGCCCGAACCGCCGAAACCTCAGCCCCCAGTGGTGACGCAAAGGCCCGAGCCTGCGGACCCGCCAGAGCCGACATTGCGCGAACAGATGCTTGCCGATCCTGCCGTGCAGGCCTGCGACCGCCTTGCCGGTGCGCCGAACCATCCCGATCGCAAGACCGGCGCGATGGCCGCGACGGGCCGCCCCTATAGCAGCATCGACGGCGTAGCGGCAGAAAACGTCTGCCGCCGGGCGCTGGATCACTTCCCGGGCCATCCGCGCCTAGCCTCCTTTCTGGGCGACGCGCTGTTCACCCAGAAGAAATATGACGAGGGCATCCGCTATTTCCGATTGGCCGCCGAAGCAGGCGATCCGACCGGGCAGACCAGCCTTGGGATCGCACATTATTACGGCTGGGGTGTTTCCCGCGACATTGCCGAGGCGCGGCGCTGGCTGACCAAAGCGACCGATCAGGATTATGCGGGCGGCTTTGTCGGTCTTGGTCTCATTTTCGAGGAAGGCCGCGCCGGTCCGGCCGATTATTCAAAGGCGGCAGAGCAGTTCCGCAAGGGGGCCGATCTGGGCGATCCGGTCGCTGCCAGCCTATTGGCCCGGTCCTATGAACACGGGCGCGGCGTTCCGACCGACCCGCAAAGGGCAGGCGATCTGTATGTCACTGCCCTGCAAGGCGGGATCGAATGGATGTACCAGACCAAACGCGTTTGGACCGGCCCGACCGCCCGCGCCGTGCAGCAGCGCCTGTCGCAGCTTGGCTATTACGACGGCGCCATCGATGGCGCGATCGGCCCCGGGACCAAGGCCGCGATGAAGGCGCTGCGTGACGCGTCCCTGCCGCCGCTATAAGACGTGCCAAGGCATCACTGGCCTTTTCCTTCGCCCGTGCCTTCGGTAAGTCACGGCCAAGCCCCATAATGACGGACCGAGACGATGGCGATGGACAAGAATTTCGACGCGGCCGAAGCCGAGGCGCGGATCTACGCGGCCTGGGAAGAGGCAGGCGCCTTCAAGGCCGGCGCAAACGCCAAGCCGGGCAAGGATGCGTTCTGCGTGATGATCCCGCCGCCGAATGTCACCGGCTCCCTTCACATGGGGCATGCGTTCAACAACACGCTTCAGGACATCATGGTCCGCTGGCACCGGATGCGGGGCTTTGACACGCTTTGGCAACCGGGGACCGACCACGCGGGCATCGCCACCCAGATGGTCACCGAACGCGAGATGGCCGCCAATGGCGAGCCGACCCGCGCCGAGATGGGGCGCGAGGCGTTCCTGGGCCGCGTCTGGGACCAGAAGGTCAAGTCGCGCGGCACAATCATCGGGCAATTGAAGCGCCTCGGCGCGTCCTGCGACTGGTCGCGCGAGGCCTTTACCATGGGCGGCGCCGACGGTGACCCCGACAAGGGCAACCACCCCAATTTTCACGATGCCGTCATCCGCGTATTCGTCGAGATGTATGAAAAGGGCCTGATCTATCGCGGCAAGCGGCTTGTGAACTGGGATCCGCATTTCGAAACCGCGATTTCCGACCTTGAGGTCGAGAATGTCGAGGTCGACGGCCACATGTGGCACTTCAAATACCCGCTCGCGGGCGGGCAGACCTATACCTATGTCGAGAAGGACGAGGACGGGAATATCGTCCTGACCGAGGAACGTGACTATATCTCGATCGCCACCACGCGCCCGGAAACGATGCTGGGCGATGGCGCGGTCGCGGTACATCCTTCGGACGAACGCTATGCGCCCATCGTCGGCAAGCTGTGCGAGATTCCCGTCGGCCCGAAAGAGCATCGCCGCCTGATCCCGATCATCACCGATGAATATCCCGATCCCGAGTTTGGCTCAGGTGCGGTGAAGATCACCGGCGCGCATGATTTCAACGATTACCAGGTCGCCAAGCGCGGCGGCATCCCGATGTACAACCTGATGGACACGCGGGGCGCGATGCGAGCCGATGGCCGCCCCTATGCCGAAGAGGCCGCCGATGCTCTGGCCATTGCGCAAGGGGAGATGGCGTTTGACGAAGCGACGGTGTCGGCGATGAATCTCGTCCCCGACCACCTGCGCGGACTCGACCGGTTCGAGGCGCGCAAGGCCGTCGTTGAAGAGATCACCGCCGAGGGTCTCGCGGTCATGGTTCCCGCGCATGACCCGCGCCTTGGCAAGGCTGCGCAAAAACCGCTTGCCCCCGAAGAGGGTGGTGAGGATCGGTCAGAGGAGCTTGTCCCGCTGGTCGAGGCCAAGAAGATCATGCAGCCGTTTGGCGACCGCTCGAAGGTCGTGATCGAGCCGTATCTGACCGACCAGTGGTTCGTTGACGCCGAGAAGATCGTCGGCCCTGCGCTTGATGCCGTGCGCTCTGGCGAGGTCAAGATCATCCCGGAATCGGGCGAAAAGACCTATTACCACTGGCTGGAGAATATCGAGCCGTGGTGCATTTCCCGCCAGCTCTGGTGGGGCCACCAGATCCCGGTTTGGTACGGGCTAGATCTGTCCGCGCCCGATTTCCGCGATGATGAGGGCGACGGCGCACTCGACCAGGTCGAGCTGCTGCGCCTTCTGACGGAAGGCGGCATGCTGCATGCCGGTCATGTTTATCATTCGGCGGAAAGCGTCGATGCGGCGGCGGACAAGTTCCGCGACGAGCTGGCCGATGTGCCTGCGCCCCTTAATTTTGCCCGCGTGGTCGAGGTCGAGGACAAGCACGCGGCCATCGAAATGCTCGCGAAATCGCTGGCCGATTACAACGTCAGCCAGGATCCGACGCACCTTCTGTACCCGGTCTGGCGCGATCCCGACGTTCTGGACACATGGTTCTCGTCCGGCCTTTGGCCGATCGGCACTCTTGGCTGGCCGGAAGACACCGAGGAGATGAAGCGCTATTTTCCGACCTCTGTGCTGATGACGGGGCAGGACATCCTGTTCTTCTGGGTCGCTCGGATGATGATGATGCAGATCGCTGTCGTGGGGCAGGTGCCGTTCCACGAGGTCTATCTTCACGGCCTCGTCCGCGACGCCAAGGGCAAGAAGATGTCGAAATCCGTGGGCAATGTCATCGACCCGCTGGAAATCATCGACGAATACGGCGCGGATGCGCTGCGTTTTGCCTCTGCCGCCATGGCGGCGCTGGGCGGGGTGCTGAAGCTCGATATGCAGCGGATCGCGGGCTACCGGAATTTCGGCACCAAGCTGTGGAATGCAACGCGCTTTGCCGAGATGAACGATGTTTTCAGCGCGCCGGCGGGCATGCCTGAGGCGGGGACGCTGAAAGGTACTGCGAACCTGTGGATCATCGGTGAAACCGCCCGCGTGCGTGAAGAGGTCGACGCCGCGCTGGCCGCGTACAAGTTCAACGATGCCGCGCTGGCGCTTTACGGGTTTGTCTGGGGCAAGGTCTGCGACTGGTATGTCGAATTCGCCAAGCCGCTCTTGGACGACGAGGCGATGGCGGATGAGACACGTCAGACCATGCGCTGGGTGATCGAGCAATGCTTGATCCTTCTGCACCCGATCATGCCCTTCATCACCGAAGAGTTGTGGTCGGCCACGGCAAAGCGCGACGGTATGCTGATCCACGCCGACTGGCCCACGTACTCGGCGGCCGATCTGGTCGATCCGGCGGCGGAGCGTGAGATGCGCTGGGTCATCGCGCTGATCGACGATATCCGCTCTGCCCGCGCGCAAATGCATGTGCCGGCCGGTCTGTATATTCCGGTGATCGAGCTTGATCTCGACGCCGCCGGGCGCGCCGCATGGGAGAAGAACGAAAGTCTGATCAAGCGCCTCGCGCGCATCGACAGCCTGACGCGTGCGGACGCCGCGCCCAAGGGCGCGATCACGATTGCGGTCGAGGGCGGCACGTTCTGCCTGCCGCTCGCAGACATCATCGACGTGGCCGAGGAAAAAGCGCGGCTGGAAAAGACGATGGGCAAGTTGCAAAAGGATCTCGGCGGGCTTCAGGGGCGTCTGAAGAACCCCAAGTTCGCAGAAAGCGCGCCCGAGGAAGTGGTCGAAGAGACTCGCGAGCTTGCCGCCCAGAAGGAAGCCGAAATGGCCAAGCTGAAAGCGGCGCTGGACCGCCTGGCCGAGATCGCTTGATTTGGCAGGGGGCGGCGCGGATTAGCGCCGCCTCCGCACCGTCGGCACCGAAGATTTTGCGAAGCGATACTGTGCCTCCGGGTGGTCGGGATGTCCGTCCGTCCGGCTCCAGAATGCCGTTCCGCCTTTGCGCAGGAAGGTCGGGATAATCAGCGCCAGGCCGATCAGAAAGCCCCCGGCATGCGCCCAATAGGCGACGCCGCCCTGTGTCGGGTCCGCGCCCACGCCGCCGAAAAGCTGTAGCGCGAACCACAGGCCCAGCATCACCCAAGCCGGGACCGGGAAGACCTTGAAGAAGACGAAGAGGATGAACAGGATATCGACCCGCGCCTTGGGATAAAGCAGCAGATATCCCCCCATCACGCCCGCGATCGCGCCCGAGGCCCCGACTGTCGGGATTGGGGAATAGGGGGCCGAGAACAGCTGGATCAGATCCGCGCCCACGCCGCTGGCAAGGTAAAAGCCGAGGAACCCGATATGGCCAAGGTCCTCTTCCAGGTTGTCGCCGAAGATCCACAGAAACAGCATGTTCCCGGCAAGGTGCATCACCCCGCCATGCAGGAAGATCGAGGTCAGCAGCGTGTGAAACCCGTCCCCGCTGGAAATCCGCGCAGGCACCATGCCCCATGTGGCGAAGAATTCCGACAAAGCGCGCTGGTCGCCCATGATCGAAAGTTGCCCCAGGAAGATCGCGACATTGGCCGCGATCAGGGCATAGGTGACCCAAGGGGTCTGGTTCGACGGGTTGTGATCTCGGATCGGGAACATGGCGTCAGATTGGCCCGGCGGGGCGAAAGGTCAACCAGAACCTGCCTGCGCCAGAAGTTCCGCGTTGCCGCCGGATGCCGTGGTGTCGATGCACAGATGCCGTTCCAGCAGCACGTCTGCTTCGGTCGGGTGGCCCGTGACAAGCTGCCGGATCGCGCCATCGCGGTGCGCCAGCGTTTGCGTCAGGTCCTTGGCCGTGGCGTCATCACCCCACCAGATCACGCCCGAAAACCCATCCAGCGCTTTCAGATCGCCCGCGCTCAGTCCGGCTGCCTCGATGGCGCGGCCGCCCAGGGCCTCGACCGCCTTGAGCTGCGCTTTGGCCGTCTCGGCGCCTGGCCCGAGGCATAGAATCGGAAGGCGTGCGCGCCGCGTCAGGCGGTTCGATTCGCCCGTGGGCCCCGGCAGATCGAGCGTGTCGCGGATCGGCGCATTCTGTGCCTTGGCGAGCGCTGTAGCCACCTCCGCCGCTTTCGCGGTGCCGCCAGTGCCTGCTTCGCCGCCCGCAGGCGGCAGCGTAAAGCGCGGCACATAGAACGGCCCGCCCGCCTTGGGGCCGGTACCCGACAGGCCTTCGCCGCCAAAGGGTTGGCTGCCCACGATGGCGCCGATCTGGTTGCGGTTCACATAGGTGTTCCCGACCGCGATGCGGTCCGTCAGGTGTTGCACGCGGTCGTCGATGCGTGTGTGCAGGCCGAATGTCAGCCCGAAGCCCTTGGCGTTGATCGCGTCGATCACGGCGTCGATCTTGTCGGCCTTGTAGGTCGCGATGTGAAGGACGGGGCCGAAGACCTCACGTTCCAGCGCCTCGATCCCGCTGACCCGGATCGCGACGGGCGCAATGAAATGTCCGTCCTTGGGCGCGCTCAGTTCATGCAGAACATCCCCGGCGGAGCGTTTCGCGTCTACATAGGCCGCGATCTCGGCGCGCGCGCCGTCGTCGATCACAGGCCCCACATCGGTCGAGATGTCCCAGGGATCGCCCAGATGCAGCGCATCCATCGCACCAAACAGCATTTCTTGCAGCTTGGGCGCGACGTCTTCCTGGACATACAGGCATCGCAGCGCCGAACAGCGCTGGCCGGCCGACTGGAAGGCCGAGGCGACGATATCGCGCACGGCCTGTTCCGGCAACGCGGTCGAATCGACGATCATCGCGTTCAACCCGCCGGTTTCGGCGATCAGCGGCGTGCCGGGCGCCATGTGCTGCGCCATCGCATGGCGGATCGTCAGTGCGGTGTCCGTCGATCCGGTGAAGACGACGCCATTCACCTTGGGGCTGGACGTTAGGGCTGCGCCGACAGTAGCGCCGTCGCCCGGCAGGAACTGCAGGGCGTTTTGCGGGACGCCCGCCTCATGCAAGAGCTTCACGGCCTCATGTGCGATCACTGATGTCTGTTCGGCGGGTTTGGCGAGCACCGCGTTCCCGGCGGCCAGCGCGCCAGCAATCTGCCCGGTAAAAATCGCCAGAGGAAAGTTCCAGGGGCTGATCGCAACAATGGTTCCCCGCGGCGGCTGGGTCAGGTCAAGCGCCTGCGCCGCGTAGTAGCGCAGGAAATCCACGGCCTCGCGCAACTCGCCCACCGCGTCAGCGATAGACTTGCCCGCCTCGCGCGCGGCAATGGCGAAGAGCTTGCCGTAGTGCGCCTCGTAAAGGTCGGCGGCTCGGTTCAGGATGCGCGCCCTCTCGTCAGCCGGGGCGTCCCAGACCTGCGCCGCGTCCAACGCGGCGGTCACATGGGCCTCGGTTGCGTTGGTCACATCGCCGACGATGTCGCCGGGGACTGTGGGATTGATGGAGGTGCTAATTTCGCCGCCCTGTGCCTCGACCGCGAGGATCGGACTAACCTGGAACCTTGTGTCCTGATATGGCCTGCGCGCCTCATCAATTGCCGCGCGGGTGGGACGGTGCGTCCAATC
>CBFIJK010000078.1:0-13548 GCA_965662745.1 uncultured Paracoccaceae bacterium
ACCCGCCATCCCGCGTTCGACGACGGTCTCTTCGAAATGCAGGACGCAGCCAGCCAGGCCGTCGTCGATCTGATCTCGGTGACGTCTCAGACGCGCGTGCTCGACTATTGCGCAGGAGGCGGTGGCAAGGCATTGGCGCTGGCTGCGCGAGGCGCTGGCCGCATCGACGCGCATGACGCGAAGCCCGCGCGGATGAAGGACCTGCCGGCACGCGCCGCGAGGGCCGGTGCGGTGATCCAGACGCTGGAAAAAGTCGATAACTCAAATCCTTATGACGTAGTCCTCATGGATGTTCCTTGTTCTGGCTCAGGCGCATGGCGACGTGCGCCCGAAGGAAAATGGCGACTGACCCCGGACCTTTTGGCCCAGACGATCTCCGCGCAGGACGCAATCCTTGGCACCTGCGCCGAGCTTCTGGCCCGGAAAGGACGGCTGGTTTACGCGACATGCTCGATCCTGCGCTCTGAGAATGAAGATCGCGTAAACGCGTTTCTCTCGCGTAGCCCGGGCTGGCGGATCGACCTGATGCGCCGCTTTTCCCCGCTCGAGGGCGGCGACGGGTTCTTCACGGCCCATCTCGTCCGGGATTGACGCAAGGGAAACGGCGCGGCACAACCTTGGCGGGTATTAGGGCCTTCAGGGCTTCTTAACCTTTCGCGGCCATCCTGCAGCGGAATCGTCATAGGCGCTTATTTGAGATGAGTGAGCTTCCCCTGTCCGGCCGCGCGCCGCGCGCGCTGCGAGCGCCGCGGCGTTCGGTTTTCATGGTTGCGGCCGCGACGCTCTGCCTCGGTCTCGCAGCAGCAGCGTCGGATGGCTTGCTGCGCCTGTCGCTGGCCGCGGGCGCCTTGTCGGTCTTCATGGTCCTTGTCGTCGACTGGCTCATGGCGACCGGGCAGGGCAAACAGGAACGAATGGCCCGCCAGCAGATGCGAGAGCTTTCTGATCTTGTCTTTGAACCGGCGGTCCTGGTCGATGATAGTGGTCTCATCCTGCACGCAAATCAGGCCGCGGCCGAGACGCTGAAGGCCGATCGCGGCATGGTGTTGCCCAGCGTTCTGAGGCGCCATATCGCGGCGCCGGAACCGGTGATTGCGCGCCTTCTTGACCGGGTGCGCCGCGGCGAAACGGTGGCCCATGACGTCCAGCTTTCGGACCAGCGCCTGCGCCTGTCCATGATCGGTCGCCATGGCACTTTCCTTTGCCGGATTGAGCGGATGAAGTCGGAATTGCCCGAGGATGATCTTCTGACCGGACGGATTCCGGCCTTTGTTCTGGGCGCTGCGGGCGAGATCCTCGAGTGCAACAGCGCCATGAGAGGAACGTTCCGATCTCTGCCCCCTCGCGTCGATGAGCTGGTGATCGACCCCCCGTTCAGGATCGGCGGCATTCACCTTATGCGCGACGGCGGCGCCATCAAAGAGGTGCGTGTGACCGAAATCGACCGCCGAGACGGCAAGCCCGTTCTCGGGCTCATGCCCCTGTCCCCGGATCCGCAGCACTGGTCGACGCTGGATGGGCTGCCAATCGCCGTGATGCGGCTGACAATGGGCGGCAAGGTGCTGAATGCCAACGCGGCCGCGCTGCATCTTCTGGGCCGCAGCGGGCAATGTCCGGCGCATTTTTCCGACTTGGTCGAGGGGCTTGGCCGCCCCCTGGGCGAATGGTTGCTGGACGTGTCCAAAGGGCGCGGCGTTGGCCGACCTGAGGTCTTGCGCGCGCGCGGCGATCGGGAAGACCAGTATATTCAGGTCATGCTGCGCCCCTATGAGGCGAAAGAAGGTGGTGCGCTTCTGGCCGTTCTGACCGACGCCACCGAATTGAAGTCATTGGAAAAACAATTCGTGCAAAGCCAGAAAATGCAGGCAATTGGCCAACTTGCGGGCGGTGTCGCGCATGATTTCAACAACCTTCTGACCGCGATCAGCGGGCATTGCGACCTGCTCCTTCTGAACCGTGATGCGGGGGATCCGGAATACGGCGATCTCATGCAGATCAGCCACAACTCGAACCGCGCGGCGAGCCTTGTAGGCCAGTTGCTCGCCTTTTCGCGCACACAGAACCTGCAACTCGTGGCGCTTGACCTGCGCACTACCCTTGCCGAAATCGCGCATCTTCTGAACCGCCTTGTGGGCGAGCGTATCCGCCTGATCCAGCGCCACGATCCCGCGCTGACCTGCATCAGGGGCGATCAGCGCCAGATTGAGCAGGTGCTGATGAATCTCGTGGTCAATGCACGCGACGCGATGCCGAAAGGCGGCGAGATCCGCGTCGAAACGTCAATGACGCGCCTTGTCCAGCCACTGACGCACGACCGGGTCACGATGCCCAGCGGCGACTACGTAACAGTAGTAGTCGAGGATGAAGGCACAGGGATTCCGGCCGACAAGCTCGACCGGATATTCGAGCCGTTCTTTACCACGAAACGCCCGGGCGAGGGCACGGGGCTGGGGCTGTCGACGGTCTATGGAATCGTCAAACAGCTGGGCGGCTACATCTTCTGCGACAGCACCGTGGGCGAGGGGACGAAGTTCACGCTCTACTTCAACGCTCACCGCGATTCGAAACCGGCGTCCACCGCCTTGCCTGTGGCCAAGGCCGGTCCGTTAGGCGCTGACGAGGGCGGCGTCGTTCTTCTGGTCGAGGATGAGGCCCCGGTGCGTGCCTTTGCCGCCCGTGCCCTGCGGTTGCGCGGGCATGTGGTGCTGGAAGCGGCTAATGCCGAAGACGCGTTGAAATTGCTCGAAGATCCGGCGCTTTCGGTGGATATTTTCGTGACCGATGTCGTGATGCCGGGGCTGGATGGGCCAAGCTGGGTCAAGCGTGCTTTGAAGAATCGACCGGAAACGCGCGTCATATTTGTGTCGGGCTATTCCGAGGAGGCGGTGTTTGAACAGCGCACCGATGTCATCAATTCGATGTTCCTGCCCAAGCCGTTCTCACTCGCGCAATTGACCGAAGCGGTCTCGCGCCAATTGGCGGCTTGAACCGCATCAACGGTAATCGCCTGTTAACCAAAGGCATCCAGACTGATCCCATCGAATTGAGATTGAAATGTTCGCATTTTACCCCCATAAGGGCGGAACAAGAGGCGAACATGAGCATCATTGCAGCGCCCCGGCGCGCGTGAAATAAGGACGCAACAGGATGGCAACCGCAGACCTTCTCTCCATGAACGACAAGCGCAGCACAGACAAACAAAAGGCGCTCGATTCGGCGCTGGCCCAGATCGAGCGGCAGTTCGGCAAGGGCTCTATCATGAAGCTCGGCGGCGATAATCCGTTGCCGGACATCGAATCGACGTCGACTGGATCGCTCGGGCTCGACATCGCGCTCGGGATCGGCGGCCTGCCGAAAGGGCGGATCATCGAGATCTACGGCCCCGAATCCTCGGGCAAGACGACGCTAACCCTGCATTGCGTGGCCGAAGAGCAGAAAAAGGGTGGCGTTTGTGCCTTTGTCGACGCCGAACACGCGCTTGATCCGCAGTATGCGCGCAAGCTGGGCGTCGATCTGGATGAGCTGCTGATCTCGCAGCCCGACACGGGTGAGCAGGCGCTGGAAATCACTGATACACTGGTCCGTTCGGGCGCGGTCAGCATGGTGGTTGTCGACTCGGTCGCGGCGCTGACCCCGAAATCCGAGCTTGAGGGCGACATGGGCGACAGCTCTGTCGGCGTGCACGCCCGTCTGATGAGCCAGGCGATGCGCAAGCTGACCGGTTCGATCAGCCGGTCCAACTGCATGGTCATCTTCATTAACCAGATCCGGATGAAGATCGGTGTCATGTTCGGCTCGCCGGAGACGACGACCGGGGGCAACGCGCTGAAATTCTATTCCTCCGTCCGCCTCGACATCCGCCGCATCGGCGCGATCAAGGACCGCGACGAGGTGGTCGGTAACGCCACGCGCGTGAAGGTCGTGAAGAACAAGGTTGCACCGCCCTTCAAGCAGGTGGAATTCGACATCATGTATGGCGAGGGCATTTCGAAGAATGGCGAACTGCTGGATCTTGGCGTCAAGGCCGGGGTCGTCGACAAATCCGGGGCGTGGTTTTCCTACGGAGATGAACGGATCGGGCAGGGGCGCGAGAACGCGAAGACCTTCCTGAAAGAAAACAAGGCCATCGCGCTGGATATCGAAGACAAGATCCGCGCGGCGCATGGGCTCGATTTCGACATGAATGACCATGGCGAGTCTGGCGAGGACGTTCTCGAAGGCTGACACCGCCGATACTGGCGAGCAGACAAAGGGCACCCCGCAAGCGGTGCCCTTTTTCATGCGTGCAGGGCTGGGCCGATTGCTAGACACCCAAGGGCGCAAAGGCTAGAGATTTGCGACCCTTGCAGGAACGCCGATCCAATGCCCAGCTTGAACGATATCCGCTCGACCTTTCTCGACTATTTCCAGGAAAACGGCCATCAGGTGGTCCCTTCCTCGCCGCTCGTGCCGCGCAATGATCCGACGTTGATGTTCACCGCGGCAGGCATGGTGCAGTTCAAGAACCTGTTCACCGGCGTCGAGACCCGCGACTACAAGCGCGCCGCCACTGCGCAGAAATGCGTGCGTGCCGGCGGCAAGCATAACGATCTGGACAATGTCGGGTACACGGCGCGGCACCATACGTTCTTTGAAATGCTGGGCAATTTCAGCTTTGGCGATTATTTCAAAGATGACGCGATCCCCTTTGCCTGGGGCCTTCTGACCAAGGAATTCGGCATCGACCCAAGCCGCCTGCTGGTCACGATCTACCATACCGATGACGAGGCGCATGCAATCTGGCGCAAGATCGGCCTGCCCGATGACCGGATCATCCGCATCGCCACCGATGACAATTTCTGGTCCGCCGGCCCGACCGGACCCTGCGGACCCTGCACCGAGATTTTCTATGACCACGGCGATCATATCCCGGGCGGCCCGCCCGGATCCCCCGATGAAGATGGCGACCGGTTCATCGAGATCTGGAACAACGTCTTCATGCAGTATGAGCAGTTCGAGGACGGCACCCGCCGCGATCTCGACATGCAATCCATCGACACCGGCATGGGGCTGGAACGGATCGGCGCGCTCCTTCAGGGGAAGCACGACAATTACGATACCGACCTGATGCGCGCGCTGATCGAGGCGTCGGCGAATGCGTCGAATGTCGATCCCGACGGCCCGCAGAACGTGCATCACCGGGTGATCGCGGACCATTTGCGCTCGACCTCGTTCTTGATGGCCGATGGCGTGATGCCGTCGAACGAAGGGCGCGGCTATGTTCTGCGCCGGATCATGCGCCGCGCGATGCGCCATGCGCATATGCTGGGCGTGGCCGATCCA
This sequence comes from uncultured Paracoccaceae bacterium, assembly GCA_965662745.1. Taxonomy (GTDB): domain Bacteria; phylum Pseudomonadota; class Alphaproteobacteria; order Rhodobacterales; family Rhodobacteraceae; genus Anianibacter. The sequence continues at coordinate 5,323 of CBFIJK010000078.1, forward strand.
CTGATGTACCGGCTGGTGCCCGCGCTCGTCACGCAGATGGGGCAGGCCTACCCGGAACTCGTCACCGCCAAGACGATGATCGAGGAAACGCTGAAGAACGAGGAAACCCGCTTTCGCCAGACGCTGGATCGCGGTTTGCGCCTTCTGGACGATGAACTTGCGAAGCTGCCCGAGGGCGCGGCGCTGCCCGGCGAGGCGGCGTTCAAGCTGTATGACACCTATGGCTTCCCGCTTGATCTGACGCAGGACGCGCTGCGCGAACGCGGGCGCGAGGTGCATATCGCGGGCTTTGATGCAGCGATGAATGAACAAAAGGCCAAGGCCCGCGCCTCTTGGTCGGGCTCGGGCGAGGCGGCGGATGCCGCGATCTGGTTCGAGCTTGCCGAAGAGCATGGCGTGACGGAATTTCTTGGCTATGACACCGAAACCGCCGAGGGGCAGGTGCGCGCCATCGTCAAGGACGGCGGCAAGTTCGAGAACACGAACAAGGGCGACGAGGTTCAGATCGTGGTGAACCAGACGCCGTTCTACGCGGAATCGGGCGGTCAGGTGGGCGATACGGGCACGCTTGTGACGCCCGGCGGCCGCGCAGAGATCACCGATACGCGCAAGGTGGCGGGCGTTTTCATCCATTTTGCCAAGGTGACCGAGGGCTGTATCAAGACTGGCGAGGGCGCGGAACTGTCCGTCACTCATACGCGCCGCGGCCAGATCCGCGCGAATCATTCGGCGACGCACCTGCTGCACGAGGCGTTGCGCGAGGCGCTTGGCGATCATGTCGCGCAGCGTGGCTCGCTCAACGCGCCGGACCGGCTGCGGTTCGACTTCAGTCACTCAAAGGCGCTGTCGGCCGACGAACTCGCCAAGGTCGAGGCCGAGGTGAACGACTTCATCCGCCAGAATACGTCGGTTGAAACGCGTATAATGGCGCCTGACGATGCGCGCGCGCTTGGGGCGCAGGCGCTGTTCGGCGAGAAATACGGCGACGAGGTGCGCGTCGTGTCCATGGGCCGCGCGGACACCGGCAAGGGCAATGACGGGCAGACCTATTCGATCGAGTTGTGCGGCGGCACCCATGTCGCGCGCACCGGCGATATCGGGGCCTTCGTGCTGACGTCCGAGACCGCGTCCTCTGCCGGCGTGCGCCGGATCGAGGCGCTGACGGGCGGCGCGGCGATGACCGCTTTGCGCGCGCGAGACACGGCGCTGTCCGAGATCGAGAGCATGATGAAGGCCGACAGCGCCAGCGTCGTCGACCGTGTGCGCGCGCTTCTGGATGAACGCAAATCGCTTCAAAATGAACTTGGCCAGATGCGGCGCGAGATTGCAATGTCTGGCGGTGCAGGGCAGGGCGGGACCGGCCCCGAGGCGAAAGAGATCGGCGGCGTGAAATTCCTCGCCCAGGTGCTGCGCGGCGTGTCGGGCAAGGATTTGCCCGCGCTGATCGACGCGCAGAAGGACAAGATCGGGTCGGGCGCAATCCTTTTGATCGCCGAAGCCGATGGCAAGGCCGCGGTTGCGGCGGGCGTCACGGCGGATGCGGTGGATAAGGTGAACGCGGTTGATCTGGTGAAGGCGGCCGTGGCGGAACTCGGCGGCAAGGGCGGCGGCGGCCGTCCCGACATGGCCCAGGGGGGCGCGAAAAGCGTCGAGAACGCGGACGCCGCCATCGCGGCGGCCGAGAAATTGCTGGAGGGCTGAGAGATGAGCGCACTTTGGATTGCCCATGTGCATGTGACGGATGAGGAGGCCTATGGCCGCTATGCCAAGCTCGCCACTGGGGCGATCGCTGCGCATGGGGGCAAGTTCCTCGCGCGCGGCGGGCGTTATGTGCAGCTTGAGGGCAATGATCGTCCGCGCAATGTCGTTGCACGCTTCCCGTCGCTGGAGGCCGCGGTCGAATGCTACAACTCGGACGCCTACCAAGAGGCGCTGAGCCATGCCAAGGGCGCGTCGGAACGCGACCTGATGGTAGTCGAGGAAGTCGAGGGCTGATCCCGCTTGCCGATCTTTCCACGCGCTGGGTGCGCCCTGGTCGCGTGACCTGGATCGGGCTTCGGCCCGAGCGGCGTGCGCCTTTGGTAGCGGTCGATAGCGCCATGATCTTGGAAAGCGGCCTAGTCGGGGATCATTCGCGCCCTGGCAAACGCGCGGTGACACTGTTTCAGGACGAACATCGCGCGGTGGTTGGCGCGTTTATAGACGGTGATCCGCTCCGGCCCGAGGATTTGCGGCGCAATATCCATGTTGCGGGCCTGAACCTGTCGGCGTTCCGGGGGCGGCAACTGCGCATCGGAACCGCGCTGATCGAAATCACCGGCCCCTGCGCCCCGTGTTCGCGCATGGAAGAGCAATTCGGCCATGGCGGATACAGCGCCCTGCGCGGCCATGGCGGCTGGTGCGGAATGGTGTTGGAGCCGGGCAACCTATCCATAGGGGTCGAGATTACGCCTCAGGATGGTCTTTCGAAGGGTTGATTCGCGCCTTTGAATTGTGGCGCCCTGAACAGAACGTCTCGCTTGATCGTCACTGTTTCTTATTCAGAACCAATCATTGGACACATCTTGGCGAAAATTGCCGCAAAATCACCGCATTTACCGCTTGGCCGCCGATAAAATGCAGGAATCCGTCCAATCGAGCGCCTCGGGCCACAACCCTTACGCAGCGTAGCCTCGCCTTATGGTAAACCGAAGGCGCTGTTAGGAAATGGAGGTTCCAATGAAGAAAGCACTTATCGCACTTGCTGCGTTTACTGCAATGTCCGCGCCCGCCGTGGCGTGGGAAGGCCGCACGGTCGCCTGCTTCGACAAGGTCTATGTCGGTCCGACATATGTCACGACGAAAGAGCCGATCATGGCCCCGCACCAGGAATACAAGCACACCAAGCACGGTGTGGAGCTGGTGCAGTACGACGCGGTCTACCGCGAGTACAAGCACAAGGTGTCCGACGGGCACTGGGTGATGAAACAAGTCCCCTGCAAGTGTAACTGCTGATCCACGCGATCGCGCCGACGTTCGCGTCGGCACAAGCTCCCTGAGGACGCGGCCGATTGGCCGCGTCTTTCGTTTGTGGGCCGCCGTCCGTCAATTCAGGCAAGTCCGCATTCGGCCGATTCTCGCTTAAGGCGCATGATCGGACCGTTGGCGCAAACGATCCTAGTGTTTGCTGCCGACTGTTTCTCAAGTCAGATCAATGACTTTCCGGCCCGAGTTTGCCCCAGCGTCAATGTGATGCCATTTGGGCACAGGTGGTCTTGGTTTTGACAAAAAATCAGCGTTTTCCCGGGGTTCCCGGCAGGAACTTCGCATCTGGGGCTAGGGGATTCAAAATTCATCGTGGTAAATTCAAGTCGCTGTTAGGGTAACGGAGGTTCTAATGAAAACTATCCTTTTTGCTGCTGCCGCTGCGATGACCATGGCTGCCCCCGCTGTTGCGTGGGAAGGCCGTACGGTTGCTTGCTTTGACAAAGTCTGGGTCGGACCGACCTACGCGACGTCGAAGAAGTTGGTCATGGCGCCGCATGACGAGTACAAGCACACCAAACATGGTGTCGAGCTTGTGCGCTACGACGCGGTTTACCGTGAGTACAAGCACAAGGTGTCCGACGGACACTGGGTGATGAAGGAAGTTCCCTGCGCCTGCAACTGCTGATCCCGCTTCGCCGGGCTTAACCGCCTGGCATTCGGGTAGCCTGATGCACAGGGTACGACACGACACGGGCGCGGGTGGTCTTCCTCCCGCGCCCCATTTTTTTGCTGAGACGGCGATAATTGCCGGGCTTTCCACGTATTTTTGACGTTTTTGCAAGCCATTCATCATGGCGAAGCGGCCCGTGTTCCGGGCGGCGTATCGATTGTCGTGGAGAAGCCCGATATGACCCGTATCGCAACGCTTGCCGTCTTGTGCCTGTGCGCCGGCCCCGTTCTTGCGGCATCGCCCGACAAAGGGCGGACCGTCGCCTGTTTCGACAAGGTTTATGTCGAGCCGGAATTCAACCTCTCGAAAAAGCTGATCCAGCCCGCCAAGCGCGTCTATGTCAAACGCGGCGGGCTGATCGAGCTGGTCGAATACGCGGCCGTCTACCGCGAGTACAAGACGAAGGTCAAAGACGGCTACTGGGTCCTGCGCGAGATTGTCTGCAAGAAAAAGCGGTAAGGCCCTTACGATTTCACCCTTCTGGCAAAGACTTACCGTTCTGGCGGCGCGACCTCAGAATAGCTGTCGACCGACACAGTGCCGACGCCCTGCTGACAGAACGAGATCTCGGCGCGGGTGCCTTCAACACGCGCGTATTCGCCGGGGGTGAATTCTATCTCTCCGGTCAGGGACCAAAGATCGCCATCCGGCGTGGTCAAGGTTGCGCATTCGACGCCTTCGCTCACGCGTCCTTCAAGTGATATCTCGCCCTCGCCGCTGGTATCGCGGGCGGTGACGTCGAATACATCCGATTTCAACGTGATGCCCCGGTCGGTATCGACGACGAAGATCAGGGTATCGCCCGGCGTCGCCCAGCGGGGCAGGGTTGCCGGAACGGATAATTCGCCGTCGCCCGCAACCTGCGCCGTATCCACGGCCCGCCATTCGGCGGCGTTCGGGCCGACGCCGATCGTCACGTAATCCATCGGGCGCAGACCGCGCGCATTAACCTGAACTTCGGTGCCGGGTGGTCCCGAAAGCGGGCGAACGCGCACACTGGCTGAAGGTTCATTGGCATTCGGCAGGTTCAACGCTTCGCCGACAGCCATGGCAAGCGGATCAAGGTCCGGGTTCTCGTTCAACAACTCGATGACCGAAATACCCAGCGCCTGCGCGATGGAAAACGCGGTGTCTCCGGGCTGGACCTCGTAACGATCCGGTCCGGTCTCAACCGTTTCGGATTCGGACGCCGGCCCCGATAGCGTCAGAACTTCGCCCACAGACAGATCACGCGCATCAAGACCGGGGTTCAACGACATGATCCGGCCAAGCGGCACACGGCAGCTTTGCGAGACCTGGTAAAGCGTATCGCCAGGTTCAATCCGATAGGTCTCGCCGCAGCGGCTTTGCGCATGTGCGGACGCGGCCATCGTCAGGCTGATGAGGGTGGTGGTGGTGAAAATCAGAACACGCGGAGACATCGGCTCCTCCTTTCAGCGGTGTTTTCCGATGCGGGGAAAACACGTGAAGAAGGGCCGATGTTCCAGTTCTGTGGGTTGCCGCAAGCCTAGCTGGCCTGGCGCGACTGGCGCTTGCGCTCATGCGGATCGAGAAAGCGCTTGCGCAGACGGATGGCGTTCGGTGTCACCTCGACCAATTCGTCATCATCGATATAGGCAATCGCCTGTTCCAGCGACATCGTCACGGGCGTTGTCAGACGCACAGCCTCGTCGGTGCCAGAGGCGCGGACGTTGGTCAGCTGCTTGCCCTTGAGCGGGTTCACCTCAAGATCGTTCTCGCGGCTGTGCTCGCCGATCACCATGCCGGTATAGACCGCTTCCTGCGCACCGATGAAGAACTTGCCGCGATCCTCCAGCTTCCAAAGCGCATAGGCGACGGACACGCCGTTATCCATCGAGATCAGCACGCCCGCGCGGCGACCGGGAATCGACCCCTTGAAGGGCGCCCAGTCGTGGAAGACGCGGTTCATCACACCGGTTCCGCGTGTGTCGGTCAGGAATTCGCCCTGATACCCGATCAGGCCGCGCGAGGGCACTTGCGCGATGATGCGCGTCTTGCCCGCACCCGCAGGCTTCATCTCGACCAGATCGCCCTTGCGCGGTCCGGTGATCTTTTCAATCACCGCGCCGGTATATTCGTCGTCCACGTCGATGGTGACCTCTTCGACAGGCTCCATCCGCTGGCCATCCACATCGCGGAACAGCACCTGAGGGCGCGAGATCGACAGCTCGAATCCCTCGCGGCGCATGTTCTCGATCAGAACACCCATCTGCAATTCGCCGCGGCCCGCGACCTCGAACGCCTCGCCGCCGGGGGTGTCGGTGACGCGGATGGCGACGTTGGTTTCCGCCTCTTTCATCAGACGGTCGCGGATCACGCGACTTTGTACTTTCTTGCCGTCCCGGCCCGCCAACGGCGAATCGTTGATGCCGAAGGTCACGGTGATGGTCGGCGGATCAATAGGCTGCGCCGGGATCGCTTCGGTCACCGACGGATCGGCCAGCGTGTCGGCCACGGTCGCCTTGGTCATACCTGCGATGGACACGATATCGCCAGCCACAGCTTCGTCGATGGGCTGTTGGCCGAGGCCGCGGAACGCGAGAATTTTCGACACGCGGAATTGCTCGATCCGGTCACCCTTGCGCGACAGCGCGTTGAGCGTGGCGCCCGCCTTCAGAGTGCCCGCCTCGACGCGGCCCGTCAGGATACGTCCGATGAACGGATCGGCGCCCAGCGTCGTGGCAAGCATGCGGAACGGTTCATCCTTGGCAGCGATCTGCTTGGGGGCGGGGACATGCTCGACCACCAGATCGAACAGGGCGGTCAGGTCCTTGCGCGGCCCGTCGAGTTCGGTGTCGGCCCAACCATTGCGGCCCGAGGCATAAAGCACCGGGAAATCAAGCTGATCGTCATTCGCGCCCAGCGCGGCAAAAAGATCGAAGACCTCATCGAGCGCGCGGTCGGGTTCGGCGTCGGGCTTGTCGACCTTGTTCAGAACCACGATCGGCCGCAGCCCAAGCGCCAGCGCCTTGGACGTCACGAATTTCGTCTGGGGCATCGGGCCTTCAGCCGCATCGACCAGAAGTACCACACCGTCAACCATGGACAGGATGCGTTCCACTTCGCCGCCGAAATCGGCGTGGCCGGGCGTGTCGACGATATTGATGCGCCCGTCCTTCCATTCGACCGAGGTCGCCTTGGCGAGAATGGTGATCCCGCGTTCGCGTTCCAGATCGTTCGAATCCATCGCCCGTTCCGAAACCGTCTGGTTTTCGCGGAATGCGCCGGATTGCTTGAGAAGTTCGTCGACGAGCGTTGTCTTGCCGTGATCGACATGCGCGATGATTGCGATATTTCGCAGGTCCATGGGTTCAGCCTTTTGCGGAGTTGCCGCGCCCTTACTATGCAGGTGCAGAAAAGGCCAGAGAAAACCGGTTCTCCGCGTCAATGCGCAGCGTCAGTGGCGCGCGCTGCCCGAGAAGAGATGGATCACCAGGATCCCGGCAAGGATCAGCGCAAGGCCGAGGATTGCGGGCGTATCGAGCTTTTGGCCGAAGACCACATAGCCAATCAACGCGATCAGCACGATTCCAAGGCCCGACCAGATCGCATAGACGATCCCGACAGGCATGAACCGCAGCGCGATGGCCATGAACCAGAAGGACAGGCCATAGGCGACGGCGACGGTCAGCGATGGCACGAGCCGCGTGAATTGCTGGCTGGCCTGAAGGGCGGTCGTGCCGATTGTTTCAAACGCGATCGCGAGGAAAAGGTAGAAATACGGCACGCGCGTCTCTCACTTGGCGATATATCTGTCCCGGCGGTGATTTATCGCGATGATGAGGTTCAAGACCACCGCGCCCAAGAGCGAATACAGGACGATATCCAGCGGGAACAGGAAAAACGCGACGACAAAGAGCGCGCCGTCGAAAATGAGTTGGGTCAGCCCTGCCGGAAAGCCCATCTTGTCCTGAAGATAAAGCGCGAGGATGCCGATCCCGCCAAGGCTTGCCCCATGCCTAAACAGCGACAAGAGGCCGACGCCCGCCGTGATCCCGAACAGCAGCGCAGCGACGGCAGGGTTCAGCCGCTCGATGGTCAGAACGAGTGGCATGAGTTCGACAAAGCCCGACATCAGGCAGACGGCGGTGAAGCTCTTGATCGTGAATATCCACCCCATGCGCTGCACGGCAAGGATGTAGAACGGCATGTTGAGGATCAGGAAGGCCACGCCGAAGTTCAGCGGCGTCAAGTAGGTCGCGATCAGCGCCAGCCCCGCGATCTGCCCGGTGATCAGCCCAGGGTGGCTGAGGATCTGGATAGACAGCGCCACAAGGGCGGTTCCGATCAGGATACCTTGCACATTTTCCCAATGGGTATGCGTGTCGGCGGGCGGATTTCCAAGGATCAACATAAGGCAAACCTATGCCGCGCCGCGGCATGATCCAGTTATTCACGCCGCACTTGGCCGGTGCAGGGCGGTCCTGCCCGAAAAATATGCGCCCGAATGCGCCCCAATCAACTATTCGCCCGGCACGGCGGCCCGGTCGCTTTTCTCGGCGTCTGAA
>CBFIJK010000079.1:0-13466 GCA_965662745.1 uncultured Paracoccaceae bacterium
CTGGTGCGCACGGATGCGTCGGTACCCGCAGAGCCCCTGGTGAAAGCTGCGCGCGCGGCTGGTCTGCCAATCACCCTGATTGACTTGCCGAATGCGCCAGAGCCATACCGCGAAGCGCTGATCCTCGCGCGCCCCGACAATCACATCGCATGGCGCGGAGACCGTTTGCCGGACGACCCGTCTCACCTGGTCGACCTGGTACGAGGTGCACGCGCAACGGAGGCCGCGGAATGATCGTCGATGTCCATACGCATATGATCTCGGAAAACTATCTCGACCTTCTGAGGATCGAGGGCCGGCCGAAATACACCTTCCGCACGCTTCCCGGCGGCGGCGAGGTGATCGACAAGGACTGCGTGCCGTTCTTCACACTTCTGCCCGCGATGTGGGATTTCGACCAGCGCATCCGCGACATGGACGCAGCGGGTGTGGATATGGCGGTGATCTCGCTGACCTCACCCAATGCGATCCTCGGCGATCCTGGGCTGGGCATCCGCATGGCACGCATGATGAACGACGCCTTCGCCGAGGCGCAGACCGCGCACCCGGATCGCCTGCGTTGGTTCGCCGCGCTGCCTTGGCAGGATGCGGCGGCGGCAGTGGTCGAGCTGAAGCGCGCCGTGGCGCTGGGCGCCAGCGGTGTGATCGCCATTGCGACGGTTGACGGTGTGCCGCTGACGGATCCCTCCTTCGCGCCGATCTGGTCGGCGATTGACGCTATAGGCCTGCCCGTCTTTCTGCACCCCTCTGTCCCACCCGGAGAGCAGGAACTGGGGCTGGCGCAATACAACCTGTCTCCGCCCGTCGGCTTTGTCTTCGACACCACGCTTGCGATCAGCCGGATGCTCTATGACGGGTTCTTCGATCGCTACCCGGCGATCCGGATGATCCTGGCGCATGGCGGCGGCACGCTGCCTTTCCTGATCGGACGGCTGGATGTATGCCATGACCGTATCCCGGCTTGCGGGGCGGGCACGGCCAAGCGCCCTTCGGAGTTTCTGGATCGCTTTTTCCTCGACAGCGTCGTCTACACGAAAGGCGCGCTGGATCTGTGCATCGAGACAGTCGGGGCCGACAGGATGCTTTTTGGGTCGGACTATCCGCACAATATCGGCGACATGCAGGGACGGCTTGCCTTGCTGGGCGAGTCGGGTGCGCCGCACCGCGAAACGGCGGCGCGTTTGTTCAATCTCTGAACCGGCCGTCTGGCGGCTAAAGCCCGATCCCGCGCGCGAACTCGTCCTGGGTCACCGATCCCGGCGCCGCGCCACCGCGCGCCAGCCGGGCCGCAAGGCGCGCCGCAAAGCTGTTGGCCGGGGCCGCAATCCCGATCCGCCGCGCGATCAGAGCGATCTCGCCGTTGAGGTAGTCGGTCTCGATCCGCCCCGCGCCGCGCGCGAGGCTCTGGCTCGATGAACTTCCGATCCGGGTGATACCTTCGATCTCGACGATGTTGAGAAGGCTTTCGCGCCTTGGATCGTTGCCGCCGACATCCGCATAGGAAATCCCGGCCGCATCTAGAACAGCGCGGCCTTCGGCGCGCAGCGTCTCTAGTATCTCGCCCGCATCGGTTCCCCGACCCAAAGCCGCTTCGACGATATTTCCAAGGTTCACCAGGAGCTTGCCGTATTTGCAGGCCATCACGTCATCGGTCACGAAACAGGCTACGTCGGCCGCTTCCAGCGCATCTGCCAGCGCATGATCGGCAGCATCCGAGCCATGGGGATACCGCCCGATGTCGAAAATCCCATGCTTCGGCTTGCCGAAGACAAGCGTCTCGCCGGGTGTGCGGTATTCGGTTGGCATCATGACGTTGATGCCGTGCACGTTCGGGAAGAGACGCAGCGCCATATCCTCATTCGCGACGCTGTTCTGGGCGCAGAAGATCGGCTGGTCTGTCACACCGGCCGCGCGCAGGTCATCCAGGGCCGCCGCACTGTCCTGGCTTTTGACCGTCAGCAGGATCATGTCGTCATCGCGAAACTCGATCTCCGCCGGGGACGCGGCGCCGGTGAACCTCGCGAAGGTTTCACCCTCTGGGCTGCGCAGGGTGAGCCCGGTCTTCTGAATCGCGGCCAGCCGGTCGCCCCGCGCAATCCCGATAACCTCGGCGCCCGTCGCCGCCAGCGCAGTCGCAAGCACACCGCCCACCGCGCCGACCCCGTGAATGATGATCCGCATTGCCGTTCCTTCCGGGTCGCCTCTGATCTGTCCAGATTAGCCGGTCACGCCGATTGGCCAAGGCGCGAATTCCTCGGCCCCGACACTCATCGCTTCGCTTTTCGTCCGCGCGCCCGAGGCGGCGGCGAGGATCGCATCGAAGATCGCGTGCCCCATCTCGTCCAGCGTCGCCGTACCGTCGATGACTGCGCCGCAATTGATGTCCATGTCGCCCGACATCCGGTCGTGCATTGGCGTGTTGCTGGCAAGTTTCAGCGTGGGCGAAGGGTAGGATCCGAAACAGCTGCCGCGCCCTGTCGTGAAACAGATCAGGTTCGCGCCGCCCGCGATCTGCCCGGTGGCCGCGACAGGATCGTAGCCGGGCGTGTCCATTATGACGAGGCCGTGCGCGGTGACCGGCTCTGCGTAGCGATAGACTGCCTCGATACCGGTCGATCCGCCCTTTTTCGCGCCGCCAAGCGCCTTTTCGATGATATTCGCAAGGCCCCCGTCCATGTTGCCCGGCCCTACAACGCCCTGCATCTGCACGTCGCGGCCTTCGGTGTAATCCAGCCACCAGCCGATGCGATCAAGAAAGGCGCGCCCCGTCGCCTCGTCTCGCGCGCGGGCGGTCAGCGTATGCTCGATGCCGTAAAGCTCTGGCGTTTCGGACAGGATCGCGGTGCCGCCATGGCGCGTCAGAAGATCGACGGCGCGGCCGAGCGCGGGATTGGCCGACAGCCCCGAGAACCCGTCGGATCCGCCGCATTGCAAGCCAATCATCAGATGCTCAGCCGATTGCGGCGTGCGCGTCGCGCGGTTTGCCTCGGCCAGCATGCCCTTGATCAGCGCCTTGCCCTCGTCGATGGTTGCCTTTGTGCCGCCAAGCGATTGCATCCGCAGGCTGTGCAGATGCGTGCCCGTCTCAAGCGCCGTCGCTTCGAAGAAACGTTCGAGATTGTTGCGCTCACACCCAAGCCCGATGATCAGCGCCGCAGCGATATTTGGGTGCTGGATATAGCCCTTCAGCGTGCGGCGCAGCAGGTCGATGGGTTCTCCCGACTGTTCCATCCCGCAGCCTTGCTGGTGGATGAAAGGGATCACGCCATCGACATTGGGATAGTCTGACAGGCGCTCTTCGTCGAAATACTGCGCGATCTTGCGGGCAGCCGTGGCAGCGCAGTTCACGGTGATGAAGATGCCGATATAGTTGCGGGTTCCGACGCGCCCGTCCCCCCGGTCATAGCCCATGAACTGCGCGCGCTCTGCAGAGGGCAAAAGCTCTGCCGGACGGTAATCCTGGCCGAAGCGATAATCTTTTTGCACAGCGTCGAGCGCGATGTTGTGGCTATGCACCCATTCGCCCGGCGCAATGTTGCGCGCGGCAAATCCGATCACGGTGTCGTATTTCCGGACCGGTTCCCCCAGTGCGATGGCCGTCGCGGCGATCTTGTGCCCGCCCGCAATACGTTCTGCCGTGGTGATCCCCTCTGCCGCCACAGCCGTTCCTGCTGCAAGATCGGCGCGCGCGACGACGACGTTATCCGCTGCGTCCAGCCGGATCGCCGGGGCGTCCATCAGCGGCCGTTGGCCTTGCGCCATTCGGCGAACAGGTCGAGGTTCTCTTCCTGCGTCGCGGGATAGAGCCCGATGATCGGCGCGCCGCCCTGCACTTGCTCCAGCGCGAAATCCTCGTAGGCGGTCATTTCGACGGCCTCGTCCGCGATTTCGTCCGCCAGATGTGCGGGGATGATGATGACGCTGTCATCGTCGCCCACCACGATATCGCCGGGGAAGACCGGCGCGTCGCCGCAGCCGATGGGCACGTTGATATCAATGGCCTCATTCATCGTCAGGTTCGTCGGGCTCGACGGGCGGCTGTGATAGGCGGGCATGTCGAGATCGCCGATATTCATCGCATCGCGAAAGCCGCCATCGGTCACGATGCCCGCGCCGCCGCGCACCATCAGGCGCGTGATGAGGATATCGCCCGCGCTGGCGGCAATCGCCGATTTGCGACTGTCCATGACCATGACATGGCCGGACGGGCAGGTCTCGATCGCATGGCGCTGGGGGTGCTTGGGGTTGCGGAACTCGGCCAGCGTGTTGCGGTCCTCTCGCGCGGGCATGTAGCGCAGGGTGAAGGCGGGGCCGACCATGTTGCGGCCTTTGGCCTTCACGGGCCGCACGTCCTGTATCACCTGCTGGCGAAGGCCGCGTTTGAAAAGGGCGGTGGCCAGCGTCGCAACTGACACGGTTTCAAGCTTGGCCTTGGTTTCCGGGCTGAGAGGATGATCGGACATGAGGTGTTCCTGTGGCTCAGGCCAAAAGGCCGTTCTGGGTCATGAAGTGGTTCAGCGCCGCTGATTGGGTAGCGGTGAGGGGCCAGGCGCCAGGCGGGCGCACGCCGCCGCACTCTAGACCCTGAAGCGCCAGCGCCGCCTTGACGCCCGCGACATTGGTACCGCCCATTTCCTCGGCTCGGATATCCTCGAACACGCGCATGCCCTGGATCAGGGCGCCTGCCTTGGGATAATCGCCCGCCCGCAGCGCATCTCGGATCGCGACAGAGCGTTCGGGCCAGACATTGATGAGACCGCTCGTGAACCCGCGTGCGCCGACCGCGCAGAGGGGCGGGGCCCAGACCTCGGCCAGACCGCCAACCCAGATGACCGACGGATCCGACGCGGCGATTGCGCGCGCGAGGTTCATGGGGTTCGGCGTGGCCCATTTGACGCCCGCGACACCCTCGATCGACGTCAGCCGCGCGATGGCATCGGTGCCGATGGCGTCGTTGCGCAGATACAGCATGGCGGGCAGGCCGTCGCCCGCGTCCACCACGCGTTTCACATATTCTTCATAGCCGCGCGGGGCGACGAAGGGATCGGGCGTCTGGTGGATCATCACCGCGTCCGCCCCGGCGGCCGCGGCGTGTTTGGCGGCGCGTTCCGCTTCCGCGATGCCGCGCCCGATGCCCGCGAAAACGGGAACGCGCCCGGCGACGAGCTGGATCGTTTCTTCTACGAAAAGTCGGCTCTCAGCTTCATCGAGCGCATAGAATTCGCCGGTATTTCCATTCGCGACCAGGATGTCGACGCCAGCGCCGATTGCCCGGTCAATGATCGGGGTCAGGCGGTTCGGCGCCAAAGCCCCATGCCCGTCGAAGGGCGCGACGAGGATCCCCGAAATACCGGTCAGAGCGCTGCGGATATCGCTCATCAGTTGATCTCGGGCTCCGGCACCGGCGCGCCAAAATCGGTGCGCAGGAAATCGAAATCGCATCCCTTGTCCGCCTGCTCGACATGCTGGCTGTACATCTGGCCATAACCGCGCTCGAAGCGGGGCTCGGGCGCTGTCCACTTGGCGCGGCGTGCGGCGAGGTCTTCGTCTGTGAGATCAACGCGCAGGGTGCGGTTCGGGATGTCCATCTCGATGATGTCGCCGGTCTCGATCAGCGCGAGCGGCCCGCCGATATACGCCTCGGGCGCGACGTGCAGGATGCACGCGCCGTAAGAGGTGCCTGACATACGCGCGTCCGACAGGCGCACCATGTCACGATGGCCGTCCTTCAGAAGCGCCTTGGGCATGGGGATCATCCCCCATTCCGGCATCCCCGGTCCGCCAAGCGGCCCCGCATTGCGCAAGACCAGAACATGGTCGGGCGTCATCGGATAGTCTTCGTCGTTGATAATGGTCTTCAACTCGGCATAGCTGTCCGCGACAATGGCCGGGCCCTTGTGCGTTTGGAATTTCGGGTCCATCGCGGCGGGCTTGATGACCGCGCCGTCGGGGGCAAGATTGCCTTTGAGAACCGCAAGCGATCCTTCGTGATAGACCGGGTTCGACAGCGGACGGATCACATCGTCATTGTAGTTCACGGCTTCGGCGATGTTCTCGCCCATCGTTTGCCCGTTCACGGTCGTGACCGACAGGTCCAGCTTGTCGCCAAGCTCCTTCATCAACGCGGGCAGGCCGCCGGCGTAGAAGAAATCTTCCATCAGGTAGTCCTTGCCGGAGGGGCGGATATTGGCCAGCACCGGGGTCGAGCGGCCGATCTCGTCGAGATGCTCCAGCGTCAGGTCGATGCCTGCGCGGCGCGCCATCGCGATGAGATGGATGATCGCGTTGGTCGAGCAGCCCGTCGCCATGGCGACGGTCACGGCGTTGCGTGTGGACTCCCAGGTCATGATCTTGTCGGGCGTCAGGTCTTCCCAGACCATATCCACCGCGCGGCGCCCGCAAGCGGCGGCCATGCGCTTGTGGCCCGCATCGGGTGCGGGGATCGACGAGGCGCCGGGCAGCGTCAGGCCCCAGCCATCTGCAATCGACATCATCGTCGACGCGGTGCCCATGGTCATGCAAGTGCCGTAGCTGCGCGCGATACCGCCCTGAACGCCGTCCCACTGGTCCTTGTTGATTGTTCCCGCACGACGTTCATCCCAGTATTTCCAGACATCCGTGCCGGAACCGAGCTTTTCGCCCGCGTAATTGCCGCGCAGCATTGCGCCCGCGGGCATGAAGATGAACGGCAGCCCCATGCTGACCGCGCCCATCACCAGCGCGGGCGTGGATTTATCGCAGCCGCCCAGAAGGACGGCGCCGTCGATCGGGTGCGAGCGCAGCGTTTCCTCGACCTCGAGCGCGCCCATATTCCGATACAGCATCGAAGTGGGCTTCAGGAATTGCTCGGAGAACGAATGCACGGGCATTTCGACCGGCATCCCTCCCGCCTGGTAGACGCCCTTTTTGACGAACTCCGCCCGGTCGCGCAGGTGGTGGTGGCAGGGCGAGAGATCCGACCACGTGTTGATGATCGCGATGACCGGCTTGCCTTCCCAATCGGCACCATCAAGCCCCATCTGCATCGCGCGGCTGCGGTGGCCCATCGACCGCAGATCGTCCGGCGCGAACCAGCGCGCAGAGCGCAGGTCTTCGGGTTTCTTCGCCATGGCTGGCTCCTCAGGAAATCGGGTTTGCGTATGCGAACATCAAAAAGATGATCAGGCAGGCAAGCGCAAGGCCAAGCACCCAGGGCCAGATGCCGTAGCCGTTGATGTCGTCGTTGCTGTCACGTCCGATCATGGCTGTCTCCTCAGTTCAGAAGTTCGGGCAGGAAGAGGGCGATCTGCGGGAAGAACATCACCAGCATCAGGCCCACGATCTGCAGCCCGATGAAGGGCAGCACCGCGATGAAGATTTCCTGCAAGGTCACATCCTTCGGCGCAACCGATTTCAGCCAGAAACAGGCCGGGCCGAAGGGCGGCGAGAGAAAGTAGATCTGGATGTTCATCACGAAGAGGATGCCAAACCAGATTTTTGCCTGGTCCTCGGTCAGCCCCAGTTCCGGTGCCAGTGTCATGACCACGGGCGCGAAGACCGGAACGGTGATCAGGACGATGGCGATCCACTCCATGAAGGTGCCCAGCACCATCAGGATCAGCATCATCACCAGCACGGTGCCAAGGGCGCTGAGGCCGAGGTCCAGAAATAGCGAGCGCATGAAATCGCCGCCGCCCACCAGGTTGAAGATACCGACGAACGACACAGCCCCCAGCACCAGCCAGATGATCGTGCCCACGGTGGTCATGGTGCCCATCATGGCGGCCGACATGACCTCCCAGTTGAACTTGTTGCGGACCGCCGCGATGAACAGCGCGCCGACACAGCCGACAGCTGCGGCCTCGGTGACCGAGGCGATGCCGCCATAGATCGAGCCCATCACGGCGCCGATCAAGAGAATGCAGAGGAGAACGGCAGTCAGCCGGTCCTTCGACAGCTTTTGCTGCGATCCGGTCATCTCGGCCACTTCCGCTGCGGTGGGCGCAAGGCTGTGGTTGAGGTTCACGCGGATCAGCACATAGCCCGCGTAGAACACCGCCAGCATGATCCCAGGGATCGCGCCCGCCATGAAGAGATCGCCGATGCCCACTTCGGCGGCGAGGCCGTAGACGATCATGATGATCGAGGGCGGGATCAGGGTGGCCAGCGCGCCAGAGGCGCAGATCAGGCCGATGGACAGCTTGCGGTCATAGCCTAGGCGGAACATCTGGGGCAGGGCGACAAGGCCCAGCATCACGATCTCGCCGCCCATCACGCCCGACATGGCCGCAAGGATCACCGCGACCACCGTGGTCTGGACTGCGACGCCGCCGCGCAAGTTGCCGGCGAAGATGCTCATCGCATCGAAAAGGTCTTCGGCGATGCCCGCGCGTTCGAGGATCGAGGCCATCAGCACGAAGAACGGCACCGCGACGAGGCTGTAGTGCTCTAGTAGGCCGACGGCGTTTGACGAAACCAGAAACAGCCCGCGCGGCCCGAAAAAGCCAACCGCCATGATGACCGAGACGAACAGCGTCACCATGCCCAGCGGCATGCCGGTCATCATCAGCGCGATCAGCAAGAGCACCATGATGAGAGAGATCGTGCCAAGATCCATCCCGCGCAGATCGAGCGCCTTGGATGGGTCCATCGCCTTGCCGATGCCCGAGATGAAATCCGAGAAGATCGCCGCGACTTGAAAATCCATCACGTGCGACAGGAAGGCAGCGATGAAATAGACGACGAAATACGCGCCCACGATCTTGACCGCCAAACGCGCCATCGGGTGCGTCAGGTGGCGATAGAGGTTCATCATGAGCTGCGCGAGATAAAGGAACGCGCCGGTGACCATCAGGCCCTTCATCATCATCGGAAGAGGAGAGTTGAAGGCCGAGCCGGATTTTTCCACCCGCATGATGCTGTCATAGGCGCGGATCGAGGCGTCGGTCAGCAGCATGTAAAGTGCCAGGACGCCGACCACCATCGCGAAGAGATCGAGCCACCAGCGCTGGCTTGGGCTGGCGAGATTGTGGATCACCGTGATCGCGATATGGCGCTTTTTCATCGTCACATAGCCTGCCGAAAGCATCCAGGCGGCGGCGACGGTGACCATGACGGTCTCGAAGGCCCAGTAGGTGGGCTGGTTCAGGACATAGCGGGAAAAGACTTCCCACAACGTGGCGAGGGCGGCGACCAGGTAGAACGTCGAGATCGCGATGCCGGTGATGTGGCTTGTATGCTCAACCACCGTGTACTGATCGCGCGGCAGGTCCGGATCGTCATCCAGCGGATTCTGCGCGGCGATCTCGATCTCGGTGTCTTCCAGTGCGTCATCCAGGCTGCGCGTCATGTCCGGCTGTCCCTCTCCAGGCCGCGGCCCTTATCGGCGCGGTCTTGAAATTCTGTCATTTTGGTAAGGGGTGGGCATGCCCGGCGATCCACCGGGCATCCCGTATCGTCAAAAGGGACGGTGCCTTACAGCAGGCCCGCTTCCTTCATGAAGGCGATATGCGTGTCGAACACTTCCTGGGCGAGATCGGAACCCGAGGCAAAGTCGGCCCAGGCTTCCTGTGCGATCACGCGCAGTGCGTCCCGCTCGTTCTGCGGCCAGTCGATGACCTCGATTTCGCCGGCGGCCTTGTCACGCGCGACAAGCTGGCGATCGAGACGCTCGAAATGCTGGCGCAGGCCATTGTAGGCTGCTAGATACCAGGTCTCGAGGGCCACCATCTGCGCATCAGTCAATTCTTCGGCCACGGCCTCGGACACGGTGAATTGCAGGATCGGCGTGGAATGGATGCCGGGGAAGATCGGGAACTTGGCGATCTTGTGCATGCCGTTGGCGTCGTTGTTCGCGTAGGCCGAGTTGTCCGCTGCGTCGATCACGCCCTTCTCCAGTGCGCCGTAAGTTTCCGAGCCGGACATCGACACGGGCGCGGCACCCGCACGCTTGAATACGTCAGCGGCAAGACCCTCGGGCGAGCGGATTTTCAGGCCGGCGAGATCGGCCACGCCGCGCACCGGAACTTTCGACACGAAGGCTTCGCGCGCATAGGCACCGCAGCCGACGACATGGACGCCTTCGAAATGCGCGTCATACAGCTTTTGCAGCATTTCCTTGCCGCCGCCCTGTGCGCAGAACGCCTGGATCTGGTCGGCGCTGTCATAGCCCGCGATCAGGTCGCCCATCAGCGCAAAGGCCGGGTCGATGCCCGCGAAATAGTTGATCGAGGTCAGGTCGCCGTCGAGGATACCGACCGAGATCGCCTCTGCCGTTTCGCGGCGCGGAACGACAGCGTCGATGGGAAGAAGTTCGACGGTCAGCGCACCACCGGTCATTTCCTCAAGCTTCGGAACCCACTCTTCGTTGAGATAGGCTAGCGACGCGTGGCTGGCGTTCGACGATGTCTGGATCTTCAGAACGCGGTCCGCTGCCGTTGCAGCAGTCGAGCCGATTCCCACCGCTGCAACCGTCAGCGCCATGCTCAGTGTTTTGAAATTCATGACTTTTCCTCCCATGAAACCCTGTTATGCCCAAGCCCGGTCGAACTCAAGACTAGACAACTAGTATATTAGTTGAAAAGATCAGGCAACGACACATTTCATCTCTTTTGCTAAGAGACAGTGACGGAAGACGGCGCAGGGAGTAGCGCATGGCCAGTTTGGCGACGAATTTCGACAGCGGGACGCCCCGCCCCGGCAGACCCGCCACCGGCGCGCCCGATCGCGTCTATGAGGCGCTGCGCGAACGCATCCTCAGTTTCGATCTGCCGCCGGGTACGGTTCTCAGCCGCAGCGAGATCGCGGATGAATACCGGGTCAGCCAGACACCCGTGCGCGATGCACTGCTGAGGTTGGGGCAGGACGGCCTCGTGCGAATCTTCCCGCAGTCAAAGACGCTCGTGACTCATATCGACGTCCAGCAACTGTCCGAAGCGCATTTTCTGCGTGTGGCGGTCGAGACTGAGGTCGCGCGCCGTCTGGCAGGGACCTCGAACCCCGCGGCGCTTGGCCGGGCCAAGGGCATTCTGCGGATGCAGGAGGCGCTTCTCGGTGCGCCGGACCAGATCGACGTTTTCGCTGATCTTGACCGTGACTTTCACCGAACGCTGTTCGACGGGGTCGGCGTGCTGCCCCTCTACAAGATGGTCACGGATCGTCTGGGGCATCTCTACCGCTGCCAGCGGCTTGAACTGCCCCATGAGGGCCGGGCCCGAGACATCGTGGCCGCCCATGGTGCGATCCTGAAAGGCATCGAGTCCGGCGATCCAAGCGCCGCGGCAGCCGCTGTCCGCGAGCATCTGTCCGGCACGATCAGCCGCATCGATTCCATTCGCGAGAAGTACCCCGAGCACTTCACCGACGGCGATCCCCTGTAGCCGGGTCGCAAGCCGCGCCGAACCTCACACAGCCCGGAGCGCGACGGCGACGCCCTGGCCCACGCCGACACACAGGGTGGCCAATGCTTGCTTGGCCTTGCCGTCCGCAATATCCAGCGCCGCCGATCCGACCAGCCGCGCGCCGGACATGCCCAGCGGATGGCCAAGCGCGATGGCGCCACCGTTCGGGTTGATATGCGGGGCGAAGGGATCAAGCTGAAGCGCGCGGCAGACTGCGATGGCCTGGGCCGCGAAGGCCTCGTTCAACTCGATCAGGTTGAAATCTTCAGGCGTCATCCCAAGACGCTCGCACAAGGCGCGCGTGGCCGTCACCGGCCCGATGCCCATGGTCCGCGGCGCGACACCTGTACTTGCAGCCCCCACGTATTCGGCGAGCGGCGTCAGCCCGCGCGACGCGACCGCCTTTTCCGATGCAAGGATCAGCGCCGCCGCGCCGTCATTCACGCCCGACGCGTTGCCTGCCGTCACCGTCCCGCCCTCGCGGAACGGTGCGCGCAGTTTGGCAAGCGCATCCAGCGTCGTCTCACGCAGGTGTTCATCAGTGTCCACGCGGACCGGATCACCCCGGCGCCGGGGGACGTCGACCGGTACGATTTCCCGCGCGTAGCGGCCCGAAGCCTGCGCCGCCGCCGTGCGGGTCTGGCTGGACAACGCAAAGCGATCCTGATCCGCGCGGCTGACGCCATGCTCTTCGGCGACGTTCTCGGCGGTTTCGGGCATGGAGTCGGTGCCGTACATCTCGGCAATTTTCCGGTTCACGAACCGCCAGCCGATGGTCGTGTCATGGATTTCGGCCTGCCGCGAAAACCCGGCCTCGGCCTTGGGCATGACGAAGGGCGCGCGGCTCATGCTTTCCGCGCCGCCCGCGATCACGAGATCGGCCTCGCCGACCTGGATCTGCCGCGCCCCGGCGATCACCGCATCCATGCCCGAGGCGCAGAGCCGGTTCACTGTCAGCCCCGGAACGCTGTCGGGCAAACCCGCCAGCAATAGCGCCATGCGCGCGACGTTGCGATTGTCCTCCCCCGCCTGATTGGCCGCGCCGAGAACCACCTGGTTCACCTGCGACGGATCAAGCTTTGGGTGCCGTTCCATCAGCGCGCGAATCGGGATGGCCGCCAGATCGTCGGCCCGGACCGATGACAGCGCGCCGCCATAGCGGCCGATGGGTGTGCGGACATAGTCGCAGATGAAGACGCGTTGGGTTTGCACGGGCGGCATCCTTTCTTGAGGCTCAGGCGATCCTGTCACAGGGCTTGTGCAGGGTGAAAGGGGCGACCGGCAAGTCCTGCCCGGGCTTGAGCCGGTGCGCGGTGCGCCCTAGCGTGATCTGCAGCCAATACAGCGAGGGACCACAGTCATGAAACGATCCGAAATCAACAACATCATGGCGCGCGCGCATGACATGATCCGCTCTTACGGCTTTACCCTCCCGCCTTTTGCGGGTTGGTCGCCCGACACCTTCCGCGCGAAGAAAGACGAAGCTCGGCATATCATAGACAGCCGCTGCGGCTGGGACATCACCGATTACGGCGCGGGCAAGTTCGATGAGATGGGTCTGTTTCTCTTTACCCTGCGCAACGGGCTGCTGGACGATCTGAAGCGCGGCGGCGGCATGTGCTATGCCGAAAAACTGCTGATCTCGCGGCAGGATCAGCTAAGCCCGATGCACACGCATGTCCTGAAGGCTGAAGACATCATCAACCGCGGCGGCGCGCCACTGATCGTCGAGCTTTATGGCTCCGACGACAGTGGCCGCTTTGCCGAGGATCGCGGCGGCACCGGCTGGTGCGACGGCATCCGGCGCGACTATGGCCCGGGCGAAAAGCTGTGCCTTGCCCCCGGCGAAAGCGTGACGCTTCGCCCCGGCGACTGGCACGCCTTCTGGGGCGAGGGCGGGGATGTCCTCATCGGAGAGGTCTCGACCGTGAACGATGACGAGACGGACAACGTCTTCCGCGACCCTATAGGCCGGTTCTCGCGGATCGAAGAGGATGAGGCACCGACGCATCTACTCGTCAGCGACTACTCGGAATGGCTTTGACGCACGGCGCTTGGACGGGCTTTCAACGCGCGGATTGACAAGTC
>CBFIJK010000080.1:0-13030 GCA_965662745.1 uncultured Paracoccaceae bacterium
TTCTGGAAAATCCTCATCGCGGCGCCGGGATCGACCTTGACGTGCCGCTGCCGATTTCCGACGCGTCTGCTGTCGGTGCCCTTTTGACCAGATGCCCGGCGCATTCCGAAACGCCGCTGCTGGACGCGCCGGATCTGGCGCGTCTCTGCGGCGTCGGCGCGGTCTATCTGAAAGATGAACGCGCGCGCATGGGCCTTGGCAGCTTCAAGGCCCTCGGCGCGGCCTTTGCCATCGCGCGCGATGCGTCCGAGGCGGGCGGCGAGATCGAGACGGCGCTCTCGGGTCGCACCTATGTCGCCGCCTCTGCCGGGAACCATGGGCTGTCGGTCGCGGCGGGCGCGCGTCTTTTCGGCGCGCGGGCTGTGATCTACCTGTCCGATACCGTGCCAGAGGCCTTCGCCGCGCGCCTGCGCGCCAAGGGCGCCGATGTCGTGCGTGCGGGCGCGACCTACGCTGCCAGCATGGAAGCGGCAGAGGCGGATGCGGCCGATCACGGCTGGATACTTCTGTCGGACAGCACGTGGGAAGGGTATTTCGATCCCGCGCTCGCCGTCATGGAAGGCTACACGCAACTGGCCGCCGAGGCAGTGCGCCAGATGCCGCAGCCGCCGACGCATATCCTGCTCCAAGCCGGTGTCGGGGGGCTAGCCGCCGCCGTTACCGCCCATGCGCGTGCCGAATGGGGCGACAGTCCGCGGATCATTGTCGTGGAACCAGATGCCGCGCCTGCGCTGATCGACAGCATCAAGGCCGGGCAGGCTGTGACGACCGAAGGGCCGGTTTCGGCCATGGGGCGGCTCGATTGCAAGACGCCCTCCCTTTCAGCGCTCGCGCTGCTGGCGCAGGCGGCTGACGTCTTCGTCACGATCACCGAAGACGAGGCCGCGGAGGGCATCGCGCGCCTTGCAGAGATGGGCTATGCCACGACGCCCTCAGGCGGTGCGGCCGTTGCTGCGCTGATCGCGGGCCTGCCGGGGATTGGGCCGGATGCGCGCGTCATGGTGATCCTCAGTGAAGGACCGGAAGATGCCTGAGTCATTGTTTCCGCAGAGCGAATACAAGGCGCGCGTCGAAGCGCTGCAGACCCGAATGGCACGGGCGGATCAGGACGCGCTGCTTCTGACGCAGCCTGCCGATATCTTCTACGTCACCGGCTTTCTGACCCGGTTCTGGGAAAGCCCCGCGCGGCCCTGGTTCGTGATCGTTCCCGCCAGCGGCAGGCCCGTCGCCGTGATCCCGTCCATCGGGGCGGACCTGATGGGCCAAAGCTGGATCTCGGATATCCGCACATGGGATGCGCCGGACCCCCTGGATGACGGCGTATCGCTTCTGGCCGACGCGATCTGCGAACTGGTCGATACCCATGGACAGATCGCCGTTCCGATGGGGCTCGAGACCAGCCTGCGCATGCCCGTTGCCGATTTCGAGCGTGTCGCCAGCATGATCGCGCCGCGCCGCTTTACCGACGGGACGATCACCGTCCAGCGCGTGCGCGAACGCAAGAGCGAGGCGGAGATCGAGAAGATCCGCGCCATCTGCGCCATCGCCGGGGCCGCCTTTGACGACGTGCCGCGCATCGTGGCCGAGACCCCGCAACTCGACACGGTCTTTCGCCGCTTTCAGGGCGCGCTGCTGGAGGCGGGCGCCGATTGGGTCAGCTACACCGCTGGCGGCGCGGGGCAGGGCGGCTATGGCGACGTGATCTCGCCCGCCCGCACCGTTCCGCTGGAGCCGGGCGATATCCTGATGCTGGATACCGGCGCGGTGAAGGACGGGTATTTCTGCGATTTCGACCGCAATTTCGCGATCGGCCCGCCTTCTGATCCCGTGCGCCGCGCGCAAGAGGCGCTGATGGCAGCGACCGACAAGGCGCTCGGGGATCTGCGCCCCGGCATGACGGCAAAAGACGCGCACAGGATCCTGAGCGATGCCTTGGCTGCAAGCGGTGCCGAGGATGCAGGCGGTCGGCTGGGCCATGGGCTTGGCCTGACGCTGACCGAATGGCCGTCCTTCACGCCGAAGGATGAGACGGAACTGGTCAACGGCATGGTCCTGACGCTCGAGCCATCGGCGCTAACCGAAGATGGCCGCATGATCGTCCACGAGGAAAACATCGTCCTGCGCGACGAGGGACCAGAACTTTTGTCGCCGCGCGCGCCGCGCGAGATGCCGGTGATCGCATTGTGACGCCCGAGCTTGATGAGATCATTGCGCCTGCCGGGCGTCTGGGGCTCATCGTCCTTCAGGTCGACGAGACGATCGAGGCCGATTTCAGGCGCTTGTTCCCGAGCGAGATCGCGCTCCATATCTCACGCATTCCGTCGGGGGCGGAACTGAACCCCGAAACCATCGCGCAGATGGAAACCGATCTGCCCTTCGCCGCCCGCCTTCTACCGCAAGTGCCGCGCTATGACGCGGTGGGCTATGCCTGCACCTCTGGCACCACGCTGATTGGGTCGGCGCGGGTGGAGGCGCTGGTGGGGGCGGAGCTGGAAACCAGCGCAGTGTGCAATCCTCTCGATGCCGCCGTGCGCGCACTTGGCCATATCGGGGCTTTGCGGGTCGGCATCGTCTCGCCCTATATCGACGCGGTGGCCGCCCCGGTGCGCGCGGCGTTCGAGGCGCGGGGGATCACCGTGGCCCACTCGATCAATTTCGACGAAGAGATCGAGGCGAACGTGGCCCGGATCAGCGCAAATACGGTGACCCAAGCGGCAGAGGCGCTCGCCACACAAGGCGGCATCGACGCAATTTTCCTCAGTTGCACGAATTTGCGCACGCTTGATCTGATCCCGGCGCTCGAAACGCGGCTTGGCCTGCCGGTGCTCAGCTCCAATCAGGTGCTCGCCTGGGACATGGCACGGCATCTTCCGGACCCGCAGGTCTGCGCGGGCTTTGGGCGGCTTTTTGCGCGCCCATAGCGGCTTTTTGCGGAACCCGGACGATGTCGCTGGCGTTGTCCCCTCTAAAGCGGTGCAGGGCGCTAAATGCGGGCCACAGCCACACCACAAGCACAAGATCGCGCAAAGGTGAGCGAGAGAAATCTCGTGTTGGCATGTGGAACAGGCCAAGGTATCGCAAGAGCGCAGGGCAGGGGAGCGCCATGGCCGCGGGGCAGGCACGACATCTGAAATCAGCACTATTGGCACTTGTTTTGGCTTGCGTCGCTGGCGGCGCGTCAGCGCTTGACCGCGTGCGCCTTGTCATCCCACCGGGCACGCCGAACCTGGCCGATGACCTGAGCGCCGCGTCGCGTCTCGCCGCATTGGCCGAGCAGGACGAGGACGCAGGCGCCGACGAAATTCTCGCCGCCGCGCTCAGCGACTACGCCGATCTGACCCGCGTTTTGTACGCCCAAGGGCGCTATGGCGGGACGGTGAATATCCGGCTCGATGGCCGTGAGGCGGCGCAGTTGTCGCTGATCAACACGCCGCGCACCTTTGATACAGTGGAAATCCAGGTCGATCCTGGTCCGGTTTACCGGTTCGGGAATGTCCGGATGGGGCCTCTGCCCCCCGCACAGCCCGTATCGCTGCCCGCTGGCGGCACGCCCGCGCGCGCGTCCGAAGTGCGCGAGGCGGTTGATGGTATCGTGACCGGCTGGCGCACGCTGGGCCATGCCTATGCCGCCCCCGATGGGCAAGACGTTGTCGCCGATCACGCCACGGACGAGCTAGATCTCACCGTCGGTATCGACCCCGGTCCGCGTGTGACGCTTGGCGCCTATGATATCCCGACGCCGTCGGCCGTGCGCGAAGGCGCTATCCGCCGGATCGCGGGCGCGCCCGAGGGACTGACCTTCTCGCCGGAAATCCTTGCGCAGGCCGAACAGCGCCTCCGCCGCACGGGCGCGTTCCGGTCGGTCGCGATCACCGAGCCCGATACGCTTGGCCCCGATGGCCGCATGAGCCCCGAATTGCGCGTGGTCGACGAAAAGCCGCGCCGCTTCGGGTTCGGCGCCGAGATTGCATCCGCGCAGGGCGTCACCGTCTCGGCCTTCTGGCTGCACCGCAATTTCCTTGGCGGGGCCGAACGGTTTCGCATCGAGGGCGAGATCGCCGATATCGGCGGCACCCAAAGCGGCACCGATTACAGCCTGGCCTCGCGCCTCGACATCCCTGCCATCTACGGCGCGGAAACCGGCGGCTTCGTCATGGCCGAAATCGAACGCAAGGCAGAGCCGACTTTCACCACCACCCGCGCCGAGCTTGGCTTTGGCATCACGCGGCGGATCACCGATAACCTGAATTCTGAGATCGCGCTGACTTATCTCTGGTCCGAAGTTACCAATCCGCGAGGTCGTCAGACCTATAACCTTCTGACCCTTCCGGCAGAGCTGGAATGGGACCGGCGCGACGACCCGCTTGATCCGACCTCGGGCTTTTACGTCCGGGCCGAAGCGCGGCCGTTTCTTGGGCTGGGAAACTCGTCCAGCGGCGCGCGCGTCGCCGCCGATGCGCGTGTCTATCAGTCCTTGGGCGAAAGCACCGTCATCGCGGGCCGCTTCCAGGCGGGCACCGTGGCCGGGCCGACGGCGCAGAACACGTACCCTGAGTTTCTGTTCTATTCGGGTGGCGGCGGCACCGTGCGCGGCCAGCCCTACCAGTCGCTGGATGCAGCCTATGGCGGCGGGCAGCGCGGCGGTGGGCAAAGCTTTGCCGGAGCCTCGCTTGAACTGCGCCAGTCAATCACCGACAGTTTTCAGGCGGTAGGGTTCTTCGACTACGGCTATGTCACGACGAATGCCGGATTTTCCGGCGCCAGCGGGTCGCATTCCGGGGCAGGGATCGGCATCCGCTACAAGACGCCGGTGGGGCCGATCCGGTTCGACGTCGCGGTGCCTGTGTCGGGCAATACCGGCAACGGGGTGCAATTCTACCTCGGGATCGGGCAGTCCTTCTGATGGCGCGGCTGAGATTTCTCATAGCGGCGCTGGGCGTTCTGACCTGCCTTGGCGCGCCCGTGTCTGCACAGAACGAGGACCGTGATCGCGGCCTTATCGAAGGTTTTCTTGAAGACAACCTGTCAAGCGCGGGCCGCGATGTGAACATCATCGGCTTTCGCGGCGCGCTAAGCTCGCGCGCGACGGTAGAACGGCTGACGATCGCGGATTCCGAAGGGATCTGGCTGAGCATCGACAACGCGGTGCTGGACTGGGATCGCTCTGCCGTGCTGGGGGGCCGCTTTGAAATCAACGCGTTGACGGCAGATCGGATCGAAGTGCTACGCGCCCCGATCACCGAAGGCGCGGTGCCGGATGCCGCCGCCCCCGGCTTCGCGCTGCCCGAGCTTCC
Source organism: uncultured Paracoccaceae bacterium (assembly GCA_965662745.1). Classification (GTDB taxonomy): domain Bacteria; phylum Pseudomonadota; class Alphaproteobacteria; order Rhodobacterales; family Rhodobacteraceae; genus Anianibacter. Next base: position 5,295 of record CBFIJK010000080.1, read on the forward strand.
CGTTTCGATCTCCATCGGCACGTTGTCGATTCCGCGCGTGGAACTGGGCGAGAGTTTCCTGGGTGAGCCTGTCGCCCTGTCGGTCGACGGCACCGCGCAGCTTGCGGGCGGCGAGGGTAGCGCCGCGCTTGATATCCAGCGGATCGACGGGGCCGAAGGGCGCTTTGCGCTCGACGCGGCCTTCGACAACGAAAACGAAGTGCTGGCGCTGGACCTGTCGCTGTCCGAGGGCGCGGACGGGATCGCGGCACGGCTGCTGCAAATCCCCGGCGCGCCGCCCTTGTCGCTGTCCATCGAAGGCAACGATCCGATCAGCGATTTCACCGCCGAGATCGCACTGTCGACCGAAGGCGTGCGCCGCCTGCAAGGCGTGGTCACGCGCGACGCGACAGGTGAGGGCGACGCGGAAACCGTCATCGACATCTCGGGCGATCTGCGCCCGCTGACAGAGCCGAGCTATCACGAGTTTCTGGGCGAAGAGGTCGCACTGGCCGCGCGTGTCGCGCAGCGCAGCGACGGATCGCTGGAACTTTCGGACCTGTCGCTTGAAACCGGCGCAACGCGGATCGCGGGCGATGTGGATATCGGCCCGGACGGCTGGCCGCGCATCATCGACATCACCGGCAAGATCGGCAGCGACGGGCGCCTGACCCTGCCGGTCCCGGGTGGGCAGACCGAACTGGCCTCTGCCGATCTCATCCTGAAATATGACGCCGCGCGCGATGAAGGCTGGCGCGCCGGTGTCACGGCGCGGAACTTTTCGCAGCCCGGCTTTGCGGCGGAACGTTTGGCGCTCAACGGCACCGGCCGGATCGAGCGGACGGGCAGCAGCGTCGAGGGGCTGATCGGCAAGTTCGATCTGGATGCGAAGAACTTGCAGATGGATGATCCCGCCCTCCAACGCGCCGTGGGCCGCAACATCCTTGGCAAGATCACCGTCGACTGGTCGATGACAGAGCCTCTGGCGCTCAGCGATATCGACATCGCGGGCGAGGATTATCAGCTTACCGGTGATATCCAGCTGACCGGCGATGACGAGGACGCGCCTTTTGCCTCGCGCGTGGAACTTGAGCTTGAAACGCGCGATTTATCGCGGTTTTCCGATCTTGCAGGCCGTCCCATCGGCGGCGGTGCTGCGCTTTCGCTTCAGGGCACCGTGTCCCCGCTTGAGGGCAGTTTCGACATGCAGGCCGATGGCGAGACCAACAACCTTACCCTCTCGCTGCCCGAGCTTGACGGGCTGATCGGCGGTATGGCGGAACTGTCGGTGGGCGCTGCGCGCGACGAGACGGGATTTCGCGTGACGGGCCTGTCGCTGGACGGGGCCGGGATCACGCTTCGAGGCGATGCGTCCTTCAGCGGTGAAGATGGATCTGCCGATCTGACAGCCGTTTTTCCCGACCTGTCGCGCATCCGGCCAGAGATGTCGGGACAGGGCCGCGTCGGCGCGGTCGTGGAAATTGCGAATGGCACGGCAGAAGCGGAACTCGACATCAGCGGTCCGGGCGGTGCGCGCGCGGATCTGATGGCCAGCGCGCCGTTTGATCCAGAGGACGGGATCGGCGCCATCGATGCGTCGGGCCGTGTCGCCATCGACGCGCTTTCGGCGTTCTCGGGTGTCGCAGGCCGCGATCTCTCTGGCGCGGTCACTGTGAATGGTGAAGGCCGGTTTGATCCTGGAACGGGCGCTGCGATGCTGGATGTCACTGGCACCGGGAACGGGCTGCGCGTCGGCATGGCGCTTGCTGACCGCGTTCTGGCTGGAAGTGCGGATCTGCGCCTTATGGTGCGGCGGGATGCGTCGGGCACGCTGGATATCCAGACCGCGCGGGTGTCGACGCCGCAATTGACGGCGTCCGCCAACGGCCAGGTCAGCGACGCGCGTGCCGATATCGATCTGGATGCGCGGCTTGGAAACCTTGCCGTGATCGCGCCAGATTTTCCCGGGCCGCTCAGCGTTGCTGGTTCCATTTCCCGCGGGTCTGCGGGGGCGTTTCAGCTGGACCTCGACGGCACCGGGCCGGGCGGCGTCAACGCGCGTGTTGCAGGGCGGATCGCCGAAGGCTTTGGCCGGGCGGATCTGTCGATCAATGGTAGTGCGCCGCTTGCGCTGGCCAATGGCTTCATCGCACCGCGCCTTCTGCGCGGGACCGCGAATTTCGATCTGGCGCTGAATGGTCCGATCGGTCTGAATTCCCTGTCAGGCCGGGTGACCAGCAACGGCGCAAGCCTGACGCTGCCCATCGCAGGCTATACGGTGCAGGACATGACAATCGACACGGCACTGTCGCGCGGGCAGGCGCGGCTGGACATCGGCGGCACGCTGTCCAGTGGCGGACAGTTGCGCCTGACCGGGCCGGTCACGCTGTCGGGCGGCTACACTGCCGACCTCGCCGTGCAGCTGAACCAGCTGATCCTCAGCGATCCGGGCCTGTACGAGACGGCGGCGGATGGCACGATCACCATTGACGGCCCGCTCAGGGGCGGGGCGCGCATTGGCGGGCAGATCAACCTTGGCGAGGTGGAACTGCGTGTGCCAAGCGGTGGCGGGCCGGAACTGTCGGGCATCGAATTGCGCCATGTGAACGAGCCTGCGGATGTGCGCGCCTCGCGGTCACGGGCGGGGCTGGTGTCGGACAACGCGGATGGCGGCGGCGGGGGCGGCGCGGCCTATCCGCTCGACATTCGAGTTTATGCGCCTTCGCGGATTTTCGTGCGGGGCCGGGGCCTCGATGCTGAACTCGGCGGCGCGCTGCGGTTGCGCGGCACCACGGCGAATGTGATCACCGAGGGGCAATTCTCGCTGATCCGGGGGCGGCTTGATATCCTTGGCAAGCGGCTGCTTCTCACCGAGGCGCTGATCCGGCTGCAGGGTGATTTCGATCCTTTCCTGCGCATCGTCGCGGAATCGCGCACCGAGGATGTCTTGGTGCAGTTCACGCTGCAAGGACCGGCGTCGGAGCCGGACCTGACGATCACCTCGACCCCCGATCTGCCGCAGGAGGACGCGCTGTCGCTGTTCCTCTTCGGCTCGAACCCCGAAGAGCTGTCGGCGGTGCAGGCGCTGCGGCTGGCGGCGGCGATCCGCACGCTGGCAGGTGCGGGCGGCGAGGGTATCCTTGGCGATCTGCGGGAAGGGCTTGGGGTCGACGATCTCGACGTCGCGCAGGACGAGGATGGAACGCTGGGTCTGCGGGCCGGCAAGTATATCTCTGAAAACATCTACTCTGACGTGACAGTCGATGCGAACGGGCAAAGCAAGGTCCGCCTGAACCTTGAAATCACCCCCAATCTGACTGCGCGCGGCACGGCTGGAACCGACGGATCGAGCGGGTTGGGCCTGTTTTTCGAGCGCGATTACTGATCGCGCCGAAAGGCCAAAAATTTTCAGATCGTCTGCTATTTCGGCATTTCATACCCGATTTTCCTGTTGATTCCCGTTTAGGCGGGTCGTTCGCCTGCAATTGGGACCAATTTTTGGGAAGCGGTTGCAACCCGTCGGAACATTTGCTTGTCTAATGACAGAATCTTGACGGACCTACGCAAAGGTCCGCGTATCAACAGGGAGCCGAGTGTGGCATCAATGGAAAACGGCGACGCGTTCGTCGCGTTTGATCGTGTTCAGAAGTCGTACGACGGCGAGATCCTCGTCGTCAAAGACCTGAACCTTTCGATTTCTAAGGGTGAGTTCCTGACCATGCTCGGCCCGTCCGGGTCCGGCAAGACGACGTGCCTGATGATGTTGGCGGGGTTTGAAACCGCCACGCATGGCGACATCCTTCTGGACGGCAAGCCGATCAACAACATCCCGCCCCACAAGCGCGGCATCGGCATGGTGTTTCAGAACTACGCCCTTTTCCCGCACATGACGGTGGCCGAAAACCTCGCCTTCCCGCTGGAAGTACGCAAGCTTGGAAAGTCCGAGCGTGAGGAAAAGGTCAAGCGGGCGCTCGACATGGTGCAGATGGGCGATTTCGGATCGCGCCGTCCCGCGCAGCTTTCGGGCGGTCAGCAGCAGCGGATCGCACTGTCCCGCGCGCTTGTGTTCGAGCCCGAGCTGGTCCTGATGGACGAACCGCTTGGCGCGCTCGACAAGCAGCTGCGCGAGCACATGCAGTTCGAAATCACCAACCTCGCCCACGAGCTTGGGATCACCACGGTCTACGTCACGCACGACCAGACCGAGGCGCTGACGATGTCGGACCGCGTCGCCGTGTTCGACGACGGGCGCATCCAGCAGCTCGACGCGCCCGATACGCTTTATGAAGAGCCCAAGAACAGCTTCGTCGCGCAGTTCATTGGCGAGAACAACACGCTGAATGGCAAGGTTGAAGAGCTGAAAGGCGAGACCGCCGTGGTGCGGCTCGACAATGGCGATCTGATCGACACGCTGCCGGTCAACGTTAAAGCCGTGGGCGACCGGACTCTCGTCTCGATCCGCCCCGAGCGTGTCGAGATCGACAAGAGCCGTCTTCAGGACGATGCACATACGCTCAAGGCGGAAGTTCTGGAATTCGTCTACATGGGCGATATCTATAGAACACGCCTGCGTGTCGCTGGCCGGGATGATTTCATCATCAAGACCCGAAACGCGCCGGACCAGCGCCGGTTAAAGCCCGGCGAAATGATCGACATCGGTTGGCGGCCACAGGACTGCCGCGCACTTGATGCCTGATCACCAATACCCTCGCACACGGGCCATCCCGGGCTCGCCGAGGGGGGACACTCTGAAAACGGGACTAAACCTTACAGAGAGAGGAAACTCATGAAACTCAAGACAACACTTCTGGCGACTAGCGCCGTTGTTGCAGGCGGCATGGCTTACGCGGCCAGCCACGTCGAAATGGCGGACTCGATGACCCTCGTGTCCTGGGGCGGTGCTTACCAGGCGTCGCAGCAGAATGCCTATGTCGCACCTTACATCGCGATGAACCCCGACGTCAGCGCCACCTGGGACGAAAGCTCGCCCGAGGCCGTAGCCAAGCTGCGCGCCATGGACGAAGCAGGCAACGTGACTTGGGATCTCGTCGATGTGGTGGCGTCCGACGCCATCCGCCTGTGCGACGAGGGCCTCGCGATGGAGGTCGATCACGACGAACTTCTGGCACCGGCGCCCGATGGCACCCCGGCGTCCGAAGATTTCGGCGACCTGATCGTGTCCGACTGCTTCATCCCGCAGATCGTCTACTCGACCACGGCGGCCTATCGCACCGATGTCGAGGCGTGGAACGGCGAAACGCCGTCCGACATCTGCGCGATGTTCGACCTCGAGACCTTCCCGGGCACCCGCACGCTTGAACAGCGTCCGATCAACAACATGGAATGGGCTCTGCTTTGCGACGGTGTTGCAAAGGAAGACGTCTATGACGTGCTTGAAACCGAAGAAGGTCAGGAGCGGGCGTTCGCCAAGCTGGACACCATCAAGGACGAAACGATCTGGTGGTCCTCGGCTGCTGAATCGATCCAGTCGCTCGCCGATGGCGAGGCCGTGATCGGCTCCAGCTACAACGGTCGCTTCTTCTCGGCCATCGAAGAGCAGGACCAGCCGCTCGAGATGCTGTGGGACGCGCAGGTCTTCGACCTTGACGGTTGGATCATCCCGGCGAACCTTCCAGAGGATCGTCTCGCTCGGGTGAAAGACTTTGTGCGCTTTGCGACCGACACCCAGCGTCTTGCCGACCAGGCCAAGTACATCGCCTACGGCCCGGCACGTGAATCGTCGGCACCTCTGGTGAGCACCCATGCCGAGCTTGGTATCGAGATGGCGCCGCACATGCCAACCGATCCGGATAACGCGAAGAACACCTTCCTCTACAACTACGAGTGGTGGGCGGATTACCGCGACGATCTGGACGCACGTTTCCAGGCATGGCTCGCTCAGTAATCTGACGCGCTTTGGTCCTGCCGCCTAAGGCGGGGCCAGCATCCTATCGTCCGGGCGGCCCTGTGTCGCCCGGACCTTCCGAAAGGTGGAGCGACCCCCATGCCCAAGGGCTATATCATCGGCCATATCACCGTGAACGATCCCGAGGCATATAAAGAGTATGTCGAGAAGGATACGCCGATCCTGGCCGGGCTTGGCGGCCGCTTCATCGTCCGTGGCGGACAGTCGGAAACGCCGGAAGGCGAGACCCAGAACCGTCATGTCGTCATCGAATTTGACAGTTATGATCAGGCGCTGACCGCCTATCATGACCCCGAATACCAGAAAGTCGCCGATATCCGGCGCCGCACCGCGACAAGTACCATCGTCGTTGTCGAAGGGACCTGATCCATGACAAGCAGCGCCACCGATCCCGACGCCTATACCGGGGCCACGCCGGATAACGCGATGCGAGACGCGGACCGCGCGGATGGCCCGATGCTGGCCGCAGATGGCACGCCGCTGAAGAAATCACTGCAGCGGGCGTTGCGCCGCGAAAAGACCCGCGCGCTTCTCTTGATCGCGCCACTTCTGATTTTCGTTCTCGTCAGCTTCATCGCGCCGATCATCGACATGCTGTTCCGTTCGGTCGAGAACCAGATCGTGTCGGAAACGCTGCCGCGCACCGTGGTCGCCCTGGAAGATTGGGACTACGAGTCGGGCGCTGTCCCGGATGAGGCAATCTTCCGCGCAATGTCTTACGATTTGGCCGCCGCGGAAGCCGCCAAGCGCCACACGCGCCTCGGGTCTCGCCTGAATTACGAGACGACCGGCATCTCATCGCTCTTCCGCAAGACGGGCCGCCGTGTCGACGACATCGGCGAGGTCTATGCCGACCAGTTCTTCGAGCTGAACGAGACGTGGGAAGAGCCCATGACCTGGGTGTCGCTGCTCGCCGCGCCCGAATGGATTCAATCGCAGCAAGCCTGGATGGAACGCGCCGAGGCCGGGGGACGTGACTTTGACGAGTCGCCGCCTCCCTTCCGCCTCCGCTCTGGCATTGCCGAGGTTTTACCGGAAACCGCTGGCACCTATCTGTCTTTCGCCCGCGTCACGCAGGTCGAGGACGAAGACAGCCCCACGGAAGAAGAACCGTGGATGCCAGCCTATCTTGCGCTTTACACTGATCTGATGGCCAACCCTGATGCCGCTTCGGCCTTCGACGGCGAGAACGCCGACCTGATTTCTGCCGCAGGTGAGGCCGTCGCGAATTTCGAGACGGTGACGCTCAGCGAAACCTATATCGACATCGACGAGGATTGGGCCGATCCCGAAGTCTGGGGAACGATCAAGGCCTTCTCAGATCCCTATACATCCGGCTATTTCCTTGCGTCGCTGGACCTTCAGCTGACCCCGTCGGGGATCGAACAGCAGCCCGACAACCAGAAGATCTACATGCTTCTGTTCCAGCGCACGCTCTTCATGTCGCTGATGATCATGGGTTCTTGCGTGCTGCTCGGCTACCCAATCGCCTATTTGCTGTCGAACCTGCCACTGCGCGTGTCGAACGTTCTGCTGATCCTCGTCCTCTTGCCATTCTGGACATCGCTTCTGGTGCGCACGAGCGCATGGAAAGTGCTGCTGCAGCAGCAGGGTGTGATCAATGATATTCTCGTCTGGCTAGGAATGGTGGCCGATAACGAGCGATTGGTGATGATCAACAATCAGTTCGGCACCATCGTCGCCATGACGCATATCCTTCTGCCGTTCATGATCCTGCCGCTTTATTCGGTGATGAAGACGATCCCGCCCTCCTATGTCCGCGCGGCCAAGTCCCTTGGCGCGACGAACTGGACAGCGTTCTGGCGCGTCT
>CBFIJK010000081.1:0-12202 GCA_965662745.1 uncultured Paracoccaceae bacterium
ATGGTAGCACGGTCTGGCGATCCCGATTCCGCATCAGGGAAGGCAGGACCGCACCCGATGCAAGGACGATCCGGATGCCTGATTGCCAACCCCGAAGCGGCACCCGCGCCGACACTCTGACCCAGCCGACATGAGCCGGATTGACCCTATCAGCGGCGGACGGCCCATCGGCTATCTCGCCGATTTCGACGAACTGCGCGCAGCGGCGATCCTCTACCTGCGGCTTTGGTCCGAAAGTGAAACCGCCCGCGACCGGCTGCGGCGGGATTTCGTGTTGGGGCTCGGGCCAGAACAAGGGCAAAGGGCCGGGCAAGCCTTCGATGAACTGGTCTCGCTTTGTGTGCGGCACGGGCGGCGGCCGCTGTTGTGCCATGCGGTGACTTGCGACTGCGTCGGCACCGACGAATCCTGTTTCGCCAATTTCATCGCCACCGCGACGGAGGGCGAGCGCGAAGACGCCATGCTGATCGCCACGTTGATCGTGCGCGCCGATATCGCGCCGCTGATCACCAGCCTTGCAGTCGATGTCGGGCTCAGCCTGAAGCGGATGCATCTGGCCGCCTTGCGCAGCACCGGCACACTGCCGCGCCGGTATCATTAGCGGTCAGCTGGTAAACAGCCCGCCATTTTCCTCGCGGAGCACGTTCTTTTGCACCTTGCCCATGGTGTTACGGGGCAGGGCATCGACCAGGACCAGCTTGCGCGGATGCTTGAAGCGTGCAAGCGCCGTGCTGACCGACTGCATGATCGCTTCCACGTCCGGCACCGCGTCCTTCTGCGCCACCAGAATGCCGACGACCGTCTCGCCCAGATCGGGATGCGGGACGCCTATGACCGCGCTTTCGAGGACGCCGGGCTGTTCGTCGAGGACCAGTTCGATCTCCTTGGGATAGATGTTGTAGCCGCCCGAGATGATCAGATCCTTGTTGCGCCCGACGATATGGACATAACCGTCCTCGTCCATCCGCCCCAGATCTCCGGTGATGAAGAACCCGTCCGCGCGGAGTTCGGCGGCGGTCTTTTCGGGCATTTGCCAATAGCCCTTGAAGACGTTCGGCCCGCGCACCTCGATTTGACCGATGTCGCCCTGCGGCAAGGTATCGCCTGTCTCGGGATCGGTGATCTTCAGCTCTACCCCCGGCAGCGGGAATCCCACGGTGCCAGCGCGCCGCTCGCCCACATAAGGGTTCGAGGTGTTCATGTTCGTTTCGGTCATCCCGTAGCGTTCAAGGATGCGGTGCCCGGTGCGTGCCTCGAAAGCCTGGTGCGTTTCGGCCAGCAGCGGCGCAGAGCCCGAGATGAAGAGGCGCATGTTAGCGGTGAGATCCTTGTCAAAGCGCGGATCATCCAGAAGGCGGGTGTAGAAGGTCGGCACGCCCATCAGGCTGGTCGCGCGCGGCATCATCTCGATCAGAGCGTCGAGATCGAATTTCGGCAGAAAGGCCAATTCGCAGCCCGCGCAGAGCGCGACGTTGGTCGCCACGAATAGACCATGGGTGTGAAAGATCGGCAGGGCGTGCAACAGGACGTCGTCCTTTGTGAAGTGCCACAGGTCCGTCAGCGTTCGCGCGTTCGACAATAGGTTCGCCTGAGTCAGCATCGCGCCCTTGGATCGCCCCGTGGTACCGGAGGTATAGAGGAACGCCGCCAAATCGCTCGCCTCGCGTGGCACAGTGTCGAACGCGGCGCTTTGCGTATCCGCAGACGCCATCAGCGTTCCGCCGCCCGCCGCGTCCAGCGTCAGGACCGACGCGTCCAGCGCCGCCGCCATCGGCTGAATCGTCTCGAGCGCCGAAGGATCGCAGACGACCATCTTCGCGCCGCTGTTCTCGATGAAATAGCGCAATTCTTCCGCGGTATAGGCCGTGTTGAGCGGCAGGAACACTATCCCGGCCTGTGCGCACGCGGCATAGAGCGCCAGCGCTTCGGGCGATTTCTCGATCTGCGCGGCCAGACGGTCGCCGGGGGCAAGCCCCGCCGCGACAAGCGCATGCGCGATCTGCGCGGCGCGGTCCACGAAAGCGGCATGGGTCCAGACCGTGCCGTCCCGCAGCCTCAGGAAGGGCGTCGGCTGCGCGGCATGGCGGCCGAAAAGCTCATCATAAAGCGGATTGGACATTGCATTTCCCCCTTCGCGTTTCGGGGCGCAGGGTTCCCGGCTGCGCGCGCCGGGGTCAAGGGGCGAAACGCAGAGGTGCTAGCGGATGCGCGCCTCGCTGGCCTTGTCGAAGACCAGCACATCGGCCGGGTCAAAGCGAAGCTGCACCTCGGTGCCTTCGGGAATATCCTCTTCCGAGCGGGTCTCGACCACAATGCGTGTGCCCTGACCGTCATCTAGATAATCATAGGCCACGCCGCCCAGCCGCTCGCGGATGTCGAGCTTCAGGGGCGAGGGACCTTCGACAATCGTCAGGTGGTTCGGGCGCAATCCGAGGAGCACCGGCGTGCCCTCTGCAGGCAGGCTGACGTTCACTTCCACCGGCGCATCGCCCAATAGGTCAGAGCGCACGCCACTGCCTTCGACTACCCCCTCCACGAAATTCATGGAGGGCGAGCCGATGAAGCCCGCGACGAAGCGGTTATCGGGGTTTTTATAGAGATGCATCGGGGTGCCGACCTGCTCGATATGGCCTGCGCGCAGAACGACGATCTTGTCGGCCAGCGTCATCGCCTCGACCTGGTCGTGCGTCACATAGATCATCGTTGCGCCGATTTCCTTGTGCAGGCGCGCGATCTCGACCCGCATATCAACGCGCAGTTCGGCATCGAGGTTCGACAGCGGCTCATCGAAGAGAAACACCTCGGGCCCGCGCACGATCGCGCGGCCGATCGCGACGCGCTGGCGCTGGCCGCCGGACAGGGCCTTGGGCTTGCGTTTTAGGTAATCACCCAGCTTCAGGATGCGTGCGGCCTCGGCAACCTTGTTCTTTATCTCGGACTTGGGATGCCCGGTCATGCGCAGGCCAAAGCCCATGTTTTCCTCGACCGTCATATGCGGGTAAAGCGCATAGGTCTGGAACACCATCGCCACACCGCGGTCGGAGGGATCGGTGCGGGTCACGTCCCGTTCGCCAATGCGGATCGTGCCCTTGGTCGTCTCTTCCAGCCCCGCGATCATCCGCAAAAGGGTGGACTTGCCGCAGCCGGACGGGCCGACGAAGACGCAGAATTCGCCATCCGCGATCTCCAGGTCGAGCCCGTGGATCACCTCGACCTCGCCATAGGCCTTTACGGCCTTTTCAAGTGTCACGCCGCTCATGTCGGGGTCCTTTCGCTCATCCTGCTGTGTCGGGGAAGCGCCAGTCGGCGACCGCTCCGGAAATACGTTTGGCCGTGCCCGTGAGAGCCGGTTTCAGATCGGCAAGCGCCGCAAGGCTCATCCGCTGGGTCGATGCGGTGATCGACAGCGCGCCAAGCGGGCGGTTCTGGTTCGTCAGGATCGGCGCGGCGATACAGATGATGCCCGGCTCGTGTTCTTCACGGTCAAAGGCGATGCCCTCGTCCCGAATCCGCGCCAGATCGGCGCGCAGCGTCTCGGGCGAAGCGAGCGTCGTGGGTGTGTAGGCGTGAAAGGCCTGCTGTTTCAGCGCGGCGTCCAGCTCATCCTCGGGCAGGAAGGCCAGCATTGCCTTGCCAACGCCGGTGCAATAGCCCGGCCCGATCTTGCCCGCGTCGGAAAACATCTGGATCGGCGTGCGCGCGTTTCGCTTGTCGACATAAAGCACCTGACCCTTGTCGAGTTGCGCCAGGTGGATCGTCTCGCCCACATCCGCCGACAGCGCGTCTATAAGCGGCCGGGCCAGCGGCGCCAGAGAGCTTTGGCGCCAGGCGGCGTGGGCAAGTTGCACCAACCGAAGACCGGGCGCGTATGTGCCGGTTTCCGCGTCATGCGCCAGCATCCGCTGATTTGCGAGGGTCTGGATCATCCGGTAAAGCGTCGCCTTGGGCAGCGGCGATACGGCCAGCAGATCGGAAAACCGCACAGGCCGACCGAAGCCAGCCACGAGGTCCAAGACGTCAAGCGCCTTGCCCACGGTCCCATCGCCGCGTTCCGGCGCGCCGTCTTTCATGACCCGTCTCTCATGCCGCCGTCTCCTCCCCTGCGTCGGCTGAGCCGGTCTCGCGTTGCGATCCGGCCCTTGACAGCCTTAGCCCAAGACAAGCATAGTTTCAATAGTTGGACAATGGTTTCAAATAATGAAACTTCCAGCATGATCGCAAAGGGAGGACACCATGCGAACCACTTTGACCGCCACGGCGGGGGCGCTTGCGCTTGTCGCCGGACAGGCGTTTGGCGCGGCCCATGAGGAGCCGCTGACCGGCACGCTCACCATTTTCTCGGACATGTCGAACCCCGCGCCGCGCGCGGTGATGGAAGGCCTTGCCGCTGAATTCGACGAGATGCATCCGGACCTCGAAGTCGATCTGACGATCATCGACCGCGAGGCCTACAAGACCCAGATCCGCAACTTCCTGACGGCCAACCCGCCCGATGTGGCGAACTGGTATGCCGCGAACCGCATGCGCCCCTATGTGTCGGCGGGCTTGTTCGAGGACGTGTCGGATCTTTGGGAAGAGCCCGAGATCGCCGAAAACCTTGCGTCGACCAAGGGTGCTATGACGCTCGACGGTGCGCAATGGGGCGTGCCGTACACCTACTACCAGTGGGGCGTTTATTATCGCGAAGATATCTACGAAGAGCTTGGCCTGTCAGAGCCGACCAACTGGGAGGAGTTCAAGGCGAACTGCCAGGCGCTCCTCGATTCCGGCACGAAGTGCTTTACCATCGGCACCAAGTTCCTTTGGACTGCAGGCGGTTGGTTCGATTACCTGAACATGCGCACCAACGGCTATGACTTCCACATGGCGCTTACGAATGGCGAGGTGGAATGGACCGACGAGCGCGTGCGCCAGACCTTCGCCAACTGGCGCGAGTTGATCGACATGGGCGCCTTCATCGACAACCACCAGTCCTATAGCTGGCAGGAAGCGCTGCCCTTCATGGTGAACGGCGATGCTGCGGCTTACTTGATGGGTAACTTCGCCGTGGCGCCGATGCGCGAGGCGGGGCTGTCGGACGATCAGCTGGACTTCTACCAGTTCCCGGCGATCAACCCCGATGTCGAGCTGGCCGAAGACGCGCCGACCGATACGTTCCACATCCCGTCGGGCGCCGAGAACAAGGAAGCCGCGCGCGCCTTCCTGCGCTATGTGGTTTCGCCCGAGGTGCAGACCCGCATCAACAGCGGCGACGCGCTGGGCCAGCTTCCGGTCAACGCGGCCTCTTCGGTCGATGATGACGAGATGCTGAACCAGGGCTTCAATATGCTGTCCTCGAACAGCCCCGGTGGGATCGCGCAGTTCTTCGACCGGGATGCCCCTGCGGAAATGGCGTCGATCGCGATGGAAGGCTTCCAGGAATTCATGGTCTTCCCCGACAACCTCGACGACATTCTGGGCCGTCTGGAACAGGCGCGTCAGCGCATCTACCAGTAAGCCAACCGCCTGATACGCGGCGCCGGACCTCCGGCGCCGCGCTTTTTCCTTGAAGGTAAGGACAGGGCCCATGACTGTAGCGACGCTGCCTGACACCCATGCCGATACCGGCGGGCCGGGATGGATCCGGCGCAACCGGATGACCCTTGCGCCGCTTCTGTTCCTTGCGCCTGGCGTCCTGTTCTTCCTCGTCTATGTCATCATCCCGATCTACCAGAGCTTTCAGGTCTCGTTCTACGCGTGGGACGGTCTGGGCGAGGCGCGGTTCATCGGCCTTCAGAACTACCGAGAGCTTGGCACCGACCGCGCCTTCGAGGTGTCGATCTGGAATAACCTGCGCTGGCTGCTCCTGTATCTGCTGGCGATCCCCGGTGGGCTGTTCATCGCGCTGTTTCTGAACCAGACGGTGGCGGGCATCCGCATCTACAAATCGCTGTTCTTCTTTCCCTTCGTGATCAGCCAGGTCGTCGTGGGCCTTGTCTTCACTTGGTTCTACGACCCGACGTTCGGCCTTCTGAACACCATGCTGGGCGCGGTCGGCATCTCGCCGATCAACGTGCTGGGCGATCCGACGCTGGCGACCTACGGCATCATCGCAGCCGGGCTTTGGCCGCAGATCGCCTATTGCATGATCCTGTATCTGACGGGCCTCAACGCTGTGGATCCCGAACAGATCGAAGCGGCGCGGCTTGACGGCGCAAAGGGCCTTCGGATGCTCTGGCACGTCATCCTGCCTCAACTGCGCCCGGCGACCTTCATCGCTTTCGTCGTGACGATCATCGGCGCGCTGCGGTCCTTTGACCTGATCTCGATCATGACCAATGGCGGCCCCTTCGGATCGACCCGTGTCCTGAGTTTCTACATGTTCGAAAAGGCCCTGTCGGAATACGGCTTCCGCATGGGCTATGGCGCGGCGATCGCGGTCGTCCTGTTCCTGATCATGCTGGTTTTCATCGCCTACTTCCTGTGGTCGATGTGGCGGCAGGAAAGGGGGCACTGAGATGTTTCCCAGACCCATCGAACAGGCCTCGCGGCCGGCACAGATCACCTATCAGTCGCTGATCCCGGTGGCGCTTTTGCTGTGGCTCGCGCCGTTGATCGCGGTGGCTGTGTTCTCGATCAAGCCGGATACCGATTTCACGTCCGGCAACTACTGGGGCTGGCCCACGACCTTCGAGGGCGCGGCCAACTACGGTAAGGTGTTCTTTGAATCGGACATGCCGCGCTACCTGCTGAATTCGGTGTTCATCACGGTGCCGACGGTGATTGGCGCGGTTGCGCTGTCCTGCATGACCGGCTTTGCGCTGGGCGTGTACAAGTTCCGTGGAAACCTGTGGATCTTCTTCATGTTCGTGGCGGGCAATTTCGTGCCCTTCCAGATCCTGATGGTGCCGGTGCGCGACCTGACGCTCGATCTCGGGCTCTACAATACCAAGACGGGACTCGTGCTGTTTCACATCGCCTTCCAGACCGGGTTCTGCACGCTTTTCATGCGCAACTTCATCCGCGCGCTGCCTTTCGAGTTGATCGAGGCGGCCCGCGTCGAAGGCGTCGCGGAATGGCGCATCTTCTGGTTCATCGTCCTGCCCCTGATGAAGCCCGCCATCGCTGCGCTGTCGGTGCTGATCTTCACCTTCATCTGGAACGATTTCTTCTGGGCCGTGGTGCTGACCCAGGGCGTCGAAAGCCAGCCCGTGACCGCCGGGATCACATCCTTCAACGCGCAGTATCGCGCCGCCTATCACCTGATGAGCGCAGGCAGCATCGTCGCCGCATTGCCGCCTGTGGCGATGTTCTTTCTGATGCAGCGCCACTTCATCGCGGGCCTGACGCTTGGGGCCGTGAAGTGACACAGGTCTGGCGGCTCGACGATGCGGTCCAGACGCTTGTTCTGGCGAGCGAGGACGACGCGCTGCCCTGCATCGTCTACTGGGGTGCGCCCTTGCCAGAGGGCGAGGCTGAAACGATTGCTGCAGCCGCCCGGCGCGACATCACCGGCGGCATGCTGGATGTGGAATCGCCGCTCTCGATCTGCCCTGAAGCCGCGCGCAGCTTTCCCGGACAGCCCGGTTTTTCGGGGCGGGACGCAAGCGGCACGGTCCTGCGCCCCGCATTCCGCCTGCAGATTGCGGCCTGTGACGGCAAGGCGATCCAGATCACCGCGCGCGACGATGCGGCTGGCCTGACCTACCGCGCCGAGATCGCGCTCGACGCCGAGACTTGCGTCGTCACTGCGCGCGCATCGCTTGGCGCCGATGCGCCCATTTCGCTCGACTGGCTCGCCGCCCCGGTCTTTCCCGCGCCCGATCTGGGCGACGAAATGATCGACCTGTCGGGCCGCTGGATCGGCGAGTTCCAGGTGAACCGGACGCAGTGGTCCCCCGGCATCCGCATGCGCGACAACCGGACGGGGCGCACGGGCCATGAACACCTGCCGCTGCTGATCCTGCCTGACCCGGGGACCACGAACACCCAAGGGCAGGCGCGCGCGTTCCACTATGGCTGGTCCGGCGGGCACCGAATGATCGCCGAGGAATTGCCAGATGGCCGCCGCCAGGTGCAGTTCGGTCATGCGGGCGGCACTGCGCTGACGCCAGGGACGGAGTTCGAGACTGCCACGCTTTATACCTGCCTGTCTGATACGGGTTTCAACGGGTGCGGTGTCGCCTTCCAGCGTCACCTGCTCGATCGCATCATCACCTGGCCGAAGTCTTCGACCCCGCGCCCCGTGCATTACAACTGCTGGGAAGCGATCTATTTCGACCACAGCCTTACCGATCTCAAGGCCATCGCGAACCGCGCCGCAGAGCTTGGCGCCGAGCGGTTCGTTCTGGACGATGGATGGTTCAAGGGCCGCACCGACGACCGCCGCGCGCTGGGCGACTGGGTGGTCGATACGGGCAAGTATCCCGATGGCCTTATGCCGCTGATCGAGCATGTGATCGGTCTTGGCATGTCCTTCGGCATCTGGTTCGAGCCGGAAATGGTGAATCCCGACAGCGATCTCTACCGCGCGCATCCCGATTGGGCGCTGGGCGCGCCTGGGCAGGTCACGGGCCGCCAACAGCTTGTTCTCGACATGGGGCGGGAAGAGGTGCGCGAGTATCTGTTCGACAGCATCGCTGCGATCCTGCGCGAACATCCGATCAGCTACATCAAGTGGGATCACAACCGCGTACTGCCTCATGCCGATGCGGCGCAAACCCGCGGCAGCTATGCGCTTCTGGAACGGCTGCGCGCCGCGTTCCCCGAAGTCGAGATCGAAAGCTGTTCTTCGGGCGGCGGGCGTATCGATTTCGGCATCATGGCCTATTGCCAAAGGGTCTGGCTGTCGGATTCCAATGACGCGTTGGAACGGCTTCGGATGCAGCACGAAGCGGCGGTGCTCCTTCCGCTTGCCGTCACCGGCAGCCATGTTGGACCGCGCACCTGTCATTCCAGCGGGCGAGTGTTGCCGATGCAGTTCCGCGCCTGGGTCGCGGCACAGCGGCACATGGGGTTCGAGATGGACCCTCGTGAACTGAACCCGGAAGAGGCAGAGGTCCTGAGCCGTGTCACCGCATGGTGGAAGGCGAACCGTGACTGGCGGCAGAGCGCCGACATCCTGCGCCTCGACAGCGCCGATCCGGCAGTGATCGCCGAGCAGCAGATGGCACGGAACGGCGCGCGTTTTGTGGTCTTTGCGGGGCAGGCGGTTGCCTCGGCGCAGATCGCGCCGCGCCCGTTGCGGCTGACCGGCTTGGACCCGGCGGCGTTCTATGAAATCACGCCCGTGGGCATACCGCCGACCCCCCCCGGCCTGACCCGCGGTGAAACGGCGCTTTCGAAAGGGCCGGTGCGGCTGAGCGGTCAATACCTGATGCGCCACGGGATCACGCTGCCTTGGACCTTCCCCCAGACGATCTGGGTGCTTGAGGGGCGCAAACTATGAACGAGAGCACGCCAAGGAGACCCGGCATGACCATCCACGAAGACCTGAAGGGCGCCTCTGTATTCATCACCGGCGGCGGGTCTGGCATCGGTGCGGCGCTGACCGAAGGGTTTTTGCACCAAGGCGCCAAGGTCGCCTTTGTCGGGCGGTCCGACGCGTCGGATTTCGCTGGCGAGATGGAACAGAAGACCGGCACGCGTCCGCTGTTCATCCAGTGCGACATTACCGATACCGGCGCGCTTCAGGCGGCTATCAGTAAGGCGACCGGGGCGCATGGCACCGTGCAGGTCCTTGTCAACAACGCCGCCAACGATCACAGGCACAAGACCGAAGACGTTGATGAATCGTTCTGGGAAGAAAACATCGGGATCAATCTCAAGGCCTATTTCTTTGCCTGCCAGGCGGTGGCCCCCGGCATGAAAGCGGCAGGCAAGGGTGCGATCGTGAACTTCACCTCGATCAGCTACATGATGGGGCAGGCGGATTATCCGCTCTATACCATGTCGAACTCGGGGCTGAACGGCCTGACACGGTCGCTCGCGCGGGAATTCGGGCCGGACGGCATACGCGTGAACGCCATCGCGCCGGGCTGGGTCCTGACGCAAAAGCAGCTTGATAAATGGGCTGATCCTGAATCGCTGAAGGCGCATCTCGGCAAGCAATGCCTCAAGAAGCATCTTTCGCCCGAAGACATCGTGGGCCCGGTCCTGTTCCTCGCGTCAGAAGCCAGCGGGATGGTCACGGGGCAATCGCTGGTCGTGGATGGCGGCGTTGTGGTGACGGGCTGATGAACGGGCTTGACGCAGAACTCGACTGGATTGCGGTCGATTGGGGTACCTCGAACCTGCGTGTCTGGCTGATGGGCGCAGGCGGCAAGGTGCTGGACAAGCGCGCCTCGGATCGCGGGATGAATGTGCTGGGGCGTGACGCGTTTGAACCGGCGCTCTTGGACCTTGTCGGCGACGCGCTGCCCGAAACAGGCACCGTCCCGGTCCTCGTCTGCGGCATGGCCGGATCGCGCCAGGGATGGGCCGAAGCGCCCTATCGCAGCACGCCCTGCGCCCCGCCCGGCATCACCGAGGCGACCCATGTCCGCACCAAGGACCAGCGCCTCGACGTGGCGATCCTGCCGGGCATCAAGCAGGACAACCCCGCCGACGTGATGCGCGGCGAAGAAACCCAGATCGCCGGGGTCTTCGCTGCCGCGCCGAATTTCGACGGCGTGATCTGCATGCCCGGAACGCATACGAAATGGGTGCAGGTCAGCGCCGGGGAAGTCGTCAGTTTCGCCACCTTCATGACCGGCGAGACCTTTGCCCTTCTCGCCGCGCAATCGGTGCTGCGCCATTCGGTGGCCGCCGAGGGCTGGGACGAGGGCGCGTTTCTGGATGCGGTGTCCGACACCATGTCCCGCCCGGCCGCCTTTGCCGCCAAGGTCTTCGGCCTGCGCGCCGAGGCGCTGCTGCAGGGGCTGGACCCTGTGATCGCCCGCGCACGGCTGTCGGGGCATCTGATTGGGCTAGAGCTTGCAGGGGCGCGGCCCTATTGGCTGGGCCAGGAAGTCGTCGTTCTGGGCGAGGGGACGCAGGCAGGTGCCTATGCCAGCGCGCTGGCCGCGCAAGGGCTGCAGCCGCGCCGCATCGGGGTGGATGAGATCACGCTTGCGGGGCTGTCGGCCGCGCGCACACCGCGAAAGGAGACGCTGCATTGACCCGAGAGATCATCGCCATCCTTCGTGGCATCACCCCGGCAGAGGCCGCACCGGCAGCCCGCGCCCTGATCGACGCAGGCATCACCAAGATCGAGGTGCCGCTGAACTCGCCCGATCCCTTCGACAGCATCGCCGCGATGATCCAAGAGGCTGGTTCGGACGCTTTGATCGGCGCGGGCACGGTGCTGAATGTGGACGCGGTCGCGCGTCTGCATGAGATCGGCGCTGGCATGGTCGTTTCGCCCGATTGCAACACGGACGTCATCGCCGCCACCAAGGCGCACGGGATGCTGTCCTATCCCGGTGTCTTCACGGCGACTGAATGCTTCGCGGCCTTGCGCGCCGGGGCGGATGGTCTGAAATTCTTCCCCGCCTTCCTTCTGGGGACATCCGGCCTCAAGGCGTTAAAGGCCGTCCTGCCGAAGGACACGGCGACCTATGCGGTCGGCGGCGTCGGGGCGGATGATTTCGCCGACTGGCGCGCGGCGGGTGTGACGGGTTTCGGCATCGGATCGCAGCTTTACGCACCGGGCGTCTCGGCGGCCGAAATCGAGACCCGCGCGGCCAAAATGGTCGCAGCCTGGGACGCGCTGACCTGAACACGAAAGGCCCGACAATGCGCCGGACGCTTGGCACCTGCTATTACCCCGAACACTGGGACCGCGCGGTCTGGGAAGACGACGCGCGCCGCATGGCCGCGGCGGGGCTGACCTGGGTGCGGATCGGCGAATTCGCCTGGGGCCGGATCGAGCCGCAGGAAGGCGCCTTCGAATGGCGCTGGCTGGACGAAGCGATCGAGGTGCTGGGGCAGGCGGGGCTGAAGGTCGTTCTTGGTACGCCCACCGCCACGCCGCCGCGCTGGGTCCTGTCGAAATACCCCGACATGCTCGCCGTCGATGAGAATGGCCATCCCCGCAAGTTCGGATCGCGGCGCCACTACTGCTTTTCGCATAAGGGCTACTTGGGCGAGTGCCGACGGATCGTGACGGCGATTGCCGATCGCTATGGCCGCAATCCACATATCGCGGCGTGGCAGACGGATAATGAATACGGCTGCCACGACA
>CBFIJK010000082.1:0-11815 GCA_965662745.1 uncultured Paracoccaceae bacterium
CATCGCGCCCGATCCCGCTGGATTTCATCCCGCCAAAGGGCGTCGGGAGGTGGCGCAGGTTCTCCGAGTTCACCCAGACCATCCCGGCCTCCATCGCGTGGCTGAAGCGCATGGCGCGCATGGCGTCCGAGGTCCAGAGATACCCAGCCAACCCGTATTCAACGCCATTCGCGATCTTGAGCGCTTCGTCTTCGTCCTCGAAAGGAATTGCCGTCAAGACAGGGCCGAAGATTTCTTCTTGTGCGATGCGCATGTCGGGCGTGGCCTTGGTGAAAAGCGTCGGCTTGACCCAGCAACCGGTCTCGCCCCAGCGCTCGCCACCCGTGGCGATTTCCGCGCCATCTTCGCGGGCGATGTCGAAATAGGACATGACCTTTGATAGATGCTCTGGAGCGATCAGCGGGCCAATGGTGGTGGCCGGATCAAGCGGGTGGCCGATCTTGATATTCGCAGCTTTTTCAGCAACTTTCGCAGTGAAGCTATCGTAGATCGACGCCTCGACCAAAAGCCGCGAGGACGATGTGCAGCGCTCGCCGTTCAGCGAGTAGATCATGAAAACCGCAGCATCGGCGGCACGATCAAGATCGGCGTCCGCGAAGACGACGACCGGGTTCTTGCCGCCCAGTTCCAGATGCGTGCGCTTCAGTGTGGAAGCGCCCTGACGCAGGATATGCTGGCCGGTGGTGGACTCGCCGATAAAGGCGATGGCCTTGATATCGGGGTGCTCGCACAGCGCCTTGCCGGCCGTTTCACCAAAGCCGTTGACGGTGTTCCAGACCCCGGCCGGCAGGCCCGCCTCTTCCGCGATTTCCACGAGAAGTGAGGCGGTCAGAGGCGAAAGTTCAGCCGGTTTGTGAACCACCGTGCAGCCCGCGGCGAGCGCCGGGGCGATCTTCCAGGTAGACAGCATGAAGGGCGTGTTCCAGGGCGTGATGATGCCAACTGGACCGATGGGCACGCGGCGGGTCATGTTGATCTGGCCAGGACCATAAAGCGATTTGCCATCCTGCGCCTCGGGCGCCTTGTCGGCGTAGAACCGGAAATTCGCGGCGCCCCGGATCGCTGCCTTTGACATGAAGCGCAGGGCCTGCCCGGTGTCGAGGCATTCGGTGAAGGCGATTTCTTCGGCCCGCGCTTCGACCCCGTCGGCAATGGCGTGCAGGATATCGCGTCGGGTCTTGCCGGGCATGTCGCGCCAGTCGGCGAAGGCGGCTTTTGCGGCCTTCGCGGCTGCATCGATGTCTTTGGCGTCGCCCTCGGCCACTTGTCCAAGCTCGGCCATGTCCACCGGGGATTGCGTCGCGAAGGTCTTGCCAGAGGCGGCGGGCACCGATTTGCCGCCTATATGGTTCAGGCAGCCATCCGACCAACGCGCCATATACGCCTTGGCCTTCGCCAGGTTGTCATCCAAAGCCGTCATCGCCGCCCTCCCCATTTGATTAACGTGTTAAGTATTATCCATAGGCGAGTCAACACCATCGTCGGACAGGGCCGGATCGGCATCGACGCTGTCGCGCAGGTCGGTCAGCAGATCGAGCAGCAGCTCCATCCGGTCGGCACCGAAGGCCGCTTCGATCCGCTGGTAGACATCACGCGATTGTACCGCCGCGCGTTCATAAAGCGCGCGGCCCGCATCGGTCAGCGTGACGCGGCGGCGGCGTGCGTCGCTGTCTGGCGCGGGCGCGACGAGGCCACGTTCCGTCATCGCCTTCAGCATCCGTGTCAGCGACGGCGTCAGAAGAACGCAGCGCTCGGCCAGTTCGGTAGGAGTCAGCGCCTCGCCCTCGGCCAGCGCGCGGATGACGCGCCATTGCTGGACGGTCAGGCCATGGGCGTCGAGATGGGCG
Source organism: uncultured Paracoccaceae bacterium (assembly GCA_965662745.1). Taxonomy (GTDB): domain Bacteria; phylum Pseudomonadota; class Alphaproteobacteria; order Rhodobacterales; family Rhodobacteraceae; genus Anianibacter. The sequence goes on from CBFIJK010000082.1 coordinate 1,848, forward strand.
CGGAAGGGGCGCAACGTCGCCTCGCGGGCACGCAGAAGGGCGATGGGCAGCGCGCGGTCATAGCTTCTCATGTCGTGACGGCGGCGTGGACGGTGTTCCAGGCCTTGCGGCTGAAGCGTTTGTCGATCTGGACAAGTTCCAGCGACAGCATGAACGGCGTGGTCACTTGCGGCTCCAGATAGGCGCGCGCGGCATCGTATAGCGCATCCGCCGCGCCATCGCGCACATCTTCCGTTCGGCCCTCACCCATACGCAGAACCATGTCGATAAAGTGGTAATCGCCGCCATCGGCCACGGCCATCACATCCGCCTCGAACCCGCGCACGCGGATACCGCCCAATGGAAAGACACCCGTGCCGACCATCGCATCGCGCATATGGGCAGCAAAACCCGGCAGATCGACCATGCGGCCCAGCCCGGTCGAATATTCAAAGCTCAGATGCGGCATCGGCGTTCCCCTTGTCGCCGCGATCCTAGGATAGCGGCGCAGGGCTTGTCACTCGCCCAATCGTCCGGGGAGCGGCCTTGCATGGGTGGGGGCGGCCTTGCGGATGGCGCGGTTCTTATCTTTCTCAAGCCGCATGCGGCGGGCCGCCATCCAGCCGCCGAACCGCTGCGGCCGGTCACGAACGGCGCGCCGCCATTCTGCCCGCGTCTGACGGTCCTTCCAGACGGTCCAGAAATGCAGCGCCAGCACGAGAACGATCATGACGAAGATCACCTGCGCGATGGGCCGTTCGATCATGTCGAGCGGGGTCTCCACACGGTTCATGGAAGACCGCAGCTTCACCTCCATGATATTGCCCAGCACCATGCCAAGGATGATCGGCACGATAGGCAGCGACAAGCGTTTGAGGATGAAGCCGATCAGGCCGAAGACAGCAGCCAGGATGCAGTCGGTGATCGAATTGCGTAGCGAGTATACCCCGACGAAGGACAGCGCGAGGATCGCGGCGCCCAGAAACCGGTTCGGGATGTTGACCACCTTCACCAATTGCCGCGTCGCCAGGAGCAGGAAGATCAGCACCAGCACGTTGAGGATCAGAAGCGCGAGATACAGCGCAACGACGAAATCCATCTGGTAGAGGAACAGCCCCGGCCCCGGCACAACGTTGTGCACATAAAAGACCGACAGCATCATCGCCGTCAGCGCCTCGCCCGGGATGCCAAGCGCCAGAAGCGGGACCATGGCGGCGGCGGGCACGGCGTTGTTGGCGGTCTCGGACGCGATCAGGCCTTCGGAACTGCCATGGCCAAAGTCATCCGGGCGCCTCGATGTCTTCTGCGCGTAGGTGTAGCTGAGGAACTGGGCGGTGAATTCCCCGACGCCGGGGATCATGCCCATGACAATGCCGAAACTGGCCGAGACACTGGCGACGCGCGGATGGCGGCCCAGCTCTCGGAATCCCTGAAACAGGCCGCCGCGCAGCTTGGTGATACGGGTCTTCTCGTCGATGCCCGTCAGCAGGAAAAACGCCTGGGACAGCGCGAAAAGGCCAAGAACCACGACGATCAGGTCGATGCCGCTCGCCAGCCAGCTTTGGTCGAACGTGTAGCGGCGGGTGTATTGGACCGGTTCCAGCCCGATGGTGCTGATGAGGATACCGAAGGCCGCGAGCGCGGCCGCGATCAGCGACTGGCCCCTGTGGGCGACCACGACCAGAAGGATGCCGAGAAGCGCGGCAAGGAAGATCTCGCGGCTGCCGAACATGGGCGCGACCTTGGCCAGCACCGGGGACAGGAAAATCAGCGCCAGCACCGACAGGATCCCGCCGAAGAAGCTGGCAGAATAGGCAAGGCTGAGCGCGCGGCGCGGTTCCCCGCGTGCGGTCATGGGATAGCCGTCATAGGTCGTCAGCGCGTTGACGGCGGTGCCCGGCGTGTTGATCAGGATCGCCGGGATCGCACCGCCATACATGGACGATCCGTAAATCCCCAGAAGGACGGTCAGGCCGACGATGGGATCGAGTGAGAAGGTCGCAGGCAAAAGGATCGCGATGGCGACCGCGGGGCCGACGCCGGGGATCGCGCCAATCAGCACGCCGCCGACGGACCCGACCAGAAGCGCCGCGACCACGTCCCAGCGGGCGAGGACCTCGAGACCGCCGAGGATCAGCTCCACGATGGGGCCTTTGTGTCAGGGGTCCGTGTGCAAGACAGGCTCATGATCGGCGCCTAGAAGTTCAGGATGAAGAAGGACCGCGCCGCGCCGGGCAGCCATTCATAGATCGCGCCACCGGGAATTCTGACCGACAGCATCGTCTTGAACAGCAGCACAATGGCGACCCCGAGCGCGCCCGAGATCCAGAGGATCTTGCGGCTGCGATAACCCAGCCGCCATGTCAGCGCAGGCAGGAAGATCACGGTGGCAACGAGATAGCCGATGACCGGCACCAGAAGGACATAGACGAGAAACCAGCCAACATATTCGCAAGCCCTGAGCCAGAGGAACAGCTCTGCCCGGTCTTCGCGCGTGATGCGGCGGCGGCGCCAGCGAAGAGCGTAGATCGCGCTGCACACGGCCATCGTCAGAACCGCAACCCCGGGCCAGAAGCCGGGGCGCGCGACGAGGTCGGCGTCAGGGGCGGGCGCGGTCTGCGACGGAAAGCTAGCCAGAAGCAGCAAGGCTGCGGCGCAGAGCGCAAGGGCAAAGGGCAGCTGGCCGCGCCGGGGACCTGCCGGAAGATCGTAGGGATCGTCTTGCATCTGGGCGCTCCGGCGTCAGGCGTAAGACGCGGGCCCGGTCAGATCTCCGGGCCCGCGCTTGGATCAGTTGCCCAAAGTCTCGCCGATGCGCGCGACCGTGTCGATATCGGTCGCGATGCGCTCGGCCGCTTCATCGGCACCCTGCCAGTAGACCAGCGCGCCGGTATCGGCGGCGACCTGCTGGGCGCGATCGCTCATCACCGTCTTTTCGGCGACGGCGACGATCTTGTCGCGAACATCCTGCGGGGTGTCCTTGGTCACGAAGAGACCATTCCACAGCGCGATATCTAGAGTGTCATCAAGCTCTCCGATGGCGGGGGCGTCGGGGACAAGCGGGATACGTTCATCGGTGATCGAGGCAAGCACCTTCACCTGATCGAGGCAGGGCAGGATCAGCTGCAGCGTCGTGTTGATGACATCTGCATCGCCCGAAGCGAGCGTATTGCAATCCAGCGCATCGAAGGCCGCGTCGGACGAGAACTCGAAGCCCGCATTCGCCGCAAAGGCCTTGGTCACCTGCGTCGGGGTCAGCACGTCGCCGAAATGGCCAAGCGCGACATCGTTGTCCTGCGCATAGGCGGCCAGCTCTTCCATGGACGAATAGGGCGCGTTTCCTCCGGTGGCGATCACGAAGGGATAGGTCAGGAAGATGCCGAGCGGGTCGAACTTGGCCGGGGTCAGTTCGGGGATGTCGATCTGGTGGCCGATCACCGGCACGCCGATCACGAAGGACCCGATGGTATAGCCATCTGCCGGGGCCGTGGCCACGTCAATCGCGCCGGGGAATGGGCCGCCGCCGCCGCCGGGCTTGTTCACGACCGCGGCCGAGACGCCGTATTCCGCCGCGAAATCCTCGGCGATCATGCGCGTCAGGACATCCTCAAGATCGCCCGGGGGCCAGGGCACGATGAATTCGACCGGCTTTTCGGGGTATTCGGCAAGCGCCGGACCGGCGGCAAGCACGGCAAGGCCAAGCGCGATGGCGCTCGAGGCTTTGGTGATAGGCATGAGTTGGGCTCCCTGTTCCCGGATCGTATCGGTTTATTATGTGAACCAATGGTTCTAATTCAGATTGACAGAGCCAAGGCCGATCTGTCAACGATTATGCATTCTGGACGCGTCCGGCCCCTGGTTTCGAGGGCATAGCGCCGCGTTTATCGGCAGTTTTTGAAAGGATCGCCCATCTTGGGAACGGTCAACAAAGCCTTGAACTTGCTAGAGCATTTCACGCTCGCGCGGCCCGAGATCGGGCTGAGCGAACTGGCGCGGCTGTCGGGCATGAACAAGGCGACCGTTTACCGCCTGATCTCGTCGCTGGAAGCGGGCGGGCTGGTCGAGCAATCCCACGAACGGCGCTACCGGGTGGGCCCGGCCGTCCTGCGGCTGGCCGCGTTGCGCGAGGCGACGGTACCGTTGCGCCAAGGCGCGATGCCGATCCTGCAGCGTCTGTCGGACACCACCGGAGAGACTGCTCACCTGTCGTTGATCCAGGGCGACAAGCTGGGCACCTATGCCTTCACCTATGCCGATGCCCATGGCACGAGCGTCCGGATGGAGGATGCGGCGATCCTGCCGTTCCACGCCACCGCGTCCGGCCTTTCGGTTCTGGCGCATCTTTCCCCTGCCCGTCGCGAGGCGATCCTTGCCGTGCCCCTGCCGCGCCTGACGCCGAGGACGGAAACCGACCCGGACGCCCTGCGCGCGCTTCTGGACCGGATCGCCGAGACTGGGGCCGCGGAATCCACCGGTGGGTTCGAGGCCGATGTGCATTCGCGCGCCCTGCCCTTGTTTTCGCCGGAAGGCGCCGTCACCGGCGCACTCGCGGTCGCGACACCGACCTCGCGGCTGGATGCTGCGCTCGAGGCGCGCATCAAGGACGCGCTGGATCACGCCGCGCGCGCCATCATGGATCTCTGGGGCGGCGCCCCCCCCAGCCCGACAATCGCCGAGGGACAATCCGCCCCGGCCTCCGAACCCGTGTCCTGAAAGGCCTGACAGATGAAAGATTCCAACTTCCTCAAGGAAATGAACGCCCGGAACATCTGGCATCCGATGGCCCATCCCGGCGACATGCAGGCCAACCCGCCCACGATCATCACCGAGGCGCATGGCGTGCGGATCAAGGATATCGACGGGCATGAGGTCGTCGACGGCGTCGGCGGCTTGTGGAACGTAAACCTGGGCTTTTCCTGCCAGCCCGTGATCGAGGCGATCACGGCGCAGCTGAACCGCCTGCCCTATTATTCGACCTTCCGGGGCACCACCAATGATGTGGTGATCGAGCTGGCCGAGGTTCTGGCCGAGTTCTTCGCACCCGACGGGCTGTCGCGGTCCTTCTTCACCTCGGGCGGCGGCGACAGTGTGGAAACCGCGCTGCGGCTGGCGCGGCAGTACCACAAGATCCGCGGGCATGAGGGGCGGGTGAAATTCCTGTCGCTGAAAAAGGGCTATCACGGCACGCATTTCGGCGGCGCTTCGGTCAATGGCAACGCCAATTTCCGCACGATGTACGAACCCCTTCTGCCGGGCTGTTTCCACACGCCCGCGCCCTACCCCTATCGCAACCCCTTCAATGAAAGCGATCCGGCCAAGCTGGCGCAGCTATGCCTTCAGGCTATCGAGGACGAAATCGCGTTCCAGGGCGCATCCACCATCGCCGCTTTCATCATGGAGCCTGTCCTTGGCGCGGGCGGGGTTATCCCGCCGCACGAAAGCTTCATGCCCGGCGTGCGCGAGATTTGCGACAAGCACGGCATCCTTCTGATCGCAGATGAAGTCATCACGGCCTTTGGACGCACCGGCGACTGGACCGGCAGCCGTCATTGGGGCGTGAAGCCCGACATGGCGACGACGGCGAAGGCGATCACCAACGGCTATTTCCCCTTCGGCGCGGTCATGATTGCCGACGCAGTGGCCGAGGTGTTCGAGAAGGACGAGGCGGGCAAAGCCTCTATCGGGCACGGCTATACCTATTCGGGCCACCCGGTCGGTGCGGCGGCTGCGCTGGCCTGCCTTGCCGAAACGACCCGGCTTGATGTGGCCAGCAACGCGGCAGCGCGCGGGGCAGAGCTGTTTGCCGGTCTGCAAGAGATCGGCGCCGCGGAAGAGATCGTCGGCGATGTGCGCGGCGGACATGGCCTGATGTGCGCGATGGAGCTTGTCTCGGACCCCGAGACCAAGAAACCCATCGGCAAGGACGTGGCGCTGAAGCTGCAGGAAGAAACCTACAAGGCCGGCGCCATGGTGCGCGTGTCGGGGCCGAACGTGATCCTGTCGCCGCCGCTTGTTCTTGGCACACAAGATGTCGGCGTTCTGCTGGACGGCCTGCGCGCGGGATTCGCCGCGCTCTGACCCGCAGCATGCACGGAAGGTGTTCGAATCATTGCGAGATTGGACATGGCCTGTATTTGTGCGGTAGCCTTCGGACAATGACCTAGCGGCAGCACCGCATCGCTTTGCCGCTCCGAAGGCCAATTCTGGCCGAAAGTGGAGGAGAGCTGCGGTCTTGGACGACTGGATCTTCAAGCTTTTCGGCATCCTCGGCGTCGCCTTTTACCTCGGGGCGTATGGCGCGCTGATGGCGGGCGTCATCCGGGGCGCTGGCTATCTTTATGCCGCGCTGAACCTGATCGCGGCGATGCTTGTGCTGATCAGCCTGTCGGTCGATTTCAATCTCGCCTCGGCGATCATCCAGATCTCATTCGTGGCGATCAGCCTCTTTGGCATCATCCGCAGATACATTCTGCATCGGCGCATCCGCTTTTCGCTGGAAGAAGAAGAACTGCGCTCGATCATCTTTGCAGATCTGTCGACCCCCGCCGCGCGCCTGTTCTTTGATCGCGGGGTCTGGATCGACGGCAAGCCCAACATGAAGCTGACGGTGCAGGATGCCCCGGTCGAAACGCTCTATTACCTCACGGACGGCACCGCGTCGGTCATTGTGGACGATGAGGTCGTGGCGACAGTCAAGCGCGGGTTCATCGGCGAGATCGGCGCGATCGAGAAAAAACCGGCCATCGCCAGTGTCGCGTTGACCGAACCCTCGCGGCTCTTCGCGATTTCCGGGCGGGCCTTGCGGCAGCTCCGGGCCAATTCGCCCGAATTGCGCGGCGCGCTTGATATGGCGCTGTCCCGGGGCGTTGCGGACAAACTGTCGAAGGCCAACAAGCGCCGCTTTCAAGAGCAGGACGCATGAGCGACAGCGCAGACGGAAACGTCCTGCGCTCTGCCTCTGCGGGGGTCATTATCGGGTTCGACGTGATCGCGCGGGCGATCGCAATCTCGTCGGCCATTTTCGCTGGCAGCCTGGCGGCGGGCCTTGCCTCTGGCGCGATGCTGATGATTCTGGCCAGCCTCATCGCGACGCTGACGTTGGTTCTAAGCGAAAAATCGAACTGGCCGATCATCGGCGCCGTGCAGCAGGCCCCGCTCGCCGTCCTCGCCCCGTTCTTCTTCGCGCTGGCGGCCCTTCCGGACGGGCCGCAATCCTCCGAGATTGCGACGGCGACCGCCTTCGCCATCCTCGGCGGCACTGCGCTGGTCACCGGCGTTGCGATCATTCTGATCTATGTGATGCGGCTGGAACGACTGGTCCGGCTGATGCCCTACCCGGTTTCGACGGGCTTTCTGGCGGCGACCGGGGCTCTCTTGATCCTGGCGGCGCTGATGTCGGCCCTGCCTTCGGAAAGCCGGTCGATCGCCACGCTGCTCGATCCGCCCGCGATCAGCCGCTGGCCCCTTGCCCTGACGATCCTTTTCGCGGCGGTCATCACGGTGCTCTACGCGCTCTTGCGCGAACGCGGGCTCGTCTACGGCATCTTCGGAGGGGCGATCCTGTTCTATGTCGTCCTGTCGGCCCAGGGGATGTCGATTGGCGATGCGCGCGGCCTCGGCCTTTTGCCCAAACCCGCGACCGGGGGCCCTGCGCTTGCGCCCGGACCGTGGCTGTTTGCGATGATCGACCTCGAAGTCCTCCGGGCCGCGCTGCCCAGCATCCTGGCCGCCGCACTGGTGTCGATCTTCGGCCTGATGCTGAACCTTGTCGGGCTGGAAATGGTGCTGGGCCGCGATCTGGATACGCGCGGCGCGATCCTGACGAGCGGTGTGTCGAATATCGCTGCCGGAGCCATCGGCGGGACGACAGCGTATCCCTCGGCCACATCGACCGTGACCGCAAACGAGATGCGCGCCGATCATCCGGCCTTCAACATCGCCGCGCTTGCGACCTTGGCGGTCGGATTTCTGGTCGTCGGAAATGTGGTCGACCAGTTTCCGGGGTTCCTTGGCTCGGGGTTCCTGCTGTTCATCGGGATCAGCGTGATCTGGCGCTGGTTCATCTCGCTGCGCCAGACCCTATCGGACAAGCTGATCAGCGCTGCGATTGTCGCGGTCTCCGTCGTTTTCGGCATGTTGCAGGCCATCGGCGTCGGCGTCCTTGCAGCCTCGCTTCTCTTTGCGGTCAGCTATGGCCGCCTGCCCGTCATAACCCGTATCAGTGACCTTTCCGCCCGGAGGAGCGCCGTGGATCGCGGCCCGCGCGAGACGCGGCGACTCGACCGGCAGGCGCATGAGGTCGTGACCATGCGCCTCGACGGGTTCCTCTTTTTCGGCTCGATCGAACAGATCGTCACCGAGGTGCGCGCGCGGCTCGAAGATGCCACCGCGCCGCGCGTGATCATCCTAGATTGCGAACGGGTGCGCGGCGTCGATTCCGCCACGCTTGTCGCGCTGGCCAAGCTGCGCAACCTTGCGGATCGCCACGGCGCGCAGATCATCATCGCGGGCGCGGCGGGCGAAGTCTCTGCCACGCTCGACAGCCAGGATATCGCGCCGGGGGACGCAGGCCCGCTGATCCGCGCGCCATCCGTCGACGCGGCGCTTGCGATGGCCGAGGACCGGCTGATCGCCGGGCTGCCGGGGATGAAGAATGAGGACGCGCAATCGACACTGACCGAAGTGCTGGGCGATGCGGCGCTTGTGAAACGCCTTCTGGCGCGCATGAAAAAGCGCAGTCTGCGCGCGGGCGAAACGCTGATCGTCGAGGGCCAGACCACCGGTGAGGTCTATCTGATCGACAGCGGTAATCTGGGCATCTTCACACCGCGCCCCGAAGGCGGCGTGCCCCTGCGCCTGCGCAGCCTGCGCGCCGGGGCCTTCGTCGGAGAGATCGCCAGTTATGCCGGCCTGCCGCGCACCGCCGATGTGATCGCCGAGACCGACAGCACTGTTTATGCCATCGACCCCGAGGATCTGGACGCGCTGGCCGAGGACGACCCAACGCTTTTGGCGGCGTGGCACAGGCTCATTGCGATCACACTGGCCGACAAGCTGAGCCGGACCACGCTTATGCTGCGGGATCTGGCTTGACGCGCCCGTTTTCGATACCGCAGATGGTCAGACAGTCTGACCGCCATCACCTCGAAAGGGGCGCATGAACATCGAGAGCTATATCCTTGTCCTGATGGCGGGCCTGCTGATCAAGCATTTCCTCGCTGATTTCCAGTTCCAGACGCTCTGGATGGTCAAGAACAAGGGCGTCTACGGCCATCCGGGCGGGCTTGCCCATGCGGGCACCCATGCGGGGCTGTCGCTGCCGGTGTTGCTGATCGGGGGCATCCCGCCGATGCTTGCGCTCGCCGTCTGCGCGGGCGAATTCGTGATCCATTACCATGTGGATTTCATCAAGGAAATCGAAGGACGCCGCCAGGATGTGTCGATGCACGAAAAGGGCTACTGGGTTCTGTTCGGCATGGACCAGCTGGCGCACCAGTTGACGTATGTGCTGATGATCGCCGTGGCAATGAACCTCGGTTAAGCGCTCGTGAGAGCCTGCGCGACGGCGATATCCTCGTCCACAGCAATCCGCGCGATGACTTCGGTCATTTCCCCGGACGTTCTTATGAGATCATACATGTCATAGCCTGCCGGATCCTGGGCCGCGTCTACGCGCTCGAAGGCGAATTCGCCGCCATCGACGAGCTCCAGTTGATCGGTCTCGGTCGCGTTATCGCCGCCCTCGATCCTGAGCGCCCGGACGCCCTCGTTAAGCGCCGAGAACAGCGGGTCCTCGTTGCTTTCTTCCGTCAGGCTGAAAATGTCGGCTGCGGCCAGCGAAAGCTGGTTGTCCTGACCGTTCCCTATATCGAGCGCTTCGATATTCTCGATCATAAGGCTCGACAGCACATGATCGTTGAGGTTGCCGCCCATGGTCATGGCAAGAACGTCAATCCCCTCGCCGCCATCGACCAAAGCGCCCTGTCCCG
>CBFIJK010000083.1:0-11390 GCA_965662745.1 uncultured Paracoccaceae bacterium
AAAATCTCAGAAATGTCTTGCTACGCAGGAGCCATCCACACAGGCCGTTCGCAATTGGCGCCGCGGGTTCCGCTGCGCACTATCGCTCTGCAAAGATGAAGGCCGTCTGCAGGGGGTTGACCCTCGCGAAGCTGGGTCGTTTCGCTCAGCCCGGCCCCGCCAGCCGCTCGATGCCCCGGTCGATGGACACGGCGATGACAAGCAGCAGCCCGGTCACGATCAGGCGCGCCTCGTTCGCGACACCCATGAGGTTGAGACCGTTGGACACCGTCGCGATGATCAGCGCGCCGAACAGCGCGCCGAGGACCATGCCGCGCCCACCGAACAGGCTCACTCCGCCGATCACTGCGGCCGCGATGCTTTCCAGCAAGAGCGCGCCGCCCCCGACCCCGCCTCCGGACGAAACGGACACCCCAAGAAGACGCGATGCCGACAGGATGCCACCGAAGGCCGCCAGTGCTCCGGCGATGGCGAAGGCCGTGATCTTGATACGGTCAACTCTGATCCCGGCCCGCCGGGCGGCCTCGGCATTCTCGCCTATGGCATACAGGTAGACACCGAACCGGGTTTCGGACGCCAGGTAGGACATCAATCCCAATAGCCCGAAGAACAGGATGACCGGCATGGGCAGACCGCGCAGGTTTTCAAGGAACATCAGCGTACCGATCAGTCCGACCGCGACGACGCCGGTGGGCAGGAAAACGCCTGTCGTTGCAGAGGCAGGCAACCCTGCCCGCAGCCGCGAGCGGTGCGTGGTGACGCGGACAAGCGCGAAAAGCCCGACGGCGCATAGCACAAGTGTCCAGGCGAAGGCTCCGGTGACATAGGTGGCCGCCAGATCCTCGACCCCGGTGTTCAGCAGGTTGTAGCGCCCCGTGCGCGGCAAGAGCAGCAGTTGAACGCCGTTCAGCAACAGACCCACGCCCAAGGTCACCACGAACGACGGCACACCGATCAGGGTGATCCATCGTCCCGAGATCGCCCCGATCATGGCACCGGCCATGACGCCCATCGCCATGGCGAGCGGGATCGGAAGGCCGGACTCGACTACCAGCCTCGCCATCAGGACAGACGCCACGCCAGAGGTGGCGGCGACAGACAGGTCGATCTCGCCCGTCAAAAGAACGAACACCAGCCCAAGCGCGATGATCCCCGTGACCGTGGATTGCACGAGAAGGTTGTTCAGGTTGCGGCTTGTCAGAAACACGTCGGACTGGAAGGCAAAGAAGATGAACAGGGCGACAAGCCCAAGAGCGACGGGCACGAAGCGCAACTCGCTGCCCAGTCGTTCTGTCAATCCGCGGGCAGCCGGCGCCGGTGTGGCGGGTGCGCTCGTCGTGGTGTCGGTCATGTGTTTGTCCTCGCCTCAGCCTGCCATGTTGACGGCTTCGTTGCCGCCTACCATCGCGTTGACCACCTGTTCTCCGGTGACGTCCGCGGAATTGAAGCTGGCCGCGTTGCGCCCCAGCCGGAGCACCTCGATCCGGTCGGTGTTGTCCAGAACGAAGTGATGGATGTCGTGACTGATCACCAGGACAGCCAGCCCGTGTGATTTGAGTTCCCGGATCAGATCGCCCACCTGCCGCGCCGCCGAGTGGCTGAGCGCAGCCGTGGGCTCGTCCAGCAACACGACTTTCGGCTCCCACAGGATGGACCGGGCGATGGCGATGTTCTGGCGTTGCCCGCCGGACATTGCGCCCACGGGTCGGCTGAGCGAGATCGAATCGAGGCGCAGCCGCCGCAGCACGTCGCGGGCACGCTTTTCAGCGCCCGCGCGCGAAACCCGGTACCCGGTCCACCAGGGGCCGGTCACCTCGCGGCCCAGGAACAGGTTCTGGACGGCGTCCAGATTGTTGCACAGCGCAAGGTCCTGATACACCGTCTGCACGCCCATGTCGGACACGCTGGACGGGTTCGGCGACTGCACCTTGCTGCCTTCGAAGACATAGTCGCCGCGATCCGCCCGGTGCACACCGGACATCACCTTGACCAGCGTGGATTTTCCCGCGCCGTTGTCCCCGACAAGCGCAACGACCTCGCCCGGATGCAGGTCGAGCGAGACATCGGTGAGCGCCTTCACGCCGCCGAAATGCTTGGTGATGCCCCGCAGGGACAGGATGGGATCAGGCATGTGCAGTCCTCCGGCAATGCACCCGCCGCAGCGCATCGGCACGCTGCGGCGGGTCCGCGTTCAGGGTGGTGCGATCAGTTGTTCGCCGTGCAGACTGCGCTGTCCTCGGCGCGGTCGCAGATCTCGTCCCAAGTATAGAGCCCTGCCTCGACCACCATCGCAACATTGTCTTCGGTCACGCTCTCGACAGGCAGGAAGGCTGCGGGGACGTCCATGAAGTCGTTGTTGACGGTGTCGTTGATCCAGTCAGTGGACATATCCTCGCCATTGAGGATATTCACCGACAGGTCAGCGGCAGCCTCGGCCATGACCCGCAGATCCTTGAAGATCGTGTTGTCCTGCCAGCCCTGCACGATGAACTGCAGCGCCTCGATCGTCGCATCCTGGCCGCCGGTCACGACGATCTCGCCCTTGCCGTAGCCCTGGCTGATCAGCGCGGCGACCGCGCCGCCGGTCGTGCCGTCATTCATGCCAAGGAACATGTCGACCGCGCCACCGGTGCGGGTCAGGCAGTTCTCGGCGAAGTTCTGGGCTTCGACCGGGTCCCAGTTGGGGGTGAAATCTTCGCAAACGACCTCGACCCGGCCGGACTCGATCAACGGGTCCAAGTATTCGTTCTGGCCGAGTTCATACTGTGTCGTACCGTATTCGCCCTGGTTTCCCTTGACCCGCGCAAGACGCACGGTGCCCTCGGGCATCGCCTCGATCAGCTCGGCGGCCCGCTGCCCTTGCGCCTGGCCCACGGCCCGCGCGTTGAACAGGACATGCGCCTCTGCCTTGCCGCCGATGGCGTCATGTTCGTACAGTAGCACCGGTACAGCGGCCTCTTCGGCGGCCTTCAGTGCCCCGGCGGCCAGATTGGCATCCGACGAGGTGTAGACCAGCAGGTCCGCCCCCTGTGCCAAGGCGTCTTCGACCAGTCGTTGCTGCCGGGTTGGGTCGCCCTCGCCGTTCTGGACCGTCACGGTCGCGCCGGGCATCCGCGCTTCCATGGCGGCGACATAGAGCGGCGCGTCGCGGCGCTCGAAACGGATGGTGGTCGAGTTCGGCAGCATGAAGAAGATGCTCGCCTCCTGCGCCGCCACCGGGGCGGCGGACAAACCTGTGACCGCAATCGCGGTCAGAACGGTTCCGCCCATGAGGTGCGTGATGGATTTCATCTGGTGGTCCTCCCTTCGGACAAGAGCCGATTCCGGCCCGTCGTTGTTTTGCTTGGGGATCGGTCCGTCTCCTCTCGGACCATGTCTCCCCTTCTATCAGATTAGGCGGCTCTTGGGGGGGCGTCGTCTGGCATTCTGTCCAGATTGGAACCCCCTGCCCCGCCGATGAACACAGCGTTAAGCGGCGACGAAAAAGTCGGCCCGCGGGAAGGATGCGGGCCGGCACCGCCGGGACGTTCTTGCAAATGCCAGACCGCCGCCGTCGACGTCGCGGCAGGACTGGTGGCGGTATCTCGTGCGCTGCATTGCGCCTAGCGCGGTATCCCGGCTGGCAGTGGCGTCGCCTCGTAGCAGCCGATGACGCCCTGGTCGAAATCCAGCACGGCGCCGGTCATTATGCCGGATTCGTCGCTGGCAAGATGGGCGATCCAGCGCGCCACCTCGTTCATGTTGAGAAGCCGCCCCGCAGGCAACTGACTGCCCGCCTCGGCCTGCCAGCCGTCTGGCATGTCGTGATAGGTCTTCTGCGTTATGTCCTCGGCAGGAGTATCCATCCAGCCGATCGCCAGTGCGTTCACGCGAATGCCATCCCGCATCAGCGAGAACGCCGCGTTCTTGGTGGTCGCGACCAGCGCCGCTTTGGACGCGGCATATACGGTCAGGAATGGGACGCCACCATGCGCTGTCACCGTCGCGACATTTACGATGGAGCCCGGTTTCCCTTTGGCACGCCAATGGTTTGCGGCGTTCTGCATCAGAAAGAATGGCGCCCGCGCATTGATCGCGAAGGTACGTTCCCATAACGCGGCATCGCCATCGAGGATACCTCCCCGATCCGTGATCCCCGCCGAGTTCACAAGGATGTCGTAGCTGCCGAATTCCGCAAGCGCGCGGTCATGGACTGCCTGACAATCCTCAAGTTGCGTCAGGTCTGCCTGATGGTAGACGACGCGCTGGTCCCCGCTGCTCAGATCCCGCGCTGCCGCCTCTCCCTCAGCATGCTTTCGGCCGAGGATCAGCGCCCCCTTGAGCCCCCGGCGCAGCATCAGCCTGACCGCCGCCAACCCGAGGCCCTGGGTCGAGCCGGTGACGACGGCCACCTTGCCTGCGAACTGCTGCGCCAGTGGAACGTCGCTGTCCGATGCGGCGTGGTAGGCCGCGTTTCCATAGGGGCTTTGATAGCCGTGATCGGTCATGAATAGTCCACCTTCACAGGTTTGTTCGTCTCATAGGACTTCAGCGCAGCCTCGGACAGGATCAAGGCGCGGCGGCCGTCCTCGAATGTCACGCGCGGGGGCTGGCCGGTCGTCACCCGCTCGATAAAGTCGCGAATTTCCGCCTCGTAGGCCGCGCGGTAGCGTTCGATAAAGAAGTGAAGCAAGGGATCGCGCGTGCCCGTGCCTTCTGCGCCGTGCCGCGACACCTCGCTCGGGCGGTGGTTGTTGGACCGCACCATTCCGTCTGCGCCAAAGGCTTCGACTCGCTGGTCATAGCCATAATTCGTGCGCCGCGAATTGTTGATATGGCACAGCGCACCCGAGGCGGTCTGCATGACGATCATCGCCGTGTCGACGTCGCCAAGCTCGGCAAAGACGGGATCGACCCGGTTCGCGGCCATGGTAAAGACCTCGACCGGGTCTTCGTCCAGCACGAAACGCGCCATGTCCATGTCATGGATCGTGGTGTCGCGGAACAACCCGCCGCACGCCTCTAGGATCGCCCGCGGCGGCGGCGGTCCCGGATCACGGCTGGTTATCACTAAAAGCTCCAATGCGCCGATCTCGCCGCGCGCGACCGCCTCGCGCACCGCTGCGTGGCTTGGGTCGAAACGCCGGTTGAACCCCATCTGAAGCGGCACATCGAAGGCCGACAGCCTCGCCCGGCAGTCCTCGACCTTGCCGATGTCCACGTCGATGGGCTTTTCGCACAGGATCGGCTTTCCGGCCTCGGCCGAGCGCAGGATCATCTCGACATGAGTGTTGGTGGGCGACGCGATCAGGACGGCGTCCACATCGTCGGCTTGCAGCAACTTGTCCAGATCGGTCGTCGCACGCGCGCCCACCGCGTCGGCAGTCCGCTGTGCGCTGTCCTCGTGGACGTCGAAACAGCAGGTCACCGCAGCATCGGGCTGTTGCGAGACAAGCCGCGCATGCATGTCGCCGATCCGGCCCGTCCCGATGATTCCAAATCGCAGCATGGTTGTCCTCCCGTTGCGTGCCTTAAGCCGAGTTTTTCGCGACACGTGCACGGCGGCAATCAAACGTTTGTCCAATTTGGAATTTTCGCCCATAGCCGACCGGCCAAACAGCGGTAGACTTGAACGATATGCGAACCCTCGAAAGGACAGTCGTGAACAGGCAGACGACCACGCCATCACCACGGGGAAACTTCTTTTCCGAGATGTCGGCCCATGAACTGGACCGGTTTCTGGACTTCATCGGCCAATTCCTGATGGAAACCGAGGAAACCCTGATGCTCGAGACGTCGGCGCGCGAGATGCCGATCCTGCTGCAACTCATGCGCTCGCATCTGCAGGGACGTATGGAGACGCCTTCCTCGCTGATCGACGGATCGGGCCTTGCGCGCGGAACCGCGCACCGGCTGATCGAGGACATGGTGGCCCGCGAAATGATCGTCAAACGGCCCCGCACCCGCAGTGGCAAGACGTTCTCGCTTCATCCCACCGAACAGATGATCAAGGCCTGGATGGACTATGTGCGGCGGGTGAAATCGCTTTTGGGCGGGGCGTTCGGGTTGTCCGAGGAAACCGACTACTTCTTCGGCGCCTCCTATCTGTCTTCTGCCGCGGTCGCCCCATTGCCAGTCATGCCCGAGAAGATCAGGCTGTCAGGCGGCCTGCGAATCCTATTGCACGCGGACGCGGCGTTCATGGCGATGCAGAAACTCAAGCGCCAGTTCGAGCTTCACTTCGGTACCGAGATCGAGGTGCGTGCCCTGAGCATCGACCGGTTGCACGAGGAAATCCTCGAGAACTCGGCGCGCGCGCTTTCGCGCTATGATCTTGTGACCTGCGACGTCTGCTGGATGGAGGAGATGATTCAGGCAGACGCGATCCGTCCCATCGAAACGCTCGATACCGGCAACACGCGCGACTACCGCGATTTCCACCCCGAGGCGCTGTCGACGGTTAGCCGCGGCAACACGCTTTGGGGCATTCCGGTCCAAACCACACCCGAGTTGTTCCTCTACCGCACCGATATCCTCGATCAGAACGGGCTGGAACCGCCCGTGCACCTGGATGAGGTTCTGGATTGTGCACGTCAGTTGCATGACCCAGCGCGAAGCCTTAGCGGTGTCTGTTGGAACGGCGCGCGCGGCACACCCGTTGGCACGACCTTCATGATGCTCATGGCAGACATGGGCCAGCCAATCCTGAACCTGCCGCGCAAGGGCGCCGGGTTCCGCGACCAGGGTCTTTCCGCCAGCGAACAGATACCCATGTTGAACTCGTCAACGGCGCTGGATGCGGCGGAGTACCTGATCGAGCTTTTGGCCTTCTCCCCGCCCAACGTGTTGCAGATGTCGTGGTACGAGCGCGCGAAGTGCTACGCGGACGGCCACGCCGCCATGGCATACAGCTACACCCAGATCCTGCCAATGATCGAGAACCAGCCGCACTCACCGGGCCATGGCAGAACCGGCTACCTGCCGCATCCGTCCGCGCGGGGGCAGCACCCAATCGCGCCGCTTGGGGGATGGAACATCTGCGTTCCGGCCAACCTGAAGGAACAACGGATCGATTCCGTCCGGCAAGCCGCCCGTATGTTGACCTCTGCGGCCGCGACCAAACTATACATCGAGAACGGAAGCCTCGTCAGTTCCCGCTTTTCGGTCTGCAACGACCCCGCGGTGGCGCATGGCCGCCCCGTGATCGCAACGGTCGACAAGCTGGCGCGCTCGGGCCAGTTGCAGACTTGGCCGCGTCCTGCCGTTCCGCAGTTCAACGATCTGGTTCGGATCCTCGGCGAAGAGATCCACACGATGCTCTTGCGCAACAAGAAACCAGCCTCTGCCCTGCGCGATGCCCAGGCCCGCTGCGAAAAGGCGATGCAGATCTAGACCTGCACCCACCGGCCTTTGGTGTTGGAGGTCTGGATCGCCTCGACTGTCTTTTGCACTTCAAGCGCCTCGCGAAAGTCAGGGCCGGCTGTGTCCTTGCCCGCATGCGCCGCCAGAAGCTGCGCGACCTCGATCACCTTGAGATCGTTAAATCCCAGATGATGACCGGGAGCCGGGCAAAAATTACCATAGGGGGGATGTGAGGGGCCGGCTTCGATACGGGTGTAGCCGCTGCGTCCGGGTTGGGCGGAATAATGCAAGAGCTCGTTCATGTTTTCTTGGCTGAAGGACAACGCTCCCCTCGTTCCCGTGATCTCCCAAGACAAGTCCATCGTTCGGCCCGTCGCGGCCCAGTTCGCTTCCAGACTGCCCGAGAATCCGCCTTCGAACCGCAGCAGGGCATGTGTCATATCGTCGACCAGCACAGGTGCGCGTTCGGTGCCGCCCGCGCGTTTTGGGCGGTCAGCGTGGATCGTCCTGCAGTCTCCCTGCACCTCGGCGACTGGCCCCAAAAGGTAGCGCGCCATCGAGATGATATGGCTGCCAATGTCGGCAAGCGCGCCGCCGCCTTCGATATCGGTCCTGAACGAGTGCGGGGCGTCCGGATCAGCCATGTAGTTTTCAGCATGGCGTCCGCGAAAGCCTGTGACTTCGCCGATCTCCCCGCTTTTGATGATGTCACGCGCAAGGCGGATCATCGGATTCCGCAGGAAGTTGAAGCCGACCATCGTGACCACACCCTTCGCCTCGGCGGCATCGGTCATCGTCAGAGCGCTGGCTGCGGTGGTCGACAGGGGCTTTTCGCAGTAAACCGTTTTTCCCGCCTCGATCGCGGCAAGCGCGATGGGTGCATGAAGAATGTTGGGGGCGGTGATCGCCACGATGTCCACGCCGGGATCATTCACCAGATCGGACCAGTCGCCGGTTCCCCTTTCGAACCCAAGTTGGCGCGATGCCTTGTCGGCAAGTTCGGGCGTGGCGTCCGCCAGCATCCGAAGGATCGGCTGGCCCGGCATATCGAACAGCCCCGATACCGATCGGAACGCATTGGCGTGGCAACGCCCCATGAACCCGGACCCAACAAGGCCAATCCCGATTCCCGGCTTGGTCACGGTTCTTCTCCTTCCAGACTGGAACGCTCGTGCGCCAGTCTCGACGTCGCAGCCCCGGCGGGCGAGCTTCGTTGTGTCCAGATCCGACATTTCGCAAGTTCAACGGCGCTTCGCTTTGCGCCACCCTCCGCGTCAGGGAGGTGCACATGTCGCAACTGGAATTCGACTACATCGTCATCGGTGCGGGGTCAGCAGGCTGCGCCGTGGCGGGGCGCCTCGCAGAGGCGGGATATTCCGTCCTGCTGCTGGAAGCGGGTGGCAAGGATCGCAATCCCTTCATCCACATACCGCTGGGCTATTCGATGCTCTATGCCAATCCGAAGGTGAACTGGTGCTATGAAAGCGCGCCCGAGCCGCACCTGAACAATCGCCGCCTGTTCCAGCCCCGTGGCAAGGTGCTTGGCGGAACCGGCGCGATCAACGGTATGATCTACATGCGCGGCCAGCCGCAGGATTTCGATGGCTGGAAGGACGACGGCTGCACCGGTTGGGGCTGGGACGATGTTTTGCCCTACTTCAAGTCCTGTGAGGATCAAGAGCGCGGTGCAGATGCCTATCACGGCGTTGGCGGTCCGGTGGCCGTGTCGGATATCCGCACCGAACACGCGCTGGGGGAAGCCTTTCACGCGGCATCCGAGGCTTTGGGCGTGCCCCGCAATGACGACTTCAACGGCGCCCACCAGGAGGGCACCGGCTATGTCCAGACCACCACAAGGAATGGCCGACGCTGGAGCACCGCATCTGGGTACCTGCGCGGAAACGCCATGAAAAATATCAGCTTACGGCTCCATGCGATGGTCAGCGCGATCGTGCTCAGCGGAAAGCGGGCCACGTCCGTGCGCTGGACTGACAGGAAAGGCGCGCATGAAGCGCACGCGCGGCGCGAGATCATTCTGAGCTGCGGCACCTTCAACTCGCCTCAGCTGTTGCAGTTGTCGGGCATCGGACCTGCACCCCTTCTCAAGGGACAAGGGATCGAGGTCAGACACGAGGTGCCGGGCGTCGGTGAGAACCTTCAGGACCATTTCGGGATCGGCGCCGAGTATCGCTCGACCGTGCGGTCGACGGTAAACGATCTTTACAACAACAAGCTGAAAGGCGGGCTGCAACTGTTACGGCACCTGGCTTTCCGGACCGGCCCGTTCGCCGACAATGGCAACTACTCCAACACCTTTATCCGCTCGTCCCCCGAGATCGACCGGCCCGACATGATGGTGACCTTCATGGCCTGGTGCACGGACGAACACCTCAAGCCGCGACCATTTTCCGGCTTCACCATCCTGGCCGAGCACATGCGGCCCAGATCGCGCGGGCATGTAAAGATCACCAGCCCCCGCCCAGAAGTGCCGCCAGAGATCCAGTTCAACTTCTTCGCCGACGAAGCGGATCAGCGCGCCGCCATCGCTGGCTTGCAGTTCGGTCGCAAGATCGCTGCGACACCGCCGATGTCCGCTTGCGTCGAATACGAGTTGTCGCCGGGCGCCTCCGTGCAGTCCGAGGAGGACTTGCTGGACTATTGCCGCGCCAATGGCCTGTCGCTGCTGCACCCGGTCGGAACCTGCAAGATGGGCACCGGACCGGACGCCGTGGTGGATCCGCGCCTGCGGCTCCACGCCATCGACGGGCTGCGCGTGGCGGACGCTTCCATTATGCCGCGCATCGTCACCGGCAACACCAACGCCGCCTCTATCATGATCGGCGAAAAGGCAGCGGCCATGATCGTGCAAGACGCAAAGGTTTCCGCATGAACCGGACACTCGGTATCGCGCTGATGGGCAGCGGCCGCATGGCCCATGTCTACGGCCCAAAGATCAACGCGCACCCCGGCCTGCGGTTGGAGTCGATCTACAACCCCCGCATGCCCTCGGCGCGAAAGGCCGCCGACCAGTATGGCGGGCGGGCCATGGACGATCTGGATGCGGTTCTCGCCCACCCGAAGGTGGACGCAGTCGTGATCGCCACGCCGACCGACACCCATGTCGACTACATCGAGCAGGCAGCGCGCGCCGGAAAGCCGATATACTGCGAGAAACCGCTTGATCAGTCGCTCGACCGGGTGGACCGGGCGCTGGCGGCGCTCGATGCGCATCCCGTGCCGTTCATGCTGGGGTTCAACCGCCGCTTCGATCCTGACAACGCGTCGCTTTGCGCTGCGGTGAAACGCGGCGAGGTGGGCAGGCTCAACATGCTGATGAGCTGGTCGCGTGAACCGAGCCCGCCGCCCATGGACTATGTCCGCGCTTCGGGCGGCTACTTCGTGGATGCCACCATCCACGACATCGACCTTCTGTGCTGGATCGCGGGGGACAAGCCGGTCGAGGTCTTCGCCGCGGGCAGTTGCATGTTCAATCCGCAGATCGGCGCCGAGGGGGACTTCGACATGACGATGACGACCCTAAGGATGCCCTCGGGCCTTCTGGTCCATATCAACAACAGCCGAAGCTGCGCCTACGGCTTCGACCAGCGGCTCGAGGCATTCGGCGACGCCGGGATGATCCAGACCGTCAATCACCGCGACGATACGCTTGTGCGCTGGGACAGCCAGCGGACCGCTGCCCGCCAGCCTCTCAAGCACTTCTTCCTAGAGCGATATGACCAGTCCTTCTACAATGCCCTGGACGAGTTCCGATCGGCCATCATCGATGGCCGTGACCCGAGCGCGACGGCCCGCGACGGACGCGATGCCTTGGCAATCGCGATAGCCTGCGAGATCGCGGCAAAGACCGGACGCACCACCCTGCCAGACTATTGAGCCCTTCCAAGAGCGGATCAACTTGATGCTCTGTTGCCAAAGGCTTTTTGCGCAAGTCCCACCTCGGCCACGAAGAAGACGCGATCTTGCAGTATAGGCGTGAGGCCGAACCGGGCGGAGCCCCCGACTGACTTGGCTTGTGGCAGCGTCTGCCG
>CBFIJK010000084.1:0-10328 GCA_965662745.1 uncultured Paracoccaceae bacterium
GCCAATGCCGCCGCCGCGCGCGCCGCGCTCGCCGAAGTTAACGGCGCGCTGAACAGCGGCGCGCCGTTCGAGGCCCCGTTAGATGAAATCGAAATGTTGTCGGACGCGGATATTCCCGCCGTCCTGTCGGAAAACGCCGCCGAGGGCATTCCGTCGAACGCCGCGCTCAGCGACGCCTTTTCCCCCGCCGCCCGCGATGCGCTGTCCGCGTCGATGTCGGAACTTGCCGACACTGGCGAAGTCGGCGGCATCGGTGCTTTCCTGCGCTCGCAACTCGGCGCACGGTCGCTGGAGCCGAAAGAGGGTGACGATCCCGACGCCGTCCTGTCGCGTGCCGAAGCTGCCTTGCGCTCAGGTGATCTGGACGCAGTGCTGACCGAACTTCAGACGTTGCCCGAGGCAGGCCAGGCCGAGATGGCCGACTGGGTCGCGATGGCGACGCTGCGCCGCGATGCCCTTGCCGCCGCCGACACCCTTGCCACTGCCCTTAACGAGAACTGAGGACGTTTCATGCTCTGGTCGCTCATCAAGATCGCCCTCTTCATCTGCCTCATCGCAGCCGCGACCTATGGGGCCGGGCTGCTGCTGAATGCCAGCGGCGGGGTGCTGATTTCCTTTGGCGGGATGGAATACAATCTTGGCGCTCTTCAGGCGGTGATCGCGCTGGTGCTGCTGCTTTTGGCGCTGTGGCTATTGTTGAAACTGGCCAGTCTTATGGTCGCCTTTCTGCGCTTCCTCAACGGCGACGAGACCGCGATCACCCGCTATTTCGACCGCAACAGAGAGCGCAAGGGATTCAAGGCGCTGGCCGATGGCCTTATGGCGCTGGCGTCTGGCGAGGGACGCGAAGCGATGCAGCAGGCCTCGCGCGCCGAGAAATACCTTGATCGCCCTGAACTGACGAACCTTCTGGCCGCGCAGGCCGCTGAAATGGCGGGCGATCACAAGAAGGCCGAAGAGACCTACAAGGCGCTTTTGCGCGATGACCGCACCCGGTTTGTCGGCGTGCGCGGCATCATGAAGCAAAAGCTGGCCGAGGGCGACACCGACACCGCGATGAAGCTTGCCGAAAAGGCGTTCTCTCTGAAGCCGCGCCATATGGAAACACAAGACACGCTGTTGCGCCTGCAGGCCGAGAAAGAGGATTGGTCCGGCGCGCGCAAGACGCTGTCGGCCAAGTTGAAGCACGGCACGCTGCCGCGCGATGTCTACCGCCGCCGTGACGCCGTTCTGGCACTGTCCGAGGCGAAGGACATCTTCGCCGAAGGCCAGTCCATCGAGGCGCGCGAAGCGGCGGTCGAGGCGAACCGCCTGTCGCCCGATCTGATCCCCGCCGCTGTCATGGCCGCGCGCGGCTATATCGCCGACGGCAAGCCGAAATACGCGACCCGCCTTCTGGTCAAGGCGTGGCAGGCCCAGCCGCATCCCGAACTCGCCACCGCCTTCGCCGAGATCGCGCCGAACGAAGGCACCGCGATCCGTCTGCACCGCTTCAACCAGCTGACCAAATACCACAAGGACCACCCCGAAACCCGGATGCTGCTGGCCGAACTGAATATCGCGAACGAGGATTATTCTGCCGCGCGCAAGGCCATCGGCGATCTCGCGACCGAAGAACCCTCGGCCCGCTCGCTGACGATCATGGCCGCGATCGAGCGCGGGCAGGGATCGGATGATGCGGTCGTGCGCGGCTGGCTCGCCAAGGCCCTGACCGCAAGCCGGGGCCCGCAATGGGTCTGTGACAACTGCAACACGGTCAATTCGGACTGGTCGCCCACCTGCATCAACTGCGGCGCGCTGGATACGCTCAGCTGGCGTGTCCCGTCCGAAGGCACCACCTCGCTGCCCGGCGGCGCGGAAATGCTGCCGCTTCTCGTGGGCCAAAGCGCAGGCAAGGATCTTCCGCCCGAGATTCAGCCCGACCTGATCGCCGCCGAGACCGACCCCTCGACCCCGGATCCCGAACAGGATCCCGAGGTCGAAACGATCACGGACGCCGAGATCATCACCGACGCAGGCCCGCGAAAAGACTGATTTTGGGGCTACACAGTCCACCGCGCCGGTGCTAATGACACCGCCACCCGGCGCGTCAGTGCCCGGGTTTTAAGGAAGAGTGCCGCTGTAGCTCAGCTGGTAGAGCACGTCATTCGTAATGATGGGGTCGGGGGTTCGAGTCCCTTCAGCGGCACCAAAGCTCTTGCCCAATACAATGATTTAGCTGGTATCATTATTTTGGTGGCCTGGCGTGTCTGCGTATTTGTCGACGCTACGAGCCGCCAATGTGTGCAAGATTTCCGCGCCAAAATTCGGAGCCTGGGATCTAGCACCTGAACTACACCCCAGTTGGGGCGACCGAGTGATTCGAGAGCAAATACGATCTTCCCTTGCAGGTTCCATTTCAGGGTAGTGGGTCAGTTTGAAATCTGAACAATCAGGTTAGGTGGATTTTCCGCGCATCAGTAGAATGATTCTGCGAGCGAGAAGGAGACCAGGGCAAACCAAATCATTTTCATACAGCTAGAAGAAATTCACCAAACTGGCGCCGTAATGAGGTCCAGAGAATATTGGTGCTGAGTGAACGGATTGTGGGCCAACTTCCGACAAGGCGGTGTTCAGCCCCACCCGCATCACCCTCGAAAACGACGGAAAAATCCGGCCGCAGCCGGATCGGAAGAACGCTTTCACGAGGGCAAGTGGCGGAGGGTATGGGCCTGATATCCAGCCCTCTACACCTTAACCCATGGATTTATAGAGATTACGATAATTTACTTCACCCGTTTTCCCACGATGGTTGCTCTGCAGTGAACATCATTGTACGCGCCGCAAGTATCGCCTATCGACGATAAGCGAACACATGGATAGCTCATGCAGGATACTGACATCGAGATCGCTGACCTGGCCAAGGCGCTCGCGCATCCGGCGAGGTTGCGCATCCTCCGGCTGCTGCTGGCCACGCCCGGCTGCATCGGGGGCGACATTGTGGATGCTGTCGGCCTCGCACAGTCCACTGTTTCCGAGCACCTGCGCATCCTGAAGTCCACCGGCGTCATCACCGGCGAGATATCCGGTCCGCGCACTTGCTACGCGTTGACCCCCGCCGCGCTTGGGCCGTTGGCAGAATTTATCAGCACGCTGACCGCGCCGTCTGACGCGGTCTGTTGCATGCCCGACGAAAAGGAACTTTCATGAGCCTGTTCGAACGTTGGCTGACCCTCTGGGTCGCCCTGTGCATCCTGTCCGGACTGGTCCTCGGCAGCCTCGCGCCGGGTCTGTTCGGCGCGCTGGCCGCGCTGGAGGTCGCCTCGGTCAACCTCGTCGTCGCCGTCCTGATCTGGGCGATGGTCTATCCGATGATGATCGCGGTGGATCTGGGTTCGCTCAAGGCGGTGGGGCGGCGCCCGAAAGGTCTCGTCATCACGCTGGCCGTGAACTGGCTGATCAAGCCCTTCACCATGGCGGCGCTGGCGGTCCTGTTCTTCAACCACGTCTTTGCCGGGCTGATCGACCCCGAGCGTGCACCCGAATACATCGCGGGCCTGATCCTGCTTGGCGCCGCGCCCTGCACCGCGATGGTCTTCGTCTGGTCGCAACTGACCAAGGGCGACCCGAACTACACGCTGGTGCAGGTCTCGGTGAACGACCTGATCATGGTGGTGGCCTTTGCCCCCATCGTGGCGTTCCTTCTGGGCGTGACCGACATCAGCGTGCCGTGGGAGACGCTGATCCTGTCGGTCGTCCTCTACATCGTCATTCCCCTGATTGCGGGTCTCCTGACTCGCCGGGCGCTGATCGCGAAAGGCGGCGAGGCCGCGGTGGCGGCGTTCACGGCGCGGGTGAAGCCCGCCTCGGTCGTGGGTCTGTTGATCACCGTGGTGCTGCTTTTCGGGTTTCAGGGGCCGGTGATCCTTGCGCAGCCTCTTCTGATCGCGTTGATTGCGGTGCCGATCATCATCCAGTCCTACGGCATCTTCGCGCTCGGATACGGGTGGGCCTGGCTTTGGGCTGTGCCGCACCGGGTTGCCGCGCCCTGCGCGCTGATCGGCACATCGAACTTCTTCGAACTCGCGGTCGCCGTGGCGATCGGGCTGTTCGGCCTGAATTCGGGCGCGGCTCTGGCAACCGTGGTGGGCGTGCTGGTCGAGGTGCCGGTGATGCTCAGCCTCGTCGCCTTCGCCAACCGGACACGTGAGAAGTTTCCGTCGTGACACATGATGCCCCACAGCTTGACGAGACGCGATTTGAAACAATCGACCACGACCGGCTGCTGTCCCCTGACATCAGCACGCATCCGCCTCGCATCCTGATCCTCTACGGCTCGCTCCGGGCGCGGTCGTTCAGCCGACTGTCCGCCGAGGAGGCCGGGCGCATTCTCACAGCGCTCGGGGCGGAGGTCCGGTTCTTCCACCCGTCTGGCCTGCCGCTGGTCGATGACGCCGTGGATGCCAGTCACCCGAAGGTGCGCGAGCTGCGCGACCTGGCGGCCTGGTGCGAAGGCATGGTCTGGTCCTCGCCGGAGCGGCACGGCGCCATGACCGGGCTGATGAAAACGCAGATAGACTGGGTTCCCCTGTCCGAGGGCGCCGTGCGCCCGACGCAAGGAAAGACGCTGGCAGTGATGCAGGTGTCTGGTGGCTCGCAGAGCTTCAATGCGGTGAACCAGATGCGGGTTCTCGGGCGCTGGATGCGGATGCTGACCATCCCCAACCAGTCCTCGATCCCCAAGGCGTTCCAGGAGTTCGACGAGGCGGGGCGGATGCGCCCGTCGCCGCTCTACGACCGGATCGTGGACGTCATGGAAGAGCTGGTGAAGTTCACGCTGCTCACGCGCGACCGGAAAGCGTATCTCGTGGATCGCTACTCGGAGCGTAAGGAAACGTCCGCCGCGCTGATGAAGCGGGTGAACCTTTCCTCCGCGAGCTGAAGGAGCAGAACGCACAAGACGGCCACCCGAGCGGCCTGCGCGCGCAGAACGCAGGTGTCACCAGCGGGGCCGACACCCGCGCCACGAGCGTCAGCCAGCCGGGCTCTCCCTGTGCTGGGATCCGCATCGGTTCGCCCAGCAGCTTGAGGGTGACACTTCGGCTGCCGAGATGATAGCGGTGCCCTATCGAATGGGTCACGGCCACACACTCTCTCTGCCCGGGGTTCAGTCCGGGCCGCGTTGGGCACAGCCCCGCCTTCAGGTGACGAGCGATGTCCCATTCGAGGATTTCACCCGCAAGACGGGTGACAACCCAGAAATGGCCATCGTCGGTCATGCCTCCGCCACGCGGGTATGGCGATTGTTGCGGGTGCCGAATGCGGCCTCGGGTTGGTTCACGCCCTGCGCGCAGTCCTCGACCGCATAGCGCAAGAGGAGGCACCGGCCCTCGCGCTTGATCAGGGCCGCACCAAGGCTAAGCTCGCGCTCGGACGCTACCTCATGCCATCATCCAGAACTGGAACAGCAGCCCCGATGCGAAGGCGCCGGTCAGGGACAGGCCGATATAGAGTGCGAAGACCTGCGGTTTCGCAAGCGCCCAGACCGCCATCGCCGCCGGGATCGAGGTGACGCCGCCGGCCACGAGAAAGGCCATGCCCGCCCCCGGTGCCATGCCCTGCTCGATCAGCCCGCCGACGAGCGGAAGGGCGGCGTAGCCGTTGAGGTAGGCGGGCACACCCACCAGGGTCGCTGTCACGATGGGCAGCAGACCCTCGCCCCCAAGCGCGGCGGTGACGGTTTCTGCCGGGATCCAGGCCAGCATCAGGCTCTCGAGAATGAAGGCCAGCGTCAGCCATTTGGCAAGGAACAGCGTCGTGGTCAGCGCTGTCTTGCCGAACTTCGCAAGACGGTCTGCATCGGTCCAGAAGCGCCAGACTACAGGCTTTGGCGCACGGATCTTCGCGCCGCCGCAGCCACCGTTGCCGATGCCCTCGCGCAGCGGGTCGGCAAAGGCGCCGCCCTTCATCATCAGGTGCACCACCGTGCCGCCGAAGGCGCCCAGCCCGATGGCCGCAACGGTCTTGGCCACCGCGAATTCGAGATTGAGAACCCCTGCCGTCAACACGAACATTGACGGGTCCATGATTGGCGAGGCAAGCCAGAATGCCATGACGGCAGACAGCGGCACGCCCATCGCCAGAAGTGCGGCGATCAGCGGGATCACCCCGCAGGAGCAGAACGGCGAGATGCCCCCCGCCAGCGCACCCAGCCCGATCATCAGGATCGGGGCGCCGGTGAAAGCCTTGGCGATCAGGTTGTCGGCCCCCGTCGCATTGGCCCACGCCGCGATGGCGATCGACAGGATCAGGAACGGCGCTGTGTTCAAGAGCGCGGCGCCCGCGAAGAGCGCAGAGTCGGCGGCCTGGGGCGTGTCGAAGACCGCCAGCGCGCCAAGGATCAGCGCAGAGGCGAGCCAGACCCGCTGGTCCTGCCATAGGTGGCGCAGAGCGGACCAAAGGCCAGATGTCGGAAGGGTTGCGTCAGTCATCACCAAATCTCCGGAATTGCAGTTGTTTCTTGGCAAGAAAAAGGATGCACAGGTCTCATGCCGCTGCCTCCGACGAGCGAACCGTAACACCGGCACAGCACTCGGAGGTCAGGAACCCGACAAGACCGTGCATCGCGGGGAAATCCACCCGGTTGAACACTTCGCGGCCCTGCTTGTCCTGAAGCACAAGTCCGGCATCCACCAGCGTCGAAAGGTGATGCGCCAAGGTCGACGGGGCGAGTCCCAGGTGTTCGCCGATATCGCTGACTCGCAGCCCGTCGTCCCCGGCCTTCACCAACAGGCGAAAGATCGAGAGGCGGGCATCATGGCCAAGGGCGGCAAGGGCGCGGGCGTTGGGACTGGTCGTGGTCATACCTTAAAATAACTATAAAACTAGTTTTGTAAATGATTCGTCCGGGCACCCAGATGCCGCGCTGCGCCTGGATGTTCTGCGTCACGCACCAGCCCATGGGCAGTTCGCGCCGCAGGGCTCGCGTTCCACCTGGATCGTGCCATGCGCGATCCTCAAACCGGGCTCATACCCGTCGGCAAGTTCGTTCAGAAGTGCACCGTTGTCCTGCGCCCGGTTAAGCAAATGCACTCCGAGCGCTCTCTTGCGGAACAAGCCGCGGCCACCGCTGACTGGTCCACCCGGCCTGGGCCACCATGGAGGTTGAGGTGCAGCGCCGCGCGGAACAGTCCTGCAGCCGTGACGGCGATCGGTAGGCTTGCCCCGATGGCAACGGCGGCCTCAGCCGCGCATGAGCAGTCAACACCGCTGGCAATCGCCAGGTCATTGGCTGCGGCCTGCCAAACAGCCTTCTTTGTTGCCATTTTTCACTGCACCCCTTATGCGGCACTGCAGCGAACCTGGACCTGGAAGAGATTCCGGGTGGCTCTTCCGGCCGCCGATCCGCCGGACAACCAAATAAAACGGTGCACTTGCACGCCGACCTCGCGCAAGCCGCAGGACCGGAATCGGACAAAATTTACATGATCTCACTCGACGTTTACCGCGCCCAGTGGCTGGGCAACATACGCGGCGACCTGCTCGCCGGCCTTGTCGTTGCGCTAGCTCTCATCCCCGAGGCCATCGCCTTTTCCATCATCGCGGGGGTCGATCCAAAGGTGGGCCTCTATGCGTCCTTCTCGATCGCCGTCATCACCGCCATTACCGGCGGACGGCCCGGCATGATATCGGCTGCCACCGCCGCGACAGCCGTTCTTATGGTCACGCTGGTGCGCGATCACGGGCTGCAATACCTGCTGGCCGCGACGGTGCTGGCCGGCCTGATCCAGATCGGCGCGGGCGTCCTGAAACTCGGCTTCGTCATGCGCTATGTGTCGAAATCGGTGATGACCGGCTTCGTAAACGCGCTCGCGATCCTGATCTTCATGGCTCAGTTGCCGGAACTCGATCCGCGGAACGTGACGTGGATCACCTACGCGCTCGTGGCCGCGGGGCTCGCCATCATCTATCTCTTTCCGCTTCTGACCACGGCCGTTCCCTCGCCGCTCGTGACCATCATCGTTTTGACGGCACTTGCCGTGGTGCTGGGGCTCGACGTGCGCACGGTGGGCGACATGGGCGAGCTGCCCGACACGCTGCCGATATTCCTGATCCCGCAGATCCCGCTTAATTTCGAGACGCTGATGATCATCCTGCCCTATTCAGTGGCGGTGGCCGTCGTGGGCCTGCTCGAAAGCCTGATGACGCAAAACATCGTCGACGACCTGACCGACACCAAGTCGAACCGGAATCAGGAATGCGTCGGCCAAGGGCTTGCCAACACGGCCACCGGCTTCATCGGTGGTATGGCGGGCTGCGCCATGATCGGCCAGTCCATCATCAACGTGAAGTCGGGCGGCCGCGGGCGGCTGTCATGCTTCGCGGCGGGTGTGATCCTGCTGATCATGGTGGTGGGTCTGGGTGATCTTGTCAGTATCATTCCGATGCCTGCGCTGGTCGCGATCATGATCATGGTTTCGATCGGGACGTTCTCATGGTCCTCGATCAAGGCCCTCACCGTGCATCCGCGATCCTCGTCCATCGTGATGATCGCGACGGTGGTGACTGTGGTCTACACACACAACCTCGCCATAGGCGTGCTGGTTGGCGTGCTTCTTTCAGGCATCTTCTTTGCAGGCAAGATCGCCCAGCTGTTTGGCGTGTCGTCGCAGATCAGCCCTGATGGTCGGGAGCGAACTTACCGCGTCGAGGGGCAGCTCTTCTACGGATCGGTGGAGGATTTCATGGACGCCTTCGACTTCAAGGAGGCGCCGGAGCGCGTGGTGATCGACGTGAGCGCGGCCCATATCTGGGATATCAGTTCGGTACAGGCCCTCGACATGGCGATCCTAAAGTTCCGCCGCGATGGGGCTGAGGTCGAGGTGGTGGGCATGAACGACGCGACCGAAACCTTGGTTGATCGGCTTGCCATCCATGACAAGCCTGGCGCCATGGACAAGCTGACGGCGCATTGAGGGAGGAGAACCCCATGACAGACAAGATCATCGCCCTTGTTGACGGCTCTATCTATTCCGAAAGCGTCTGCCACCACGCCGCCTGGATCGCGGAGCGGACGCAAGCGCCTGTCGAACTGATCCACGTGCTGGGCCGACGGGAGGCCCCGGACAAAGCCGATCTGTCGGGCGCGATCCGGCTGGGAGCGCGGACCAAACTGATGGAGGAACTGGCCGAAATCGACGCGCAACGTGCGAAGCTTGTCGGCCATCGCGGCCGCGCGATCCTAGAGGATGCCCGCGCCATCGTGGATCGGGATGGCGTGACCGAGATCACCACCCGCCTGCGCCACGGTGACGTCGTCGAGGCCATCGGCGAGATTGAGGGCGAAGCCCGAGTCATCGTCATAGGCAAGCGCGGCGAAGCGGCGGATTTCGCCAAGGGGCATCTGGGCTCCAACCTGGAACGGATCGTCCGCGCCGCGCATCGGCCGGTCTTCGTCGCTGCGCGTGCCTTCAAGCCGATCGGGTCCGTGCTCGTCGCCTATGACGGAGGGCGCTCGGCGATGAAGGCCGTTGATCACATCTCGCGCAGTTCCTTCTTTGCGGAACTGCCTGTCACCATCGTGACCGTCGGAAACGAGACGCCGGAGGTCAAAAAGGGCCTTGCAGACGCCAAGGCATTGCTCGCCGCTGCAGGGATCGAGGCGCACACGCACATCGTGCCCGGGCAACCGGACGAGGAACTGGGAAAGATGGTCGAGAAGGATGGCTTCGGCATGCTTGTGATGGGCGCCTACGGCCACAGCCGCATCCGAAGCCTCGTGATCGGCTCCACCACGACGGAGATGATGCGGTCCTGCAAGGTTCCTATCCTGCTCTTGCGGTGAGCGTCCGCTCCGACGGCGACGGACCACAGACCTGTCGAGCTGGATCAGCAAAGCGTTGGCCGACTCATCGGCATGCACGCGAAGCAGCAACAGGCCGTTGCGGCAGCTCAGAAAGCAAGGCGGCTTGGCCGGGTCAGGGCGTTCGAAGCGGCCATCTCTGATCCTCCTGTAACGGGATAATACTATCCCTGTTGGTGGACCACTTCAGTGTGAGCACTCGAGTGCCTCGCACCTCCTGAGGCGCCTCGCATACAGCATCGGCATCCCTGTTTGGACGGCAAAACCCCTGATCCCCTAGCTGAAAAGCCCCCGTTTCTGAACTCAAATTGCCTCTTTCCGCCCGGAACAGGAAAATCGAGGTCTGGGACTTCAAAGCATTGTAATCAAAGGATATTCAGCAAAGGCCTCTCGAGGCTGCGCACGCGGGCTCCTGATTTTGACCGAAATTCTTTAAGATTCCCTTTTAACCGCAAACTCACCCAAAAATCCGCGTGCCCGGAGATCG
>CBFIJK010000085.1:0-10286 GCA_965662745.1 uncultured Paracoccaceae bacterium
AGCGACGCCGCTGCCGTTGCTCAACAAAATCATCCTGGCTTATCCCTTTTGTGCCCTGCCCCGCGCGGATATGGTCCGGGCGATACGGGCACCGGGGGATAAACGTGGCCATCGCAACCGACACCGTCACGCCGATGATGGCGCAATACCTGGAGATCAAGGCAGAGCATGAAGGCGCGCTGCTGTTCTACCGTATGGGTGATTTCTACGAGATGTTCTTTGACGACGCCGTTGCTGCAGCCGAGGCGCTGGACATCGCGCTGACGAAACGCGGCAAGCACAAGGGCGACGATATCCCGATGTGCGGCGTTCCGGTGCATTCCGCCGAAGGGTATCTTTTGACGCTGATCCGAAAGGGCTTTCGCGTGGCGGTCTGCGAGCAGATGGAAGACCCTGCAGAGGCGAAGAAGCGCGGGTCGAAATCGGTCGTCAAACGCGGCGTCGTTAGGCTGGTCACGCCCGGCACGCTGACCGAAGATTCGCTGCTGGACGCCCGGCGTCACAACTTCCTTGCCGCATGGGCCGATGTGCGCGGAGACGGGGCGCTGGCCTGGGTCGATATCTCGACCGGCGAGTTCCGTGTGATCCCCTGCCCCTTGTCCCGGCTCTCACCCGAACTGGCGCGGCTCGCCCCGCGTGAAGTGCTGGTCAGTGAGACGAAAGAGGACGATTGCGCTGAAATAGTCTCGGATCTTGGGTCGTCGCTGACTCCGTTTTCGCGCGGCAGTTTCGATTCCACCTCGGCGGATGGGCGTTTGACCGCGTTGTTTCAGGTGGAAACGCTCGATGCGTTCGGCACGTTTTCGCGCGCTGAGATCGCGGCGATGGGCGCGGTGGTTGACTACCTAGACCTGACGCAGAAGGGCAAACTGCCGCTGTTGCGCCCCCCGGTGAAAGAGGCGAGCGGTGGCGCGGTGCAGATCGACGCTGCGACCCGGAGAAACCTGGAACTGACGCAGGCCCTGTCCGGCGGTCGCGAAGGATCGCTGATCGCCGCTATTGACCGAACGGTGACTGCCGCCGGAGCGCGGTTGCTGGAACGGCGGGTATCCTCGCCCTCGCGCGATCTGAATGTCATCGCCGCGCGGCTGGATGCCGTCGATCATCTGAACGGAGACGCGCGCTCGCGCAGCGATATCCGAGAGGCGCTGCGCCGTGTGCCCGATATCGACCGCGCATTGTCACGTCTGGCGTTGGATCGCGGCGGGCCGCGGGATCTGACCGCCATTCGAGCCGGGCTGACCCAAGCGGCCGCGCTTGCCGGAATGCTGGATCGCATGCCCCCCCTTCTTGCCGAAGCCGCAAGCGCACTGCGCGGGCATGACGATATCCTCGACCTTCTGGATGAGTCGCTGGTCGCAGAACCACCGCTTCTGGTCCGCGACGGCGGGTTCATTGCGCCGGGCTATGACGCCGATCTCGACGAAGCGCGCACCCTGCGCGACGAGGGGCGGGGCGTGATTGCCAGGATGCAGGTGGAATTCACCGAGGCGACAGGCATCGGATCGCTGAAAGTGAAGCACAACAATGTGCTCGGCTATTTTATCGAGGTGACGGCGACCCATGCCCAAAGGATGCTGTCCGCCCCCCTTTCGGAACGATTCATCCATCGCCAGACGACGGCCAACGCGGTGCGCTTTACAACCGTGGAACTATCAGAGCTTGAGACGAAGATTCTGAATGCCGGGAACCGGGCGCAGGAGATTGAGAAACGGCTCTATTCCAGCTTGAGAACGCGGGTTGTCGATCAGGCGGCGCAAATTTCTGGTGCCGCCCGCGCGCTGGCCGAGATTGATCTTTCCGCCGCGCTTGCCGACCTGGCCGCAGCCGAGGATTGGTGCAAGCCCCTGGTCGACGACACCCGCAGCTTCAGCATCACGGGTGGTCGCCACCCGGTCGTGGAACGTGCGCTGAAACGGCAATCCGGCACCCCTTTTGTGGCCAATGACTGCGATCTGACGGCAGAGAGCGGCGCGGCGATACGGTTGCTGACGGGGCCGAACATGGCGGGTAAATCGACCTATCTGCGGCAGAACGCGATCATCGCGCTGCTCGCCCAGATGGGCAGCTTCGTCCCCGCCGATCGCGCACATATCGGTATGGTTTCGCAACTCTTCAGCCGCGTGGGGGCCGCCGACGATCTGGCGCGCGGTCGATCCACCTTCATGGTGGAGATGGTCGAAACCGCCGCAATCCTGAACCAGGCGGATGCGCGCGCGCTGGTCATCCTTGATGAAATCGGGCGCGGCACAGCGACGTATGACGGCCTGTCGATTGCCTGGGCAACCCTGGAACATCTGCACGAGACAAATGCCTGCCGCGCCCTGTTCGCGACGCATTACCATGAGTTGACCAAGCTTTCAGATCGGCTGGAGGGCGTCGAAAACGCGACGGTCGCGGTCAAGGAATGGGACGGTGAGGTGATCTTCCTTCACGAAGTCCGCCTTGGCGCCGCCGATCGTAGCTATGGCGTTCAGGTCGCAAGGCTGGCCGGGCTTCCGCGCTCTGTCGTAGACCGAGCACGGGTCGTTTTGGATGCACTCGAAAAAGGCGAACGAGAAGGCGGGAAGAAAGAAGCTGTGATTGACGACCTGCCGCTGTTTTCGGCCGCCGCGCCACCTGTGCCGACCAAGAACAGAGGCCCATCCAAACTGGAAACCCGTATGTCTGAAATTGCACCGGACGAACTGAGCCCCAAAGCCGCGCTCGACCTGATTTATGAGCTGAAAAGCCTGGTGCAAGAATAGAAAAAAGCCCCGCGCGTGATGCCGGGGCTTTTTCAATTTCCGAGGTCGTAAGTTTAGCCAGCGGGCGTTGAGCTGACCCCGACCTGTGCCGGACGCAACAAGCGCTCATGGATCATGAACCCGTCCTGCGTGACCTGGATAATATCGCCGGCGCGCGTGTTCGGAACCGGGGCTTCGAACATCGCTTCATGCCGCTGCGGGTCGAAGCGATCGCCGACTTCAGGTGCGATAGGCTCGATTCCGTGCTTCTTGAACACATTTACAAGCTCTCGCATCGTCAGTTCGATCCCCTCGAACAGGGGCGTTGCTTTCTGATCTTCATCGGCGGCCTGAACGGCGCGCTTGAGATTGTCGTAAACCGGAAGCACGTCACGGGCGAGCTTTGAGCCTCCGTAATTCTCGGCTTCGCGGCGATCGCGCTCCGCCCGCTTGCGTGAATTTTCAGCCTCTGCCAGCGCCCGAACGAGACGGTCGCGCAATTCGTCGCGCTCTGCCTCGAGTTCGGCCACAAGATCGGGCTCTTCGGTGATGTCGATCTGATCCTCGGGGGCCTCGGACCCATCCTCGACAAACTCGTTCTCTTTTGCTTCAGCCATAACTTACCCTTTATTCCCGGATGACAGCATCCGGCCGACCAGCTGCGCGGTGTAGTCAACGATGGGCACGATCCGTCCATAATTCAAACGGGTGGGCCCAATCACGCCGACTGCACCGACGATCTTTCGATCCGCGTTCATATAGGGGCTCACTACCAATGAGGACCCCGAAAGTGAAAAAAGCTTGTTCTCGGACCCAATGAAAATACGCACGCCTTCACCATCCTCAGTGAGTTCCAAAAATTCAGCGATATCGCGCTTCTTTTCCAGATCGTCAAAGAGTTCACGAATACGTTCGAGGTCTTCCGCCTCGGTGCCTTCCAGTAGATTCGAGCGTCCACGGACGATCAGCCGTTCGGTCCGTTCGCCTTCGTTTTCCCAGACAGCCAGACCGCTGGAGACGAGCGCGGAGGCGAGAGAATCAAGCTCTTGCCGCCGATGCGCCGTCTCGCGTTCGATGAGGCCACGAAGGTCCGAAAGATCGCGGCCCTGGGCGAAGGCGTTGATGAAGTTCGCCGCCTCTCGCATCGAGGATGGAGTCTGACCGGGGGGCGGTGTGAAGACGCGGTTCTCGACATGGCCGTCGCCAAAGACAAGCACAACAAGCGCACGTTCCGGCGAAAGAGAGACGAATTCGATGTGCCGAATGGGCGCTTCGTGTTTCGGCGCAAGCACAAGGCTCGCCCCGCGCGTGATCCCCGAAAGCGCCGAACCGACACGATCAAACATGGACGCGGCGCCGGTTGATGGGCCCCCGATGGTCGCATCAATCTTTTCGCGATCCTCGCCATCAAGATCGCTGACTTCCAGCAAACCGTCGACGAACATCCGCAGTCCAAGCTCTGTCGGGATGCGCCCGGCCGAGACATGCGGCGAGTTGAGAAGACCAAGGTATTCCAGATCCTGCATCACGTTCCGAATGGTCGCGGCAGAGACCTTTTCTTCCATCGTCCGGGTCAGCGTGCGAGAGCCCACTGGATCGCCACTGTTGAGGTACCCCTCGACCACGCGGCGGAACACCTCGCGGCTGCGATCGTTCATTTCGGCCATTATGCGGGATCGGTCATCCATGGATGCGGGGTTTGTCCTGATTTCACTTGAGGCACTGCACTTCTACGACGTCCCGTTCGGGGTTGCACGCCCCTACCCCGTGGGTCTAACCCTGCCCGGGAACAGAAGAGGTCATTCATGCGTCCGTCCAAGCGAGATTTAAGCGAAATGCGCCCGGTTTCAATCGAGATCGGCATCACGAAACATGCAGAGGGATCCTGCATGATCCGCATGGGCGACACCCATGTCCTGTGCACCGCGACGCTGGAAGAACGCGTGCCGCCCTTTCTGAAGAACAGTGGGCTGGGCTGGGTGACGGCAGAATACGGCATGCTGCCGCGCGCCACGAACACGCGGATGAACCGTGAGGCCAAGCGCGGCCAATCAGGCCGTACGCAGGAAATTCAACGCCTGATCGGACGTTCGCTGCGCGCTGGGGTCGACCGCGTTGCGCTGGGCGAGCGTCAGATCACCGTGGATTGCGATGTGATCCAAGCCGATGGCGGCACACGCTGCGCGTCGATCACCGGCGGTTGGGTCGCGCTGCGGCTGGCGGTAAACAAACTGATGAAGGCAGGCGATATCATCACCGATCCGCTTGTTGATCCGGTCGCCGCTGTGTCCTGCGGGATTTACGCCGGTCAGCCGGTGCTTGACCTAGATTACCCCGAAGACAGCGAAGCGGGCGTCGACGGGAATTTCGTGATGACAGGCGCGGGCCGTTTGATCGAAGTCCAAATGTCCGCCGAGGGTGCGACGTTTTCCAAGGACGAAATGCAAGAATTGCTCAGCCTTGCCGAGACCGGCTGCGCGCAACTGATGGATGCGCAAAAGGCGGCTGTGGCCTGATGCGGTCGATCCGGGGACAAAAGATCGTTCTCGCCTCGCACAATGCGGGGAAGCTGCGCGAGATATCGGCTTTGCTGACGCCCTACGGCATCACGGTTGTGTCTGCTGGCGATCTTGGCCTTGCTGAACCTGATGAGACAGAGAACACCTTCGCCGGAAACGCCCGGATCAAGGCGCATTTTGCAGCAAAGGAAAGCGGCTTGCCTGCGCTTTCGGACGACAGCGGCCTGATGGTCGATGCGCTGAATGGCGATCCGGGGGTGTATACTGCCGATTGGGCCGAAACGCCGAACGGGCGCGATTTTCCGATGGCGATGGAGAAAGTCTGGACGCTGCTGGAAGAGAAACAGGCCCCGGAACCTCGCACGGCCCATTTCTGCTGCACGCTTTGTGTCGCCTGGCCGGACGGCGAAGACGAAGTGTTCGAGGGGCGCGTTTCAGGTCGGCTC
The DNA here is from genome assembly GCA_965662745.1 of uncultured Paracoccaceae bacterium. GTDB lineage: Bacteria > Pseudomonadota > Alphaproteobacteria > Rhodobacterales > Rhodobacteraceae > Anianibacter. Next base: position 5,692 of record CBFIJK010000085.1, read on the forward strand.
GTCTGGCCGATGCGAGGTGAGCTTGGCTTTGGCTTTGACCCCGTTTTCTTGCCTGATGGCGAAACAGAGACGTTTGGCGAGATGGATCCGGTCAAGAAACACGGCATGAGCCATCGCGCCGGTGCGTTCGCGAAACTGGTCGCCGCCTGCTTTGACTGAAGACTGGCAAGCCGGCGGGTTCGGCCTTTACGTGCATTGGCCCTTTTGCCAATCGAAATGCCCCTATTGCGATTTCAACAGCCATGTCACCGCATCGGTCGATCATGAACGCTGGCGGCGCGCCTTGGTGTCCGAGGTACGGCGCGTGGGCGCAGAGACGCCGGGGCGTGTGCTGAATTCCATCTTCTTCGGGGGCGGCACGCCGAGCCTGATGGAACCAGAAACCGTGAGCGCTATCATCGAGGCGGCAGTCGATGTCTGGACGCCCGCTAACGATATCGAGATTACGCTGGAAGCAAACCCCGGCTCTGTCGAGGCCGGGCGCTTTGCCGCCTTTCGGGATGGCGGCGTCAATCGTGTGTCGATGGGCATTCAGGCTTTGAATGATGCTGACCTGAAGGCGCTTGGTCGTCTGCACAGCGTTGCCGAGGCACGCGCGGCTTTTGATATCGCGCGGCGGGAATTCGATCGGGTCAGCTTTGACCTGATCTATGCGCGTCAGCACCAAACGCTGGATGATTGGCGCGCAGAACTGAATGAGGCGCTGGAAATGGCCGTTGATCACCTATCGGCCTACCAACTCACGATTGAAGATGGCACGGCGTTTGGTGATCGGTTCCGTCGCGGCGGCTTGCGCGGGTTACCAAGTGAGGATCTGGGCGCGGACATGTATTTCGCCACGCAGGAGATTTGTGACAAAGCGGGGATGCGCGCCTATGAGGTCTCTAACCATGCCAGGAATGGCGCGGAATCTCAGCACAATCTGATTTACTGGAACGCCGGCGACTATGCCGGCGTTGGCCCAGGCGCGCATGGCCGACTGACTCTGAAGGGCTCGCGATACGCGACGGAGGCGCCTTTGGGCCCGATGGCTTGGTTGGAGGCCGTTGAGAAACGCGGTTCCGGCGAGAAGGACCGGTCGGCTTTGAGTGCGGATGACCAAGCGCTTGAATACTTGTTGATGGGACTGCGCGTGGCGCAAGGGATTGATCTTGCGCGCTATGGTCGGATGGGTGGACCCGCGCTCGACAAAGATGTCATAGATGATCTCGCAGATAGCCAGTTTGTCGAGCAGGACAAGGATATCCTGCGCGTTACGCCCAATGGTCGACCTCTGTTAAACGCGATCCTGCGGGAACTTGCGCCCTAGCCTAGGCCACCTGTGAGGCGCCCGCAGAGCGAATCCAGCTGATCCAGAGACATATATGTGATCTTCATCTGCCCCTCTCCCGGCCCGCCAGGCGCGTGTTCAATTGTGACGCGCATTCCAAGTGCTGCAGATAGATCGCCTTCCAGAGCGCGGGTGTCAGGGTCTTTTTCGGTGCTGGTGCCGGTAGGCGCCTTTGATCCTTTCGACGCGCGCTGCGTGTCCCCTTTTGCGAGCTTCTCGGTCTCACGCACCGAAAGTCCGCGAGCGACGACCGTCTTGGCAAGCGTTTCAGGATTGTCTGAAGTGATCAGCGCGCGGGCATGTCCGGCGGACAGATGTCCCTCGGACACCATTGTCTGAACGCTTTCTGGCAAATTCAGCAGCCGGAGAAGGTTAGCGATATGTGACCGGCTCTTGCCCAATGCCTCGGCCACGCGTTCTTGGGTGTGACCAAAGCGATCCATGAGCTGACGATACCCCATCGCCTCTTCCAGCGGATTGAGATCGGCGCGCTGGATGTTCTCGATGATCGCGACTTCAAGGACTTCTGTATCGTTGAAATCCCGGATCAGCGCGGGGACTTCGTGGAGCTGAGCGATCTGAGCCGCTCGCCAGCGGCGTTCACCAGCGACAATCTCATAGTCACCCTCATGTCCCGGCCGTGGCCGCACGATCAGGGGCTGAAGAACGCCCTTCTCTCGGATCGATTCGGACAGCTCATCCAGTTGCGCGCGCGTGAAAGAGCGCCGCGGCTGATCGGGGTTCGGGTAGATACGGTCGACCGGGATTGTCTGGTCTGTTCTGCGGGCCTGTGCAGGCGCAGACGTCTGGGTGGATTCAGGCGCCTCTTGGGGCTGAACATCCGCCATGAGCGCGGATAATCCGCGACCCAGCCGCCGTTCTTTCTTGTCATTCATCTCAAACCCCCTGCGCTGCTGCGGTTTTCTGCGCGGCATCATGCCGGTCGACCAATTCCTGCGCCAATTGTCGGTAAGCGATGCTGCCTTTCGAAACCGGATCGTATTCGAGGACGGAGACTGCGAAAGACGGCGCTTCGCTGATGCGTACATTGCGCGGAATCATCGTTTCGAAGACCAGATCGCCGAGATTATCGCGCGCGTCCTGTTCCACTTGCTGCGACAGGTTGTTCCGGCGGTCATACATCGTCAGGACAACGCCCTCGATCCGAAGGTTCGGATTGGCGGATTGGCGGACCTCGCGGACTGTTTGCAGGAGTTGAGACAATCCTTCCAGCGCGAAGAATTCGCTCTGGAGCGGCACCATCACCGAATGCGAGGCGACCATCGCGTTCACAGTCAGCAAGCTGAGCGACGGTGGGCAGTCAATCAACACGAAGTCAAAGGCGTAGGTGTCAATTGCTGGCTGGCGCAGGGCGTCGTGCAAAAGAAAGCTGCGCTTTTCGTTCGCGACCAGCTCGATATCAGCAGAACTGAGGTCGGTCGTTGCGGGGGCGATCATGAGGCCATCGACCTGGGTCGGGCGTATCACCTCGTCCAGCGGTGCGTCGTCGAGCAAAAGGTCATATGTCGTGCGCGTGCGGTCGCTCGCCTCTACACCAAGTCCGGTCGACGCGTTGCCTTGGGGATCAAGGTCGACGATCAACACGTTGTAGCCGTCATCCGCCAAGGCCGCACCGAGGTTGATTGCGGTGGTCGTCTTGCCAACGCCGCCCTTCTGGTTCGCGACCGCGATGATACGGGGCGCTTTGGGTCGAGTGGGGTCAGACACGCGTGATATCCTTGATTTTCAGCAATGCGGCGTCGGGATCGGTGATGCTTGGGACTTTTTCGATTGAAAAATTCCAGTTGGCAAGGGCTTCGTCGATTTCGCCCTGGTGGTTCGCACCCTTTTGGAACAAGGCCGTTCCATTCGGATCGAGATGGCGCTCTGCATGTGAGAGAAGGTTCGGAAGGGATGAGAGGGCCCTGGCAGAGAGAACATCGACGGACTGCGGTGGAAGCATTTCGACCCGCTTTGTATGCACGCCGACCTTGACACCTGTTTCACGTGAAACATTTCTGAGGAACGTCGCCTTGCGGATATCGACTTCTACACAGTTCACGACGGTCCCGGGTTTGAGTTCGGCGGCGAGGATCGCAACGACAAGTCCTGGAAACCCGCCACCGGTGCCTAGGTCAATCCACGACGTCCAATTGGGTGGACGGGCCTCCCACACCGCTAAGGAGTCGAGGAAGTGGCGGGACCAAAGGTCTTTGACCGTCCCGGGTGCCACAAGATTTATGGTCGGGTTCCACTTCTTGAGTAACTCAGCAAAGACATCAAAGCGATTGATTGTTTCACGTGAAACACCGGCTCGCTCGATAAAAATGGCCCGGTCTGCCTCGACGATCATGCAGATTTCGCTCGGTCAGCCTGCCGCAATTTCGCAAGCAAGAGAGTCAGGGCAGCCGGTGTCATTCCCTCAATTCGACCCGCCTGTGCAAGGGTTTCAGGACGCGCCACGTTAAGCTTCAGCTTTACCTCATTTGACAGCCCAGCCAGACCGTCAAATGAAAAGTCACGCGGGATAACGTATCCCTCATCCTTCCGCAAAACATCGACGTCTCGTTTCTGCCGCTCAAGATAATTTCGGTAGAGCGAATCGATCTCAACCTGCCGACGAATATCGTCATCAACATCTTCTAGCGATGGGTCCATCTCGACGAGCGTTGCAAAACCAACGCCGTTCAAAGCCAAGATATCTTGACCGGACCGGCGCGCACCATCCTGGCTTACCTTTACACCAACCGCGCTCAAAGTGGTTGAAGTCACTGACAACTTCGATAGCCGTTCGTTTGCCGAATCCAACGCCTCAATCTTGTCCGTGAACGCCTTTGCCCGCAGCGCGCCACAAAACCCACGCGCAATCGAAAGCCGTGTAAGCCGCTGGTCCGCATTATCGGCGCGTAATGACAGACGGAACTCTGCGCGCGACGTAAACATGCGATACGGTTCTGTCACACCGCGCGTGACAAGGTCGTCAATCATGACCCCGATATAGGCTGTAGCTCGGTCAAGGATAAACGACGCATCCCCCTTTGAAGCGAAGGCCGCATTGAGTCCGGCCATCATCCCCTGGGCTGCGGCTTCTTCATAGCCGGTCGTCCCATTGATCTGCCCGGCAAGATAAAGCCCGGGCACATCGCGCAGTTCCAAGGTTGCACTCAAGGCACGCGGATCGACATAATCGTATTCGATGGCATAGCCGGGTTGGATGATCGCCGCGTTTTCAAGACCGGCCATCGAACGGACGTAATCCTCCTGC
>CBFIJK010000086.1:0-10096 GCA_965662745.1 uncultured Paracoccaceae bacterium
ACTGTAGACCGAAATCCACCCCACCGCAGGGGCCGCCGCCTGACCCGTGCGCAACTCTTCGCAGGGGCGATGCTGGAATACCCGAAATGGTACGATCCCTGCATGGATAGGCATTGTGATTTCGAGACTGCTATGGCGCAGCTCGAGGCCGAAACCCGCGCCTGGCGTGAGGACAGCGCAGGATATGTCGCATCAGGAATGCGGCTTTGGAAACGGAAACCATTGCAGAATTTCTTTTCCGATGGCCCACCGTTACGCTTCGTGGACCCTATCGAGGACGCGGCCAAAGAAGCGAATGAGACCGAAAAGCGCCTGATGGTTTGGGCGGGCAAGATGCCGCCTGAGTTTCAGAATTCCGACAATCATGCCATGCGGCTTGAGGATGGCTTCCTGCGCTCCAAAGGGCTTGGCGCGGCGCTGGTTCCGCCCTTGTCGCTCGCGCTCGATCCCATTGGTATATACTATGATCCCAGCCGCGAAAGCGCGCTGGAACGGATGATCGCAACGGCCGCCGATCTGCCGCAAACCCGCCTTCTACGCGCCGAGCGTCTGATCGAGCGGCTGCTCGAAACGGGGGTGACTAAATACAATCTGGGCGGCGACCTGCCCGACCTTCCCGAAGGCCACCGCATCCTAGTGCCCGGTCAGGTCGAAGATGACGCGTCGATCCGGCTGGGCTGCTCTGAGGTTACGACAAATGCCGGGCTTCTGGAGCGCGCGCGCGCCGAAAACCCGGACGCGGTGATCCTGTGGAAGCCGCACCCGGATGTAGAGGCGGGCCTGCGCGAGGGCGGCGCGCCGGATGAAAACCTTGCCGATCTCGTGATCCGCGGCGGCGATCCCGTAGCGCTGATCAGCGCGGTCGATGAGGTCTGGACACTGACTTCGCTGCTGGGGTTCGAGGCGCTGGTGCGCGGCAAGGCGGTCACCTGTCTTGGCACACCCTTCTACGCGGGCTGGGGCCTGACGCGCGATCTTGGGCGGGTGCCCGCGCGGCGCCAGGCACGGCCGTCGCTGGCCGCCCTCGTCCATGCCGCGCTCATCGACTATCCACGCTACCGCGACCCCAAGACGGGGCTTCCGACGCGGGCAGAGGTGATTGTGGAACGACTGGCCAGCGGTGATATTCCGAAGGCTGGGGCGGCGACACGACTCTTGGCGAAAGTGCAGGGATTGATGGCCAGCCAAAGCTGGCTCTGGCGCTAGTCTGCGCGCCAACGGTGGAGAACATCGCCGCCGCAAACCCGCGTCTCGATGAGGCGAAAGCGCGGTGCATCGGATAGCGCGTCGACACCCATTGCCCCGATCGACGGTTGGCCCTCGGCCCCAAGCGCGAGACCGGCGGTAAAGCCCACGAGCTCATCCACCAGCCCCGCCGACAACAGGGAACCCGCCAGCGCGCCGCCGCCTTCGCAGTAGACGCGGGTCAGGCCGGCGTCTGCCATCGCCGAAAGGGCCGCGACGGGGTCGATCTGTCGCCCGCCACCCGTGGGCACCTCGATCAGTCTTGCGCCTGCGCCTTGCCACAACGACCGCGCTTCGGCGCCCGCATCGGGGCCGTGGCACAGCCAGACCGGCACGTCGCGCGCCGTCGCCTTCAGCTGCGCCGCGCCGTCGAGATCAAGCCGCCGGGACCAGACCACGCGCACCGGTTGATGGCTGATGCCAAGGCCCCTCACCGTCAATGACGGATCGTCGGCCCGCGCCGTGCCGCCGCCCACAAGCACCGCGTCATGGCGCGCGCGGTCGAGATGGACCTGCCGACGCGCCTCGGGCCCGGTGATCCACTGGCTTTCGCCCGTCGCCGTCGCGATGCGGCCGTCAAAGCTCGTCGCGAGCTTCAGCGTGACCCAGGGCCGCCCGCGCGTGATCTTCGACAGAAACCCGGACTGCAGCGCCCGTGCTTCGGCCTCGCAGACGCCGGATATCACCTCGACCCCTGCGTCCCGCAGCATCGCCAGCCCGCGCCCGTTCACCCGCGGATCGGGATCGCCAAGCGCCACGACGACGCGCGCAATGCCCGCCGCGATCAGCGCCTCGGCGCAAGGCGGTGTCTTGCCGTGATGAGAACAGGGTTCCAGCGTGACATAGGCCGTCGCGCCGCGCGCAGCATCACCCGCCGCATCCAGCGCCACGCGTTCGGCATGGGGCCGCCCGCCATCCTGCGTGCGGCCGCGTCCGACGACCCGATTCCCCTGAATCAGAATGCAGCCCACCGCAGGGTTCGGCCAGACACGGCCAAGCCCCCGCGTTGCCAGCGCAAGGGCGTGCCGCATATGACGAATGTCGGTGCCGGTCACCCGTCTTCGGGCGGGACAGGCGGACGCAATTCGCTGACGAACTTGTCGAAATCATCCGCCGCCTGGAAGTTCTTGTAGACCGAGGCAAAGCGCACATAGGCGACCGTGTCGATCCGCGCGAGGCTTTCCATGACGATCTCGCCGATGATCTTCGACGCGATGTCCGTCTCGCCCATGCTTTCCAGACGCCGCACGATGCCGGAAATCATCTGATCGACGCGCTCCGGCTCGACGGGGCGTTTCTGCATCGAGATCCGCACCGAGCGTTCAAGCTTGTCCCGGTCGAAATCTTCGCGCCGTCCATTTGTCTTGATGACCACGAGATCGCGCAGTTGCACGCGTTCATAGGTCGTGAAGCGCCCGCCGCAGGCCGGGCAAAAGCGCCGGCGCCGGATGGCAACATGATCTTCGGCCGGACGTGAATCCTTGACCTGCGTGTCGATATTTCCGCAAAACGGGCAGCGCATGGCCTCTCCCTTGGTGCCTGTCCCAAACTATCCACAGGCACTATATGTAAACCCCTGTCACTTGGGTAGAGCGGAATTCAAAACCCAAGATGATGCGGGCGGACCTTATTGCTTTCCTGCCGCGTTGTTGCCGGAACGGAACACGACATCAAAGGATAGCGACATGGCCAAGACGATTTTCATCACCGGCGCCTCATCCGGCATCGGCGCGGCGACGGCCCGCGCGGCGGCCAAGGCGGGCTGGAACGTCGCGCTGTTCGCGCGATCGGAAGACAAGATCAAGGATCTGGCGTCCGAGATCGGCGACGCGGCGCTTGCCGTGCCGGGCGATGTGACGGATTTGTCAGCGGTCGAGGATGCCGTCGCCAAGACGGTCGAGAAATTCGGCGGGCTCGAGGCGACCTTTGCAAATGCGGGCAAGGGGCTCGACACGCCCGGCACCGTCGAGGGCGATCCCGAGGAATGGCGCAAGCTGATCGACATCAACATCATGGGCGTTCTCTACACCGCGCGCGCCACGCTGCCGCATCTTAAGAAGACCAAGGGGCACCTGGTGCTGACCGGGTCCGCCGCGGGTCGTCGGCATATTTCAGGTTCGATCTATGGACCGACGAAATGGTTCATCCACGGCTATGCGGGCAACATGGCGGACGAGATGAAGGAATGGGGCGGACGCTGTACGGTCATCGCGCCGGGCATGGTCGACACCGCCTTCTTTGACGAGGGCAAGCCGGACAAGCTGATGCCCGAAGACGTGGCGGATGCTGTCATGCATGCGATCACCGCTGACCCGCGCAATGGCGTGCGCGAGATTTTCCTGATGCCGCAACAATAAGGAACAACGGGCCGGGCGGGTCCGTTGACGGGGTGAAGAAGAGAAAGGAGATACACCATGTCCATTGCACGTGTGACAGAAATCTCGGCTACCTCGCCCGAAAGCTTCGATGATGCCGTCAAGCAGGGTATCAGCCGTGCATCCAAGACCCTTCGCAACATGCAAAGCGCCTGGGTCAAGGAACAGACCGTATCGATCGAAAATGGCGCGGTGGCGCATTACCGGGTCAACATGATGGTTACGTTCGTCCTTGACGAGTGATCGCTGAGACCGGGTCGTTTGACGACCTGCACAGCCTGCACGGCCCCGGCGCGCCAAGCTGCGCGCGGGGCCGATTTCGTTGGGCTGGCGGTCAGGCGAAATGCGCCGTGACCGTCCGTCGATGCGGTCTTGACCGATGCTCGAACAGATAAATTCCCTGCCATGTCCCAAGCATCATTTGCCCGTCCCGAACCGGGATGGACAGGCTGACGGGCATCATCGCGGCCTTGATATGGGCCGGCATGTCGTCGGGGCCTTCGGCGCGGTGGGTGAGATACCCCATCGACGGATCGTCCGCATGGGGCACCAGACGCCGGAAGAAGGCGGCAAGATCCGTCTGAACGTCCGGGTCCGCGTTTTCCTGAATGAGCAGCGAGCACGAAGTGTGACGCACGAAGAGCGTCAGCAGACCGTCTTCATGCTGGGAAAGCCAATCAGCGACACGGGCCGTGACCTCGTAGAGGCCCGGCCCGCTTGTTTCTATCTGAAAATCGCCTTGCATCGGGTCAGCATGGCGTCCGCGCAGCGTACGCGCAAGTCGGTCAGCAGGCGTTCGCGCCCGCGACCGGCAGCCCGGGTATGCACATGTAGCCGCCCCAGTGATAGCCTTCCACACCGGCGACCGTGACGGCGAACCAGTTGTAGTTGTCCATCTCGATGCGGGTGTCACGGACGACGAAAATACCGGCATTTTCGTCCAGCGCCATCAGGATTTCGCTGTTCGGCGACGGCTCTGCGAAGATCGACGCGCCAAGCGACATGCCGTTCATTTCCAGATCCGGAGTGTTGTTCGGATCGCCGCGCCCGGCCACCTCTTCGCCAAGGGCGCAGTTGATGTTCGTCATGTTACCGTTGCTGATTTCAGTGAGCGTGCCGCTTTCAAGATCGTGCGTGAAGGTGGTGGTGCCGTCCTCGCGCGCATAGCTCATCGGATCGGTTTCAAGGACGGCCATGGTGAACAACTCTGGCTGGATATCACCGTTCCCGAGACCGCCGTCATCTTCAAGTGTCAGAAGGCCCAGCCCCGCATCCTCCAGCGTCGTTTCGACATTCTGGGTATCGATCGAATTGGTGCGGAACTTGTCCACGTCCAGAACAGTGGGGTCGTTCGGCGCGTAGGTGACAAGATAGCTCCACTGTCCCGTCCCGACGCATGTATAATTCAGCGCATCGTCAGAGGCCGCGGCGACGACGGGAAACGCGGACAGGCAAAGCGCCAGGTATCCGGCTCGGGCCATGTAACGGGGCATATCAATCATCCTTGGCAAGGCAGGCGCGACATGCACCTGCAGAATCGGTCAACGCCAATACGCCAGAGAAAAGGGGCAATTTTACGGATATGCGCGGGTTAGCGGGCGGCAGGAGTTGCCGAAACGAAAACGGCGGACCGTCTTCGGGGCCGCCGTTTCCAAATCACGGACAGTGACTACTGATCGAGAAAGCTGCGCAGCTTGCGCGACCGGCTGGGATGCTTGAGCTTGCGCAGCGCCTTCGCCTCGATCTGACGGATCCGTTCGCGGGTCACGCTGAACTGCTGACCCACTTCTTCCAGCGTGTGATCGGTGTTCATGCCGATGCCAAAGCGCATCCGCAGAACCCGTTCCTCGCGCGGGGTCAGGCTTGCCAGAACCCGCGTCGTGGTTTCCTTCAGGTTTTCCTGAATGGCAGAATCCAGCGGCAGGATCGCATTCTTGTCTTCGATGAAATCGCCAAGCTGGCTGTCTTCCTCATCGCCGATGGGCGTTTCGAGCGAAATCGGTTCCTTGGCGATCTTCATCACCTTGCGAACCTTTTCCAGCGGCATCTGCAGCTTTTCGGCCAGCTCCTCGGGCGTGGGTTCGCGGCCGATCTCGTGCAGCATCTGGCGGCCGGTGCGCACCAGCTTGTTGATCGTTTCGATCATGTGCACGGGGATACGGATCGTGCGCGCCTGATCCGCGATGGACCGGGTGATCGCCTGACGGATCCACCAGGTCGCATAGGTCGAGAACTTGTAGCCGCGGCGGTATTCGAATTTGTCGACGGCCTTCATCAGGCCGATGTTGCCTTCCTGGATCAGGTCCAGGAATTGCAGGCCGCGGTTGGTGTATTTCTTGGCGATCGAGATCACGAGACGCAGGTTCGCCTCGACCATTTCCTTCTTGGCCTGACGCGCCTCTTTCTCGCCCTTCTGGACCTGCTGGACGATGCGCCGGAATTCGGAGATGTCGACGCCGACATACTGGCCGACCTGCGCCATGTCGGCGCGCAGTTCTTCGACCTTGGGGCGCGAGCGTTCCATGAACGCCTGCCAGCCGCGACCGGGCTTGTCGGACATACGGTCCATCCAGGTCGGATCAAGCTCCGCACCGCGATAGGAATCGACGAACTCCCGGCGGTTGATGCGCGCCTGGTCAGCCAGCTTCACCATGGCGCTGTCGATCGACATGATGCGGCGGTTGATGCCGTAAAGCTGGTCGATCAGCGCTTCGATCCGGTTGTTGTGCAGGTGCAGCTCGTTCACGAGCTTGACGATTTCCGCGCGGGTCGCCTGATACCGTTCTTCTTCCTTCGCGCTGAAGCTGTCGTCTTCGTTCAGCGTGGCCGACATCCGAAGATCCTGCATCTCGGCAAGAAGTTCGTAGTCATGCGCAATGACTTCGAGCGTTTCGAGAACCCGCGGCTTCAGCGCAGCTTCCATGGCGGCAAGCGACATGTTCGCCTGCTCGTCCTCTTCGTCGTCGTCATCGGTGCGGATCGGGTTGCCGTCGGCGTCGTATTCAGGCTCGGACGACTTTTCCTCGGATTTCGGCTGCGCGTCGCCCGACTGGGCGCCAAGGCCCTCGACCACAGGAGCGGTCGCGCCGACTTCCTCATCGCCCTCGACGCCCGACCCGAAAGTCGCTTCAAGGTCGATCACGTCGCGCAAAAGAATGTCTTCGGACAGAAGTTCGTCGCGCCAGATGGTGATCGCCTGGAAGGTCAGCGGGCTTTCGCAAAGCCCGGCGATCATCGTGTTGCGGCCAGCCTCGATCCGCTTGGCGATGGCGATCTCGCCCTCGCGGCTGAGCAGTTCGACCGACCCCATCTCGCGCAGGTACATGCGGACCGGATCGTCAGTGCGGTCGAGCTTTTCCTGATCGCTGGACGAGACGGCGACTTCACGGCTTGACGAGGCTTCGACAACCTCGGTCGAGCCCTTGTCGTCGTCCTCGGCCTCTTCGTCCTCGATCACGTTGATGCCCATTTCCGAGAGCATCGACATCACGTCTTCGATCTGTTCGGAGGACACCTGTTCGGGCGGAAGCACCTGGTTGAGCTGGTCGTAGGTGATGTAGCCGCGCTCTTTCGCCTCGGCGATCATCTTCTTGACCGCTGCCTGGCTCATATCGAGCATGACTTCGGAATCCTGATCGTCCGGCTTCCGGTCGTCGGTGTCTTTGGCTGCCATGCGGCACTCCTTCACGAAGCACTGTGGAATGCGATGAACGAATCATATCTGCCGAATCGGCGATTCGCACTCCGTTTACCCTGATTTCTTTGCGAATTCCTCACCGAGTGAGTCAATTAGGACGCTTATTTCCTTTTCCATAAGCAATTTGACCCAGAAGTGATTCGAACGCGCTCTTCTCATCCCTGCTGACCAGCGCGCCATTCGCGCCGATCTCGTATTCCGTCGTATCCTCGGCCTGGCTGCGCAGCGCCGAATTTCTTGCCTCTACCGCTTGCCGCAGCCGGTGCGTCAGCCCCTCATCGGCGCCATCGCCCATGTCTTCCACGGCTTCCGCGATTTCGGCTTCCAGCCCGCCAAGCGCCCGAAGCTTGGCCAGTTCTTCGGACAGGCATTGCGCAACGATATCGGGGGCGCAACCCGTCTTCATGGCTGGTATGACCCGCAAATGGCGGGCCGAGAGAAGCTTTTCAAGGGGCTCTTCGCCGATCTCGTTCACGATCCGTCCGCGCAGATCCTTGGGTGACGCAGCGGCATGGCGCAAGAGCGCAAGGCGCACCTGTTCCGATTCCGGGTCCAGCGTGACAAGGCTTTCGACATCGGCCTCGAAGTCTACCAGCTGATCCGGGTTCTGCATCAGGATCGCAAGAATTACCTGCTCGCGCAGCCGGTGTTCCGCCGCCGCATCCGACACGAGGAGCGAGGACAGCGCCGAGGACGTCGGACCTTCGGGCGCTTTCCACGGCTTTCCACGGCCGCCGAACCCATTTGGCTTGCGCGCGGGGCGGAAGAAATCCCATTTCAGCCGCTTGATCTCGTCGCCGTAATGGCGCTGCAGCGACTGATCGCCGATCTTACGGATACTCGCCCAAAGTGCGGCGTCCAGCGCCGCCTTGCGTTCCGGGCTGTCGAAACTCTTGCCGTCCGTCTCGCGCCTCCAAAGGACAGCCACCAGCGGATCGGCAGCCTCGACCAGCTTGCGCACCGCGACCGGCCCACCCGCGCGGATCACGTCATCAGGGTCCTGCCCCTGCGGCATCATGCAAAAGCGCAAGGATCGTTCTGCCGACAGATGCGGCAGCGCGAGATCAAGCACCTTGCCTGCCGCGCGCTGTCCCGCCGTGTCGCCATCCAGCGTCACGATGGGTTCCGCCGCGATGCGCCATAAAAGCTGAAGCTGTTCTTCGGTCACCGCCGTGCCAAGGGGCGCGACCGCCGCCTTGAAGCCCGCCTCGCTCAGCGCGATGACATCCATGTAGCCTTCGGCGACCAGAAGCGGGCTATCCTTGCCTGCCGCCGCGCGCGCGCCTTGAATATTGTAAAGCGTCCGGCCTTTGTGAAAGAGCGGTGTCTCGGGCGAGTTCAGGTATTTCGCACTGTCATTGGGATCGAGCGCGCGCGCGCCGAAGGCAATCGCGCGACCCTTGGCATCGCGGATCGGGAACATCACGCGGTTGCGGAACGTGTCATAGGGCGCGCGGCCCTTGTCAGAGGCGCGCGCAAGACCCAGCAAAACGAGATCCTCTACGGGTACGCTCTTGCCGGTCAGATGCTCGCGCAGCGCCTCCCAGCCATTGGGGGCATAGCCCAGTTCCCACCGGTCGATGACGTCCTCGCCAAGGCCGCGCCCGGCAAGATAGTCGCGCGCCGCCGAACCGCCCGCTGTGCGAAGCTGCAGGCGGAAGAACTGCACCGCCTGTTCCATGATCTCGTGCAGCCGCGCGAACCGGTCCTGTTTCTGCTTGGCCTCGGGGTCACGCGCGGGCATCTGCATCCCGGCCTCGCGGGCCAACGCCTCGACCGCTTCCATGAACTCCATGTTGTCGATCTTCTTCAGGAAGGTGATCGCATCGCCCTTTTCCTGACACCCGAAACAGTAGAAAAACCCTTTGCGATCATCGACGTGAAAGCTGGCGGTCTTTTCCTGGTGGAATGGGCACGGCGCCCAGTAATCGCCCTTGGCCTGGTTGGATTTTCGCATGTCCCAAGACACGCGCCGCCCCACGATCTGCGACAGACTCGTGCGGTTTTGTATCTCGTCCAAAAATCCGGGTGGAAGACTCATGGCAGGCAGTATCGGCCCTCACCGCGGCAGAGTCCATCAGCCCTCGGGGCCGTTCCCATGCCTCGCGTCCAAATGTGATCAGCCGAGCGCCTTGCGCGCCTGCCAAAGCCGCATGGCGCGCGTGATCTCTTCCACGGCGGTTCCAGCCATGGAGCGGTAGACAAGGATCAGATAAGCGTCATCGCCGGTCCGGGTGATCGAGGCGGACATATGCCCAAGCAGCGTTCGTGCCGTCGCGTCCTTGGCGAAAGCGTTTGGCCTGAGGTCAATCGGCGTCAGCCGCGCCAGAACGTCACGCGCGCCGGGGCCTTTGAGTTCGATCACGCACCAGCCGTCGCTTTGGTCCGTCAGCGCCGCGCCGTCCACAGCCTCGACCTTCGGGCCCATGACCAGCGCATGGCTGACGCCGAACCACAGAACCCGCGCGCCCTCTCGGCCCTTTGCACTTTGACCCGGCGCGGGAAAGCCGGTGCCGATTGCTGCCTTGAGCGCCCTGTCCGCCCGCTCGTGTCCACCCTTCATCGGCGACAGAGCCGTCAGGTGCCCAGGATCGCGCTCGGCCAAAGTCAGCTCGCCGATCTCTACTGGCAGCAGCCCGTCGCAGGGCGTTTTCGCGATCAGCCTAGCCACGCATCCGCCCTCCATCCGGGTCGAAGGCCACGGGGTCCGTCAATTCACACAGCGTTTCGACCTTCCGCAGATGATCGACCAACCGGACCTGATCGCCAATGCGCGCGC
>CBFIJK010000087.1:0-9963 GCA_965662745.1 uncultured Paracoccaceae bacterium
CTCGATCGCCTGTTCAAAGGCCAGCTGCGCCGCCTTTGTGTGCCGGTTCAGCCCGACCGTCACATAGGCGGTGAACCCGATTCCCGCCTTCTCGGCGCTGATGATGGCGCGGTAGCCTGCGATCACGCCCGATCGTTCCAGCACGGCCACCCGGCGCAGGCAGGCCGAGGGCGACAGCCCCACCCGCTCGGCCAGCGCGAGGTTGCTGATCCGGCCATCTGTTTCAAGAACACGCAATATCTTGCGGTCGATCTGATCCAAGTCTGACATTTGTTGCAAAAGATTCCCTATGACGATTCAATTTGCAATCATTCGCCGCATCAAACCAGCCAGATATTGCACATGACCTTTGACCTGCTTCTCGCCCTCGCGCTTTTTTGCATCGCGACTCTGTTTTCGCCCGGCCCGAACAACCTGATGCTGATGGCATCCGGTGCGAATTACGGGCTGCGGCGGTCCCTGCCGCATATGGCCGGGGTCGCGCTGGGCTTTCCGATCATGATCGTGCCGGTCGGGCTTGGGGTGATGCAGCTCTTCGATCTCTATCCGATCACGGAGACCATCCTTCTGGCGCTGTCGGTCGCGTATCTCTTTTACCTCGCATGGCGCATCGCCACCGCCGCCCCGCCGAAAGAGGCGCAGCCGGGATCAAACCCGCTGTCGTTCTTCGAAGCCGCCGCCTTTCAGTGGGTGAACCCCAAGGCCTGGTCGATGGCGCTGGGCGCGATCACGCTCTACGCCCCGGGCCGCGATCTGTCGGGCATCCTGTGGATTTCCGCCGCCTTCCTGGTGATCGGCAGCTGTTCGGCGACCACATGGACAACGCTTGGAACGGCGATCCGCAGGCTTCTGACCACGGGCAAGCGCCTGACCGCGTTCAACTGGACGATGGCGACGCTCTTGATCCTGTCGATGGTCCCGGTGCTGGCCGCGCAGTTCTGAGCGTCGGTTGCATCCCGCGCGGCCCAAGGCCATATAGCAAGGCGGAAACCGCAGGAGCCGTGCGATGAACTATCTCGACTTCGAAAAGCCTCTCGCCGAGATCGAAGGCAAGGCAGAGGAGCTGCGCGCGCTCGCCAAGTCGGGCGACGGCATGGATGTCGAGAAAGAAGCATCGGCGCTGGACGCCAAGGCCGGCCAGATGCTCAAGGACCTTTACAGCAGCCTGACGCCCTGGCGGAAATGCCAGGTGGCCCGGCATCCCGACCGCCCGCATTGCCGCGATTACATCCAGGCGCTGTTCACCGAATACACGCCGTTGGCAGGCGACAGGAACTTCGCCGATGACCACGCGATCATGGGCGGCATGGCGCGGCTTGGGGATCGCCCGGTCGTCGTGATCGGCCATGAAAAGGGCCACGACACCCGCACGCGCATCGAACGCAATTTCGGCATGGCCCGGCCCGAAGGCTATCGCAAGGCGATCCGCCTGATGGATCTTGCCGACCGGTTCGACATGCCGGTCATCACGCTTGTCGATACGCCCGGCGCCTATCCCGGCAAGGGCGCGGAAGAACGTGGACAGTCCGAAGCCATCGCGCGATCCACCGAAAAATGCCTGCAGATCGGCGTGCCGCTTGTCTCGGTCGTCATCGGCGAGGGCGGATCGGGCGGGGCGGTTGCCTTTGCCACAGCGAACCGGGTCGCGATGCTTGAACATTCGGTCTATTCCGTGATCTCGCCCGAGGGCTGCGCATCAATTCTGTGGAAGGATTCCGAGAAGATGCGCGAAGCCGCCGAAGCGCTGCGTTTGACCGCGCAAGACCTCAAACAGCTTGGCGTGATCGACCGGATCATCAAGGAACCGATGGGCGGCGCGCAGCGTGACCGTGCCGCGACGATGAAATCCGTCGGACGAGAGCTTGACGCGATCCTGGGAGAGCTGACCGCACAATCGCGCGAAGACCTGATCCGCGATCGCCGGAAGAAATTCCTTGATATCGGTTCGAAGGGTCTGGCGGCGTAGCCCGCGCTACCACATCCGCGTCTTGGCATACTCGGCATAGCCACTGTCATAGCCTGCCGCATCGAACCCGCCGTCCCGTTCCTTGATCAGGTCGCCCGCGCTGGGCAATCCGGCGCTGTCATCGCGTGTCCATAAGCCAGCGCGCATGATCGCCTTGGCGCATTGGAAATACACCTCTGCCACCGTGATCACGATGACCGTCTTGGGGTGCTTGCCGTTCTGGGCAAAGCTGCGCGTGATCGCCGGATCGTCCGTCAGAACGGCATGGCCGTTCACCCGCACGACATTGCCCGAGCCGGGAACGAGGAACATCAGGCTGATGCGTCCATCGCGCACGATATTGCGCAGGGTGTCGATCCGGTTGTTCCCGCGCCAGTCGGGCATCATCAGCGTGTGCTCATCGGCGATCCGCACCACCGGGCCATCATCTCCGCGCGGGCTGCCATCGGTGCCTTCGGGGCCTGCCGTCGACAGGATGCAAAAGCGCGATATCTCGATCCAACTCCGATAGAGCGGAGTGATGTGGTCGGTGACCTTCGTCAGAGACGCAGGCACCGGCGCATCGTAGATCGCCTCCAGCGCGTCGATGGTCTCAATCCGTTTCATGGGCGCGTCACGGCAAAACCGGCCTCTGCCATCAGCTTGTCCGAGGCGGTCTCGACCACCTCTTCCAGCTCTGCCATGAACTCTGGTGCAGCTTTGCCCGCCGGGATGCGCGGCAGGAATTCAACCACCGCAAGCCCCGGTTTGCGGTATATGCCATGGCGTGGCCAGAACACGCCCACATTCGTCGCCGCCGGGATGCAATCGTTGCCGATCCCATCATAAAGGATGCCGACACCGGGCTTGTATTTACGATCCACCCCTGGCGCAACGCGGGTGCCCTGGGGGTAGATGATCAGCTGGCCGGGGCGCTTGCGCCCGGCAGCCACGCTCTTGACCATTTCGGCCACCGCCGCGCTGCGCTTGCCGCGATCCACGGGCACGCAGCCGATGCGCTGGGCATACCATCCGAGGATCGGGGCCCATCTCAGTTCCTTCTTCATGATGAACTTTGGCCGGGGCAGGGCGTGCACCAGGATGATGATGTCGAAAAAGCTTTGGTGTTTGGAGGCGACAATCACCTCATCCGTGGGCGGCGTCCCACGCACTTCTGAGTCCAGCCCAACCATCCAGCGCGCGGTCCAGCGGACCCAGCCGCAATAGGCATGAACCCCGTGAAACGCCCATTGCCGCGAAAAGATGGCGGGCGGCGTGAAAAACAGCGCCAGCACGAACATCATGAAATACATCTGAACGACAAAGATCAGGGATCGCAGCCAGCGCCAGGCGTAACGCATCACATAAGCTCCTTCAGGGCGCGAAAGGCGGCAAGGCGCGTGGCCCAGAATGCGGTCAGCGCCGCGAAGGGCGGGATCAGCAAAGGCCAGATCCATCCCGTTCCGCGAAAGCCGAGACCGGTGAGAAAGCCGCTTCCGGCGCTGGGCAGCAAGAGGATCGCGATCATCGCGAGCACCGTGCCGACCGCCGCGCCAAGAAGCGCGCGCAAAGTGAACCGCCGGACAAAAGCACGGGCAATGTAGTTGTCGCGCGCACCGACAAGTCGCAACACCCGGATCACCTGCGCATTCGCGTTCAGCGCAGCATTCGCGGCCAGCGTGATCATTGCCGCCGTTGCCGCGCCGATCAGAAGGATCGACAACAGGCCAAGCGTGCGCAGCCGCTGCGCCGCACGGACAAGCGGGGCGCGCCAACGTGTGTGATCGTCGAGCACCGCGCCAGGTGCTTCGGCTTGAAGGCGCAGGCGGAGACCATCGGGATCGTAGCCGTCGCCTTGCTCGATCACTTCGACAAGCTGCGGGATCGGCAGGTCTTCAATGGGAAGGTCGGGGCCAAACCACGGCGTCAGAAGCGCGCGCTGCTCTTCCTCGGTCAGGGCGCGGGCCCGCGCGATGCCGGGCGTCGTTTCCAGAACACGCAAGGCGGCCTGCAACTGCGCGGCCTGCTGGCCCGGAGGCGCAGAAATCCGGACCGTCGCGGTGCGCGCCAGCTCATCCCCCCAGCGTTCGGCCAAGCGCCCTGTCGCCAGCGATAGCGCCAGCGCGAACACGGCGAGAAACGCCATTGCTCCCGCCGTGAACAGCGTCAGACGCGCGGTAAAGCCGGTTGGCGGCACGGCGCGGTCGGCTTGCCTGTCCCCGGCGGCGAGAGCCATCAGATCGCTCAGCACGCTCATAGATCGGCCCCGGCGAGTTGCAGCTGGCGATTGCGGATGCGCAGGACGCGCGCCTGAGTCTGCTGCTTGGCGGCGCGGATCAGGTTGATGTCATGGGTCGCGATCAGGATCGTCTTTCCCATCCGGTGCAATTCAACGAGCAGCTGCAACAGACGCAGCGACATTTCCCAGTCGACATTCCCCGTCGGCTCATCCGCGATAATGACCTCGGGCGACATGATGATCGCGCGCGCCAGCGCCGCGCGTTGGCGTTCCCCGCCCGACAGCTCCGGCGGTAGCGATCCCGATTGCTTCGACAGACCAACCCAGCCCAGAAGCTCTTGCAGATCTGCCGCCTTGGCGCTGTTTCCGCGACCCGACACTGTCAGCGGCAGGGCGACGTTTTCCTCCAGTGGCAAGTGGTCAAGAAACTGGCAGTCCTGGTGCACCACGCCGACGCGCCGCCGCAGCGAGGCAATGTCGTCCCGCGACATGGCGCGCACGTCCTTGCCGAACAGCTCCACCCGGCCAGCCGAAGGCACCAGTTCCCCATAGCACAGCTTCAGAAACGTAGTCTTGCCCGCGCCCGAGGGGCCGGTCAGGAAATGAAAGGATCCGGGCGGCAACGACAGGTCGATCCCGGACAAAAGCTCTCCGCCGCCGTAGGAATAGGCAACTTCCTGGAATTCGATCACGCCTGCCTCCGCCGCGCGCCGGAAATGGCACGTCGCCCCGGTGTTCTAGCCCTTCGCGGCGCTGGCGTGCAATCGGCGACGTCTCCGGGGCTTTGAAAAGCTTGAACTCGCTGCTAGACCTTTGTCTCGTTGGGGATAGGTGGCCCCGGTCCGTGTGGAGCACGAAGCGCGATGCGATTGATCTGTCCGAACTGCGGGGCCCAGTACGAGGTTGACGACAGCGTCATTCCCGAAGGCGGACGCGATGTCCAATGCGCCAATTGCGGGCATACTTGGTTCCAGCGCGAGCCGCACCTCGACCGTGAGCTTGCCGAAGAGATGGGGCACGCCTTTCCCGAGAATGTCGATATCGGCGATGAGATGGAAGCCGTGCCCCCGCCCTCTTCCCCGCGCCGTCCGCCGCAGCAGAACGCGGCTGCCGATACCCCCGATGCGCCAGAGCCGCGCCGCCGCAGGGGTCTTGACCCCGAGGTCGCCGGTATCCTCCGAGAAGAGGCCGCGCGCGAACAGGCGGTGCGCCAAGCTGAACGCCGACACGATCACGGCCAACTGGAAACCCAGCCCGATCTTGGCCTCGACGATGGCGGCGACGGCGATGTCAAACCTCGCGTCGCCCCGACCCGCGCCCATGTGCGCAAAGTTCAAACAAATCGCCCAGATGTGCCATCGTCCGAGGATGACACACCTGACACGCCCGGCGCCCGCCGCACGGCAGAGCGCCGTTCAGAGCAGCTGCCGGATATCGAAGAAATCAATTCCACCCTGCGCCCGACCGGCGCAAAGGCCGCCGCCGAGCCGCTGGACGATATCGACCCTGACGAGCAGAAGAAGGGCGGCTTTCGCCTTGGTTTCTTCCTCGTGGTGCTGGTCGCGTTGTTTGGTGCGCTCGCCTATCTCTTTGCGCCACAGATCGCGGCGGCTGTGCCGGACGCCGCGCCCTATCTCGAAAGCTATATCGCCTGGGTGAACGAGACCCGCCTGGCGGTCATGCAGGGGCTTCAGGCGATCCTTGGCGAGGCGCGCATTTTCGTCGCCGATATGGTCGAGCGCGTGAACGGGATGCGCGGATCAGAAGCGGTCGAGTAGCCGCCGCAGGTAATCCAATTCCACTTCGGGCCGCGATTGATCCCCCGAACGCTTGCGAATCTCATCCAAGAGCTCGCGCGCGCGGCGGTAGACGTCTTCGCCCTGTAACAGTTGCTCGTCAGTCCCAAGCTGCCCATTCGCGCCGAGATCGCGGCCAAGCGGATCCTGCCGCTGGGCCTGCCGCGTATCGCCGCTTTGCTCGCCCTGTTGGCCTTGGCCGGGCTGCTGCTGGGCCATCGCCTCGCCCAGGTTGCGCATGCCTTCGCGCAGCGCTTCAAGCGCCTGGCTTTGCTGGTCGAGCGCTTCGGCGAAATCGTCGTTGCGCAGCGCATCTTCCGCTCCGTCCATCGCGCGGCCTGCGCGGTCCAGCGCCTCACGCGCGGCGTCGCCTTCGGCGGTTCCCGCGCCCGGCAGATTGCCGGCTTGGCGGTTCAGTTCCTGCCGAAGCGCGCGCTGGCGTTCGGCAAGGCTTTGTTCGCCGCCCTGACCGCCGGGCGTCTGGCCACCTTGCTGGCCCTGACCCTGCTGCTGGCCCTGTTGACCTTGCTGGCCTTGTTGGCCCTGCTGGCCGCCCTGACCCTGCTGACCTTGCTCGCCCGGTTGCTGACCGTCCTGCTGGCCCGGCTGGTCGAATTGTTCCTGCAGATCGCCAAAGGTCTCGTCCGACAGGCCTTGTTGTTCGCGAAGCGTCTCGGCCAGGCCTTCCATCGCCTCTTGGCCCGGGCCTTGTTGGCCCTGCTGGCCTTGGGTGACCTGCATGTTCTCCATCATCTGCTGCAGCTGCTGAAGAAGCTCTTGCGCCTCAGCCATGCGGCCCTGTTCCATCAGTTCTTGCAGGCGTTCCAGCATCTCGTTCAGCTGATCGCCGGTGATTTCCTGCATCTCGCCCTGCTGGGCCTGCTGTTCGCCATCCTGCGACTGCTGCTCGGCGAGCTGTTGCATGTAGTCGTTCATCGCCTCACGCAGTTCCTGCATCAGCTCGGCGATCTCTTCTTCATTCGCGCCGTTGCGCATCGCTTCGGCAAGCCGGTCCTGCGCGCGGCGCAGCCGTTCGAGGGCATCCGACAGATCACCCTCTTCCATCTCGACCGCGATCTCCCACAGTGCCTGCGCGATCTCTTCGACCATCTCGTCCGACAGGCCATAGGCGTTGCCCGCCTCAAGCCGCCGGATGGCATAGCGCAGGCGCAGATACAGCGTATCGGATGAGAACACGTCCTCGGGATGGTATGAGACAGAGCGCAAAACCTGGGCCACGCGCGGGCCGTTCTCGCGGTTCCACAGCAGGTCGCGGCGCTGTTCTACAACCGACTGCGCCAGCGTGTCGAAGAAGCGGCGGCCCGGCAGGATGATCTGCTCTGGCCCGGTCTCCCCCGATTGGCCTAGCGCATCAGACACGTTGAGCGACACGGTGACCGGCAGCCCTGCCCAGGGATGCTGCGACGTGTCCTCGATCATCGTTTCGGTAAATTCGGTTCGGTCGCCCGAGATCGGCATCGGCAGATCGACTTCGATCGGCGCGCGCGGCTCGGGGTCTGCAGCAAGGCCGAAGCGGCGGTCGACTTCGGGCAGATCAAGCTCGATCCGCGCCTGTCCGCCCAGCACGCCGTAATCGTCGCCCGCCTCGAAGGGCAGGCGCATCTCGCCCGTCACGCTGCGCTCGGCCTCTCCGGCGATGGCGACATTGGGTGAATGATCTTCTGTGACGCTGACGGTCCAAGTGCGCCCGCCGGACCCGACAATGGACAACTCGCCGGTCTGGGAAATCTCGAAGCTCTGGCTTGGCTCGCTGGCAACGGCAAGATCATTGCCCTGCCGCCCCGACACGGTTTCCGAAACCGTCAGATCGCCCACATCGCCGTAAAGACGCAAGGTGACGCGGCTCGCCTCGGGGACGTAGAACCCGCCTTCGGGGATGTCGTTCAGGTAAAGCGTCGGCTTGCCGGTGTAGCTGGGCGGTTCGATCCAGCCTTCCCAACTGGGCCCAGACGCAATCGCCGCGCCGCCACCAGGGCCCATTTCCGTGACGGTGCCCACGCGCCAGATTGACCCGAAGGCCAGCGCCATCGCCAGCGCAAGAAGCGCAACATAGCGCAAGGCGAACGGATCGCGGGCCGCAATCTTCAGGTCGGGCTCGACCGCGCGGGCTGTGCGGACACGTTCCGCCATGCGCGTGACATGTGCCCGCCAGACGGCGGCAGAGGCCTCATCGCCCGCGCCAACGGCCTGATGATCCGAGAGCGCCGAAATCGGCCGCCCCGGAAGGGTCCGGTCCAGCCGCTCCAGCGCCTCGGCCCGGCGCGGCAGCCGGAAACGGCGAAGGCCCCAGGCGAGCGTCCAGACGAGGCCAAGCGCGGCGAGCACCGTCCCGGCCCAGAGCGCTTCGAGCGGAAGATATTCGTGAATGCCCAGCATCAGGGCGGCGAGTACGACGATCAGCAGCGACCACACCGGCCAAAACGCACGCGCAACCCGTTCGGCGCCCATACCCCAAAGGGTCAGGCGCAGGGGCCATTTCAGATGACGTTCAGCCTCGGCCGGGAAGATACCTGATCTGCTCATGCGCTTCCTTGCTGGGCCATGGTGCGCAGGATAGCGCGCTACAGCCACGCGGGAATGGTATCGCGTTCGATGATTTCGTCAAAGGTTGGCCGCTTGCGGATGACGGCGAAGTGATCGCCTTGCACCAGAACTTCGGGGATCAAGGGCCGCGTGTTGTATTCCGACGCCATCACCGCGCCGTAGGCGCCGGCAGAGCGGAAGGCGACAAGCTCTCCCTCACCGACGGGCGGCATCGGGCGCGCCTTGGCGAACGTATCCCCCGATTCGCAGACTGGGCCGACGATATCGACGGGCTCGGGCTCAACCGCGGCGGCCGGTTCGCGCACCGGCACGATATCGTGCCAGGCGTCATACATCGCGGGGCGGATCAGATCGTTCATCGCGGCATCGAGGATCATGAACTCGCGCCCTTCACCGGATTTGCGATAGATCACCCTACTCAGCAGGATGCCGGCATTCCCTACGATCAGCCGCCCGGGCTCGATCTCGATTTCCGCGTCCAGATGCCCCAGCACCCGGCGCACCATCGCGCAGTAATCGGTGGGCAAAGGCGGCGCCTCGTTCGACCGCTCGTAGGGAATGCCAAGCCCGCCGCCCAGATCGAGCCGATCGATGCTATGTCCCTCTGCACGCAGGGTTTTCGTCAGATCTGCGACCAGTTCATAGGCCTGCTCGAACGGCGCAAGCTCTGTCAGCTGGCTGCCGATATGCACGTCGATCCCCACAGCGCGCAGCCCCGGAAGCGCGGCGATCTCGGTATAGACCTCGCGCGCGCGGGCGATCGGGATGCCGAACTTGTTCTCTTTCTTGCCGGTCGCGATCTTGGCGTGGGTCTTGGCATCGACATCCGGGTTCACCCGAACGGTCACCGGCGCCTCGACACCCATGGAAGACGCGACCTCCGACAGCGCACGCATCTCTGGCTCGCTCTCGACATTGAACTGCCGAATGCCGCCTTCCAGCGCCATACGCATCTCGTCGCGGGTCTTGCCGACGCCCGAGAACACGATCCTCTCACCCGGAACCCCGGCCGCCTTGGCACGCGCATATTCGCCGCCCGAGACGACATCCATTCCCGCGCCCTGCGCGGCCAGAAGCTTCAGGATCGCCTGATTGGAATTGGCCTTCATCGCATAGCAGATGAGGTGCGGCATATCGCCAAGCCCCTCGTCGAAGAGGCGAAAATGCCGGGTCAAGGTCGCCGCAGAATAGACATAGACCGGTGTGCCGACCGCTTCCGCGATATCAACAAGCGCCACATCCTCGGCATGAAGTGCGCCGTTCCGATACAGAAAATGATCCATGGCGCTGCGCCCCTCAAACCCGTCGCTGCGCAGTAGGCTGCGCGCGCCGAAAATTCAACTGCGCAAACCGCCCCCACTTTGGTTCTGAAAATACCCTCGGGGGGTCTGGGGGGCAGAGCCCCCCAGCGGATCGCC
>CBFIJK010000088.1:0-9645 GCA_965662745.1 uncultured Paracoccaceae bacterium
GCCTTCGCGCCGCTGAACCCCAAGAACGTGCGGCTCTATCTTTGCGGGCCGACGGTCTATGACCGCGCGCATCTGGGCAATTCGCGCAACGTGCTGATGTTCGACGTGCTGTTCCGGCTGATGCGCCATGTCTATGGCGACGATCATGTCACCTATGTGCGCAATTTCACCGACGTCGACGACAAGATCAACGCGCGGGCGGCCGAGACCGGGCGCAGCATCGCTGAGATCACCGAAGAGACGATCCGTTGGTATCACGACGATATGGACGCGCTTGGCGCGCTGAGACCCACGCATGAGCCGCGCGCGACCGCGTACATCCCGCAGATGATCGCGATGATCGAGGATCTCATCGCCAAGGGCCACGCCTATGCCGCCGAAGGCCATGTTCTCTTCGCGGTGGACAGCTATGACGCCTACGGCGCGCTGTCGGGCCGGTCGGTCGACGACATGATCGCGGGCGCGCGGGTCGAGGTCGCGCCCTACAAGAAGAACCCCATGGATTTCGTCCTGTGGAAGCCGTCGCCCGGCGATCTGCCCGGCTGGGACAGCCCTTGGGGGCGCGGCCGCCCCGGCTGGCATATCGAGTGCTCGGCCATGGCCCATGCGCTTCTGGGCGAAAGCTTCGACATCCACGGCGGCGGCAACGATCTTATGTTTCCGCACCACGAGAACGAGATCGCGCAAAGCTGCTGCGCGCATCCAACGGGTGATTTCGCGCGCGTCTGGCTGCACAATGAGATGCTGCAGGTCGAGGGCAAGAAGATGTCGAAATCCCTCGGCAATTTCTTCACCGTCCGCGATTTGCTCGATCAGGGCGTGCCGGGCGAGGTCATCCGCTTCGTGTTCCTCTCGACCCATTATCGCAAACCGATGGACTGGACCGAGAAGAAGGCCGATGAGGCGCGCGCCACGTTGCGCAAATGGCGTGAGATGACGAAGGATGTCCTGCCCGGAGAAGTGCCGGGAGCGGTGCTTTCCGCGCTTGCCGACGATCTCAACACCGCCGGCGCGATCACCGTTTTGCACCGTCTCGCCAGCGCCGGGGATGCGACGGGGCTCTTGGCAGGCGCGCAGGCGATGGGGATCCTGACCGAAGACCTTGCCGCCTGGGATATACCCGGCCCTGATCTCACCCCGCTCGCCGCGCATCTAGCTGCGGCGCGCGATACGGCCATGCAAACCAAGGACTTCTCCGAAGTCGACCGCCTGAAATCCGCGCTTCTGGCGGCAGGCGTCGAGGTCCGCATGTCGAAAGAGAGCGTCACGCTGGTGCCAGGTCCGGCCTTCGACCCCAACAAGCTCGAAGGGCTCGACTGATGCCGCACCCCCTGTCTCTTTGGTGTTGCAAATATCCCGGGGGTCCGGGGGCAGAGCCCCCGGCGCGGCCCCTCAAGGCGCGGAGCGCCCTCGAATGACCCGCGAGCGCCTTTATCTCTATGACACGACCCTTCGAGACGGTCAGCAGACCCAGGGCGTGCAGTTCTCGACCCCGGAAAAGCACCGGATCGCGGCAACGCTCGACCGGCTCGGCGTCGATCATATCGAGGGCGGCTGGCCCGGCGCGAACCCGACGGACAGCCAGTTCTTCGAGGAACGACCGCAGCTGAAAGCCACCTTCACCGCCTTCGGCATGACCAAGCGCGCCGGGCGCTCTGCGGAAAATGACGATGTGCTGGCGGCAGTTCTGAATGCCGGAACGCCCTCGGTCTGCCTCGTCGGCAAGACGCATGAATTTCACGTCAAGACGGCCCTCGGCATCACGCTGGAAGAGAACGTCGAGAACATCCGCGCCTCGGTCGCCCATCTGGTCGCGCAGGGGCGCGAGGCGCTGTTCGATGCCGAGCATTTCTTTGACGGCTACCGCGCCGATCCCTGCTATGCGCTGGAATGCCTGCACGCCGCCTACGACGCGGGTGCGCGCTGGGTCGTTCTGTGTGATACCAACGGCGGCACGCTGCCCGATGAGATCGCCGACGTGACCGCAAAGGTGATCGCCTCGGGCATCCCCGGGGCGCGGCTGGGCATCCACACCCATGATGACACCGGCAACGCGGTCGCAGGCAGCCTGGCGGCGGTCGGCGCGGGCGCGCGGCAGATCCAGGGCACGCTGAATGGGCTTGGGGAACGCTGCGGCAACGCCAATCTTACAACGCTCATCCCAACGCTTTTGCTGAAAGAGCCCTACCGCAGCGCCTACGAGATCGGCGTGCCGGAGGACCAGCTTTCCAGCCTGACCCGCGCCAGCCGGATGCTGGACGAAATCCTGAACCGCGTTCCGGTGAAATCCGCGCCCTATGTCGGGGCATCGGCCTTTGCGCACAAGGCAGGACTTCATGCCAGCGCGATCCTGAAGGATCCGGCGACCTACGAGCATATCGATCCGGCCCTCGTGGGGAACACCCGCATCGTACCGATGTCGAACCAGGCCGGGCAATCGAACCTGCGCGCGCGCTTGGCGGATATGGGGATCGAGGCCGAAAAGGGCGATCCGGCGCTGACGCGCATCCTCGACACCGTGAAAGAGCGCGAATCCGAGGGCTATTCCTTCGACACCGCGCAGGCCAGTTTCGAGCTGATCGCGCGTCGGGAACTCGGCCTTCTGCCGTCGTATTTCGAGATCAAGCGCTACCGGGTCACGGTCGAGCGGCGCAAGAACAAGTACAACAAGATGGTCAGCGTTTCCGAAGGCGTCGTCGTCGTGAAGATCGGCGATCAGAAGATGTTGTCGGTCTCTGAAAGCCATGACGACACCGGTACGGACCGGGGCCCGGTCAACGCGCTTTACCGGGCGCTCGCCAAGGATCTCGGCCCCTATCAGGCACTGATCGACGACATGCGCCTTGTGGATTTCAAGGTCCGCATCACCCAGGGCGGCACCGAGGCCGTGACCCGCGTCATCATCGACAGCGAGGACGGGCAGGGCCGCCGCTGGTCCACGGTGGGGGTTTCCGCAAATATCGTGGACGCCTCGTTCGACGCGCTACTTGATGCCGTGACGTGGAAACTGGTGCGCGACGGGGCAAGACCGCTATGAACGAAGCCTTTTTCGAGATCCATTCCGGCCTCGACCGAGAGGGGCCGGGGGAACGTGATTGCCTTGACTGGGCGCTTGGTCTTGCGCCCGTGGCGCGCGATGCTGCTATCCTCGATGCCGGGTGCGGCCCGGGCGCGGATATCGAAGGGCTTCTGGATCACGCGCCGAAGGGGCATGTAACGGCCGTCGATCTGCACGCGCCGTTTATCGACCGGATCAACGCGCGCTACGAAAAGGACAAGCGCGTGACTGCGCGTGTCGATGACATGCTGGATCAGGACGGCCCTTTCGATCTGATCTGGTGCTCTGCTGCGATCTACAGCGTTGGCGTCGATGCCGCGTTGGCGGCTTGGAAGGACCAGCTGACAGACAGCGGCGCGATCGTCTTCAGCGAAGCGATCTACCGGTCCGAGGATCGCCCGGCGGAAGTCGATGCGTTCTGGTCTGAGGGTTATCCCGAAATGACCACCCGCGAGGGGCTGATGGACAGGGTCCATGCCGCCGGGTTCCGCGTACTTGGCACACGGATGCTGCCCGACAGCGCGTGGGAGGCGTATTACACACCGCTCGGCCGCCGCGTGGCGCTCTTGCGCTCGGGTGAGGTGACCGACGAGATGTCCGACGCGCTCGATGCGGAAGAGGCCGAGATCGCGCTTTGGCGCACCCATGGCGACGCGTTCGGCTATCTGCGGGTCGTCGCGGTCCCGCTATGAGCCTTCAATCCTGCGCAGAACTCCTTCAGCGCGGTGATCCCGACAGGTTCCGCGCGGCAATGGCGGCCAAGCCGGAAGCGCGGCGCGTGCTGTTCCCGATCTACGCCTTCAACCTCGAAGTCGCACGCGCCCCGTGGGTCACCGAAGAGCCGATGATTGCCGAGATGCGCCTGCAATGGTGGCGCGACGCGGTGGAAGAGATTGGCGCAGGCGGGACCGTGCGCAGCCACGAGGTGACGCAGCCCCTCGCCGAGGTGCTGGACGCCGAGAGCGCGCAGCTCCTTGACGGTCTGATCGCCGCCCGGCGCTGGGATATCTACCGCGAGCCCTTCGAGGATGAGGCGCATTTCCGCGAATATATCGACGCGACCTCTGGCAACCTGTGTTGGGCAGCCGCCCGTGCGCTGGGGGCTTCGTCCGGCGAGGCGGCGATCCGCGACGTTGCCTTCGCCGCCGGTCTTGCGCGGTTCTTTGAAGCGGTCTCCACGCTCGAGGCGAAGGGCAGGGTGCCTATGGTCGACGGGCGGCCGGAACGTATTCGCGCGTGGGCCGAAGAGGGGCTGTCGCGGCTGGGGGCTGCGCGCGTTCCGGCCGACGCGAAACCGGCGCTAAACGACACCGCCTATGCCGCGCCTGTCCTGCGGCGGATCAAGTCCGATCCCGCGCGCGTGGCGCGTGGCGAAGTGGCGCTGCCGGAAGGGCGCAAGCGCCTGCGCCTTCTTGCGCGCGCGTTCTTCGGGTAGGCCTTTTCCGAGGCCCGAACAGCACCGAAGGTGCCGGGCCTAGTAACCGCGCCAGATCCAGCCGCCGCCGAAAATCCGGCTGCCTTCGGGCGCGTAGAAGACGCAGGCCTGCCCGGGCGAGACGCCCTCTTCGGGCACCACGAGTTCCACCTCGGCATTGGTCTCGGACAGGGGACGGATCACCGCTTCGCGTGGCGGGCGGGTAGAGCGGACCTTGACCGACAGCTGCCATTCCACCTGCGAGGTAAAGGGCGCGTCACCCAGCCAGTTGATTTCGCGCACGGGGATCGTGCGGGTCGACAGCATCTCTTTCGGCCCGACGATCACGCGCCGGTTTTCCACGTCGAGCTTGACGACATACAGCGGCTCATCCAGCCCGCCGATGCCAAGGCCGCGCCGCTGGCCGATCGTGTAATGGATCACCCCGCGATGGTCGCCCAGAACGCGCCCGTCGGCATGGACGATCTCTCCGGGATCGGCCGCGCCGGGACGGAGTTTCTCGATCACGCTGGCATAATCGCCGTTCGGCACGAAACAGATGTCCTGGCTGTCGGGCTTGTCGGCCACCGGCAGCCCATGCTTTGCGGCAAGTGCGCGCGTTTCGGCCTTCGACACCAACCCGCCCAGGGGGAATCGCAGGTAAGACAGCTGTTCAGGCGTGGTCGAGAACAGGAAATACGACTGATCTCGGGCCGAATCAGCGGCGGAATGCAATTCCGGCCCCAGCGCCCCGTCAAAACGGCGAATGTAGTGCCCGGTCGCCATGCAATCGGCGTCGAGATCTTTCGCCGTCTCCAGAAGATCGCGGAACTTCACGCGCTCATTGCAGCGGATGCAGGGCACCGGGGTCGCGCCCGCAAGATAGCTGTCGGCGAACTCGTCGATCACTGCGTCGCGGAACTTATTTTCATAATCAAGGACGTAGTGCGGAAAACCCATCGTCTCGGCCACGCGCCGCGCGTCATGAATGTCGCGTCCGGCGCAGCAGGCACCCTTTTTCGCAAGCGCCGCACCGTGATCGTATAGCTGCAGCGTCACGCCAACGACGTCATAGCCTTCGCCTGCCAGTTCCGCTGCCACGACAGAGCTGTCGACGCCGCCCGACATCGCCACGACCACGCGGGTCTCGGCAGGCGGTTTGGCAAAACCAAGCGAATTCAACGGTGTATCGGGGCGATCAAGCGCCATGACTGTGACCTCGGTGTAGGGAATGCCCTGAAATATAAGAAAATACGAGATACTCACAAGGGGCGGTTTCACGCCTCTTTAAGCCTGCAGCGTCAGGTTTGCCCCACGAACGAAGGGGTGAGACCGATGTACCTGAGAAAAATGACGGGGCCGCGCATGGTAACGCTGCCCGATGGATCAACGATGAGCCGGGCCGATCTGCCGCCCACGGACACGCGGCGCTGGGTCGCGCGGCGCAAGGCGGCTGTTGTCCGCGCCGTCGAGGCGGGGTTGATCGCCCGCGAAGAGGCCATCGAAAGCTACGCGCTGTCCGAGGAAGAGTTCGAAGGCTGGCGTGATGCCTTTTCGCACCATGGCGAGCGCGCATTGAAGGCCACCAAGATCAAGACGTACAGACAACCTAAAGATGAATGATAGGTATCTTTAGTAACCCTAAGTTAACTAATCCGGCGGATGTTTGACCAAATAGATCGCCTGGAGGATGTATCATGCGCGTGCTTTTGGTCGAAGATGACCCAACAACGGCCCGCAGCATCGAGTTGATGCTCGCGAATGCCAATCTCAACGTCTACACGACCGATATGGGTGAGGAAGGCATCGACCTTGCCAAGCTTTATGACTACGACCTGATCCTTCTCGATCTTGGTCTGCCGGATATGAACGGGCATGACGTCTTGCGCCAGCTTCGCCTGTCTCGCATCGACACGCCGATCCTGATCCTGTCGGGCGAGGATGACACGGAAAACAAGATCCGGGGGTTCGGCTTCGGCGCGGATGACTACCTGACCAAGCCGTTCCACCGCGACGAGCTTGTGGCCCGTATCCATGCGATCATCCGCCGGTCCAAGGGCCACGCGCAATCGGTCATCAAGACCGGCCCGATCGAGGTCAATCTCGACGCCAAGACCGTCGAGGTCGAAGGGCGCACGGTGCATCTGACCGGCAAGGAATACCAGATGTTCGAGCTGTTGTCCCTGCGCAAGGGCACCACGCTGACCAAGGAAATGTTCCTCAACCACCTTTATGGCGGCATGGACGAGCCGGAACTCAAGATCATCGACGTGTTCATCTGCAAGCTGCGCAAGAAGCTGGCCGAGGCGACGGGCGGGGCGAATTTCATCGAGACCGTCTGGGGCCGCGGCTATGTCCTGCGCGATCCGCAGCCGATGATGGATGAAGAACGCGTCGCGCTCGGGGCGTGACCCCGGCGCCGGACGCTAAAACCGGCGCTGCGGGCTGGACGCGGCATAGGTGCGATCCTATCACTTGAGGTTCCAAACCCCGTGTGAAAGGCGCCTCGACGCATGGAAGACCTCGATCCGCCCGAAACCCTGACCGAGACGGACGCGGCGGCCGAACTCGACCGTCTTGCGCGGATCTTGGCGCGCGCGAACACGGCCTATCATGGCTTGGACGCGCCTGAGATGTCGGATGCGGAATACGACGCGCTCAAGCGCCGGAATGCGGCGATCGAGGCGCGATTCCCCCACCTCAAGCGCGCCGACAGCCCCAGCGAGCAGGTCGGCACGGCCCCGGCCGAGGGGTTTTCGAAAGTCCGCCACAAGGTGCGGATGCTGTCGTTGTCGAACGCTTTCGACGATGGTGATGTGCGCGATTTTGACGACACGATCCGCCGGTATCTGGGCCTCAAACCCGATGCGCCGCTGGCCTACACGGCCGAGCCAAAGATCGACGGTCTGTCCCTGTCGCTGCGCTATGAGGGCGGCAAACTGGTTCAGGCCGCCACGCGCGGCGATGGCGAGACCGGCGAGAACGTGACCCGTAACGCGCTGACGGTGGGTGACATTCCGCATGAGATCACCGGCGCGCCGGATATCCTTGAAGTGCGCGGCGAGATCTACATGAGCCATGCCGATTTCGAGGCGCTGAATATCCGCCAGGCCGAGGCGGGCGCGAACCTGTTCGCCAATCCGCGCAATGCGGCTGCCGGATCGCTGCGCCAGCTTGACCCCGAGATCACCCGTGCACGGCCGCTGCGCTATTTCGCCTATGCCTGGGGCGCGCTTTCGGATCCGCTTGCAGATACCCAGATGGGCGCGATCGACCGACTGGCGGAACTGGGATTTCAAACCAACCCGCTCACCGCGCTGTGCGACGGCCCGGAAGAGATGATCGCCCATTACGCGAGGATCGCCGAGCAGCGCGGGGCGCTTGGCTATGATATCGACGGCGTCGTCTACAAAGTGAACGATCTTGCGCTGCAGGGGCGGCTTGGGTTCCGGTCGACCACGCCGCGATGGGCGATTGCGCATAAATTCCCCGCCGAACTGGCTTGGACGCGGCTGGAAAAGATCGAGATCCAGGTCGGGCGTACCGGCGCCTTGTCGCCCGTTGCGCGCCTTCAGCCGGTGACGGTGGGCGGCGTTGTCGTGTCGAACGCGACGCTGCACAACGAGGATTACATCGCCGGGCGCGACGCCAAGGGCCGCGCAATCCGGGATGGCAAGGATTTCCGCGAAGGCGACTGGGTGCAGGTCTACCGCGCGGGCGACGTGATCCCGAAACTCGCGGATGTCGACCTGTCGAAACGCCCTGAAGATGCCGTTCCATATACCTTCCCGGTCGTCTGCCCCGAATGCGGTTCGGACGCTGTCCGCGAAGAGGGTGACGCGGTCCGGCGCTGTTCCGGCGGGCTGATCTGCCCCGCGCAGGCCGTGGAAAAGCTGAAGCATTTCGTGTCTCGCGCGGCTTTTGACATCGAGGGGCTTGGCGCGAAGCAAGTCGAACAATTCTATGCCGATGGCTGGATCGAAACCCCCGCCGATATCTTCACGCTGCGGGACCGCTACGGGCAGGGGATGCAGCAGCTGAAGAACCGCGAGGGCTGGGGCGAGAAATCGGCGCAAAACCTGTTCGATGCGATTGATGAAAAGCGCCGGATTCCGCTGAACCGCGTGATCTTTGCGCTTGGCATCCGCCATGTGGGCGAGGTGGCCGCCAGTGATCTCGCGCGCCATTTCGGCACGTGGGCGGCGCTGAGCTTGGCTGTCGACACCGCCGCGCCTGCCGCCGAGGCCGAGCGCGCCGCACAAGAGGCCGTCGAGACAGAGCGCCAGCGCGCCGAGGCCGAAGGACGGCGCGCGCAGATCGCTGCCGTCCGGACCGCCGCTTGGGATGGCATCACGCCCGAGTCCAAGGCGGCCTGGGACGAGATCACCGGCATCGACGGGATCGGCGGCGCGGTGGCTTTGGCCCTCGCCATGGCCTTCCGGCAAGAGGCAGAGCGCGCGTCCATCGACGCGCTCATCGCCAAGCTGGAAATCGAAGAGGTTGCACCGGCGGCCACGGCAGACAGCCCCGTCGCGGGCAAGACCGTCGTCTTCACCGGCAGCCTTGAGAAGATGACCCGCGCCGAGGCCAAGGCGCGGGCAGAGACGCTCGGGGCGAAGGTGTCGGGCAGCGTCAGCGCCAAGACCGACCTTCTGGTCGCCGGGCCCGGTGCGGGGTCGAAGGCGAAGAAGGCCGCCGAGTTGGGGGTCGAGACCATTGACGAGGACGCCTGGCTGACCCTCATCGGCGACGCATGAGCGGGCGTCCGCAGGTTCTCTTCCCGCTGTTTGCCGGGCTGGAGACGCTGGAGGGCGTGGGCCCGAAAACCGCCAAGAATTTCGCGCAGATGGGCATCGAAAAGCCGCGTGATCTGCTGTTCACCTTGCCCTATTCCGGGATTGATCGCCGCCGCCGCGCGACCATCCTCGGCGCGGCTTTCCCCGAGGTCGTGACCGTCGAGATCGAGATCGGGCAGCACATCGTCCCGCGCAGCAAGGGTCGGCCCTACCGGATCGAGGTGCATGACGCCGAAACGACGTTTCAACTGGTGTTCTTTCACGCGCGCGGCGATTGGCTGGCCAAGCAGTATCCGACCGGGCAGCGGCGGATCGTGTCGGGAAAGATCGAGCTCTTTGATGGAATCGGCCAGATGGTCCACCCCGATCACATCGTG
>CBFIJK010000089.1:0-9218 GCA_965662745.1 uncultured Paracoccaceae bacterium
TCGTCGCCCTTGGCCTTGTAGTCCTGATGCCTGTCGATCAAAGCCGATGCGGCTTTCGGGCTAAAACTTTCGGCGAACGTCCCGCAGATTGCGCGTCCGTTTTGACGAGCATGCTCGTCGGCATTCGGATCGCAATATATGCCGTGAAGCGTACCGAAGAGCAGCTCACGCTGCGCGTCGAAAGTCTCCCTTAGGCGACGCTCCCATTCCTTGCGCTGATCCTTCTTGAATGGCCCCATCTTGATCGCAGCGAGAAATGCCTTGGTATCGACACCTTGCAGGTTATGGTGCTGGACGAGGCCGTGCTTGCGACACCGGGACAGGAAGGCTAGGAACTCGTCCTCGTCGACCATTCCAGCCGCGGGGTGGGCCACGGAAAAGTTGTTCCGTGTGTCTCGGCACTGTTGAAGGAAAAAGAAGTCATCCTCACCAATCAGGTTGAGCTTGAGGCACAACCTAAGAAGCTCATCGTCCTTCATCTCCAGAAGCTTTGCTTCGTTGAAGCCGCTGTCGTCCAACAATTGCGGTACGACGGCTATGCCGAAGCGTTTAACCTTTTCGCGAAGCTCCAAAACAGTTGCGTTCCAAACATAGTTGATCGCGGCGTCGAACAGACCCGATGCCACCGCGACGCACATCCGCAGCAAGCGCTCGTCCCGCAGTTCCTTCGGAACCTTCCGCAGCTGCCTCGGCAACTGGCTCCATGCATGCTCGATCGCATCTTCGTCAGCGATGACGTCACGAGGAAGCCCGAACGCAGCAGTTATCTCCTGCAGGAGCGGCTCCGATAGGCTTGATACGTTGGGCAAAGCCAATGCTGGTAGGGCTTGTGGCTTGGTGGTCACGATCTGTTTTGTCACGCCGAATGTCCTGGAGTTACTTGAGAAGTAGCGTTGCACCACCAGCATAGTGGATAGCGATATTCTGACGACGCCGATGTTCTCTTTCAAGAGCCCGACGAAAACGGACTTTCGTGGCTGGTGCAGCGGAAGCCAACCTTTTCGGCGCAGCCGACACATCAATCGCTTAAGTGCTGCGCTGTGATTGAGCGGTAGTTTCGGAGAACCGCGGCGCGGCATCGACCTGCATTGCGACAGACGGCTAAGGGCCGCTAGCGCCACTCCCTGAGCCTCCCCCTCACCCGCCCGCAATCATCTCCGACTGCTTCACGATCACCTCGGCCTGCTTGATGGAGGCGATGTCGACGAGGCGGCCCTTGTAGACGGCGGCGCCTTCGCCCTTGGCCTTGGCCTCTTCCATGGCGGCGAGGATCTCTCGGGCCTCGGTCACGGCGGCCTCTGACGGGGTAAAGACCTCATTCGCCAGCGCCACCTGCTTGGGGTGGATCGCCCATTTGCCGACCATGCCCAGCGTGGCCGAGCGCAGCGCCTGCGCGCGAAAGCCGTCCTCGTCGGAAAAATCACCGAACGGCCCATCGACGGGCAGAACACCGTGCGTCCGGCAGGCGGCGACGATGGCGGCTTGCGCCCAGTGCCAGGGGTCGGACCAGTGCTTTTGCCCCTCGTGCATCATGTAATAGTTTTCCTGCGTGCCCCCGATCCCGGTCGTGGACATGCCCATGGAGGCGGCGAAATCGGCAGCCCCAAGGCTCATCGCCTGCAAGCGCGGCGATCCGGCGGCGATCTCTTCCACATGGGCGATGCCGGTAGCGGATTCGATGATGACCTCGAAGGCGATCTTCCGGCTGCGGCCCACCGCCGCCTCAACCGCCGTGACCAGCGCGTCGACAGCATAGAGATCCGCCGCACAGCCAACCTTCGGGATCATGATCTGGTCGAGCCGGTCGCTCGCATGTTCCAGCAGATCGACGACATCGCGATACCAATAGGGCGTATCAAGCCCGTTGATCCGCACCGACAGCGTCTTCGCCCCCCAGTCGATATCGCCGATGGCCTCGATCACGTTGCTGCGTGCCTGGGCCTTGTCGTCGGGCGCGACCGAATCTTCGAGATCGAGGTTGATCACATCCGCAGCGCTCGCCGCCATCTTCTCGAAAATCGCGGGGCGAGAACCGGGCCCGAAGAGCTGGCAACGATTGGGACGGGCGACGGGCTGTGGCTGGATACGGAAGGACATGGCGGGCCTTGTGTAAGGAAATGTCTATTTTGACCGTGCCTGCGATAGAATATTGCGGGTTGCCGCGCAACCGGGGTCTCGCAAACGCAGCAGGATTTCTCGCGGTTGCGGCGTCAGGTTGAGGCGCTTTGCGGCGCCATTTTGATCGGACAGGATAATCTTCGCGCAACTCTCAAAATATTCGTAATATTTTGCAAGAGACACCCGTTTCGCACCGACATTCGCACAGCGCTTTCATCAGAATCGCCCTAGGTTTTTCGTCAGACCCAAACACGGGAGCCTATCATGATCGACACCCCCTATCTTCTCTTCCTCGGCGACGCCCCTGATCCGCTCGCCGCCAAGGTCGCGCGCGGCATCAGAGACTGGCGGCCCGACTACGCTGTCGGCCAATACCGCATGGATGGCTGCAAGGCCGATATGGGCCTGCCCGACATGACGCTGGCCGAGGCGAAAGCCGCCGGGGTCAAGACCTTGGTCATCGGAGTCGCGAACCGGGGCGGCGTGATTTCGGACGCGTGGAAGCGCGTGCTGGTCGAGGCGATCGAGGAAGGCTTCGATCTTGCCTCTGGCCTGCACAACCTGCTGCGGGATGAGCCGGAGCTGGTGGCGGCGGCACAGAAGAACGGCCAAAGCCTGCACGACGTGCGTATCCCGACGGTCAAATACCCGATCGCCGATGGCAAGAAGCGCAGCGGCAAGCGCTGCCTTGCGGTCGGCACCGATTGTTCGGTCGGCAAGATGTATACCGCGCTGGCGCTCGATGCCGCGCTTAAGGAACGGGGTGTCAAATCCAGCTTCCGCGCCACCGGCCAGACCGGCATTCTGATCACCGGCGAAGGCGTCCCGCTCGACGCGGTGATCGCCGATTTCATGGCGGGTGCCGTCGAATGGCTGACGCCGGACAATGATGCCGATCACTGGGACATCATCGAGGGTCAGGGATCGCTGTTCCACGTGTCCTATTCCGGCGTGACGATGGCCCTGATCCATGGCGGGCAGCCCGATGCGCTGATCCTCAGCCATGAACCGACCCGCACCCATATGCGCGGGCTTCCCGATTATGACCTGCCCAGTCTGGAACAGCTGCGCGACACCGCCCTGCCCTTGGCCCGTATCGCCAACCCGGCCTGCGAGGTCGTGGGGATCGCCATCAACACCGCAGAGATGTCCGAGGACGAGGCGCTATCCTACCTCGCCGACGTGGAAAAGCGGATGGGTCTGCCCACCGTCGATCCGTATCGCCAGGGCGCCGCTCGCCTCGCCGAAGCGCTGGAGGCGATGTGACCATCGACGTTCGCTTCGACACCTTCCGTCTTGCCGAGGTCTTCACCATCTCGCGCGGCTCTCGCGATGCGGCGCATGTGGTCACGGTTCAGATCACCCGTGACGGCGTGACCGGCTGGGGCGAATGCGTGCCCTATGCTCGCTACGGCGAGACGCTGGAGAGCGTGAAGGCGCAGGTCGACGGATTGCCGGACGGGATCGAACGCGCGTCTCTGCAATCGGCTTTGCCGCCGGGCGCCGCCCGGAATGCCGTCGATTGTGCCTTGTGGGATCTTCAGGCAAAGGCGGCAGGCAAGCGTGTTTGGCATCTTGCGGAGCTGCCAAGCCCAGGACCCGAGATCACCGCCTACACCCTGTCGCTCGACACGCCCGAGAAGATGCAGGCCAGCGCCGCGCGACACGCCCATCGGCCGCTTCTGAAGATCAAGCTCGGCACGCCGGACGACATGGCGCGGCTGGAGGCTGTGCGCGCGGGCGCGCCGAAATCGAGGATCATCGTCGATGCAAACGAAGGCTGGTCGGCAGAGGTTTATTCCGACCTCGCTCCGCATCTCGTGCGCCTGGGGGTCGAGATGGTCGAACAACCGCTGCCTGCGGGTGAGGACGACATGCTGGCCGAGATCGCCCGCCCCTTGCCTGTCTGCGCCGACGAGTCCTGCCACGACCGCGCCTCTCTGCCCGCGCTTCGCGGCAAGTACGACATGGTGAATATCAAGCTCGACAAGACCGGCGGCCTGACCGAGGCGCTGGCCTTGCGCGATGCTGCGCGCGCTGAGGGCTATGAGATCATGGTCGGCTGCATGGTCGGATCATCGCTCGCCATGGCGCCCGCACTGCTGGTCGCCCAAGGCGCCGCAGTCACCGATCTCGACGGTCCGCTTCTTCTGGCCGAGGATCGCGACGTGCCTTTGCAATTCGATGAACTGGGGATACACCCGCCCGAGCCCGAACTCTGGGGATGAAGGAGACCGCCCATGAGCCGCATCGTTTACGTCAATGGAGACTACCTGCCGGAGGAAGACGCCAAGATTTCCGTCTTTGACCGAGGGTTCCTGTTCGCCGATGCGGTTTACGAGGTGACGAGTGTGCTGGAAGGCAAGATCGTCGACTTTCCGGGCCATGCGAAACGTCTTTGGCGGTCACTGTCCGAGCTGGAGATGGACAGCCCGGTGGAGGAAGACGAACTCTTGGAGATTCACCGCAAGCTGGTGGCCGACAATGCCGTGACCGAAGGGCTTGTCTACCTGCAGGTGACGCGCGGCGCTGCGGACCGTGATTTCGCCTATCCCAAGGATGCCAAGCCGTCTCTGGTGATGTTTACGCAAACCAAGACCGTCGTCGACAACCCCGCCGCCAGGACCGGGATCAAGGTAATCTCGATCGAGGATCAGCGCTGGGGCCGCCGCGATATCAAGACCGTGCAGCTTCTCTATCCGTCCATGGGCAAGATGATGGCCAAGGCGGCGGGCGCGGATGATGCTTGGATGGTCGAGGACGGGATGGTCACCGAGGGCACGTCGAACAACGCCTATATCGTGAAGGACGGCAAGATCATCACGCGCCAGCTTGGCCATGAGATCCTCGCCGGGATCACCCGTGCCGCCGTGTTGCGATTTGCGCGCGAGGCGCAGATGCAGATCGAGGAACGCGCGTTCACCATCGAAGAGGCGCAAGCGGCCGATGAGGCCTTTGTCACATCGGCGACAACCTTCGTGCAGCCGGTGGTGGAGATTGACGGGGCGGTCATCGGGACCGGCAAGCCCGGGTCCATCGCGGCGCGCTTGCGCGAGATCTACGTGGAAGAGGGGCGCAAGGCGGCGCTTTGAACCTTGGGTCTCGGATCGCTTGCGCGATCCGACCAGCCGCATGTGTTTTCGCCAGCTAGTTTGCTTTCGTCGTTGCGTAGGTGTTTGGTTCGGAAGGTATTTTGGGAACCAAAGTAGGATGTGGCTTGTACTAGTCCTCAGGCCTTTGGGCGAGGTCGGGGCCGGTTCTGAAATAGGACACATCATTGGTGAAGATGCTGTCGGGCTTTAGGCGGATCATGCGGCCGTCGGGGTCGTCGATGCGCGCGATGGTCTCGATGAACCACGGGTTCCAGTTTGGTTCCGGGCCGAGGTATTTGGTTAGCAGGCGGTGGAACCGGGCCGGGTTTGACGGCTCGGTCCTGGCCGTTCCCCGCAGGCCGAGATGGCGGAGAATCCCGGCAGCGTTGTCATAGTCGACAATCTCGACGGCGCAGGCGGGGTTCAATGCAAGGCGCTTCGTGGAGGACGAGCCCTTGTCGCTGAGCATCCAGAGCGCGCCGTCTTCCCAGATGAACCAGACCGGCGCATTGCGGGGTTCGCCGCCTGCGGTGACGGTTGCGAGGTTTGCCACAAGCGGCAGCGAAAGGACGGTCTCGGGGTCGAATTCCTGTGTCATACCTTGAGCCTAGGGGCGCATCACGCGCGGCGATAGACCTCTTGTCCCGCGACCCAGGTCTTGAGAACCCGGCCTTCCATGCGGGCGCCGTCGAAGGGGGTGTTCTTTGATTTCGACAAGAGCTTGAACCGATCGAGCAGGAACGGCGCGTCAGGGTCGAACAGCACGAGGTCGGCCGGGGTGCCTTGCGCGAGGCGCCCTTGCGCGAGGCCAAGGCGTTGCGCTGGGTTCAGCGACAGCGCACGCCAGAGGCGCGGCAGGTCAATCGCGCCTTCTTGGTAGAGGCGCATGGCGGCGGGCAACAGCGTTTGCAGGCCGACCGCACCCGATGCGGCCTCTTCAAATGGCAGGCGTTTGGATTCCTCGTCCTGCGGCGTGTGCATGGAACAGACGATGTCAATAAGGCCCGAGGCGACCGCCTCGATCACCGCGACCCGGTCGTCTTCAGAGCGGAGCGGCGGCTTGACCTTGAAGAAGGTCCTGTAATTGGCGACGTCAAATTCGTTCAGCGTCAGGTGGTGGATCGACACGCCCGCCGTCACGTCAAGCCCGTTCGCCTTGGCCCGTTCCAGTGCCGGGAGGGCGCGGGCGGTGGTGATCTGGTCCGCGTGATAGCGCGCGCCGGTCATCTCGATCAGCGCCATGTCCCGATCAAAGGCCATGCGTTCGGCCATCGAAGACACCGCCGCAAGCCCCTTGAGCGAGGCGAATTTGCCAGAGGTCGCCGCCGCGCCGTCACTGAGCCCGGGATCCTGCGGATGGGCGATGACGAGCGCGCCCAGCGCCTTGGCATAGGTCAGGCAGCGAGCAAAGACCTTGGGGTCCTGTGTAACGCGGTCTCCGTCCGAAAAGGCCACGGCGCCCGCGTCCAGCATGAAACCGATCTCGACCATCTCGCGCCCGGCACGGTCTTTCGTCAGCGCAGACATGGGCGCTATGCGGACGGGCGAGGCCTCGGCGGCGCGGCGGGTGATGAATTCCAACTGCTCGGGGCTGTCGGTAGTTGGCACTGTATCGGGCCGCGTGACCATCGTGGTGACGCCGCCCGCCGCCGCAGAGAGAGACGCGCTGCGAAAGCTTTCCTTGTGGCGTTCTCCCGGCTCGCCGATCTTGACGCCGATATCGACGATGCCCGGGGCCAGCACCTTGCCACCGCAATCCTCGGTGCGCAGGGCACGGGCGCTGCGTGCCTCGATCTCTGCCGGATCGGTCAGGATCTCGGCGATCTCGGTGCCGTCGATATAGACCGCGCCATGGGTTTCGGTCAGTGCCTCGGGGTCGATGAGGCGGGCGTTGGTCAGCAGAAGGCTCATACGAACACCGCGAAACCGGCGGCGATCAGGGCGACCAAGGCGAGGGCAGCAAGCACGATCAGCGATCCGCGCGGGCTGCGGGCCGGATCTGCAGGGCTGCCGGTAGGTGTTCCGGTCACCAGACCCTCGGCCGCGCCGGTCGGCAGCGGGGTGAAGGCGACGGGGCTGCCTTCTTCGCGGTAGGTGCCAAGCGCGCGGAGCGGGCCGGCAACAGTCAGGGTTTGCTCTTCGCCTTGAAAGGCCGAGGAGGGGATGACGACCAGCACGCCCTTCACCGCATCGAGCCGTGCGCGGTCGCCAGTAAGCTCATGCGGCGCGACGCCCGCACCGTCGACTAGGTAGGTCGAGAGGCCCACGCCGGTCAGGGTGTCGGAGGAAAAGACCTCGACTTTCGACGGATCGAGCGCCTTGGCATCAAGCGCATCGCGCAACGCCCAAGGGCGATGCTCGTCGGGCTCGGGCGCCTGCCACGGGCCGATCTGCGCCGGGTCAATATCCAGCGCGAAGACCCGGACAAGGCCGTATTCACGGGGGCCAATGGTGATCGTTTCGGTCATGTCGCCACCTCTTTCCGCCGTGCCTTGAGGTTCTGGGCCAGAAGGTCCATCGCGGCCATGCGCACGGCGACGCCCATCTCGACCTGATCCTGAATGACTGAACGGTTGATGTCGTCCGCGATGGTGCCGTCGATCTCGACGCCTCTGTTCATCGGGCCGGGATGCATGACGATAGCGTCATCCTTGGCATGGGCCAGCTTTTCAAGATCCAGCCCGTAGCGGTGGTAGTACTCGCGCTCGGACGGGATGAAGCCGCCATCCATGCGTTCCTTTTGAAGCCGCAGCATCATCACCACGTCCACATCCGCGAGGCCCTCTTTCATGTCGTGGAAAACCTCGACGCCGAAATGCTCGATCCCCGCGGGCAACAGCGTCGGCGGCGCGACAAGGCGCACGCGATTTTCCATCTTGCCCAGCAGCAGGATGTTGGACCGCGCCACGCGGCTATGGGCGATGTCGCCGCAGATGGCGATGGACAGGCGGTGCAGTCGGCCCTTGGCGTTGCGGATCGTCAGCGCATCGAGAAGCGCCTGCGTCGGATGTTCATGCCGCCCGTCGCCAGCGTTCAGCACCGCGCATTTCACCTTTTGCGCCAGCAAGTCCACGGCGCCCGAATGGGGGTGCCGCACGACCAGCAGATCGGGATGCATGGCGTTCAGCGTCAACGCGGTATCGATCAGCGTCTCGCCCTTCTTGATGGACGACGCCTGCATCGACATGTTCATCACGTCCGCGCCCAGCCGCTTTCCGGCAAGCTCGAAACTGGCCTGTGTGCGCGTCGAATTCTCGAAGAACATGTTTATCTGCGTCAGCCCGTCCAGCGCGTCGCCATGTTTGCGATCGGACCGGTTGAGCGCGACATATTCTTCGGACAGGTCGAGAACGGTGCGAATTTCATCGGGGGCGAGATGCTCGATCCCGAGCAGGTGGGATTGCCTGAAACTCATGCGTGCGCCTCTTCGGATCGCTGGGGTTATAGGCGGGCGCGGCGGGCACGACAACGGGCATTTACCCCGCCGCCCGGCAGGCATAGCCTTTACGGCATGAGTCCCGAACTTGATTTCCACACGGCGAAGGCGCTTTTGGAATGGCAGGTAGAACTTGGCGTGACCGAGGCTATCTGCGAAGCGCCCATCGACCGCTATGCGCTCGACGCCAAGGCCCCGGCGCCTGCAGTGGCGCCGAAAGCCGTGGACGCGCCGCCCGCGCCTGCCCCGGTGGCCGAAGGGCCAGACCCCGTTTCGGTGGCGGATGCGGCGGCGCGGGATGCGGCGGATCTCGATGCGCTTCAGACGGCCATGGCCGCCTTTCCCCATTGCGATCTCAAGATGGGCGCGAAGAACCTCGTGTTTTCAGACGGGATCGCTGGCGCGCCCGTGATGATCATCGGCGAAGCGCCCGGCCGGGACGAGGATATCGCCGCGAAACCCTTTGTCGGGCGGGCTGGTCAGCTTCTCGACCGGATGCTGGCCGCGATCGACCATTCGCGCGCGCCCGAAGGCGATGACGCGCCGGTCTATATCACCAATGTCCTGCCCTG
>CBFIJK010000090.1:0-9154 GCA_965662745.1 uncultured Paracoccaceae bacterium
AGCGTCAGGTCATCCGATCCGGGCATGGCAAGGCAGGCGTCGATCACGTCATGCCGGATGCCCTCATCGCGGAGATGGACCTTGAGGCGGTCATAAAGAAACGCTTCAAGGTTCATCGGAATATCAAGATTCGAATAGTCGCTAGGATCGTCCGAGTTAGGCAACCCCACTCCCAAGCCGTTCATCGCCGCCTCGACCAAACCTTTAAAGCCAACCCTAATCTCGTTCACCAGAACCAACCGGATCACCCCAAGCGCCGCACGGCGCAGCGCGTAGGGGTCTTTGGATCCAGTGGGCTTCTCGTCGATGGCCCAGAAGCCGGTCAGCGTGTCGATTTTGTCCGCGAGCGCCACGGTGACCGAGACCGGGTCGGTTGGGACTTCGTCAGAGGGGCCCAGCGGCTTGTAGTGCATCTCGCAAGCCATGGCGACGCTATCCGGCAGGCTTGCACTATTCGCGTAATACCGCCCCATAATTCCCTGCAATTCGGGGAATTCGTAGACCATTTCCGAGGAAAGGTCGGATTTCACCACCCTGGCGGCCAGTGCGGCCTCTTCCACATCGGCGCCGACCATCGGGGCGATTTCGCGCGCCAGCGCTTCAATCCGCGCGATGCGTTCGGCT
The DNA here is from genome assembly GCA_965662745.1 of uncultured Paracoccaceae bacterium. Taxonomy (GTDB): domain Bacteria; phylum Pseudomonadota; class Alphaproteobacteria; order Rhodobacterales; family Rhodobacteraceae; genus Anianibacter. The sequence goes on from CBFIJK010000090.1 coordinate 625, forward strand.
TGGCTGCCCAGCTTGCGGTGGAAGGTCACGTCCTTCAACGGCGCGCCCATGCCGTCGAGACCGACATCAGCAACGGTGCGCAAGTCATTCTCCCAAAAGAACTTTGCGTCCGACAGGCGCGCGGCCAGAACCTTCTGGTTGCCCGCAAGGATCGTCGCGCCGCCGTCGCTCGCCTCGATATTCGCCACAGTCACGAATTTCTCGATCCGGCCCGTCTTGGGATTGCGCACGGAAAAGAACTTCTGATGCTCTTTCATCGAGGTTTGCAGCACCTCGGGCGGCAGGCCAAGGAAATCCGCGCCGATCTCGCCCATCAGGACGACCGGCCATTCGACCAGACCGGCGACTTCGGCCAGCAGGCCCTTGTCCTCGACCACCTCAAGCCCCTGGGCAAAGGCCATCTGCGTCGCCTCATTCCAGATGTGATCGGCCCGTTCCGCCGGATCCAAGATCACATGCGCACGCTTCAGCTTTGCCGCGTAATCCTCGAAATTCGCAACGGAAAACGCACCCGTTGACATGAAGCGATGGCCCCATGTCTTGTCGCCCGCCGTGATCCCGTCGACGGTCAGCGGCACGACCTCGGTCCCCGCCTCGTCGTGCAGAATGCACAGGATGGAATGCAGCGGGCGCACCCAGCGCAGGGTGCCCGACCCCCAGCGCATGGATTTCGGCCAGGGGAAGTTCCGGATGGTGCTTTCCAGCACTTCGGCCACGATATCCGCCGCCGGACGACCGGGCTTTTCGATCGTGGCGAACCAGACCTGACCCTTCTTGTCGTCGCGCGCCTCAAGCTGGTCGCGCGTCAGACCGGTCGAGCGCAGGAAGCCGTCCAGCGCCTTTTCGGGGGCGTCGGTGCGGGGGCCCTTGCGTTCCTCGCGGACGGCGGGGCTTTCCTTCAGCAGCCCCTCGACGACCAGACACAGGCGGCGCGGCGTCGCGAAGCTGCCAGCATGGGCATAGGTCAACCCGGCCTCGACCAGACCGTCCGTCATCTGGCGCTTGAGGTCGGAGGCGGCCTTGGCCTGCATCCGGGCGGGGATTTCTTCCGAGAACAGCTCGATCAGCAGGTCGGGCATCATTCGGTCCTTTCGGGCGGGAGGGGGCAGTCGAACGGCAAGGGGGTGCCGTCGAAGAACGCTTCGCCGCAATCATTGATCTGGTGCCAGGCATAGGCGCGGCCATCCGGCAGGGCCGCGATCACCCGGTCGATGCCGTATTCCAGGTTCGGCTCTGACAGGAAGGCGACAGCGCCGCCGGTGTCCAGCGCCTCGCCGATCTCTTCGGCGTCAAAGCAGTCGAACCAGCCGGGCGCGACGAGGGGCGTTACATCCTCAAGCACCTGGTAGGTTTCGGTCAGCGTGGCCAGCGATTGGTCCAGCGTGAAACACGCGCGAAAGCGGATCGGAGAGCTGGTCGCGTCGATCGCCTCGACATCGCGGGCGGGCACCGGTTCGGGCGCGCCGGTGGCGACATTGACCATGCGGATCGTCAGCGCCTCTGGCTCGACCTCGTCGTAATAGGCGTAGACCTGAAGATAATACATGGCCGCGCCGCCGATGATTCCGCTGGCGAGAAGAAGAACTGCCAAGAATTTGCCCATCCCTATGCCGCCGAGACGGCAAAGCCGCCCGCTTCGGTCTGGATGAACGCATCGGCGCACATCTTCGCCAGCGTCCGCACACGCCCGATATAGGCTTGGCGTTCGGTCACGGAAATCACCCCGCGCGCGTCGAGCAAGTTGAACAGGTGGCTGGCCTTGATGCACTGGTCGTAGGCCGGATGGGCCATGACGATGCGCTTGCCGGTTTTGGGATCGGTGTGTTCGGCATCAAGGATGCGCTGGCACTCGGCCTCGGCATCCTCGAAATGGGTCAGCAGGGTCTGCGTGTCGGCCACGTCGAAGTTCCAGCGCGAGTATTCCTCTTCGGTCTGGCGGAAGATGTCGCCGTAGCGCAGCGGGATCGGCGTCTGCGGGTCGTTGAAGGGCATGTCCATAACGTGATCGATGCCAAGGACATACATCGCGAGACGTTCAAGGCCGTAGGTCAATTCGCCAGAGACCGGCTTGCAGTCATGGCCGCCCACCTGCTGGAAGTAGGTGAATTGCGACACTTCCATCCCGTCGCACCAGACTTCCCAGCCAAGGCCCCAGGCGCCCAGTGTCGGGCTTTCCCAGTCATCCTCGACAAAGCGGATGTCATGCATGGCGGCATCAATGCCAATGGCCTTGAGAGAGCCAAGGTAGAGATCCTGCAGATCGGGCGGCGACGGTTTGATGATAACCTGAAACTGGTAATAATGCTGCAGCCTGTTCGGGTTCTCGCCATAGCGCCCGTCGGTCGGGCGGCGTGACGGCTGAACATAGGCCGCGGCCCAGCTTTTGGATCCCAGCGCGCGCAGGGTCGTGGCGGGATGGAACGTCCCTGCCCCGACTTCCATGTCATAGGGCTGAAGCACGGCGCAGCCCTTTGACGCCCAATAGGTTTGCAGCCTCAGGATGATTTCCTGAAAACTGGTCGGACGTGGCTGATCTGCGGACATGAAGCCCCCCGGTTCTGAAAGCGCGTTCTGCATAGGCAACAGCCCGGGAAGGGTCAATCGACCTCCCGCGATATTGACGTGCATCCCCGTGATCGCCTGACTAGGATCGCGCTGATTGTGAACATTACTCGAGTGCAGACGAGGAACGAGAATGCGGAGTTTGATTTTTGCCGTGGCCGCGATGGTCACCCTGGCACTGGCGCCCCGCGCCGAAGCGCAGCAGGACTGGGTCCAGATCGAGGCGTTCCCAAGCCTCGCAGAGGCGCAAGAGGCCGCGCGCAGTTATGCCGGCATCTTGCGCGATGTCGCAGGCTTGCGGCTTGGGACGGGCTGGTATGCCATCGCCATCGGCCCGCTCGACACCGAAACGGCGCTGATCCGCCTTCGGGGTCTGCGCGGCGACGGCGCGATCCCGCGTGATAGCTTCATCGTGCAGTCGGATGTCTATACCGAACAGTTCTTCCCTGTGGGGTCCACCGCGCTGGCCGACGCGCAGGGCGCGACTGGCACCGAGGATGACGCGATCAGCGTCGAGGCGCTCGCGGACTCGCTCGAAGGACAAGCCGATACCGCTGAGACGGTGCCGGACACCGTCGACACGCAGGAGCTTGCACAGGCCGAAAACGTCGAGGTCGCCGAAGAGGCCCCCGCCGAAATCATCCTCCCCGAGCCGGAACCCGAGCCGGAGGAAACCCCGCAAGAGGCGCGCCGCAGCGAGGCGCAGCTCAATCGCGACGAGCGGGCAGAGCTTCAGGTCGCGCTGCAATGGTTCGGCTTTTATCAGGGCCGCATCGACGCCGCCTTCGGCCCCGGCACCCGCCGGTCGATGCAGCTGTATCAGGAAGATCGCGGGATGGAACCGACGGGCATCCTGACCACCCGCCAGCGTGCGCAGCTTCTGACCGAATATAACGAGGTCTTCGCGTCGCTTGGTCTCGACACCGTCACCGACACCCGGGCGGGCATCGAGATGACCCTGCCGCTGGGCCTTGTGTCCTTCGACCGCTATGAGCCGCCCTTTGCGCATTACACATCCGCCAATGACAGCGGCGTGCGGGTTCTGTTGATCAGCCAGGCGGGATCGGAAAGCACCCTGCTGGGTCTTTACGACATCATGCAGACGCTAGAAATCGTGCCCGTCGATGGCGAGCGGGATCGCGACCGCGACAGCTTTACCCTGACCGGCGAGGACAACGATATCCTGTCCTATACCTATGCGCAGCTTGCGAACGGGCATGTAAAGGGCTTCACGCTGATCTGGCCCAAGGGCTTTCAGGAAGAGCGCATTCGCGAGTACGTGCTGGATGAGATGCGGTCGAGCTTCACGGTGCTGCCCGACACGGTGCTGCCCGATATCGTCGGCGACGGCGAGATGGAGCAAAGCGTCGATCTTCTGTCCGGTCTGCGTATCCGCCGCCCCGAAAGCTCTCTCTCGGGCTTTTACGTCGACGGGTCAGGCTCTGTCCTCACAACGCTGGGCGCGGTTGCGGGCTGCGAGCGGGTGACGATCGAGGAAACCTATGACGCGACCGTCGCGGCCACGGACGAGGCGCTAGGCGTCGCCGTTCTGCGCCCGTCGACCCAGCTGTCGCCGATTGATTTCGCGCGCTTTCAGACGGTGTCTCCGCGCCTGAAATCCGAGATCGCGGTTGCGGGCTATTCCTATGACGGCGTTCTGTCGGCCCCGACGCTCAGCTTCGGCACGCTTGAAGACGTGCGCGGGCTGCAGGGACGCGAAGACGTGGATCGTCTGGCCGTCACCGCACGCCCCGGTGATGCGGGCGGCCCGGTGATGGACACGACCGGATCGGTGCTGGGCATGCTGCTGCCCAAGCAGTCCACGGGCGGACAGGTCCTGCCCGAGGATGTCAGCTTTGCCGCCGACGCGGGCGCGATCGGCCAGTTCCTGACCGGTGCCGGCTTCCGCCCCGCCGCGTCCGACAAGACCCGCGCGCTGGCGCCCGAGGATCTGACCCGCATGGCCGGTGACATGGTGGTGCTGGTCAGCTGCTGGAACTGATCCGGCGTTCATAACGCCTTGAAGGCCCCCGGTTCGCGCCGGGGGCCTTTTTCGGTCCGCTATTCGCGCCAGAACATCGGCGTCAGGATGACAAAGACCGACAGGATTTCCAGCCGCCCGATCAACATCCCGAACGCCAACAGCCATTTCGCCGTGTCGTTCAGTGATCCGAAGTTGCCCGCAGGACCGATGGTATCGCCAAGCCCCGGGCCAATATTGGCCACCGCCGTCGCCGCGCCGGACAGCGCAGTGACCGTATCCAGACCTGTGGCCGCCAATGCGACCGCCAGAACGCCCAAGGATACGATGAAGATCACGAAGAACGCCATCACCGACGACAGCACCTCATCCCCCACCGGGCGGCCATCGTAGCGCGGGGTGAACAGACCGTGGGGCGAGTGAATCTTGCGAATTTGCGCGGCGATGGAGGAAAACAGGATCTGGTAGCGGAAGATCTTGACAGAACAACAGGTCGATCCCGCGCAGCCGCCGATCAGCCCGACGAAAAAGAACAGGACCACCGGGAAATTGCCCCATAGCTGGTAGTCCGCGCTGGCATAGCCTGTGCCCGTCATGATCGAGGTTATGTTGAAGACCGTCTCGCGGAAGGCCCGTTCCAGCCCAGCCTCGTTGACGATCATCCTGTAGGCGATGACCACGCCAAAAATGAACAGCGTGACGCTCAGGAAGACCCTGATCTGGCTGTCGCGCAAAAATGGGGCCGTGGCGCCCGCCATCAGCTGGACGTAGCGGACGAAAGGCAGGCTTGCGAGGATCATGAAGATCACCGCGACATATTCGGCCGGGCCGCGAAAGCCCGCGAAACTGGTGTCATGGGTCGAAAAGCCGCCCGTCGCGATGGTCGTCATCGCATGGTTTGCCGCATCGAAGCCGCGCATGCCGGTCATCGTGTAGCACATGAAGCAGATAAAGGTCAGAACCACATAGGCGATACCGATCCGCGCGGCGATCTGGCCCGCGCGGGGCAGGACCTTTCCATCGGTGTCGAAGGCCTCGGACCGGAAGATCTGCATGCCGCCGACCTTGAGTTCCGGAAGGAACACCATCGCCACGATAATGATCCCGATCCCGCCGAACCACTGCAGCAGCGAGCGCCAGACAAGAAGACCCTGCGGCAGCGCATCAAGCCCGGTGAACACCGTTGACCCGGTGGTGGTCAGGCCCGACATCGCCTCGAAGAACGCATCGACATAGCGCGCCTCCGTCGCGCCCAGAACGAAGGGGATCGCGCCAAAGACCGGCAGCATCAGCCAGACGCCCGTGGTCAGAAGGAAGGTCTGTTGCAGCGTCAGTCGACCTTTGACGCCATTGGCCGTCGCCAGCGCCGCCAGCCCGCCAATGGCCGCCACAAGGACCGCTGATTCAAGGAAAATGGGCCAATGCCCGTTGCCGTAATAGACGTCCACGGCAAGCGGGATCAGCATCGACAGCCCCAAAGCGGCGACGAGAATGCCGGTCAGGTAGACGACGGGGCGCAGGTCGAACATGGCTCAACGCTTGGCCGCAGCACGCGGGGCTGTCAAGCCGCCCCGCGTTCAGCCTGCGTGATGCAATGTCGCGAAAAGCTTGGGATCAAGGCTGTCCGCGCTGAAGGTGTCGCCATGGGTCAGGACCGACACGGCATCATGGCTGTGCAGGCTTTCCTGATGGCTGGCGACCACGCGGAAATCGGCGATCCGGTCGTCGCGGCGCAGCTGTTCGCAGAAGAGACGCGCGGCATCCTCGACGAAGATCGGGTTCGCGGCGTTGAGTTCCGCAAACGCCTGTTCATCCTCGCGCTTGACCATTACTTGCGTCTCGGTCGGCACCGCGTCGCGGCACAGCTCGATGAGGTCCTCGAACCACAGGCAATCTCCATAAGGCGCCAGTTCCACCGAAACCCGCGCGACAGAACGTTGGGAATGCGGCGTGGCCAGCTGGCCACGGAACTGCCGGGCATGTTCGCTCAGCTCAAGCGAGCAAGGGCACGTCGAGGAATAGACGTAATCGAGATGCACGATCTTGCGGCGCACGCCATTCTTTTCCACGAGTTCAAGCGCGATGTCGTAATACTGGTAGCCTTCCAGTCCCGACCGCAGGGACGGCACTTTCATCGGAAAGCTGAGCCGCATCTGGATGCGCGCGTCGAAGCTGTCGAGATCGCGTTTGTAGTCGTCGAGCGCGGCCTCGATCACCTCGAAGGAAAACACGCGCTCTGCATGGCCATAGAAGGTGCGCATGATGCGGGACATGTTGATGCCCTTCTTCTCGGCCTCAAGGCTGACCGTGCCGGTCACCGAGGTTTCGAGCGTCAGGTCGCCATTGTCGCGCGAATGGTAGCGGATCGGCAGGCGGAAATTGGAAATCCCCACATGCTGGATCTCGACCTTTTCACCCCGGATCAGGCTGGAAGGGCCATTCTGAAGATCGGGCAGCGACGCGCGGTAATCGGCATCAATGCGGAAATCTTCCGGATAGGCGCGGGCCAGCGCCGGGTAACCCGACGCATCGGCCCCCGGAACAAGGCGCGAGACGGCCGGATCCAGCGTCGTGATCTCGTCCGCTTCGGCGGTCATCGCCCATTGCCGCAAGACCGCAAGGGCCTGGCGTGCGTCTTCCATGTCGGGCGCTTTTTCTAGCTCGGGCGTGTGAATGTTCATGGCGTCCTCATCCGCGACTGTGCCAGTGCCATATATAGGGTGCCGTAGCGGGCCTTTCCAAAAATTTGCCATGCTGCGCGCGCGAAATTTCGCGGTCAGACCGCATCCAGTGCGCGCGTGAGATCGGTGAGAAGGTCCTCGGCATCCTCAAGGCCCACCGACAGGCGCACCAGACCTTCGGTGATGCCAAGCCGCGTTCTCTGATCCTCGGACAGCCGCTGATGTGTCGTTGTCGCAGGATGCGTGATGATCGACTTTGAATCGCCCAAGTTATTGGAAATAATTACGATTTCCAGCGCGTTGAGGAACCGGAACGCCGCCTCGCGACCGCCCTTCACCTCAAGCGCCAACATGGTGCCCGCGCCGTCCATCTGGCTTTCGACAATCGCGTGATGCGGGTGGTCGCTATCGCCGGGGTAGATCACGCGGGACAATTTTTCGTGTCCCTTCAGTGCGGCAGAGAGCCGCGCCGTGGTTTCCGACTGCGCGCGAACCCGCAGGTCAAGCGTATCGAGACCCTTGAGCTGCACCCAGGCATTGAACGGGCTCATGGCGCCGCCGGTATGCTTGAGATACGGCTCCAGCGTCTTGCGGATATATTGCTGCGTGCCCATTACTACGCCGCCAAGACAGCGCCCCTGCCCGTCCACATGCTTTGTGGTGGAATAGACGATCACATCAGCCCCGTTCTCGATCGCGCGGCTGAAGATCGGCGTGGCGAAGACGTTATCGACGATGACCGTGGCGCCGACGTCATGCGCGATCTCGGCCACGGATTTCAGGTCAATCACGTCCAGCGTGGGGTTCGACATCGTCTCAAGGAACACCGCCTTGGTCTCGGGGCGCATGGCGGATTTCCACGCGTCCAGATCGGTGCCGTCGACAAAGGTCACTTCGACCCCGTAGCGCGTCAGCACCTCTTCGAGGATGTAAAGACAGGACCCGAACAGCGCCTCGGACGACACGACATGATCGCCTGATTTCAACATAGAGGTCAGCGCGGCATTGACCGCCGCCATCCCCGACGCGGTCGCGAACGCGTCTTCGGCACCTTCGAGAGAGGCAAGCCGTTCCTCGAACATGCGCACGGTCGGGTTGCCGTAGCGGGCGTAGATGAATTCATCCTCGCCGATCGCCTCGAACCGGGCGGCGGCCTGTTCGGCGCTGTCATAGACGAAGCCCTGGGTGAGAAAGATCGCCTCGCTCACCTCGCCATACTGGCTGCGGCGAATACCGTCATGGACCAATCTCGTGCGGGTTTTGTAATTCGATGCCATATCGCGCCTCCTATTGCGCAAACGAAAGC
>CBFIJK010000091.1:0-8778 GCA_965662745.1 uncultured Paracoccaceae bacterium
GCAGATCCTCGATCTCGGCCTCGGCGCCCGCGACGGCGGCCTCTGCCGATTGGATGCCGGCCTTGGCGTTCTGCAGTCCCGCCTCGGCAGAGGCGACACCGGCCCGCGCGCTTTCAAGTCGCGACTGGGCGGTCTGGATGCCCGCGCGCGCGCTCTCGACAGCGGCCTCGGCCCCTGCAACGCGGCTGGTCGAGGCAAAGCCGTCCTGACTCAGCTGGTCGGCGGCGTTGAAGTTGATCTCGGCTTCGCGCAAACGCGATTCCGCCTCGAGCACGCCGGCCTGTGCGGCGGGGATTTGCGCAGCGGCCTCGTCCCGGCGCGCTTCGGCCTCGGGCACGCGAGAGCGGGCTTCGGCAAGCCGCGCCTCGGCGTCGCGCAGGCCGATCTGGCGGGTTCCGGGGTCAAGCTCACACAGAAGATCGCCCTTTTCGACAAAGGCGCCCTTGCGCAGGGGATCGGTGATCACCTGTCCGTTGGTTTCAGCGCGCACTTCGACCTGGCGCGCGGCTTCTGTCCGGCCGCGCACAAGAACGACGCGTTCGATGGCTTCGGCTTTCGAGGTGGCGGCGACGACGCGCACGGCATTATCCCGCGGCGCATCGTCGTCTTCGGCTTCGGCCACAGGCGCCTCGCTGCCCTGTGCAAAGGCGATCAGCGTGTCACGTTCGAACACCAGCATGTACAGGGACGCCCCCACCAAAAGCGCGGTGATGATGGAAAAAATACGCATCTATTCCTCGGTATGTGCCGGCCCCGCCGCCGTTTGAGCCCGAATTAATCTACAGGGGCCTTGAATCAAGCGGGAATACAGCGCGACTATAACTAAACGGTTCAGTTCAGTTTAGAACTTTCTGCAATGCAGCGCAAGATTGCTTCACCTTGCGGCAAGCGCACGGGTGCTTGGCCTTTCCCGGGCCTTGCGTTACAGAGCGCGCGACGGCCCGCATGCGGCGAAGGAGACATGGCGTGAGCGACAGCGACAGCTTTATCGAAGAGGTCAGCGACGAGGTCCGGCGCGACCGGTTGTATGGCTATTTGCGCAAGTATGGCTGGATCGCGATCCTGATCGTTGTGTTGATCGTGGGCGGTGCAGCCTATTCCGAATGGCGCGAGGCGCAGGCCCGTGCGACGGCGCAGGCGACCGGCGATGCGATCCTCGCCGCGCTTGAGGTCGAGGATCCCGAAGCGCGGGTCGAGGCGCTGGGCGACGTGCCCGTTGCCAGCCCCGATGCCGCGGCGATGAAACGCCTGATGCAGGCGACCGCAGCGCTGGATGCAGGCGGCCCGGAAGAGGCGGGGACGGCGCTGGCCGCCATCGCGAACGATCTGTCGCTTCCCGAACACTACCGCGAGCTTGCGATCCTCAAGCGCGCGGTGATCCTGTCGGAAAGCCTGTCGCCGGAGGAACGCATCGAGATGCTCGGCCCGCTCACCGCACCCGGCGCGCCCTATGCGCTTTTGGCGGGCGAGCAGATTGCCATCGCCGAGGCCGAACAAGGCGATACCGAAGCCGCGATCGCACGCCTCAACGCGCTTTTGGCCGAAGACGGCGTGACGGCAGGACTTCGCCGCCGCGTGGGCCAGCTGATCCAGGCGCTTGGCGGCGAAATCTCGGCATCCTAGACATGACAGCGGGCCCTTGGCGCGCTAGAGTCCGCGCAAACGAGGACCCGAACGGGCGGATACGTGCAGTTAAATGGGGGCTTTGAGCCGTGAATATCGTTAAAGGCATCTCTCTATTGGCTGTTCTGGGCCTTCTGGCCGCCTGCGGTGACGAAGAAGTCATTTTGCCTGGCGAGCGGATCGACGTGCGCGACGGGCGCTCTGTCGAAAATCTTGCGCCCGAAACCGCCGATGTGGAACGCGCAGCCTTTGCAATGCCCGCGCAGGTCGTGCTGTCGGAATGGACCCATGAGAACGGATCGCGTCTGCACCGGGTCGAACATCCTGCACTTGGGACCAACCTGACACGCGTCTGGTCGTCGGATATCGGGCAGGGCAATTCGCGCCGCGCCCGCATCACCGCCGATCCGATTGTCTCGGGCAACCTGATCTACACGCTGGATTCGCGCGCGCTGGTGTCTGCTACGTCTGTGAATGGCGAACGCGTCTGGGCGCGTGACTTGGTGCCTGAAGGGGAAAACGAGCGTGACGCGTCGGGCGGCGGTCTCGCCGTCAGCGGGCGCACAGTCTATGTTACCTCAGGTTTCGGCACGCTGACCGCGCTTGATGCCGCTACTGGCGCCGAGAAATGGCAGCAGGACCTTGGTGCGCCTGCAACGGCCTCGCCCACGGTCTTCGACGATCTTGTCTATATTGTCAGCCGCGACAACAAGGCGTGGGCGCTGGACGCGGGCAATGGCCGCGTGCGCTGGACGCTTCAGGGCACCCCGTCCGTCACCGGCATCCAGGGTGGATCCGGTCCTGCCATCACCGACACCTACGCCGTCTTCCCGTTCTCGTCGGGGGAACTCGTGACTGCGCTCCGCCAGGGCGGTGTGCGCATCTGGGGCAGCCAGGTCTCGGGCGAACGGTCGGGCCGGGCCTATGCGAACATCACCGATATCGTCGCAGATCCGGTGATCGCGGGTGATGTCGTCTATACCGGCAACCAGTCGGGCCGCGCCGTGGCGCTTGGCCTTGGGTCCGGCGAACGGCTTTGGACCGCCAATGAGGGCGCCTATGGCCCCGTCTGGGTGTCTGGCGGATCGGTCTTCATGATCTCCGACCGGAATGAGCTGATCCGGCTTGACGCTGAGACCGGCGCGCGCGTATGGGGCACCGAACTGCCCTTCTACCGCGCCGACCGGGCGCGGCGGCGCGAAGATATTTTCGTCCATTATGGTCCCGTTCTGGCTGGCGGCCTTATCCGCGTGGCGTCCGACGACGGCCTGATCCGGTCGTATTCGCCCGAATCCGGGCGGCTTGTGGGCACCGCCGATCTGCCCGGCGGCGCAGCAAGCGGCATGGCCGTGGTGAACCGGACGCTTTACGTCGTGACGAAGAACGGACAGCTCCACGCTTTCCGCTGACCGCAAAGCCGTGTATGCGGGCGCCTTGATCCGATTGAGAGCCGCAGTATGAGCTTTACCCTCGCCATCGTGGGCCGCCCCAATGTGGGCAAGTCCACCCTGTTCAACCGCCTTGTGGGCAAGCGTCTGGCGCTGGTCGATGACCAGCCGGGCGTGACACGTGATTTGCGCGAGGGCGACGCGCGGCTGGGCGATCTGCGCTTTACCGTGATTGATTCCGCCGGACTTGAAGACGCGACGGACGACAGCCTTCAGGGCCGGATGCGCCGCCTTACTGAACGCGCGGTCGAGATGGCCGATGCCTGCCTCTTCGTGATCGACGCCCGCGTTGGCGTGACCCCGGTCGATGAAATCTTTGCCGAAATCCTGCGCCGCAAGAGCGCGCATGTGATCCTCGCCGCCAACAAGGCCGAGGGGCGCGCGGGCGAGTCTGGCCTTCTTGAGGCGTTCTCGCTGGGTCTGGGAGAGCCGGTGCGCCTGTCGGCAGAGCATGGCGAGGGCATGTCGGATCTTCTGCAGGTCCTGACGCCGCTGGTCGATGCCGCTGAAGAGGCGGTTCTTGACGATAATACGCCGCAGCTTGATATCGACGTGGACGAAGACGGCGAAAGCCCCGATGGCCTGCCGATGCCGACAGACAAGAAGCCGCTTCAGATCGCGGTCGTCGGTCGCCCGAATGCCGGAAAATCCACGCTGATCAACAAGCTGATCGGTGAGGATCGTCTCTTGACCGGGCCCGAGGCGGGGATCACGCGCGATGCGATCTCGCTGCGGATGGACTGGAACGGCACGCCGACGCGCATCTTCGACACCGCCGGGATGCGCAAGAAGGCGCGCATTCAGGAAAAGCTGGAAAAGCTGTCGGTCGCGGACGGGCTGCGCGCGGTGAAATTCGCCGAGGTCGTCGTGGTTCTTCTCGATGCCGCTATCCCGTTCGAACAACAGGATCTGCGCATCGCCGATCTGGCTGAACGCGAAGGCCGGGCGGTGATCATCGCGGTGAACAAATGGGATCTTGAGGACGAAAAGCAGGACAAGTTGCGCGAACTTAAGCTAAGCTTTGAGCGCCTCTTGCCTCAGCTTCGCGGTGCGCCGCTGGTCACCGTGTCGGCCAAGACGGGCAGGGGGCTCGACCGGCTGCATGACGCGGTGATGAAGGCCTATGAGGTCTGGAACCGCCGGATTTCCACAGCGCGCCTTAACCGCTGGCTGGCCGGGATGCTTGAAGCGCACCCGCCACCCGCGCCGGGCGGACGCCGCATTCGCATCCGTTACATGACGCAGGTGAAAACGCGTCCGCCGGGGTTCGTCGCCATGTGCTCTCACCCCGATGACCTGCCCGAAAGCTATCGGCGCTATCTCGTGAACGGACTGCGAGACGATTTCGACATGCCGGGCACGCCGATCCGCCTGCATATGCGGTCGCAATCCGACCAGAACCCGTTCAAGGGCCGCAAGAAATCGACGCCCTCACGCCTGCGCAAGCATCTCGGGAAGCCGTCCTTCAAGGACTAGGCGCTATTCGGCGGCCTGAATTTCCTCGACCGGCTGAACGGGCTCGAAGCTTTCGCTGAGGATCCAGTCGCGGCGATCTTTGAAATCGGGCAACTTGTTCAGCATCTCGATCCGTGCGGCATGGGCCTCGCAGCAGTCCTTGTGCAGCTTCATCAAGGTCTCGTCCGCCTCGAATTTCGCATGGTATCCCTTCGCGCGCTCGATCCCCGGCGACATGTCGACCGTGGCCCATTCATTGCGATTGCGCTGGCGCCAATAGCGTTCGCTGACGCGCTTGCCCTTCACCACGACATCACCGCGGAACATCTTCACGAGGTAGCTGTCGATGGATCGCAGCGGGTAATGTTCAAGCGAGACAAGGTTGTAGCGGCCCCGGCAATCGCAACCGTTCTCTCCCGCATCTTCCAGTAGCTCGGGCAGGGGGCCGCCGGATCCGTCCAGCCAGATCGGCGCGCCGATCCCGGGGACAAGATCGGGGCGATGGTTGCGGATCCGCTGCAGCCGGTCCGACAGGCGCACGATGCTTTTTACGCCAGCGCGGGCCTTCCACTTGCCGGGCGTTTCTGTGTTGTGCCGCGGGAATTGTTCGGTGACCCAGCCGGGCTCATAGTTTTCATGGCCGTTCGACCCGTGATTGATCTCATTCGCCGAGAGGACATCGAACCGCGGCAGCGATTCAAACAGCGCACGGAAACTGCCATCGCCGACGCGCACGTTGAAGAACTCGTCCACGTCGAAGGAGATGAAGAAATCCGCCTCTTTGAAATCGCGGAAGTGTTCCATGTAGGACAATGCGGTGGGCTGAAAAAAACCGCTGTTTGTCGCCAGCGCGGGGTTCGGCAGATGGACGAGTTCGCCCATCTCGGCGAGCCGATCAAGTAGAAGGTCAGAGCCGTCCGAGCAATCGTTGGTAAAGACGTAAAGGTCCGTCAGACCCATCGCCTTATGCCAAGCGAGCCATTCCAGGATGAAAGGCCCTTCGTCTTTCATGCAGGTCGCGGCCAGGATGCGCGGCTGTTTCGGCGGCCATTCGCTATCGGTCTTTCGCGCGCCCTGAACCGGAGCGGCCAGGCGTTCGAACACGCGAACAGATCCCGGCTTTTCTTCGGCCCGCTGTGCAAGGCCCTGCCGCTGGATCGACGCGATGACATTTGCCTTGCCGTCCGGCCCGTAGACCTTGGGATGCACCTCGACCACGATATGGCGGACACCCGAGAGGTCCACATCGTCGAACAGGCCCAGCTCTCCGCCCTCGATATCGCAGCAGATGACCGTCGGTTTGAACGTCTTGACGGTCTTGGCGATGTCGATCAGTGGCACCTCGGCCTTGCTGACATAGGGGCGCGAGTCGGGTTCCATCGACGAGGCCCAGAAATCGGGGCGCAGGTAGAAAGGCGCGCTGCCTTTGGCGCCCGCAGGTGCGGCGATGCCGTTCACAAGTTCTGAATTCTCGATCCCGTTCAGCCGGTATGTCTCGCGAATGAGCGGCAGCATTCCGGGGTTCGCCTCGACCGCCATGACCGCGCCTTCGGGCACGCAGCGGGCGGCGATGGAACTGACCAGACCGACGCCAGCGCCAAGATCGAGCACCCGGTCATCGGGCTTCAGGATTTCCTGCAAATGCATGCACTCGCCGCCCTCGTAACGGTTGTTGCGCATGGGGCGTTCGATCTTGGGCGTGATGATCGACGGCACGAAGGGCACGTCGATGCCGCGCGTGTTGATCACTTCGGAATATTCGATATGCGGCTGTTTTGCCTTGGCCTTCTTTGCGGGCATGGCTGGTCCTGCTCGGGAAATCAATTTTCGGCAGTATCCCCGTGACAGACCAATGCGTCAATTGCGTGGCGATTGTACCCGAAACCACAGCGCCAGAAGCGCAACAGCCCCAAGTGCGGCGGCGACGGCCAAGGGAAGGACGTTGCCCGCATTCTGCACCGTCACGCCGATCAGCGCCCAGGCGGCTGCGATGGCATAGGTCACGGGCGCGCCCTGCCGCGCGATCATGACAACGGCGACGCACAGCGCCACGGCCAGAGCGACCCACGCCCAGCCGACGCCGCCCATCGCAATGCCCCAACCCGCACCGATCAGGCCGATAGAGACCGACGCGGCCGCCGTCAGCCAGCCCGCATAAAGCCCTATGGGTGCGGCTAGAAGCCAACGGTCATGCGTCAGGTCGAGCCGTGCAACCGCGACCAGCGCCGGAATCAGCATCGCCCAGATGAGAAGCGTTGCCCAAAGCGGAGAGATCAGCGCCACCGCGATCCAAGGGGCGCCCAGAACCATCGAGGCGATCATCGGCCAGCGCACGCGGTCCCAGGCGGGATCCTCGGTGCGCTTGATGAGGCCAAAGACAGCGTGGATCACGAGCCAGATGTAGATCACGCCCCAGATGCCAAAGGCATAGCCCGCGGGCTGCACCGGCGGATCGTCCTGCGGGATGGGGAAGTCGTTCGGATCGAAGCCGCCAAAGCTGTTCGAGGCATAGGGCGAGGCGACGAAGGCGAGAACGCCCACGAGAAGAATGATCGCCCGCATCCGCGCGCCGTCACGTGTCATCATAGGCCCTTTCGCCTGTGGAAGGCCGCAAAGCGCGGCAGGGAGATCAATCCCGCCCTACGCCAGCGCGCCCTCCGCCGTGATCTTCGTCTTACCGCCAAGATAGGGCGCCAGCACCTCGGGCAAAGTCACGCTGCCGTCTTCCTCTTGCCCGTTCTCAAGCACCGCGATCAGGCAGCGACCCACCGCAAGGCCGGACCCGTTCAGCGTGTGCACGAACTGCGGCTTGCCATCCGGCCCGCGAACCCGCGCGTTCATGCGCCGCGCCTGAAAATCGCCGCAGGTCGAGACGGAACTGATCTCGCGGTACATGTTCTGGCCGGGCAGCCAGGCCTCGATGTCATAGGTGCGCCGCGCGCCGAAGCCCATGTCGCCGGTGCACAGCTCGACCGTGCGGTAGGGGATGTTCAGCCGCTCAAGGATGCCCTCGGCACAACCCAGCATGCGCTTGTGTTCCTCGTCCGAGGTCTCGGGCGCGCAGATCGTCACCATCTCGACCTTCTCGAACTGATGCTGGCGCAGCATGCCGGCGGTGTCCTTGCCCGCGCTGCCCGCTTCCGAGCGGAAGCAATTGGTATGCGCGGTCAGGCGCAGGGGCAGGGCGGCAGCGTCCATCAGATCGCCCGCAACGGTGTTCGTCAGCGTCACCTCGGACGTGGGGATCAGCCACCAGCCATTCGTCGTCTGGTAGCTGTCTTCGGAAAATTTCGGCAACTGGCCGGTGCCCAGCATCGCCTCATCCCGCACCAGAACGGGGGTGATCGTCTCGGCCAGACCGTTCTCGGTGATATGCGTATCCAGCATGAATTGCGCGAGCGCCCGGTGCAGCCGCGCCATCGCGCCGCGCAGGACGACAAAGCGCGCGCCGGACAGCTTGGCGGCGGTCTCGAAATCGAGGCCCCCTGCGGCGGCAAGCTGGTAGTGTTCCTTGGGCGCAAAGGCGAAATCGCGCGGGGTGCCCCAGCGCTTGACCTCGACATTGTCGTCCTCGTCCGCGCCGTCAGGCACGTCGTCATAGGGCAGGTTCGGCAGCGACATCAGCAGATCGCGCAGGCGGGCGTCTTCGGCCTTGGCCTCTTCTTCCAGCCGGGCGATTTCGGCCTTCTTGTCCGACACCAGCGCGCGCAGGCGTTCAAATTCCGCCTCGTCGCCCCGGCCCTTCGCGGCGCCCACCTCTTTCGAGGCGGCATTGCGGTCCGCCAGCGCGGCCTCGGCGGCGGCGATCTTTTCGCGGCGCGCGGCGTCAACGGCGAGGATCGCATCCGACATGGGATCAGCGCCCCGGCGGGCAAGGGCGGCGTCAAAGGCGGCGGGCGCCTCGCGGATCAGGCGGATATCGTGCATGGTCTGGCCCCTTGGCGGTTCGTTGGCCGAGGGATAGGCGAGGGGCGGGGGGCGGTCAACGGCGGGTCAGCGTTCGTGGTAGGGGATGTAGTCTTGGGAGCGTTGCCAGGCGCGCCAGGCAATGAGGAAGTCGGGGTAAAACACGAGGTCTTCGTCGGGCCAGTGCGCGGGCCGTTTGAGACCCGGTGGCAGCTTCGTTCCGGGATCGCCATCGCCATAGAGCGAATTGACCTGATCCTGATCAAGATTGACCATGCTCATGTCGGTCAATTTCACTGCTGCATACTGGACGACTGCAGCAGTGAAATTTGTCTTTTCATCGAAT
>CBFIJK010000092.1:0-8213 GCA_965662745.1 uncultured Paracoccaceae bacterium
CGAAGGCCAAGAGGGGGGCAAAGCCCCCCTTCCCCGGCGACGTGCAAAGCGCGGCGGAACACTTCTCAATAACGACCGATATCCACGTCTGCGCGCGTCTCGATTACCTTGCCTTGCGCATTGATCGCCTTCACGTCCACTGTGTATCGATTGTTACGCCCGCCGGAACAGGGCGGAAGATATCCGCTGGTCGCAAGCCGCCCCGTGGACCGTGCCGCCTTGATGATCCGCGTCCCGCGCGGCAGATTATCGGTCATGCCGGGCAGCGCCGGGATATCGGCGACGCCGGGCCGAACGCCGACCCCCACAATCCCATGCCCGCCATTACGCGACAGTGGCTGAAAGCTTTCATCATTGTACTCGAAGGCCAGCATGACGGTGCCTGCGGGAATATTCGAGACGCGCATCGGCGGCGTCGATCCGCTACCGCCATGTGCGCTGCATTGCTGGCCCGCCGGGACCTGGCTGCCATTCCATGGGGCTTTCAGCTGGACTTGCATTTCGGCACTGGCCGAGGTCGCCAAGACGGTCATCGCAACCGCAATCGAGAATATTTTCATATTGATACCACTGGACTAAACACAGAAAATCCTGCCGTCCAACCATGGCAATCTACCGCAATCCGATCAACCCTCGGTTTAGCCTATTCCGCGGCCGCGACCGTCACCGTTTCGACCTCGGCCACCAGCCCCTCGACGACGTCGGACAAGAGCCCCTCATCCTCGCATTCGGCCATGACGCGGATCAGCGGTTCGGTGCCCGAGGCGCGGATCAAGAGCCGCCCTGTCCCGGAAAGCCGGGTTTCGGCCTTTCCGATGGCAAGGCGCACGTTGTCCTGAGACAGCGGATCCTGCCCCGAGGCATAGCGCACGTTCTTCAAGAGCTGCGGCACACGTTCGAAATTCTGCGTAAGCTCCGACGCCCGCTTGCCGCTGTCGACCATCGCCGCCAGAAATTGCAGGCCCGCGATCAGGCCGTCGCCGGTCGTGGCGTAGTCGGTCATGACGATATGGCCCGACTGCTCACCGCCCAGGTTCCAGCCGCCCTTGCGCATGCGCTCGACCACATAGCGGTCGCCGACAGGCGTGCGTTCCAGCGCGATTCCGTGACCGCCCAGGAACCGCTCCAGCCCGAGGTTCGACATGACCGTCGCGACGAGCGTGTTGCCCTGCAGGCGGTCCGCTTCGGCCCAGCGTTTGGCGAACAGGCCCATGATCTGGTCGCCATCCGCCACGCGGCCCGTCTCGTCGAGGATCATCACCCGGTCGGCATCGCCATCAAGGCAAATGCCCACATGCGCGCCGGTCTCGAGGATGGTGCGCGCGGCAAGCGAAGTGTCGGTCGAACCGCAGCCCGCGTTGATATTGGTGCCATCGGGATCGACGCCGACCGGAACGACATCAGCGCCCAGTTCCCACAGGACGGCGGGCGCGACGCGGTAAGCCGCGCCGTTCGCGCAGTCGAGCACGATCTTCAGGCCCGACAGCATCCGGCGGCCCGGGAACGTCGTCTTGGCAAATTCCATATAGCGCCCGCGCCCGTCTTCGATGCGCTTGGCGCGGCCGATGGATTCAGGCTTGCAGGGCGCGATCTCGCCAGCGACCATCCGTTCGATCTCGGCCTCGGCCTCGTCCGACAGCTTGAAGCCATCAGGGCCGAAAAACTTGATGCCGTTGTCATGATGCGGGTTGTGGCTGGCCGAAATCATGATCCCGAAATCGGCGCGCATGGAATGGGTCAGAAGGCCGACGGCAGGCGTCGGCACCGGGCCGAGAAGCAACACGTTCATTCCGGTCGAGGTTAGCCCCGCCGTCAGCGCGTTTTCCAGCATGTAGCCCGACAGGCGCGTGTCTTTTCCGATCACGACCCGGTGGCCGTTCAATCCATCGCGGCGAAAATAGCGGCCCGCCGCCGCGCCAAGTTTCAGCGCGATTTCGGCGGTCATTGGATACGTGTTGGCTGTTCCACGCACCCCGTCGGTGCCAAAAAGCTTGCGCATCATGACGTTATGTCCCCCAGTTCACCCCGGCCCATTATGGATCGCCATGGAAAGGCGAAGGGCCTGTCTTGTTTCACTCATATCATGCACGCGAAGCATCTGCACACCCTGGGACAGGCCATGAAGCGCCACGGCGATGCTTCCGGGGCCTCTTTGGGCGGCATCTTGCTCATCCCCGATGGTTCCGATGAAGCGTTTGCGGGACGCGCCCAGAAGGACCGGGCAGCCCAAGCCGTGAAACAGCGACAGGCGGCGGATCAGGGCAAGGTTGTGATCCAGCGTCTTTCCAAAGCCTATGCCAGGATCGACGATGATGTTTTTCCGGGCAATTCCGGCCGCTTCCGCGACCGCGACGCGGGCGGCCAGGAAGTCGTACACATCCAAGAGGACATCGTCATATTCCGGCGCGGCCTGCATGGTCTTGGGATCGCCCTTGGCATGCATCAGGCAGACAGGCACGCCTGCGCGGGCGGATACCTCGGAGAGGCCGGGATCAAAGGTAAAGGCGGCAACATCGTTGACGATCCCCGCCCCGGCATCCAGCGCCGCGGTAGCCACCGCCGCCTTGCGCGTGTCGATGGAGATGGGCAGCGTCAGGTCGCGCGCGATGGCCTTGATGACGGGGGCCGTTCGGTCGATTTCTTCTTCTATATCAATTTCTTCCGCGCCGGGGCGTGTGGACTCCCCGCCGATATCAAGGATATCAGCCCCCGCCTCTGCCAGCGCATGGGCGCGGTGGATCGCAGTGGTGCGCGCATTGAACGCGCCGCCGTCGGAAAAGCTGTCGGGCGTCACATTCAGGATCGCCATGATGCGCGGCTGATCCATCGACAACCCCGCGATATCGCCGCGCGGTTCGGTCAGTCTGCGCGCCGCTTTGTCGGGTAACTCGCTCGCCGCGATCACCTCTGGCGCGCGGCCGCGTTCAAGCACCTCGACCCGGTCAAACCAGCACCACCCGCCTGCCAGCCGCAGGGCGTTTTCCGTTCGGGCGGGATCAGTCGATGGCAAGGGTCTGAAATAGCGGGTCATGGCGCGAGTGGCTCGTATAAGTCAGTCGATATTCGATAGGTCCAGCGTGGCCGACGCGGGACTCAGCCGGATCACCGAAACTGCGCCCGTCATGGGCAGATTCATGCCGATATCGACGATCCGTGCCGCCTGAATGAGCGTCGCAAACCAGGAAATCAGGCCGCCCGCCTCGCTGGGCCCTGCAGCGGGCCCATCGACCGCGTCGAGAACGATCTTCGCAGGCGCCCAGACAGAGCTTTGACCGTTCTTCATCGCCCAGTCGAGTTCCGTGCGGCTGTCGACCACAACGCAGCGCCGGTCGCGTGCGGCAAGACGCCAGGCGTTCTGTTCGATGGCCAGGAGGTCGATGCGCCGCTGGGCCGCCGGATTGGCCGCTTCGGGTGCGGGCGTCTCGGCGGGGCCGACGCAGAAGATCAGCGGCAGGTGCAGATCGGTCAGTTGGTCGATCCAGCCCTGCAGATGCTTTGAACCGATAGCCTCGTTGGACAGCGCGACAATCGTCGGATGCGGCGCAAGGCTCGCATCGGCCGCCGTCGCCTCGACCGGGCCGCCACGTGAGCGGGCGATTTCGACGCCCAAGGCGCCCGGCCCGCGATCGAGCTTTTCGATCCGCACAAAAACGCGGCGGGCCTGCGGCGCGGCAAGGATGCGCTGCGCAAGGCGTTCGGCCAGCGTTTCAAGCAGGTTCAGACGCTCGACGCCCAGTTCAAAGTCGATGGCTTCGGTGATCGTGTCATAGCTGAGGATGCGGTCCACATCGTCGTCGAGCGGCGTTTCGGGCGGCTGCACCTCGACCACGACGTTGAAGTTCAGGCGCTGGGTGCGTCCGCGTTCGGGCTGAAACGCACCGATCTCGACCTCGCGCAAATGATCGCGCAAGGATATCCGGTCGGGCATGTCGCGCGGGCGCGTTGCCTCGGCCCGGGCTTCGGGATGTTCGAATGCCAGTCGGATATCACTCGTCATTGCGGCCTCTGCTAGCGTGTTCGCGCTACAGGTGCCAGTGCGGCATAAAAAATGCCGCCCGAAGGCGGCATCCCGGCGCGGCCCAGCGACCTTAGCGGCTGGAAACGCGCGTATCCTTGTAGAAGTGATGCACACCGATGGACGCGGTCCGGGTGAAGACGCGCGACCAGGACGGGCTGACGGCGTTGGTGTGGTAATAGGTGGCGCCATCGGTCAGATCGCGTGGCGCGCCGTCCAGCATCGCGCGGGCGACCTTGCCGACCCGCTGATACGCGCGCTTGTTGCCGATGATCTCTTTCGCGCCGTCGCAAGTATAGGTGAACTGGCACTGGTACAGCCCGCCATTGCCCTGATTGACGACCTCGCAGACACTGTCGGGATAGTAGCTGTCATCGACACGGTTCAAGATCACCTCGGCCACGGCGAAAAGGCCGGCTGCGGTCTCGCCGCGCGCCTCGAAATACAGCGCCTCGCTGAGGCAGCGCCACGCGGCGCCGCCCTTGGCCACGGGACGCGATTTGATCCAGGCTTCGGTCTGGGCGACCAGCGGCGTGTCGTCACGTTCGGAAATGGCGTCTTCGGGTAGCGAGGCGAGACGTTCGAGATCAAGCTTGCCGAGCGCCCGGCGCTCTGCCCCGAAGAGATCGGTCAATTGTGCGGTAAGATTGGTTGCGGGACCGTTCGACTGTGACAGGGTCACATCGGCCCGCACCTCAGAAAACATACCGTTTGAAATAATCGTCGCGGTGGCAGCCGCGACGGCTAAAATCCGTATCATCACATCCCCCGGAACCTGAATTCACCATCGCTGGCGTGGTCGGTTAACTATTTTACTAGCCCCAAAACCTTAAAAAAGTCCAGCAATGTGGCGGACATGGGGCGTTTCGCGGGCGCAGCAAGCCCCTGCGCGCAGGAGTCGCAGGACTACCGCTTCGTCAAAATCAACTTGATTCGTGCTATTTACCCGCCGTCTCGGATGGCGGGGGCGTCCCAGCCCACCAACGCTAGCTGCGCTGCAGCAAGCCGGGCCACAGGAACGCGAAAGGGCGAGCAAGACACGTAGTCAAAGCCCGCATCGCGGCAAAACGCGATTGATTCGGGGTTGCCGCCATGTTCGCCGCAGATCGACAGCGTAATGTCGGGCCGCGTCTGGCGACCGCGCGATGCTCCGATCGTGAGCAGCTCACCAACGCCATCCACGTCGAGCATGTGGAACGGGTCTTCGGGATAGACGCCCTGGCGCACGTATTCCGACATGAAACGCCCCGCATCGTCGCGCGAGAGGCCATAGGTCATCTGTGTCAGGTCGTTTGTGCCGAACGACAGGAAAGTCGCGTTCTGCGCGATATCCGCCGCCCGCAACGCCGCACGCGACGTTTCGACCATGACGCCCAGCTGGTAGGTGAAATCGACGCCCCGTTCGGCCTTCACCGCCGCCGCGATCGCATCGACGCTGGTGCGCACCAATTCGACCTCGCGCGCGGCAGAAACCAGCGGGATCATGATCTCGGGAACAACCGGCTCTCCGGCTTCGCTGGCTTCGATCGTCGCCTCGAAAATGGCACGAGCCTGCATGTCGTAGATCTCGGGGAACATCACGCCAAGACGCACGCCGCGCATGCCAAGCATGGGATTCACCTCGGTCAACAATTCGACCCGGCGGGCGACATCGGCCATGGGCAGCGACATCGCCTCGGCCAGTTCGCGCAGGCCGTCGCGGTCATGGGGCAGAAATTCATGGAGCGGCGGATCGAAGAGACGAATGCAGACCGGCAGGCCCTGCATCGTGTGGAAGAGCGCCGTGAAATCCTCACGTTGCAGCGGCAAAAGCCGGTCGAGCGCGGCGGCCCGGTCCGCAGGGCCGTTTGCGAAGATCACCTCGCGCATCATCGTCAGGCGCGCATCCTCGAAGAACATATGCTCTGTCCGGCAAAGGCCAATTCCCTGGGCGGCAAAGCGGCGCGCGACCTCGGCATCGGCGGGCGTGTCGGCATTGGCCCGGATGCCGATATCGCGAAACTCATCGGCCCAGGACATGAACTCTGTAAAGCTGTCGCCAAGGGCCGGCTCCAGAAGATCGGCGGCACCGGCCAGCACCTCTCCCGTCGCGCCATCAACGGTAATCGTATCGCCCTCGGTAAAGCGGCGGCCATCGGCGGTCGTCAGTTCCTTGGTGCGGTGCGACAGGCGAATGCCCTGCGCGCCGACAACACAGGGCAGGCCCAGCCCGCGCGCGATCACGGCAGCGTGGCTGGTCATGCCGCCCCGTTCCGTCACCACGGCGACAGAGGCATGCATGCCGCGAATATCCTCGGGCACGGTTTCATGGCGCACGAGGATGCAGTTCTCATCCCGCGCGGCATAGGCCTGCGCAGCCGAGGACGAAAACACGATCTTGCCAGTGGCCGCGCCGGGGCTGGCGGCGATGCCGCGCAGAATGGCGTCGCGCGGACCAGTCGGGTCGACCTGCCGGTGCAAAAGGTCGGTCAGGGCGCGCGGCTGGATGCGCAGGATCGCCTCTTCGCGCGGAATAATCTTGTCGCGGGCCAGCGATACCGCGATGCGCAGCGCCGCGCGGCTGGATCGTTGCACGCGCACGGCATCGAGAATATGCATTTCGCCCGATTCAATCGTGAACTCGATCTGCATTTCCTCGCGCAAGCGTTCGCGGCAAAGCTTGCCGTATTCCACCAGCTTGTCGAAGCATTCGGGCGACAGCTCTTGCAGGGACGGCCCCCGAGGATCACGCGACAGGTAGAGAGAGCTTGCCCCCTTGCCAAGCGCATCGCGCCCCTGCGACTGGCTAAGATACCGGCCCTTGATCTGCGCATGCCCGGTGACCGGGTTCACGAACTGGATGACGCCCGCGCCTGATTCCGGCTCTCCCAGACCCAAAGCCATATCCTGCACCACAAGGCCCAGCCCCGCATCGGCGGGCGCGCCCTTGGCCTGGCGCAGCAGCCGCGCCGTCGTGCCTTCCCAAGCGCGCGCCATGCTTTTCAGAACACCGGCAAGCTGGGTGGCGGGGTCTTGCGGGAACGGCGTTTCGGTTTCCTCGAGATAGATCGCCAGCGCCTCGTCGATGGCGGCCTGGTCGTAGCTGTCGGGCAGATCAAAGATCTCGGCGTCGAGCCGTTCGACATGGATCGCGTAGGACAGGATGAACCGCAGATACAGCGCATCCGCCGACTCTTGCCCGATCCGATCCTGTAAAAGGCGATGAAGGTGATCGTTCATCCCGACATTCAGGATCGCGCCGGGGCCGCCCCAGTCGGGATCCTGACTTGAAGGACGCACCGTAAGCAGCGGATATTCCCCGAATTCCGCGAGGATAGCCGAAATGTCAGGCAGCGTGCCCTGGGCAATCTTGCGCACCGTGGAAAACGGCAGCGAAACGGTCAGAGGCACGGGCATGTCGAGACGCACCAGACGTTGCAAGCATTTCGCCCGGCCCCCGTGGGTATCCGGCGCCATGCGGGCGCTTGGCGTGATCAGTGTGAACTGTTCGAGATCGACATGTTTCTGCAATGCAGCATCCTTCCGCGCAGGAGGATAGCGCCTTGTCTATATGATGCAAGGATGGCGTGACACCCGAAGGTGTCAGCCTTCGATGCGCGTGAGGTCGGCAACGGACAGGCAGATCGTGCGAATCCGGCTGAGTAGGTTCAGCCGGTTGCGCCGCAGAATCTCGTTTTCCGCATTGATTTGAACGGCTTCAAAGAAGTTGTCGATGGGGGTCCGCAGACCGGCCATGGCCTGCATCGCCGTGCCGAAATCTTCGGTCTCCATCGCCGAGGCGATCTTTTTTTCCGCTGCGTCAAGCGCGGTGAAGAGCGATTTCTCTTCTGCCGCATCTGCAAACTTGGCATCCGCGCCGAAACTGTATTCGACACCGTCCTTTTCCTCGGCCTGGCTGAGGATGTTGTTGGCCCGTTTGAAGCCCTGAAGCAGGTTCGCGCCATCCTCGGTCTTCAGCGTCTCCGCCAGCGCCTCGGCCCGTTTGACAAGCAGCGTCAGGTCATCCGAGCCGGGCATGGCAAGGCAGGCGTCGATGACATCGTGCCGGATGCCCTCGTCGCGGAGATGGACCTTGAGGCGGTCGTGGAAGAACTCAATCAAGCCTCCGACGGCCACTCGGTCGTCAAACTCTCTCAGATCACGATTACTGTCGCGCTCTGGTTGCATCGTGGCCTTCAGCTTTCTTACTGATTTATCG
>CBFIJK010000093.1:0-7916 GCA_965662745.1 uncultured Paracoccaceae bacterium
CGCGCGCGCCAAGGCGGGTCATGAGCGTCTCGGCCAGACCTGCGGGCTTGTTGGTGCAGATCACCGTCGAATAACCCGCGCCGCGCAGACCGCCGACGACGTCCGCGACACCTGGATAAAGCCGCGTCTCGCGATCGATGCAGTCCTCATAGGCCAGAAGGAAGGGCGCATATTCACTGTCGACCTGCGCCTCGTCCGCCGCGCCATGCAGACGCTCGAACCCCAGCCGCAGCATTGCCCGCCCGCCGCGAAAGGCGACACCTGCATCGGCGACCGGATCAAGCAGGTCGCCATGGCCCAGGCTGCGGAACCGCGCGTTGGCGGCGGCGATCAGATCGCCGCTGGTATCGGCCAAAGTTCCGTCGAGATCGAAAACCACAGTGCTCATCGCTGCCCCCATCCGTATCGCGCCGAGACTTGCAGCTTGGGGCCTGATCGGCAATACCGCGCCACGACAGCCGCACCGGAGAACCGTCATGCCGACCGCCCTGATCGTCCTTGCCGCCGGGAAAGGCACGCGGATGCAATCGGACCTGCCCAAGGTCCTGCACGAGGTCGGCCACGCCCCGCTTTATGCCCATGCGCTGGCTTCTGGCCGCTCGATTGAGCCGGAGCGATCCATTCTCGTCGTGGGGCATGGGGCCAAGCTGGTGGAGAAATCCGCAGACAAGCTGGGACTGGATGTCGAGTTCGCCGTTCAGGCCGAACAAAACGGCACCGCCCATGCTGTGGCACAAGCCCGTGAGGCGCTCAAAGGCTTCGACGGCGATGCCATCGTCCTTTACGGCGACACCCCCTTCATCGCGCCCGAGACATTGCAGCGGATGCTGAGCGCCCGCGCCGAAGGCCACGCCGTGGTCGTTCTGGGTTTCCGCCCCGAAGAACCCGCGCGCTACGGACGCCTCTTGATGGATGGCGACCAACTGACGCGCATCGTCGAGTACAAGGACGCCACCGAAGACGAGCGCGCCATCGACCTGTGCAATTCCGGCGTCGTGGCTGCCGACGCGCAAACCCTGTTCGACCTGATCGACGCTGTCGGCAACGACAATGCCTCGGGCGAATACTACCTGACCGATATCGTCGGCATCGCCAATGACCGAGGGCTGACGGCCACGGTCGTGACCTGCGATCCGGCCGAGACCATGGGCATCGACACCCGGGTGAAACTGGCCGACGCCGAAGCGGTCTTCCAGGCCCGCGCCCGCGCCGAGGCGCTGGAAAACGGCGTTACCTTGCTCGCCCCCGAAACGGTCTTCTTTGCCCAAGACACCTATATCGGCCGCGATGTCATGATCGAACAGAATGTCGTCTTCGGCCCCGGCGTAACGGTGGAAACCGGCGCCACGATCCGCGCCTTCAGCCATCTTGAGGGCTGCCATGTCTCGACTGGCGCGGTGATTGGCCCGTATGCGCGCCTGCGCCCCGGTGCCGAGATCGGCAATGACGCAAAGATCGGCAATTTTGTCGAGGTGAAGGCCGCCGAGATCGGCGAAGGCGCCAAGGTCAATCATCTCAGCTATATCGGCGATGCGACGGTCGGGATGCGCGCCAATATCGGCGCGGGCACGGTGACGTGTAACTATGACGGCGTCTTCAAGCACCACACCACCATCGGGCGCGATGCCTTCATCGGATCGGACACGATGCTGGTGGCCCCCGTGACTATCGGAGACGAAGCGATGACGGCAAGCGGGTCGGTCGTGACCGAGGATGTTCCGGTCGGCGGATTGGCGCTTGGCCGGGCGCGGCAGGTGAACAAGCCGGGACTTGCCAAGAAACTCTTTGATAGGCTCCGCGCCGAGAAGGCCGAGCAGCGAAAGGACTAAGCCATGTGCGGGATCGTCGGGGTTCTTGGGAATCACGAAGCGTCGCCGATCGTCGTCGAGGCGCTCGGACGGCTGGAATATCGCGGCTATGACAGTGCGGGTATCGCCACAGTGAACGCAGACGCAAAGCTTGACCGCCGCCGCGCTGTCGGCAAGCTGGTGAACCTGTCGGACCTTCTGGTGCACGATCCGCTGCCCGGCAAGGCCGGGATCGGCCATACCCGCTGGGCCACCCATGGCGCACCGACTGTGCCCAACGCACACCCGCACAAGGCCGGCCCCGTTGCGGTCGTGCATAACGGCATCATCGAGAATTTCCGCGAACTCCGGGCAGAGCTTTCGGCCAAGGGCAAGGAGTTTCACACCGAGACCGACACCGAGACCATCGTCGTTCTGGCGGAAAGCTATCTCTCGCAGGGCCTGTCCCCGCGCGATGCGGCCGAGCAGACGATTGCGCGCCTGAAGGGGGCCTTCGCCCTATGCTTTCTCTTTGACGGGTATGACGATCTTCTTATCTGCGCGCGCAAAGGATCGCCCCTGGCCATCGGCCATGGCGACGGCGAAGTCTTCGTCGGATCGGACGCCATCGCGCTTGGGCCGCTGACCGACAAGATCACATATCTCGATGAAGGCGACTGGGCGGTCCTTACCCGCGAGAGCGTCGAGATCATGGATGCCGAAGGCCGCCGCGCCAACCGCGAAATGCGGATCGTGCAGATCGACACCAGCCGCATCGAGAAGGGCGGACACCGGCATTTCATGTCCAAGGAAATCGCCGAGCAGCCCAATGTCATCGCCGAAGCGATCCAGCATTACCTCAGCGAAGATGGCAGCCGCATCATCATGCCGGACGCGCTTCCCGATTTCTCCGAAGTCGACCGCGTGACAATGGTCGCCTGCGGCACCGCCTTCTACGCCTGCCAGACCGCCAAATACTGGTTTGAACAGGTCGCCGGCCTTCCTGTCGAGGTCGATATCGCGTCCGAATTCCGCTACCGCGAGCCGCCCATCCCGGCGCGGTCCGCCTCGCTGTTCGTCAGCCAGTCGGGCGAGACCGCCGATACCCTCGCCGCGCTGCGCTATTGCGCGGGCAAGGCCGATCACGTGCTGTCGGTCGTCAATGTCGCCGAAAGCTCCATCGCGCGGGAAAGCAACGTGGCGCTGCCCATCCATGCGGGCGTCGAGATTGGCGTCGCGTCGACCAAGGCCTTCACCTGCCAGCTGACCGTCCTGGCGCTTCTCGCGCTTCAAGCGGCGTCCGACAGGGGCCGCCTGACACCCGAGACGCTTGGCGCACATCTGTCGGCGCTGCGCGCCCTGCCGGGCCTTCTGAATGCTGCGCTCGATCAGGGCTCGGAGATCGCCGAGATTTCCACCCGTCTCGCCGAGGCGCGCGATATTCTTTTCCTTGGGCGCGGGCCGCTTTATCCCATCGCCCTTGAAGGCGCCCTGAAGCTGAAGGAAATCAGCTATATCCACGCCGAAGGCTATGCGAGCGGAGAGTTGAAGCATGGCCCCATCGCCCTGATCGACCGCGACGTGCCCGTGATCGTCTTCGCCCCGCGCGACGTTCTGTTCGAAAAGACGGTATCGAACATGCAGGAAGTCATGGCGCGGCAGGGCAAGGTGCTGCTCGTCAGCGACGCGCGCGGCGTGGAAGAGGCCGGGATGGGGACCTGGGCGACGATCACCATGCCGCCGGTTCCCGATTTCCTTGCGCCGATCCTCTATGCGCTGCCCGCGCAGCTGTTGGCCTATCACACGGCGGTCGCGAAGGGCACGGATGTGGACCAGCCACGCAATCTGGCGAAATCCGTCACGGTCGAATGACACCCGAGGCGGCGCTGGACCAGCTGCGCGCCGGGGCCAATGCCCAGAAGGCCGCCGAGATGGCGGCCTATCACAAGGCGGATCGCGCCTATCTGGGCCTTGCGAACCCCGAGATCGACGCTGCCGTGAAAGACTGGCGCGCTGCGATGGACGTGCCGGGCCGCGTTGCGCTTGCCAGTGCGCTGTGGGGCACCGATATCCACGAGGCGCGCATCGCCGCCGCCAAGCTGCTGACCCAGGCCCGCCTGCGCCCCGATGACGAGGACGCGTGGCAGTTGATCGCGTCCTGGGTGCCCAGCTTCGACGCCTGGGCCGTGGCCGATCACGCGTCCATCGCCGGGCAGAAACGCCTTGTGGCCAATCCCACTAGGCTGGACGAGGTGGAGAGCTGGACAACATCCGATCACCTCTGGACCCGTCGCGCTGCCTTGGTGATGACCCTGCCCTGGGCGAAGCAGAACAATCCCAAGCCGGACGAGCTGGCCGCGCGCGACCGTATCCTTGGCTGGGCGGCAGGCTATGTCACCGACCCCGAATGGTTCATCCAGAAGGCCATCGCTTGGTGGCTGCGCGATCTGTCCAAACGCGACCCGGACCGCGTGATGACTTTTCTGGACCGCTATGGGGACAAGATGAAACCCTTTGCCCGCAAGGAAGCCGCACGGCTTTTGCCTTAGCCGGGAACCAAATGTCCGCCTGCGGACTTAAGCCTTCGACAGAACAGGGTTGCCATGCACAAGACCGCGCTTTTCATCGGCTCCATCGGGGTTCTTTGCGAAACCTCCAACATGCAGCGCCACGCCTACAATACGGCGTTCAAGGAAATCGGCCTCGATTGGCTTTGGGAGGCGAAAGCCTATACCCGATTGGTGCAGGCCGATGCCGATCCCATCAGCCGGATCGAAGCCTACGCGCGAAGCAAGGGCGACCGGGTCGATCCCGACGCCGTGGAAACGCGCAAATCCCGGATTTTCCGCCAGATGCTTGAAAAGGCCCCCGTGCGCCTGCGCCCGGGTCTGGCCGATACGCTGATCGCGGTGCGCCGCCTTGGCCTGTCTTGCGCGCTGACGACAAGCGATGACGTGGCCGAGATCGAGGCGCTGGTCGACGCGGCCACCCCGCGCCTGTCGCTGTCGGATTTCGCCTTCATCGGCCATCGCGACATGGCGCATGATCCGAAACCCGCGCCCGACATCTACACCCGCGCGCTCCGCCGTCTGTCGCTGGACAAGGATAACGTGCTGGCCGTGGAAGACACGCCCGAGGGCGCAGAGGCCGCGCGCCTTGCCGGGATCGACTGCGTCAGCTTTCCGAACGCCGCTCAGCTTGGCCGCGATTTCGGCGCGGTGCTCGGGACCGTCGACGTCATGTCCCCCAGCCGGATCGGGCTTGGGCAGGGCGAAGGATTCTCGATGTCGGCCTGAGGCCGGTTACTTCAGCGCGCGCCGCATGATCTTGCCCGTCGCCGTCATCGGCAGGCTGTCCGCCCGCTCGACGATGCGCGGCGCAACATGGGGGCTGACGCGGTCCTTCACACGTTGGATCAGCGCCTCTGGCAGCCCGTCCCATTCCGCCCCCTCGCGCAAGACAATCACAGCCTTCACGATCTCGGTACGCAAATCGTCCGGCACGCCGATCACGGCGGCCATGACGACATCGGGATGCCCGGTCAGGCAATTCTCGATCTCGGTCGGCCCGATCCGGTATCCGGCAGAGGTGATCACATCGTCATCGCGCGCGACAAAAGACAAATAGCCGTCTTCGTCCATAATCCCCAGATCGCCAGTGCGCATCCAGTCCCCGGCGAACCGCTCTGCCGTTTTCTCGGGCTTGTTCCAATAGCGCAGGAACATGATCGGATCGGGCGCCTTGATGGCGATCTCGCCGGGCGTTCCGCGCGGCACCTCTGCACCATCTGAATCAATCACGGCGAGCCTATGCCCCGGGGTCGGTTTGCCCATCGCGCCGGGGCGCACATCCATCAGGCCCGCCGACGTGCCGACGCAAATATTGCACTCCGTCTGCCCATAGATTTCATTGATCGGCGCACCGAGTGCGGCCTGCCCCCAGTTCAGCATATCCGCGCCAAGGCTTTCGCCACCGCTGGTGATGGACTTGATGCCCAGGCCCTTCGGTACATCGGCCTGACGCATCAGTTTCAGCGCCGTGGGCGGCAGGAAAAGACGCGTGATCTTTTCATCTCGAATGAGGCGAAACGCGGCCTCGGCGTCGAATTTACGCATCCGCTGGCTGACAAGCGGCACGCCGTAGTAAAGCGAGACCATCGCCATATCCATCAGCCCGCCGATCCACGCCCAATCCGCCGGGGTCCAGCCGATATCGCCTGCTTCGCCGAACCCGATATGGGTCGTCTCGATAGACGGCAGATGCCCGATCAGGAACCGCTGCGCGTGCAGAACGCCTTTGGGATCGCCCGTCGTGCCAGAGGTATAGATCAGGACTGCCGGGTCCTCGGCCTTGGTGTCGAGCCGTGTGATCGTCCCGCCTTTCGCGATTTCATCGGCCATGAACCGCACCGGCGCCTCGGCCGGATCGAGAGAGTAGATCTCGCGCAAGTCCTGAAGGCCCGGCTTCAGCGCCAGCACCTTCGGAAGGTTGTCCGCATCCGTCACCACCGCCGCTGCGCCGCTATCCTTCAGGCGATACCGCAGCGCATCTTCACCAAACAGCACGAAGAGCGGCAGCACCACGCAACCGATCTTGTAGGCCGCCATATGCGCGACCATCACCTCGGGGCATTGCGCCAGAAGAACGCCGATCCGGTCGCCTTGGGTGATGCCGCGAGAGTGGAACGACGCTGCAAGAGCATCGGACGCGGCCTTGAGCCGCCGAAAACTCCAGACCTCTCGCGCGCCGGTTTCGGACACATGAATGATCGCGGTGCGGTCCGGGTCCGCCTCGGCCCAGCTGTCGCAGCAGCGTTCGGCGATGTTGTAGTGCGTCGGCGCGGGCCAGTTAAACGCAGCGTCTATCGCGTCGACGGTTAGGCCCGTTGGAAGAAGGCGGCGATCGTCGATCAGAGCGCGAAGACCTCAAGTTCCGGCAGGCCGGTGATCGGTGCGCGCAGCGCTTGCAGCGCCTCAAGAGACACCTGGCTGCCAGCCCCTGCCGCGCCTCCCGAGGGCCGCAGTTCCAGTTCCACCGACTCGCCCGACGCGGTGTAGACAACCCGCCCCCGGCGCGTCTCGGACACAAGGCCGGTGCTGAGCCAAAGCCCACGGTCCGCAGGATTGCCAAGCGATGCAACGGTTGTGCCCAAGCGGCCCGAGGTCGGAACGGCTGCGGCGGGCGCATCCACGTCCGGCGCATCCAGCGCCGCGATCTCGGCCTCTGCAGGCGCCTCGGCCACGGGCGGCGGCGGCGCTTCGGCCGAATCCCGGCGGAACATATCGCCCACGCGGCCGCAACTTGCGGCGACCAGACAGAGCGAAAGAAGAACTGTTATGCGGATCATGGCGCTACGCTACGATCAAACGCGGACGTGATCAACGTAAAGCACCGCTTGCGGCACCTATCCGCCCGCCCTACATTTCATGACATGAATGCACCCCTCATAGACCCGTTCCAGCGCGCAATCACCTACCTCCGGGTCTCGGTCACAGATCGCTGCGATTTCCGCTGCGTTTATTGCATGGCCGAGAACATGAGCTTTCTGCCCAAGAAAGAGCTGCTGACGCTGGAAGAGCTTGACCGGCTATGCAGCACCTTCATCGGCCTCGGGGTGGAAAAGCTGCGCATCACGGGCGGCGAGCCGCTGGTGCGGCGCGACATCATGACGTTCTTTCAAGGCATGTCGCGACACCTGGAGAGCGGCGCGCTGAAGGAATTGACGGTCACCACAAACGGCTCACAGCTGGAACGCTTTGCCAAGGACCTTTTCGCTGCGGGCGTGCGCCGGGTGAACGTGTCGCTCGACACGCTGGACGAGGCGAAATTCGCGCGTGTGACGCGTTGGGGCCGCCTGCCCCAGGTCCTGCGCGGGATTGATGCGGCGCAGGCAGCGGGCCTGCGGGTCAAGATAAACGCCGTTGCGCTGAAAGGGTTCAACGAGGACGAGCTGTTCACCCTGACCGAATGGTGCGCCGCGCGGGACATGGATCTTACCTTTATCGAGGTCATGCCCATGGGCGATCTCGGCGGCGAGGACCGCATTGGCCAGTACTGGGCGCTGAGCGACCTGCGCACCGATCTCGCGGCGCGCTATACCTTGACCGAGCTTGCCGAACGCACCGGCGG
>CBFIJK010000094.1:0-338 GCA_965662745.1 uncultured Paracoccaceae bacterium
CCGAGGGCGACAGCGTGAAGCGCGGCGACAAGCTGTTCGAATGGGATCCCTACACCCTGCCGATCATCGCCGAGAAAGCCGGTATTGCGCGCTATGTCGATCTAACCTCGGGCATTGCTGTCCGCGAAGAGACCGACGATGCGACCGGCATGACCCAGAAGATCGTCTCGGATTGGCGCACTGCACCCAAGGGCAACGAGCTCAAGCCCGAGATCATCATCGTCGACAAGGAAAGCGGAGAGCCCGTACGCAACGAGCAGGGCAACCCGGTGACCTACCCGATGTCGGTCGATGCGATTCTCTCGGTCGAGGACGGACAGGAAATCCTTGCCGGTGAC
>CBFIJK010000094.1:348-7697 GCA_965662745.1 uncultured Paracoccaceae bacterium
TCGTCGCGCGTATCCCGCGTGAAGGCGCGAAGACGAAGGACATCACCGGCGGTCTGCCGCGTGTGGCCGAACTCTTCGAGGCGCGTCGTCCGAAGGACCACGCGATCATCGCCGAAATCGACGGCTATGTCCGGTTCGGGCGCGACTACAAGAACAAGCGTCGCATCTCGATCGAAGCCGCCGACGACACGCTGGATCCGGTCGAATACATGGTGCCAAAGGGCAAGCACATCCCGGTTGCCGAGGGCGATTTCGTCCAGAAGGGCGACTACATCATGGATGGCAACCCCGCGCCGCATGACATCTTGCGGATCATGGGCATCGAGGCGCTCGCCGACTACCTCATCAACGAGGTGCAGGACGTCTACCGACTGCAGGGCGTGAAGATCAACGACAAGCACATCGAGGTGATCGTTCGCCAGATGCTGCAGAAGATCGAGATCCTCGATTCGGGTGAAACGACGCTTCTCAAGGGCGAGCATGTCGACAAGGCAGAGTTCGACGCCGAGAACGCCAAGATCGAAGGCAAGGGCAAGCGCCCGGCGCTGGGTGAACCGGTTCTGCTGGGCATCACCAAGGCGTCGCTGCAAACCCGGTCCTTCATCTCGGCCGCGTCCTTCCAGGAAACCACGCGGGTCCTGACCGAGGCATCGGTTCAGGGCAAGCGCGACACCCTGATCGGTCTGAAGGAAAACATCATCGTGGGCCGCCTGATCCCGGCGGGCACCGGTGGCGCGACCCAGCAGATGCGCCAGGTCGCAGCAGATCGCGACAAGGCCGTCATCGAGGCAGCCCGCGCCGAAGCCGAAGCCGCCGCAGCCCTTGCTGCGCCGGAAGAAAGCTTCAGCGCGGATGTCGAAGCCGATGTCATGGACGAGCCCGACAGCCGCGACTGATCTTGGTCGTCAGGTCTGAAAGATCAAAGCCCCGCCATTTGACCGGCGGGGCTTTTTTCATGCGGCGGCGGTGCCTAGGATCGCCTGCTGCAGGTCGTGACCGTTCCGTCGACATCGCTTCAATAGGCGCGGCGCCTTGGCGCCGGGGAAGATCGGGTAGGCGGGTCTTCGGGCGGCAGGGACAAGCGCGCGGTATTCCCGCGACAGGACTGGCGGAAGCGAGGCAAGCGCCTCTGGCCCCGGCAGGAAGCTTTCTGCACGGCATCCGTTGGCAAAGATCACATGGTGCTCGGCCAGAAGGATATGGACATAGGTCATGTCGCAGGCTGCGCCGCGGGTGATGCCCGCGTGTCCAACCAGCTTGACCGCCGGGATCAGCGCTGCGCTGTTGCCGGTCATGCGCATGACCAGGGGGCCGTCGACCAGCAGGCGATGCTGCGGAGAGACCACGAGGTCGCGCTCAGGTAGCCCGCTCCCAAGCGAACCAGCCGCGATCCGCACCGGGCGCAGGGATGGCGTCTCGCGCATCTCGTCCTTTGTGACCCGGCGGCGCGCCATGCTCATCACTGGAGCGTATCGCCCGCATTCCAGGCGTACTTGCTGGCCAGGACGCAACCGCTCCACCAGGTAGCGGCCACCCAAAGCGTCGATCCTAGTTCCAGCGGCGAAGCAGACGACCATGACCGTCGAGGGCGTCAAATCCGCAAGACCCGTCGAGAGAAGACGCACCGTGCCGCCCTGCGCAGCGCCAGGTTCGGTTCCCTGCGACAGATCGACATCGAGCGATCCGTCGCCATTCTCGGTCGAGGCATCGCGCACGTCTTCGAGCGTCAGGAAGAAATCCGACAGATCGAGAATATCACCGTCCGCGCCGGAAAAATCCGTGATCTCGTCCGTCGCACCGCCAAAGCCCTTGAAGGTATCCGACCCGGCGCCCCCGGTCATCGTGTCGGCGCCAGCGCCGCCGTCGATCAGATCGTCGCCATCACCGCCCGATAACAAGTCGCTGTTGGCCCTGCCATACAGCCGATCATTGCCGCCGCCGCCATCCATTGTGTCGGCGTTTATGCTGCCGAACAGGTCTTCGTGAAAGAATTCGCCCTGCACATTTGTCGCACTGGAGAACAGCGACTGGCCCGACAGGAGCGCCATGCGCCCGAAATCATCCGCGCCCCGCGCTTCGGCACCGGACAGCCCTTCGATAGCAGCGGCAAGATCATCGTAGTGCGCGGAAAAGGCGGTGGTCTGGACGCCGTGATATTCCAGCGGAAACGCGGAATAGAGGCTGCGCGCGGTGGTGCCGATGACGTAGGTTTCCAGGCTGCCATCGCCGTCGGCGTCGAAATCAAGAAAGTTGCCGCCCCCGGACATGCCGTTCACCGCCTGCGTGTCGTCCACGGTGAAATAACCGCCGGTGTCGCCATTGACCGATTCAGAGGAATAGCCAGCCAGCGTTCCGGTGCTTTCATGCATCACCCCGTCCTCGCCGTTCAGCGAATTGCCCGCATTGGGAAAGCCGGTGATCGTGACGGTTCCGGCCAGATCGCCAGGGTCCATCGCGATCAGCATCGGCGCAGCAGGGCCGGTGTAGAAGACGCCGGTCGAAGGCAGCGATTCACCTACATGCATCGCCATGTCGAACCCGGCCTTCACGAAATCCAAGTTCCCGTCATTGTCGATATCGTCGCGGTATTCGTCCCAGGGATCGCCGCCGTCCGGCAGGGTAAAGTCGATCTCGGTCGTGGCATGCGCCTCGCCCTCTCCGGCAAGGCTGCGCTGGGCAATGGCGGTGGATGTGCCGCCGGGCGACGGATTGTGGTTCGCGGAAAAATAGATGCCGCCGCCGATATGAACGCCAGAGAATTTCACATCGACGCTGGCCAGATGTGCCAGCAAGGCACTGTTTGGATCGACGATGTTGTAAGCCATTAACCCGGTAAGAAACCCGTTCTGAAATGCGTCCGTCTGATTTGGCGTCTGATTGTGTTCCGATCTGGGTGATTCCCCGGAGATTTCGCGAAGCGTCAGTCAAATACCGGTGAAATCATTGAGCGCTGGCCTCGGGTTACGACGCTTGATACCGGTTTGCGGGAAGGGACGGATCATGGCGGCACTGACGGATAATGCGCGCGGCGCGGGGCTCATGATGGCCTCAATGGCGGCCTTTACGATCAACGATACCTTCATGAAGTCGCTCTCGGGCACGCTGCCTTTATTCCAGACACTGTTCCTGCGCGGGCTGATGACCGTGGCGCTTCTGGCGATCATCGCGCGGGCCATGGGCGCCCTGCGGTTTGATGTGCCGCGCGCCGATTGGCATCGTATCGGCATTCGTACGGTGGCCGAGATCGGCGCGGCGTATTTCTTCATCACGGCGCTGTTCAACATGCCGCTCGCCAATGTGACCGCGATTCTACAGGTCATGCCGCTGTCCGTGACGCTGGCGGGGGCTGTGTTTCTGGGCGAGGCTGTCGGATGGCGACGCCTGACCGCGATCCTCGTGGGATTCTGCGGCGTGCTGATCATCGTCAAACCGGGGGCCGAGGGATTCTCGGTCTATTCCATCTACGTGCTGATCTCGGTCGTCTTCGTGACGGTGCGTGACCTCGTGACGCGGCGGCTGTCGCGAGACGTTCCGTCGCTTACCGTCGCGCTGTCGGCGGCAATCGGGGTCACGCTGTTCTCGGGCCTGGCCTCTCTGGGCGGTGAATGGCATCCGTTGACAGGTCACAGCGCCATGATCCTGGCCTGCGCCGCGATTTTCGTGATTGGGGGCTATCTTTTTAGCGTAATGGCAATGCGCGTGGGAGAGGTGGCTATCGTCGCGCCCTTCCGCTATACGTCCATCCTCTGGGCTTTGGTGCTGGGCTTTGCGGTCTTCGGCGACTGGCCCGGATGGACGACGCTTCTGGGCGCGGCGATCATCGTCGCGACAGGGGTTTACACCTTCTATCGAGAGAGAAATATCGCCCGCAAATCCCCGGTGCCCCTAAGAACGCGCTGAGGTCTTGAGGCGCTGTTGACACGGGGTGAGACTCGCCATATACGGCGCGCACTCGGGCTACGGGGCGCAGTGTCGCCGGGCCTGTCACAGTATTGAAGCGGTCAAGATCCGGGCCCCGCGCCCCGATCCTCTGGAACTCCACCGCGTCGCCCCAACCACTGGGGCGAAGGCGGTCTTTGTGTTTTGCGGACGCGTGAAATACGTCATCGAACCGGGGCGCGCGGGCCCCATGAATGTAAGTGTTGCTACACGGGGAACGAACCGGAATGCCAACGATCCAGCAGCTGATCCGCAAACCGCGGCAGCCGAAAGTCAAACGCTCGAAGTCAATGCACCTCGAGGGATGCCCGCAGAAACGCGGCGTCTGCACGCGTGTCTACACCACCACGCCGAAAAAGCCGAACTCGGCCATGCGGAAGGTCGCGAAGGTGCGCCTGACCAACGGTTACGAGGTCATCAGCTACATTCCCGGTGAAAGTCACAACCTTCAGGAACACTCTGTTGTCCTGATCCGTGGCGGCCGTGTGAAAGACCTTCCCGGCGTGCGTTACCACATCCTGCGTGGTGTGCTTGATACCCAAGGCGTCAAGGACCGTAAGCAGCGTCGTTCGAAATACGGCGCCAAGCGTCCGAAATAAGAGGATTAACAGATGTCCCGTCGTCACGCTGCCGATAAGCGCGAAGTTCTGCCCGATGCCAAGTTTGGCGATCGTGTGCTGACAAAGTTCATGAACAACCTGATGTATGACGGAAAGAAGTCCGTCGCCGAATCCATCGTCTATGGCGCCATGGATCGGGTCGAAGGCAAGCTCAAGAAGGCCCCTGTCGAGGTCTTCCACGAGGCCCTCGACAACATCAAGCCCTCCGTCGAAGTGCGGTCCCGCCGCGTCGGCGGTGCGACCTATCAGGTCCCCGTCGAAGTGCGCCCCGAGCGCCGCGAGGCGCTTGCGATCCGCTGGCTCATCAATGCCAGCCGCGCGCGCAACGAGAACACGATGGAAGAGCGCCTTGCCGGCGAGCTGATCGATGCGGTCCAGGGCCGCGGGTCCGCCGTCAAGAAGCGCGAAGACACGCATAAGATGGCCGACGCCAACAAGGCGTTCAGCCATTATCGCTGGTAACCCAATCTCAGCCTGAGGACCCTTCCCATGGCACGCGAATATACTCTCGATCGCTACCGTAACTTCGGGATCATGGCGCATATCGATGCAGGCAAGACCACCTGCACCGAGCGGATCCTCTTCTACACCGGCAAGTCCCACAAGATCGGCGAAGTCCATGACGGCGCCGCCACGATGGACTGGATGGAGCAGGAGCAGGAACGCGGCATCACCATCACGTCGGCTGCGACTACCACGTTCTGGTTCCGCACCGAAGATGGCGAGAATCCCACGGGCATCTACGGCGACACGCCGAAAGAGGCCTCGTTCCGGTTCAACATCATCGACACGCCCGGACACGTCGACTTCACCATCGAAGTCGAACGTTCGCTGGCCGTGCTTGACGGCGCGGTTGCCGTTCTCGACGCCAATGCCGGTGTCGAGCCGCAGACCGAAACCGTCTGGCGCCAGGCTGACCGTTACAAGGTTCCGCGGATCGTTTTCGTCAACAAGATGGATAAGATCGGTGCCGACTTCTACAACTGCGTGCACATGATCAAGGACCGCACGGGCGCCACGCCCGCGCCGATCCAGCTGCCCATCGGGGCGGAAGACTATCTTGAAGGCGTCATCGACCTCGTCACCATGAAGGAATGGGTGTGGAAGGGTGAAGACCTCGGCGCAAGCTGGGTCATCCAGGACATCCGTGACGACATGAAGGACAGGGCGGAAGAGTTCCGCGCGAACCTCGTCGAGCTTGCTGTCGAAATGGACGACGACGCGATGGAAGCGTATCTGGAAGGCGTAGAGCCCGACCAGGCGCAGCTGCGCGCGCTCATCCGCAAGGGGACCCTTGCGATGGCTTTCGTTCCCGTGCTTGCCGGTTCGGCTTTCAAGAACAAGGGCGTCCAGCCCCTTCTGAATGCTGTGATCGACTATCTGCCCGGTCCCCTCGACGTGCCGCCCTACATGGGCTTCTCGCCGGACGACGAAACCGAAACCCGCAACATCGAACGTCGCCCCGGCGACGAGCAGCCGTTCGCTGGTCTCGCGTTCAAGATCATGAACGACCCCTTCGTCGGATCGCTTACCTTCACCCGTATCTACTCGGGTCTTCTGGAAAAGGGCGGCAGCGTCCTGAACTCCACGAAGGGCAAGAAAGAGCGTATCGGCCGGATGATGATGATGCACTCGAACTCGCGCGAAGAGATCGATTGGGCAGGTTCCGGCGATATCATCGCGATCGCGGGTCTCAAGGACACCACGACCGGTGACACACTCTGCGATCAGCAGAACCAGGTGGTTCTCGAAACCATGACCTTCCCCGATCCGGTCATCGAGATCGCGGTCGAACCCAAGACGAAGGCCGACCAGGAAAAGATGTCCGCCGGTCTTCAGCGCCTTGCGGCCGAGGACCCGTCCTTCCGCGTCGAAACCGACATCGAGTCGGGCCAGACGATCATGAAGGGCATGGGTGAACTTCACCTCGACATTCTCGTCGATCGCCTGAAGCGTGAATTCAAGGTCGAAGCGAATATCGGTGCGCCGCAGGTGGCGTATCGTGAAACCATCGGCCACGAGATCGAACATACCTACACCCACAAGAAGCAGTCGGGTGGTTCGGGTCAGTTCGGCGAGGTCAAGCTGGTCATCTCTCCAACCGAGGCGGGCGAAGGCTATTCGTTCGAATCGCGCATCGTCGGCGGTTCCGTTCCGAAGGAATACATCCCCGGTGTCGAAAAGGGCATCAAGTCGGTCATGGACTCTGGTCCGCTGGCAGGCTTCCCGGTGATCGACTTCAAGGTCGCCCTGGTCGACGGCAAGTTCCACGACGTGGACTCTTCGGTCCTGGCGTTCGAGATCGCGGCGCGGATGTGCATGCGTGAAGGCCTCAAGCGGGCCGGCGCGAAACTGCTCGAGCCGATCATGAAGGTCGAGGTCGTGTCGCCCGAGGAATATACGGGCAACATCATCGGTGACCTGACCTCGCGTCGGGGCCAGGTGCAGGGACAAGAGAACCGCGGCAACGCGATTGTCATCAACTCCTTCGTGCCGCTGGCGAACATGTTCGGCTACATCAACAACCTGCGTTCGATGTCGTCGGGCCGTGCCCAGTTCACCATGCTGTTCGACCACTATGAGCCGGTTCCGCAGAACATCTCGGAAGAGATCCAGGCGAAATACGCATAAGCGCGGTGCGTGGGAAACCACGCACCCTACCACCCTGTAGGGTGCGTGCCGTGCACGCACCGTGAGATTAGAAGGAGGCCATCATGGCTAAGGCAAAGTTTGAACGGAATAAACCGCACGTGAACATTGGCACGATTGGCCATGTTGACCACGGCAAGA
>CBFIJK010000095.1:0-7617 GCA_965662745.1 uncultured Paracoccaceae bacterium
CGTATCTCCGTGGACGGGCTGCGGACCACCTCGTCATATTCGGCCAATATGGTCACCCGGTCCAGCCATGCGGCCTTCACGGCCTCCTGCCATGGCCACAGCGACAGGGGATAGTAGGACAAGGGCCTGTGATCCGCGTTCAATACCAATGCCGGGTGCTGCTTCAGCGCGTTTGGCTCCCGTACGAAATGCGTCCTGAATTCACCGTCCATACCGTGTTCGACTCCTGTTCCGCCCCGTGGCGCTCACCCGCGAGGCGGGG
Organism: uncultured Paracoccaceae bacterium; assembly: GCA_965662745.1. Taxonomy (GTDB): domain Bacteria; phylum Pseudomonadota; class Alphaproteobacteria; order Rhodobacterales; family Rhodobacteraceae; genus Anianibacter. Next base: position 263 of record CBFIJK010000095.1, read on the forward strand.
TGCCCCGCCCCGTCTTGTGGAAAACTATATATGGCGTTTTCCATCGGGCAACCCCCGCAACATGCGGTGGTTGCCGCAGCGTGGGTCGCATGGAGTCGTAACAGTCAGGTGACAGCCGATTGCCCAAGGCTTGGGCAGGGGGCGGCACAACCGCCCGTGGCGCGGATCACCCCCCCGGCTTGAGCCCCAGCGCGTGCGCCATGAAGGCAAAGGCCTGTTGCAGCCCCTCCGGCGCGATGCCGTGGCCGGTCCGCTCCATGGTATGGGTGTAGACGTCGAACTCCGCCCCCGCCAGCGCCTCCGCCGCGCTCTGCATGTCGGCATAGGGGACCACGTCATCCGCGTCCCCGTGCAGCAGCAGGATCGGCATCCGGGAGACGACCTCGCCCGCCAGTGTCTCGGGCGCGAGCAAGCGGCCCGAGAAGCCCACGACGCAGGCGATGGGTTGCGCGCGGCGCGGCGCGACATGCAGGCTCATCATCGTGCCTTGGGAAAAGCCGACAAGGATCAGCCGGTCCGGGGCGATGCCCTCCTCCGCCAGCACGCTGTCCAGATAGGCGTTCAGATCGTCCGCCGCCGCCAGCAGGCCGGTCCGCGCGGCTTCCTCCGGGGAGCCGTCGATCCACGGGATCGGGAACCATTGCCGCCCCATCGGGCTGGCCGCGCAGGGCTCCGGCGCGTCGGGGGCCAGAAAGACGGTGTTGGGCATATGCGGGCCCAACGGATCGGCCAGCGACAACAGGTCCGCCCCGTCCGCGCCATAGCCATGCAGGAAGACGACGACGCTGTCGGTCTGCCCGGATTTCGACGCCCGCCGCCCGGCCTTGAGTTCTCTGGTCACCTGATGCCCTCCCGTTGCTTGGCCACCCGGAAATACGCCCACAGGAGCCGGGCCGCAACCGACCGCCACGGGCTCCAGCCCTCCGCCATTTGGCGCAGGGCGCGTTCCTTGGGCCGGTCCTCCATGTCCCACAGCATCCGCACCGCCTCCTGCAAGGCCAGATCGCCGGGGGCAAAGACATCGGCACGGCCCAGACTGAACATGGAATAAATCTCCGCCGTCCAGACGCCGATGCCGGGCACGGCGGTCAGGGTTTCCACCACCTGTGCATGGGGCGCGGCGCGCAAGCCGCGATAGTCGATGCGCGCGGCGGCAAGGGCACGGGCATAGCGGATCTTCTGGCGCGACAGGCCGCAGGCGCGCAGGTCCTCCTCGCTGGCCCACATCACCTTGCGCGGACCGGTCAGGCGCGCGGACTGCATCTTTTTCCAGATCGCCGCGGCGGCAGCGACAGAAACCTGTTGCGAGACGATGGCCGACAAGAGCGCCTCGAACCCATCGTTCTTGAGGCGTAGCGGCAAGGGTCCGGTTTGCGCAAGGGCCGTGGCAAAGCGCGGCTCAAAGCTCGCCAGATGCGCCGCGCCTTCGGCAACGCAGGCATCGCCGCGAATAATCCGTTCCTTCAAAGGTGCGCCCTGACCCAGTTCAGCGCGCTCGACACCGTGCTGACGCGCGGCGAAGGCGGCTGCAGCGGCCGCCGGATCATCGCCACCGGAACCCCAAGATCGCGTGCGGCATCCAGCTTGATCCGGCTTGAACTGCCGCCCGAATTGCGTGCCACGACCCAGTCAATGGACAAACGGTCAAGCAAAGCCCGTTCATCAGCCAGCCGGAAGGTCGGCGTTGCGCGCAGCCATTCACCGGTCTGGAACGGCAGCGGATCGTCGGGCACGTCCATTCCGCGCGCAAAGACCATCCGCCCCTCGAGTGGGCCGAAGAGGTGCAGCGATTTCGACCCGGTCGCCAGCAGAACGCGCGCGCCCTCGGGCACGTGCTGCGCGACCTCTGCCTCATTGTTGAGAAACGCCCATTTGTCGCCCGGATCTGGCGTCCAGGCCCGGCGCAGGAATTGCAGATACGGAAGGTCCAGTTCGGCGCAGACTTCGAACGTGCGGTGGCTCATGACACTGGCGAAGGGGTGCGTGGCATCGAGAACCGCGTCGATGGTTTCCCGCCGCAGGTAGTCGCGAAAGTTGTCACGGCCGCCGAAGCCGCCGATCCGCGTGGCAACGCCAAGCGGTTCAGGCTGGCGCGTGGCCCCGGCCAAAGACGCTACGGTCCGGACACGCTCCTCCAAGGCGAGCGCCCGAGCGATCTGGCGCGCCTCAGCCGTTCCGGCCAGCAATAAAAGCCGCATCATCCGGTCCTGGCGAGAACCGTTCCGGTGCGATCTACGACCACAATGTCCACCTTGGTCTCCATCCCCTTGAGTTGGCTGATCGCCGTGCTCTTGGCGGCACGGGCAACCTCAACCGCAAGCCTCTCCCCTGCGATCTGATACGCATGTAGAGCCGTCTCGGCGGTTGCAACAAGCGGAGTCTGCGACAATTCGGCGAGTTTTGCAAAGTCTACGCGCGAGCGCGAGGAATGAAGATCAAGCGCGCCTTGCGCCAGCTTGGTGATCTTCCCGATCCCGCCGCCGATGGTGAGCCTCTCCACGGGGTGTTTCCTGAGGTATTTCAACATTCCACCCGCAAAATCGCCCATGTCGAGCATCGCGTGATCAGGCAGGCCGTAAAGCGCTTGGACGGTGGCCTCACTGGTCGATCCGGTGCAGCCCGCGACATGGGACAGATCCGCCGCGCGCGCCACGTCGATGCCCCGGTGAATCGAGGCGATCCAGGCCGCGCAACTGAACGGGCGCACGATCCCGGTGGTCCCCAGGATCGAAAGGCCGCCGGTGATGCCAAGGCGCGGGTTCCAGGTGCGTGTGGCGATCTCTGCGCCGCCGGGGATCGAGACGGTGATCTCGATATCGGCAGGCTTGCCGAGTTCAGCGGCCAGTTCCGAAACAACGCCTTCCATCATCCGGCGCGGGACCGGATTGATGGCGGGATCCCCCGGCGGAATGGGCAGGCCCGGCTTTGTCACGGTCCCCACGCCATCGCCCGCGCAAAACGTGACGCCGCTGCCTGCGGCCGCCTCCCGCACCCGTGCGATCACGAGCGCGCCATGGGTCACGTCCGGATCGTCGCCCGCGTCCTTGGTGATCCCCGCCTCGGCCCAGCCTTCGCCCGCCTCGCGATGGGCCAGCGGAAACACCGGCACCTCGCCTTTCGGCAGCGTGATCGCGACCTCGGACGGGAACGCGCCGCCCCACAAACGCAGAAGGGCAGCCTTTGTGGCCGCCGTCGCACAGGCGCCCGTGGTCCAGCCACGGCGCAGATCGCCTTCGGGTTTGCGCGTCATCGCGTCCTCTATACGCCGGGCGCCGGGATGCGCCAATGGGCGCTGGCAGGTCGCATCCAAGCTTTCCGCCGGGCCGAAGCTCGGCCATAACGCGGGTATGGACGACTCGATCACATCCCTTCCCGCCGCCGACTGGCCCACACTCTTGCCGGGCTGGGTCTGGCTGTGCGGCGCGGGCCCCGGCGATCCGGGGCTTCTGACGCTGCACGCGCTCAACGCCCTACGCCAGGCGGATGTTATCGTCTATGACGCGCTTGTGGACGGCGCGATCCTCGATTGGGCCCGGCCCGAAGCAGAGCGCATCTATGCCGGCAAGCGCGGTGGAAAACCGTCCGCCAAGCAGCGCGACATCTCGCTGCGGCTTGTCGATCTGGCGCGGGCCGGAAAGCGCGTCTTGAGGCTCAAAGGCGGCGATCCCTTCGTCTTCGGGCGCGGCGGCGAAGAGGCGCAGACGCTGGTGCAGCACGGCATCCCGATCCGCATCGTGCCGGGGATTTCCGCAGGCATCGGCGGGCTGGCCTATGCGGGCATCCCCGTCACCCACCGCGATGTGAACCAGTCGGTTACTTTCGTCACCGGCCATGACCAGTCCGGGGCGACGCCAACCTCGCTGAACTGGAAGGCGATTTCGGACGGCAGCCAGGTCCTGGTGATCTACATGGGCATGAAGCATGTCGCGCAGATCGCGGGGGCGCTTCTCGATGCGGGCCGCGCCGCATCGGAGCCCGTGGCCGTTGTGACAGAGGCCACGACGAAGCGTCAGGCCGTGCTGGAGACGACGCTTGGCACGCTCGAGGCCGATCTTGCAGCCTCGGGGCTGGAGCCTCCGGCGATCATCTGCGTCGGCCGGTCCGTCCTGATGCGCCAGGCGCTCGACTGGCAGGCGATGATGACAGGCGCCGCGCCGCGAGACGATGATCCGCTAGGCCGGGGCCGCCCCGCCGAAAGCGCCTAAGCGGTGGCCGCGGCCTGTAGGGCGGGATGTGATCCCGCCGCCCCCGGATCCAATCGATGCCCGGCCTGATCATTTCCGCCCCCGCCTCGGGCAGCGGCAAGACGACCGTGACCCTTGGCCTGCTGCGCGCTCTGTCCCGTCAAGGCGTGCCCGTGCGCGGCGCGAAATCCGGCCCCGACTATATTGACCCTCGTTTTCACGAAGCCGCCTGCGGCGCGCCCTGTCCCAATCTCGACGCCTGGGCGATGGCGCCTGCACGCCTCAAGGCGCTGGCCAGCGGTGACGACCTGCTGATCATCGAAGGCGCGATGGGTCTTTTCGACGGAGCACCGCCCGCCGGGCGCGGAGCGACGGCGGATCTCGCGCGCCATCTCGGCCTGCCGGTGATCCTCTTGATTGACGCGGCGCGTATGGCGCAATCCGCCGCGCCGCTGGCCATGGGATTCGCCGCCCATGACCCGGATGTGCGCGTCGCTGGTATTCTGCTCAATCGCGTCGGCAGTCCGAGGCATGAAAAGATGTTGCGTACGGCGCTGGCGCCGACTGGCCTGCCCGTGCTGGGCGCCCTGCCCCGCGATGCGGGGCTTTCGCATCCGGACCGCCATCTTGGCCTGGTGCAAGCCGAAGAGCGCCCCGATCTCGACGATTTTCTGGACCGCGCCGCAGATGCCGTGGCCGCTCATGTGGATTTGGGGGCGCTTATCGCGCTTGCCGCTCCCTTGCCGGACGCGCCGGAACCCATCCCTGTCCAGGCGCCCTCCCGCCGCATCGCCATTGCCCGCGACAAGGCCTTTGCCTTCGCATATCCCCACCAGCAGAACGACTGGCGCGCGGGCGGCGCGGTGATCGAAAGCTTCAGTCCCCTCGCCGATGACCCCGTCCCCGATGCCGATCTCATTTTCCTGCCCGGCGGCTACCCCGAACTTCACGCAGGCACGATCGCGAGCGCGAGGACGTTCCTTGACACCCTGCGCGCCGCTGCCGCCAGGGGTACCCCGATCTACGGCGAGTGCGGGGGCTACATGGTCCTCGGCGAAACGCTGACGGATGCGGCAGGCAAACACCACGTCATGGCCGGGCTTTTGCGGCTGGAGACGAGCTTTGCCACCCGCAAGCTGCACCTCGGCTACCGCACGCTGACCGCAACCAGCGGCCCGTTCCCCGGGCGCTTTGCCGGGCATGAATTTCACTACGCCACCACCCTGCGCGCCGAGGGCGCGCCGCTCTTTGACGCGACAGACGCCGAAGGCACCGCCCTGCCGCCCATGGGCCTGACCGAGGGCAGTGTCAGCGGATCGTTCGCGCATCTCATTGAGGCCCTTCCCAATTCCTGATTTGCGCGCTACCGAAACGCCATGACCGCCATTGACACGCCCCAGACCGATCGCCGCGCGAAGCGCAATGTTGCCATCCTTGTCGCTGCGCAGGCGATCCTCGGGGCGCAGATGCCGATGATCTTCACCATCGGCGGGCTGGCCGGGCAATCGCTGGCCTCGAATGTCTGTTTCGCGACCTTGCCGATTTCACTGATCGTTCTGGGGTCGATGCTGTCGGCCACGCCCATGTCGGCCTTCATGCAGCGCTACGGCCGCCGCGCGGGGTTCTTCGCGGGCGCCATGGGCGGCGCGCTTGGCGCGGTCATCGGGGCCTGGGGGCTGTATACCGCAAGCTTTCCGATCTTTCTGGCGGGCAGCTTCCTGACCGGCATCTACATGTCCGCGCAAGGCTTTTACCGCTTCGCCGCCGCCGATACCGCATCGGATGCGTTCCGGCCCAAGGCAATTTCCTATGTCATGGCAGGCGGCCTTGTGTCCGCGATCATCGGCCCGCAACTGGTGAAAGTGACAGCGGACGCAATGGTGATCCCGTTCCTCGGGACCTATCTCGCGGTGATCGGGGTCAATATCGTCGGCGCATTGCTGTTCTTCGCGCTTGATATCCCCAAGCCGCCGGTTCCAGGGGCGGACGCGCCCAAAGGCCGATCGCGGCTGGAGCTTTTGAAGACCCCACGCATCGCCGTGGCGATCATCTGCGCGATGGTGTCCTACGCGCTGATGAACCTGATGATGACATCGGCTCCGCTGGCCGTGGTGGGCTGCGGGTTCACCCAAGGCAGCGCCGCCGATGTCGTGTCGGCGCATGTGCTGGCGATGTTCATTCCGTCCTTCTTCACCGGCCACCTGATCGCGCGCTATGGCGCGGAACGCATCGTGGCGCTCGGGCTCGTGATCCTTGCGGGCGCGGGCGCTGTGGGGATTGCGGGCGTCACGCTGCCGAACTTCTTCGCCGCGCTGATCCTGCTCGGGCTCGGGTGGAATTTCGGCTTCATCGGCGCAACCGCGATGCTGGCCGCGGCCCACGCGCCCGAAGAACGCGGACGCGTGCAGGGCATGAACGACATGATCGTCTTTGGCTGCGTCACGGTCGCCTCTGTCGCGTCGGGCGGGCTGATGAACTGTTCCGGCGGGTCTGCGGTCGAAGGCTGGACGGCGGTCAATGTCGCCATGGTGCCTTTCCTCGCGTTGGCGGGCGCCGCGCTGATCTGGCTGGCGATGCGGCCGCGCCTCGCGGCCGAATAGCGCGACGAAAAACGGGCGGCCCCGCGGCGCGCCCGTTTATCTCCAATCCGTGAAAAGCTGTCGATCAGGCGGGTTTCGAAATCATCGCCATGACATCGGCCTCGGCCACCACTTCGCCATCCACGATGCCCTTGCAGGCCAGCTTGACGACACGGCTCGTCGCGCCGCGCGTGGTGTCGACGTGCAGTTCCAGCACATCGCCGGGCACGACCTTTTTTCGGAAGCGCGCGTTGTCGATCGACATCAGGTAGACCGACACGCCCTTGTCCACGAGATCGTTTCCGACCGAGATCATCACTGCCGAGGTCTGGCCCATCGCTTCGAGGATCAACACGCCCGGCATGACCGGCTCTTCAGGGAAATGGCCCTGGAAGAACGGCTCGTTGATGGTGACATTCTTGATGCCGACAGCGCTTCGGTTGCCGTCGATCTTGACCACCTTGTCCACCAGCAGGAACGGATAGCGGTGCGGCAGAATGCGCTTGATGGTACCGATATCCACGGCCTGCAATTCGTCGCTCATCGTCTCTGCCCTCGGTCTTAACGCAGCACTTGCGAGGTCGTAGCAAGC
>CBFIJK010000096.1:0-7524 GCA_965662745.1 uncultured Paracoccaceae bacterium
CGCCCTCGATGCCGCCCATATCGGTCAGCACCTGCTTGTGCTCATCGGACAGCGCGTCCCACTTGGACCGGTTCATGATGACAGCAAAGAAGGTCGTATAGAGACCGCCGGGGATTTCGAGGTGGTTCTTGACCAGCTCGCCCAGACGGAAGCCCTTGATCGCTTCGTAGGGGAACATCGCGCCATCGGCGACGCCCTTCTGGATCGCCTCATAGGCCTGGCTTGCGGGCATCGCCACCGGCGCGGCCCCCAGCGCCTCGGCCATGCGGACACCGCCGCCGCCGACGCGCAGCTTCACGCCCTGCATCTCGTCGATATTGGTGATCGGGTCCTTCGAATGCACCTGGCCAGGGCCGTGCACGAAAAGGGTCAGCACTTTCACATCGGTGAACTCGGTGTCAAAGCCGATATTGCGCTCATACCATTCATAGGTGGCCTGGCTGCCGATCTCGGCATTGGGCGACAGGAAGGGCATCTCGACCCCGCGCGCGACTTCGAACGGGCCGGGCGTGTAGGCGGCGACATGATAGGCGATGTCCGCCGCGCCGTCGCGCACAAGGTCATATTGCGCCGGCGGGCCCGCGATGGGCGCCGGATCGACGTTCAGCTTCAGCGTGCCGCCAGAGGCCTCGTCGATGGCCGCGACCCATGTGGGCAGCGTGTTGGCGTTCATGTGGTGCTGCGGCGGAACCCAGGTCGACACGCGCAAGGCGGCGTTCTGGGCAAAAGCCGGCGTGAAGGCGACAACGCCGATGGACGCGGCCCCCGATGTTTTCAGAAAATCTCTGCGCTTCATCCCCAATTCCTCCCTTGGACATTCGCCGAAACAGTTTGCCGGTCTCGGCTTTCAGGTCCAGAGAAAAGCGATGTGAGGGCAAAATTTGTTTCCTTGGCGACAAAATTTCCCGCTTTGCGTGTAGCCCTGCCAAATGAAAAGCGCCGGGGTGTTGGCCCCGGCGCTTTGCGTTGTCTGGTTCAGAACAGGATCAGTCGATCTTTGGAAGCAGCGTATCCAGCGACGTCTTTGCATCGCCATAGAACATGCGCGTGTTGTCCTTGAAGAACAGCGGATTCTCGATGCCCGAGTATCCCGTGCCCTGCCCGCGCTTCGAGACGAAGACCTGCTTGGCCTTCCACACCTCAAGCACCGGCATCCCGGCGATGGGCGAGTTGGGATCGTCCTGCGCGGCGGGGTTCACGATATCGTTCGAGCCGATGACGATCACGACGTCCGTATCGGGGAAGTCGTCGTTGATCTCTTCCATCTCGAGCACGATGTCGTATGGCACCTTCGCCTCGGCCAGAAGCACGTTCATGTGCCCCGGCAGACGACCCGCGACCGGGTGGATCGCGAAGCGGACGTTCTTGCCCTTGGCGCGCAACTTCTTGGTCAGTTCGCTGACCGCCTGCTGCGCCTGCGCGACCGCCATGCCATAGCCCGGCACGATGACGACACTGTCGGCCTCGTTCAGGGCGTTGGCTACACCGTCGGCGTCGATGGCGACCTGCTCGCCCTCGACGGCCGCCTGCGCGCCCTGCGGTCCGCCGAAGCCGCCGAGGATCACGCTGATGAACGACCGGTTCATCGCCTTGCACATGATGTACGACAGGATCGCACCGGACGAGCCGACAAGCGCGCCGACGACGATCAGAAGGTCATTGCCAAGGCTGAAGCCGATGGCCGCCGCCGCCCAACCCGAATAGCTGTTGAGCATCGACACGACGACGGGCATATCCGCGCCGCCGATCCCCATGATGAGGTGATAGCCGATAAAAAGCGCGGCCAGCGTCATCAGGAAGAGCGGGAAGAAGCCGCCGGTATTGAAGTACCAGATCAGGCAAATGACCGAGATCGCGGCAGCCGCGATGTTCAGAAAATGCCCGCCCGGCAGTTTCGCCGCCGCAGAGCTGACCTTGCCCGCCAGTTTGCCATACGCGATCACCGAGCCGGTGAAGGTCACAGCGCCGATGAAGACGCCGAGAAACAGTTCGACCCGCAGGATGTTGATCTCGACGATATCCTTCTTGGCGATCAGCGCGGCAAAGCCTTCGAGGCCGATACGCGCCGTGTCGTCCATCGCCAGAACGCGGGCAAGCTCGATATGGGCGTTGTAGCCCACGAACACCGCCGCCAGACCGACAAGAGAATGCATTGCCGCCACGAGTTCCGGCATCTGCGTCATCTGAACGCGCTGCGCCAGCTGCACGCCGATCACGCCGCCCATGCCGATCAGAATGATCGAGGCTAGCCACAGGCCAGATCCGGGCCCGATCAGGGTGGCGAAAATCGCCAGTCCCATACCGACAATGCCATACCAGACCGCGCGTTTCGCGCTTTCCTGTCCCGACAGCCCCCCGAGCGAGAGGATGAAGAGAACCGCTGCGACCACATAGGCCGCCGTCGTGAATCCAAAGTCCATGGTCCCCTCCTAAATCAGGATTTCTGGAACATGGCGAGCATGCGCCGTGTCACCAGGAAGCCGCCGAAGATGTTGATCCCGGCCATGAAGACCGAAAGCCCGGCCAGAAGGATCACCAGGAACGACCCGGACCCGATTTGCATCAGAGCGCCCAGGATGATGATCGACGAGATCGCGTTGGTGATCGCCATAAGCGGCGTGTGCAGGCTGTGCGCCACGCCCCAGATCACCTGGAAGCCGACAAAGACCGACAGCACGAAGACGATGAAGTGCTGCATGAAGCTGGACGGGGCGACAAGGCCCACGGCCAGAAGCAGCACGGCGCCGACGGCCAGCAGCGTGAACTGCTGCTTGGTCTGCGCCTTGAACGCGGCGGTTTCGGCCTCGCGCTTTTCCTCGGGCGTCAGTTCCTTGGCCTTTTCCTTCTTCGGCTGCGCCGCAATGGCCGCCACTTTAGGTGGCGGTGGTGGCCATGTGATCTCACCCTCATGGGTGACGGTGGCCCCGCGGATCACGTCGTCTTCCATGTTGTGATTGACCACGCCGTCCTTGTCGGGGGTCAGGTCCGTCATCATGTGGCGGATGTTCGTCGCGTAAAGCGTCGAGGATTGCGTCGCCATCCGGCTGGGGAAATCGGTATAGCCGACGATCGTGACGCCGTTGTCGGTGACGATCTTCTCGTCCATCACCGTCATTTTGCAGTTGCCGCCCTTTTCGGCAGCCAAGTCGATGATGACCGATCCGGGCTTCATCGCCTTGACCATGTCCTCGGTCCAAAGCTCTGGCGCTTCGCGGTTGGGGATCAGGGCGGTGGTGATGACGATGTCGATATCGGGCGCAAGCTCGCGGAACTTGGCAAGCTGCGCTTCGCGGAACTCGGGGCTGGAGGGCTTGGCATACCCGCCCGATTCAGCGCCGTCCGAGGTGTCCGCATCTTCGAAATCGAGGTAGACGAATTCGGCGCCCATGCTTTCGACCTGCTCGGCCACTTCGGGGCGCACGTCGAATGCGTAAGTGATCGCGCCCAGCGAGGTCGATGTGCCGATCGCGGCCAGACCCGCGACCCCTGCCCCGACGACAAGCACCTTCGCGGGCGGCACCTTGCCTGCCGCTGTCACCTGACCGGTGAAAAAGCGTCCGAAATTGTTGCCCGCCTCGATCACCGCGCGGTAGCCCGCGATGTTCGCCATGGACGACAGCGCATCCATCTTCTGCGCGCGGCTGATGCGCGGCACCATGTCCATTGCAATCACGGTTGCCGACTTGGATTTGCAAAGCTCCATCAGCTCTTCGTTGGCTGCAGGCCAGAAGAACGAGATCAGCGTCTTGTCCTTGGTCAGGCGTTTCGCCTCTGTGTCGGTCGGCGGGCGGACCTTGGCGATAATATCGGCGGCCTTCCAAAGCGCGGCGGGGGTCTTTACGACCTCGACGCCTGCCTCTTTGTAGGCCGCGTCCGAAAAGCCGGCCTTTTCGCCAGCACCGGCTTCGATCACGCACTCATGTCCGAGCTTTTGCAATTGGGCAGCACTGTCAGGCGTCATGGCGACGCGCGCTTCACCGTCGAGAATTTCCTTCGGGGTTCCGATCTTCACGTGGTCGTCCCTCTATCCAGCATTTTGCCCTTACATGGGGCAGTTTCGCGCAGAGTCTAATACACGTGGGCAACAGGAAGGAACAGGCGACAATCCGTTTCGCCACGAAATATTATTACTCAGACCCAACGGCCCGTCCGTGCGGCCCAGTCGAGAAACGGATCGCCGAAGGCGACGCGCAGGCGCTCTTCCTCATCCTCGATGAAGCGTTTGGTTATGATCCCCATGAAGAGCGGCACAAGGATCAGCGCCTGGGGCGCGCGAAAGATCAGCGCGGCCCCCGCCAGCACAAGCGCATCGCCAAGGTAGATCGGATTGCGGCTGAAGCGGAACACGCCGGTCATCACAAGCGCCTGCGGCTTGAGATGCGGGATAACGGTGGTCTTGTGCCGCCGCATTTGAACCACGGCGGCCAGCATCAGGGAAAGGCCGACCGCCACGAAGGCCCAGCCTAGCCAGGCCACCCACACGCCGGGCATCTGCCAGAACTGCGCAAGCTGCCAGACCAGCACAAGATGCAGGCCCAACCACATCGGCGGAAGGTCGATCCATTTCATCGCTTTGCGGTCCTTGTCCCCGGGCGGCTTGCCTGTAGTCTTGGCCGGAACAGGCGGGAGGACAAGACATGCTGGACGGCAAACACGCGCTCATCACCGGGGGCGGCACCGGAATCGGGCTTTCGATCGCAGAGGCGCTGGCAGAGGCTGGCGCCGAGGTCACGATCACCGGCCGCCGGATCGCGGTGCTCGAAGAGGCCGCCAAGGCCCATGACCGACTGCATCCCCTTGCGATGGATGTGGGCGACGAGGCCAATGTCGCCCAAGGCTTCGCCGCTGCGGTCGAGGCGCGCGGCCCCATCGCGATCCATGTCGCCAATGCGGGCGTCGCCGAGGGGCGCGCGCTGCACAAGACGGATATGGAATTCTGGCGCTGGATACTGGGGACCAACCTTGACGGCTGTTTCCTTACAGTGCGCGAGGCGCTGAAGACCATGCGCGGGCTGGAATATGGCCGGGTCATCGCGATCTCGTCCATCGCCGGTCTGAAGGGCCTCAAGGGCGCGTCGGCCTATACCGCGTCCAAGCACGGGATGGTCGGGCTGATGCGCGGGTTGGCGGCCGATTACCTTGGCCAGCCGATCACCTTCAATGCCATCTGCCCTGCCTATGTTCGTACCGAGATCATCGACCGCAACGTCGCCTCGATCAAGGAGCGCGCGGGCGTGTCGGACGAGGACGCGCTGAAGATGATGGTCGGCGCCAATCCCCATGGCCGCCTTCTGGAGCCGGACGAGATCGCCGCGGCCGCCCTTTGGCTGTGCGGGCCGGGATCGGGCAGCGTCAACGGTCAGGCGATCCAGATCGCGGGCGGCGAGATGTAGCGGTCAGGCCGCCAGGATCACTTGCGCCTCAAAGCTTCGAAGATGCGGGGCGGCGGGCGGACTGGCGGGCGCCATCGCGTCAAGGTCGGGAAACAGCATCATCAGCTCGTCCCGCGCCGCATCGGTGATGCTATGAAGTGCGCAGGGACCGGGATACAGGCTTTCAGTGGGCACGCCTTCGGACAGCACGATCTCATGCGCGTCGAACATGAGGTGGAAATAGGTCACGAGATCGACCTCTTCCTGCACGACCGAAACGCCGTCGACGAATTCCTTGGCCGCGACAAGCACGCCGCCGAGGCCGAAGAACAGCTCTGTCCGCCAATCCTCGACATAAATGCGGTGCTGAGGCGAGACGACGAGATCGCGCGCATTCCCGATGGCGCCGGCCCGAAACCGGATCGGCCCTTCGCCCGGTCCGGGCCGGTGGATCCCGCGCCCGACCCATCGCAGCGGGGCCGCCTGCCCGTCCAGAGTTGTGACCAGACATCCCGGCGTCAGCGTCTCGACGGCGCGCGGACCACCCGGAGTGTCGATCAGCGTGCCGAGTGCGAAGCAGATCGGCGTGACATAGTCGGCGGCGGCGTAATTTGGCCCTTCTTGCGTCGAGGTGACGGTCAGGGGCACGCCGGTGGGCGGAAAGCCTCCGGGCGGCCCGACAAAGGCAATGCCTTCGATGGTGCCGTAAGCCGGGCTCGAGTTGTTCACGTTGAACCCGATAAGCTGGTAGCTGGTCGTCCCGTCGGTGACTGTGAACCCGTATTCCGCTTCAAGCGTCGTGCCGCTGGCATAGGTCACGCCGTTGATCGTCTGCGCGCCGTTCAACTGCTGAGAGCTGTCGCTGTCTTGGAAATTGGTGTCGTTATCCGTCACCGCGACCGGGGCCCAGTCGCGCGAATTCAGCGTGATCGTGCGACCGGCCAAATGCACGCCAGAGCCTTGGGAAATGCCGTCAAGCTGACCGCCGCCACTGACCGTGACGTCGTTCTCGCCCAGAACCCAGATGTCGTAGTCTGCCATGCCCCATATCCGTATCGCTCGGATTTGGAACAAGCTTTCTCAGCCAGATATGGCCGAAATACGGCGGATTGTCGTAATTCTGGAAACGGCGATCGCCAGGGATTACCCCGGCGACATGCCACGCAATTTCTCTGACCGGCGGCGTAGGACCTCGACTGTCGTCAGCAGCATGATCGAGATGGTCACGAGGATCGTCGCCACCGCAAGAATGGTGGGCGAGATCTGTTCGCGCAGGCCGGTAAACATCTGCCAGGGCAGCGTTTGCTGGTTGGCCGAGCCGACGAAGATCACCACAACGACCTCGTCGAAGGACGTGATGAAGGCAAACAGTCCACCCGAGATCACGCCGGGCAGGATCAGCGGCATCTGAACCTTGAAGAAGGTCGTTATCGGGTTTGCGCCCATATTCGCCGCAGCGCGGGTCAGCGAGGTATCAAAGCCCACAAGCGTCGCCGTCACCGTGATGATGACAAACGGAATGCCGAGGGCAGCGTGGGCCAGAACGACGCCTGCATATGTGCCCTGAAGGCCGAGGCGCGAGTAGAAGAAATACATCCCTGCCGCCGAGATGATCAGCGGAACGATCATGGGCGAAATCAGGATCGCCATGATCGCACGGCGGAACGGCACATGCGGCTGGCTGAGGCCGATGGCGGCGAGTGTGCCTAGCGTTACGGAAAGGAAGGTCGCGGCGGGTGCGATCTTGACCGAGTTCCACAGCGCCTGCTGCCAATCGGGATTGGTCAGGAAGTCACGGTAATGCTTCAGCGAATAGCCCTCGGGATCAAGCGCGATCATTTCGGGCGTGAAGGTAAAGAAATCCTCGGCGTTGAAGGACAGCGGGATTACCGTGACGATGGGCGCAATCAGGAAAAAGAAAATCGCCCCACAGATGAAAAGAAACGCGTTGTGCCACAGGGTTTGCCCCGGTGTGGCATAAATCGGCACGCCGGAACGGTAGCGCCCGCTATGCAGCCACAGCGTGAACCAGCCGAGGATAAAGCCGATGAAACCGCCTGCAAGCAACCCGGCGAGCGAGGCAAAGATCAGGCCGATGACGCCAAAGACAGCGGCACTGATCCATTTCGCCTGATTGCGCTTCAGAGTGCCC
>CBFIJK010000097.1:0-6959 GCA_965662745.1 uncultured Paracoccaceae bacterium
TTGCGGGCCATCTGCGATCTTCGACGCGGCGCTGTCATCAAGGATGCGGGCCACGACCTCGGAATAGATCGTCTGGTGCGGGGTCACACCGTTCCCATCCGGATCAAACGCATCGACATTCGTATCCTGTGCCTCGAAGGCAACGCACATGGCATCCAGAAGGTCGCGTTCCCGTCCTGCAAGATAGGCTGCTCCGGCCAGCGCGCCGCCCGAGACACCGGTGATCCGCTGCGGCGCGAGGTCATAACGCTCGGTCGCGCTTGACATGACCCCGCCCTGCCAGAAGCAGCGCGGCCCACCGCCGGAAAAGACGATCTGTTCGGGGTTCGTTGGAAACGCCATCACGCAGGTCGGGCCGCCCGTGCAGGGCGGTCCGACCCGATTACCTTAGTCGCGCTCGATGCACATGGCGACGCCCATGCCGCCACCGATGCACAGCGTCGCAAGGCCCTTCTTGGCGTCGCGGCGCTGCATTTCAAACAGAAGGGTGTTGAGAATGCGCGCGCCCGAGGCGCCGATGGGATGGCCGATTGCGATCGCGCCGCCATTCACGTTCACGATGGACGGGTCCCAGCCCATGTCCTTGTTCACGGCGCAGGCCTGCGCAGCGAACGCCTCATTCGCTTCGACCAAATCGAGGTCTTCAGGCTTCCAACCGGCCTTTTCCAGCGCCTTGCGGCTGGCATAGATCGGACCGACGCCCATGATAGACGGGTCTAGCCCGGCAGTCGCGTAGCTTGCGATGCGCGCCAGCGGCTTGATCCCGCGCTTTTCAGCGTTCTCGGCGCTCATCAAAAGCGCGCCGGCCGCGCCGTCGTTGAGGCCCGAGGCATTCGCCGCCGTGACAGAGCCGTCCTTGGTGAAGGCGGGGCGCAGTTTCTGCATCGCTTCCATCGTCGCGCCGTGGCGGATGTATTCGTCCTGATCGACGATCGTCTCGCCTTTACGGGTCTTTACGGTGAACGCGACAATCTCATCGGCGAACTTGCCGGCCTTCTGGGCGGCCTCAGCCTTGTTCTGGCTGGCGACGGCGAATTCGTCCTGCTGGTCGCGGCTGATCTGCCATTTCTCGGCAACGTTCTCGGCGGTCTGGCCCATGTGATAGCCGTTGAACGCATCCCAAAGACCATCGCGGATCATCGAGTCGATGAACTTCATGTCGCCCATCTTATGACCCGCGCGCAGGTGCGCGACATGGGGGCTAAGCGACATGCTTTCCTGACCGCCCGCCGCGACGATATCGGCATCGCCAAGCTGGATGTGCTGGGCGGCCAGCGCAACGGCACGCAGACCCGACCCGCAGACCTGGTTGATTGACCAGGCCGCAGCCTCAATCGGCAGACCCGCGTTGACATGGGCCTGGCGTGCGGGGTTCTGCCCTTGGCCGGCGGTCAACACCTGACCGAGGATCGTCTCGCTGACATCGGCCTTGTCGATCCCGGCGCGGGATACAAGCTCTTCCAGCACGGCGGTGCCGAGGTCATGGGCCGGCGTATTGGCGAACGCACCGTTGAAGCTGCCGACGGGGGTGCGCGCGGCCGAGGCGATGACGACGTTGGTCATATGGGGTCTCCCGGATATCTGGTTTGCCGGGACATCGTTTCAGACCCGCCGCAAGGAAGCGGCAGCGCGAAACCCGGTTTCTAGGGATATACCGGTCTGATCCCGGGCTGGCAATCGGACTAGGCAGAGACCCTTTCGTGTTGCGGCGCCCAGGGGGGCGTCATGGTCGGCGCGGCGTAGAGATAGCCCTGAAGACAGTCGACACCAGCGGCTTTCAGGAACACGGCATCCTCGGCCCGTTCGACCGATTCTGCGACCGTCAGCATCTCGAATTGCTGGGCCACGGCGATCAGCGCGCGGGTCAGCGCCTGGTTGTCGGGCGAGGTGGAAATCCCGCGAATGAACTGGCCGTCGATTTTCAGCACGTCGAAATAGAAGTCCCGCAGATGCCTGAACGAGGTGTTACCCGCCCCGAAATTGTCGAGCGCAAAAGCGATGCCGCGCGGTTGCAGATCATTCATGAAAACCTGCACCAGATCGGGCATCAGCATCGCCGAGCTTTCCGAGATCTCCAGGATCAGCCGCTCTCCAATCGCTGGATCGCCGCGGAGGCCGTTTTCCAAAGTCCGCAGCCAGGCGGGATAGCCCATCGTGCGCGCGGACAGGTTGATCGACAGGCGCAGATCGGGCTGCTCTGACAGAGTCCGCAGACCCATGTCCAGCGCAAGGCAGTCAAGCTGCCGCCCGATTTCCTTTTCTTCCACCGCCGCGATGAAATCGCGGGCGGGGATCACGCGGCCGGTCGGGTCGAGAACGCGCAACAGACCTTCGTAGAAGGCCGGTCGGCGTTCGCGGCTGGCAAGCACCACCGGCTGATAGGCGAGGCGCACATTGCGCCGTTCGATCGCTTCGCGGACCATCCCGATCGTCTCGCGGTCGCGCTGGTCGATGGCGTTGTCCAACGGATTCTGCAGGCCGCCGGGAATATCCCGCGGATCCCATCGTCTATGAGCTTTCATTTCGTTCACTCCCATCCCACACATCGCCATTCTGCGCCGGGCCCCTTAAGGTCCGGTTAAGCCGCGACAGGAGAGTTTTTCGATGAGCAAACGGTGTGACTGGTGCGGAACCGATCCGCTTTATGTCGCCTATCACGACACCGAATGGGGCGTACCGGAATATGACGGGCGGGCGCTTTGGGAAAAGCTGATCCTCGACGGGTTCCAGGCGGGGCTAAGCTGGATCACAATCCTTCGCAAACGCGACAATTTCCGCGCCGCTTTTGACGGGTTCGATCCCGAAAGGATCGCGCTTTGGGGCGAGGATGACGTCCTGCGCTGTCTGGCCGATCCCGGCATCGTGCGTCATCGCGGCAAGATCGAGGCCACCATCGGCAATGCGCGCGCCTATCTGGACATCGAAGCGAAAGAGGGCTTCGCGCCCTATTTCTGGGATCGAATCGACGGACGCCCGATCCAGAACGAATTCCCGTCAATGACCGAGATGCCGACCGAAACGCCGCTGTCAAAAGCGATCTCGAAAGACCTCAAGGCGCGCGGCTTTCGCTTTGTCGGCCCCACCATCGTCTATGCCTGGATGGAGGCCTGCGGGCTGGTCAACGATCACCTGGTGACCTGCCCCCGCTATGAAGAGGTGCGCGCGCTCGGCTGAGACGTTTCAAACCCCGGCGCGCCTGAAAGGGATGGATTGCGCGCGAGGTGCTTTGCCTTGATGGCCTCCGATGTGTCGCGACTGCCATCATGGCTCCAGCCTGGTGGCATGACGGCATAGCGGATGCGCTGGCCAAGGGTCAGCCCCGGCCGGGTCACGTCACGCCAGATCGCCACCCATTCGTGAAAGGCCACCCGCAGCGGGTTGAAGGTGCCAAGGTTCTGGACGAGGCCGTAGTCCACCTTCTCATCTTCCTGCTCGGGCACGAAGGTGCCGAACAGCTTGTCCCAGACGATGAAGACACCCGCGTAATTGGCGTCAAGGTAGCGCGGATTGCGCCCGTGGTGGACGCGGTGATGGCTGGGCGTGTTCATCACCGCCTCGAACCAGCGCGGCATGCGCCCGATCGCCTCGGTATGGATCCAGAACTGATAGATCAGGTTCAGCCCGCCAACGAAAAGAACCATCGCCGGGTGAAAGCCCAAGAGGATCAGCGGCGCACGGACGACCATCATGAAGGTGAACGTGCCGGTCCAGGTCTGCCGCAGCGCGGTGGTCAAGTTGTAGTGCTGGCTGGAGTGGTGGTTGACATGGCTTGCCCAGACCCAGCGAATGCGGTGCCCGAACCGGTGGACCCAGTAGTAGCGCAGGTCATCAAGGACGAAGCATAGCGCGATGGCCCAGACCGATGTGCCCAGATCAAGCGGCGTAATCGCCCAAAGCGCCATGAAAAAGCCGTAGGCGATGAAGCCAAGGACGAGGCCGGAGGCGACATTGCCCGCCCCCATGATCAGCGACGTCATGGCATCGCGTGTCTCGTACCGCCCGCCACGCTTTGTGGCATGGATCCAGAACAGCTCTGCCAGAATCGCCGCGATGAAGATCGGAACGGCAAGAGAGACGACATCGGGAAAGGTGATCTGGCCGGTCATGGGGCGTCCTTGTTGATGCGATCCGCCCAATCCTGTGCCTGCGGCTGTGGCAGGGCAAGGCGAACGCGCGGGGCGTTGAAATCGGGGAAGCGCAGGACAAGGCCAGTTTGCGTGACGTCTGCCTGTCCACCGTCGAGGATGCGGCAAGTGCTGTCCGCGCCCATGGCCCAGACAAGCCCTGCGCCGCGCGAGGTTTCGACGATGGCACAATTGCCCGTCGCGCCAAGATCGACGCGGTTCACGGTGTCATCGGGAAACTGGCGGAACCAGGCGGTGCGCGCGTCGTCCTCTGTCTCGAACCGCAGGCCGCGCGAATAGCCAAGGATATGCAGAAGGATCGCAATCCCTGCGATCCCGAAAACGACCAGCGGCAAGAGCACCGTCAGCGGCATCCTGTTCCTCCCCACCCCGATGATGGGCCGGGGCGGGGCGCCCTGGTCAAGTGTGGCGTCGCGTCACGATCCGGCGGCGAGCGCCCGGATGATCGCCTTGGCGCTTTCGCTGTCCCATTCAGCATCCCCGCGCAAGCGGGCGATTTCCTGCCCCTGAGGATCAAGGATCACGGTAATCGGCAGGCCGAGAACGGCCATGTCCCGCGCCAGCGCACCGTTCGGATCAAGATGCTGCGGCAGGCCAACGACGCCCTCTTCCTCGAAAAAGCGGCGAATGCCGGCGGGATTGTTGCGGCCCGTGGCGATGGTGACGACCTCGAACGCGCTGCCGCCAAGTTCGGCCTGCAGGTTGGCGAGCGAGGGCATTTCCTTGCGGCAGGGCGCACACCAGGTGGCCCAGAAATTCACCAGAGTATACTTGCCTTCATAATCCGAAAGCTGCCCCTTCCCGCCGCCTTCCAGATCAAAGGCGGTGTCCGACACCGGCTTTGGCGCGCTATGGAATTGCAGTTTCTTGATCGTGCCGTCGCGCATCGCCTCAAGCTGAGCGGTATCGGCGGCAAGGGCGGCGTTTGCGCCCATGGCAAGGGCCGTGTAAAGGGCGGCAATCCTGATCCAGCGCATGTTCCCTCCGAGGGTTTAGTAATGACACAGTCCAAATCCAACGCCATGTGGGGCGGGCGGTTCGCCGATGCCCCGGACGCGATCATGGAGGCGATCAATGCCTCGATTTCCTTCGACAAGAGGCTCTATGCCCAGGATATCGAAGGATCCCGCGCCCATGCCGCGATGCTTGCCGCGACCGGCATCCTGAGTGATAGCGATGCCGAAGCGATCCGGGAAGGATTGCTCACGGTTATGTCAGAGATCGAAACCGGAAACTTTCCCTTCAGCGCGGCGCTCGAAGACATTCACATGAATGTCGAGGCCCGCCTGAAAGAAATAATTGGTGAACCTGCGGGGCGTCTGCATACCGGCCGCTCTCGCAACGATCAGGTGGCGACAGACTTCAAGCTGTGGACGCGCGGAGAGATAGACGAGGCGATGTCCGGGATCGAAGCGCTGATCCGCGCGCTGCTGGATCAGGCAGAAGCCGGTGCGGACTGGGTCATGCCGGGCTTTACCCACCTTCAGACCGCGCAGCCGGTCACTTGGGGCCATCACATGATGGCTTATGTGGAAATGTTCGGCCGCGACCTGTCGCGCTTTCGCGATGCGCGGGCGAGGATGAACGAAAGCCCGCTAGGCGCCGCCGCGCTGGCCGGGACGTCCTTTCCCATCGACCGGCACATGACGGCCGATGCGCTTGGCTTTGACCGGCCGGCGGCCAATTCGCTGGATGCCGTCAGCGACCGGGATTTCGCTTTGGAGTTCCTGTCGGCGGCGTCGATCTGCGCGGTGCACCTGTCGCGCTTCGCCGAAGAGCTGGTGATCTGGTCGTCGGCGCAGTTCCGCTTCGTGGTGCTGTCCGACCGGTTCTCGACCGGATCGTCGATCATGCCGCAGAAGAAGAATCCGGATGCGGCAGAGTTGATCCGCGCCAAGATCGGACGGATCCTGGGCGCGCAGGTCGCGCTGTTCACGGTGATGAAGGGCTTGCCGCTCGCGTATTCCAAGGACATGCAGGAAGACAAGGAACAGGTTTTCGACGCTGCCGACACGCTGCACCTGGCGCTGGCGGCGATGACGGGGATGGTGTCGGACATGACCGCGAACCGCCCCGCGCTGGAAGCGGCAGCCGCCAGCGGGTTCTCGACCGCGACCGATCTTGCCGACTGGCTGGTGCGCGCGCTTGGCCTTCCGTTCCGCGACGCGCATCACATCACCGGCACGCTTGTGGCCATGGCCGAAGGCAAAGGATGCGACCTGCCCGACTTGACTCTTGCCGATATGAGGTCGGTGCATGATGCTATCACCGAAGATGTGTTCGGCGTTCTTGGCGTGGAGAACTCGGTCGCCAGCCGCCAAAGCTATGGCGGCACGGCGCCCGATCAGGTCCGCGCGCAGATCGCCCGTTGGAAAAAGGTGCTGTCATGACCCGGATTTCGCTGATCGGACTTCTCTTTGCGCTGGCAGCCTGCGGCGTCGACGGCCCGCCCGTTGCGCCATCTGACCCCGAGCCGACGCCAGAGCCCGGCGTCACCGTAACGGGCACCGCGAAGGTCGGTGTGGTCGGAACGTTCTGAGCGGGATGTCCAAGTTGCGCATCATTTACCTCGCGCTCGCCGTTTGGGGCGCGGTCCACCCGATGTGGTGGTTCCTGTCCTACATGCGGGCCGAGGGGACGGGCCTCTCTGGCCTGATCGACGCGTGGTACGTGAATGCATCGACCACCGGCCTGACCTGGGATCTGACGATTGCGGCGATCACCCTGACGGTCTGGATCATCGCCGAAGTGGCGGCGCGGAAGAACTGGCTGGCGCTGATCGCGATCCCGGCAACCTTTTGCATTGGGGTCAGC
>CBFIJK010000098.1:0-6427 GCA_965662745.1 uncultured Paracoccaceae bacterium
TGCCTGCCGGAACTTGGCGGCGTGCGCGGGCGCATGCAGCTTGCCGCCACGCGTGAGAACGGCGCGGCGGTCTTTGTCGATTACGCCCACACGCCCGATGCGCTGTCCACGGCGCTGAAGGCGTTGCGCCCCCATGTGATGGGCCGCTTGATCGTCGTCTTCGGCGCAGGCGGTGACCGTGATCGCGGCAAGCGCCCGTTGATGGGGCAGGCGGCGGCGGAACATGCCGACGTGATCTTCGTGACTGATGACAATCCCCGCTCTGAAACCCCTGCCGATATCCGCGCCATGGTGATGGATGGCTGCCCCGGCGCGACCGAGATCGGCGACCGGGCCGAGGCGATCCTGCGCGGCGTCGATGCCCTGCAACCCGGCGATGCGCTGCTCATCGCGGGCAAGGGGCATGAGACCGGCCAGATCGTTGGCGATGATGTGTTCCCCTTCGACGATGTGGAACAGGCCAGCGTCGCCGTCGCGGCACTTGACGGGCGGCTTGTATGACGGCGCTATGGACGTCTGCAGAGGCCACAGAGGCAACAGGCGGACGGGCCACGCAGACGTTTGCGGTGACCGGCGTGTCCATCGACACCCGCGCCCTTGCGCCGGGCGATCTGTTTGTCGCGCTGAAGGCCGCGCGGGACGGGCATGATTTCGTCGCCGACGCGCTGGCCAAAGGGGCGGCGGCGGCGCTTGTGTCGCGCGTGCCCGAAGGCGTGCCTGAAGATGCGCCGCTTCTGATCGTCGATGACGTGCTGGGCGCGCTGGAAGACCTTGGCCGCGCTGCTCGTGCGCGAACAAAGGCAGGCGTGATCGCGATCACCGGGTCGGTCGGCAAGACCTCGACCAAGGAAATGCTGCGCGCGGCGCTGAATGCGCAAGGCCATGTCCACGCGGCAGAAGCCAGCTACAACAACCACTGGGGCGTGCCGCTGACGCTGGCGCGAATGCCGGTGGACACCGATTTCGCGATCATCGAGATCGGCATGAACCACCCCGGAGAGATTGCGCCGCTCTCGCGTATGGCCTGCCCGCATGTCGCCATGGTGACAAGCATCGCCGCCGCCCATCTTGAGGCGTTCGATGACCTTGCCGGGATCGCCCGTGAAAAATCCACGATTTTTCAGGGACTTGTGCCGGGTGGCACGGCGGTGATCAACGGCGATCTCGACACCACACCGATCCTGCGCGATGCGGCAGTCGCGGCGGGCGCCGGGAAAATCCGCACCTTCGGCGAGAGGACGGGAAATTTTGACCGCCTGACCGAGGTGCTTCTAAGCGATGATTGCACCGTCGGGCGCGGGCGGCTGTGGCGCACGCGAGTCGTGTTTCGCCTTGAAACCGCGGGGCGGCATTTCGCGATGAACGCCTTGGCCACACTGTCGGCGGTGGCCGCGATCAAGGGCGATGTCGCGCTTGCGGCGAACGATCTGGGCCGCTGGATCCCGCCTGCCGGGCGCGGCACGCGCGAGACCATCGTTCTGGACACCGTGGACGAGAAGATCAGCTTTGATCTCATAGACGACGCGTTCAACGCCAATCCGACCTCTATGGCTGCCTCGCTCGAAGTCTTGGCCGCCGCCACGCCGGTCGACGGGGTGGGCCGTGTCGGCAAGGGCCGCCGCATCGCGATCCTGGGCGATATGCTGGAACTCGGCCCGGACGAGCGCCAGCTGCACGAACAGATCGCCGCGCTGCCGCCGCTTGAACAGGTGGGCATGGTCCATTGCGTCGGTCCGCGCATGCATCACCTTTACGCAGCCCTGCCCGAAGACATTCGCGGCCATTGGGCCGAGACCGCAAAGCAGCTTGTCCGCCGCGCGCCGTCTTTGGTGGATGCCGGCGATGTTGTGCTGGTAAAGGGGTCGAAAGGATCGAAGGTCAGCCTTGTCGTTGACGCGCTTCGAAAACTCGGGCAACCGCTCGGCGACGATACACGGGGGACGTGACCACATGCTGTTCTGGCTGACCGAATTCTCGGACGGCGGGGATTTCTTCAATCTCTTTCGCTACATCACCTTCCGGGCCGGCGCTGCGTTCTTCACGGCGCTGATCTTTGGCTTTCTCTTTGGTCGCCCGCTGATCAACCTGTTGAGAAAACGTCAGAAAACCGGTCAGCCGATCCGTGAGGACGGGCCAGAGGGTCATATCCTTACCAAGGCCGGAACGCCCACAATGGGCGGCGTTCTGATCCTTGGCGCGCTGATCTTCTCCACGCTCCTTTGGGCGCGCTGGGACAATGGATATGTCTGGATGGTGTTGGCCGTGACCATCGGATTCGGCCTGATCGGCTTTGCCGACGATTACGCGAAAGTCTCGAAGAACAATCACAAGGGCGTCTCGGGCCGCACGCGCATCGCCTTGGGCCTCTTGATCGCGGCGGCGGCGGGGGCCTGGGCCTCGGCGCTGCACCCTGAGGAGCTGACGAACCAGCTGGCCTTTCCGTTCTTCAAAGAAGCGTTGTTCAATCTTGGCCTCTTCTTCGTGCCCTTCTCGATCATCGTGATCGTGGGCGCGGCCAATGCGGTGAACCTGACGGACGGGCTTGACGGGCTCGCTATCATGCCGGTGATGATCGCCTCGAGCGCGCTTGGGGTGATCGCCTATGCTGTCGGGCGCGTCGATTTCACCGAGTATTTGGACGTGCATTACGTGCCGGGAACGGGCGAGATCCTGATCTTCGTTGCCGGGCTGATCGGCGGGGGCCTTGGTTTCCTGTGGTACAATGCCCCGCCCGCCGCCGTCTTCATGGGCGATACCGGGTCGTTGGCTCTGGGCGGCGCCCTGGGCGCGATCGCGGTGGCGACCAAGCACGAGATCGTTCTGGCCATCGTCGGAGGTCTGTTCGTGATCGAGGCGCTGTCGGTCATCATCCAGGTCTTCTACTTCAAGCGCACCGGCAAGCGCGTGTTCCTGATGGCCCCGATCCACCACCATTTCGAGAAAAAGGGCTGGGCCGAGCCGCAGATCGTCATCCGGTTCTGGATCATCTCGCTGATCCTCGCTCTGATCGGGCTGGCGACGCTGAAGGTGCGGTAGAGAGCCATAGTCTCCTTTGGACCGGCCTAGCCACGCCCCGTGAATGCAATCGGGACGGTGCCCTTGCGTGCGAAAGAAATCAGCAGCACCAGCATGCGCCCGTTCGCCCGCGATTGTCTTTAGGGGTCGGCAGCCTTGTCCCGGATCGCGCACGAAACCCAGTGAGCCGGACGGAAGCAACGTCTACGGCTACGAAGCAGGTCCATGGTGCTGGGTATCGCCGTGTTGCAGGCCGCCTATGGCGCCAACCTGACGACGGCGACCGGCAAGGAGATCTACGAAATCCCCGATGCCAATGTGCCGGGAACGATCTGGAGGTCGATCTGGGACGCCGCCTGAACCACTCTCAGGGCGCGGGCGTCCATCTGACATGTTCGATTGTGGGCGCACCCGAGGCGAGCATGACGAGGCGATCAAAGCCCAAAGCGACACCCGACGCGTCCGGCATATGGGAAAGCGCGCTCAGGAAATCCTCGTCCAGCGGATAGCGGGTGCCATAGAGTCGCTCTTTCTCGTCCATTTCGGCGGTGAAGCGTTTGCGCTGCTCACCTGCGTCGGTCAATTCGCCGAACCCATTCGCAAGCTCCACGCCGCAGGCATAGACCTCGAACCGTTCGGCGACGCGCGGGTCCGCCGCACTGCGCCGGGCGAGCGCGGCCTCGGCGGCGGGGTATTCATCGAGGATCGTCAGGCGGTCCCGCCCGAGATGCGGCTCGACGCGGGCGGTGAGCAGCTTGGAGAAGAGATCGGACCAGGTGTCATCGTCCGAGACGGCAAAGCTCGCCGCGGCGCATTGGCGTGCCAGCGCGTCCCGGTCGGTGCTGCCATCGGCGGCGCAGGTCGCCAGCAGGTCGATCCCGGCATGGCGAGTGAAGGCCTCGGCGACCGCAACCTGCTCTGGCGGCGCGAACGGATCCACCCGGTGCCCGCGCCAGACAAGCAGACCAGCCCCCAGCGCGCTGGAGGCGGCGCGGATCAAGTCAACGGTGTCGTCCATCACCGCCCAATAGGGCGCGCGGGCGCGGTACCATTCCAGCATGGTGAATTCCGACGCGTGCCGCGTGCCGTCCTCGCGGTTGCGCCAGACAGGGGCGAAGGCGGCAATCCGCGTCTCGCCCGCCGCGAGCAGCTTTTTCATCGCAAACTCGGGCGATGTGTGCAGGTAGACGGGCCGCCCCGAACCGTCAGGCGCCTCTAGCGACGTCTCGAATGCGTGCAGATGCGCCTCGTTTCCCGGCGAGGCACAGAGCGCCGTCGGCTCGACCTCGGTAAACCCCTCGTTGTCGAACCATGCCTGCAAGGCGCGCTTGACGCGTCCGCGGGCCAGAAGGAACGGGCGGCGGTCTTCGTGGCGGGCGGGATCCCACCAGGGCGAGCTGTCTTGCATGGGGCGGCTTCCATCTGGATCCGGGCGCCAAGATAGGATAGGCGCGCATGAAACATAGCGCCGTCCCGCTTAGGCGCGCACCGCAGAAATCGCAAGAAAAGGCCATCTCGATGAAAGTCATCGCCAGCCAGATCCGCAAGGGCAACGTTCTCGACCACAATGGCCATCTTTACGTGGTCCTGTCGGCCGAGAACTTTCACCCCGGCAAGGGCACGCCCGTAACGCAGGTCGACATGCGCCGCATTTCCGACGGCACCAAGGTCAGCGAGCGCTGGCGCACGACCGAGCAGGTGGAACGCGCCTTTGTCGAGGAAAAAGCCTATGATTTCCTCTACAACGACGGCGAAGGGTTCCATTTCATGGACCCCGAGACCTTCGAGCAGATCACCGTCACCGAGGACGTGATCGGCGACGGCAAGGTGTTCCTGTCGGACGGTTTGCGTGTCTTCCTGTCGATCCACAACGGTGTCGCGATTTCCATCGAACTGCCGCAGAAAGTGACCG
Source organism: uncultured Paracoccaceae bacterium (assembly GCA_965662745.1). Taxonomy (GTDB): domain Bacteria; phylum Pseudomonadota; class Alphaproteobacteria; order Rhodobacterales; family Rhodobacteraceae; genus Anianibacter. The sequence goes on from CBFIJK010000098.1 coordinate 4,928, forward strand.
TCGAGATCGCCGAGACCGAACCGGTGGTGAAGGGCCAGACGGCGTCTTCGTCTTACAAACCCGCCACCGCTGACAACGGCGTGCGCGTCATGGTCCCCCCGCATATCGGCGCGGGCACCCGCGTGGTGATCAACACCGCCGACATGACTTATGTGGAGCGGGCAAAGGACTGACGGCACCCGCATGATCCCCGTTCGCGGATACGAAGACCGCCGCGTGGCGGTCCTGGGCCTGGGCCGATCCGGCCTTGCCACGGCGCGTGCGCTTGAGGCGGGGGGGGCTGTCGCGCTTTGCTGGGATGACGGGCAAGAGGCGCGTGAGACGGCAGAGGGGCAGGGGTTTCACCTGCACGACCTGACGCGCGAAGGTGCGTTCGACGGCGTCGCGGCGCTGATCGTCTCGCCCGGTATCGCGCATCTCTATCCCAAGCCGAACCCGGTGATCGCGAAGGCGTGGGACGCGGGCGTGCCGGTCGACAACGACATCGGCTTGTTTTTCCGCTCGTTCGGGTCGGACATCTTCGAAGAGCTTGACACCACGCCGCGCGTCGTCGCGGTCACGGGATCGAACGGCAAATCGACCACCACCGCGCTGATCCACCACATCCTGCGCGAGGCCGGGCGGCCGGTGCAGATGGCGGGCAATATCGGGCGCGGCGTCCTCGATATCGACCCGCCGCGTGACGGCGAGGTGATCGTGCTGGAGCTGTCCTCCTACCAGACGGAACTTGCCCGTGCGCTGACGCCCGATATCGCGGTGTTCACCAATCTTTCGCCCGATCACCTGGACCGGCACGCGGGCCTTGGCGGGTATTTCGCGGCCAAGCGCAGGCTGTTTGCCGAGGGCGGGCCGGACCGCGCGGTGATCGGCGTGGACGAGGCCGAGGGCCGCTACATGGCCAACCAGGTGGTGTCGGAGCCTGAAGACGACCGGCTGATCCGCGTTTCGGTCGCGGGCAAGTTGACCGGTCCCGGCTGGGCCGTCTTTGCGCGCAAGGGGTTCTTGTCCGAATACCGAAAGGGCAAGCAGGTCGGCAGTATAGACCTGCGCGACATCAAGGGCTTGCCGGGCCAGCACAACCACCAGAACGCCTGTTCGGCCTATGCCGCCGCACGCGCCCTCGGCCTTGGCCCGCGCGTGATCGAGGCCGCGCTGCACACGTTCGAAGGGCTGCCCCACCGCAGCCAGATCGTCGCCGAGGCGGGCGGCGTGACCATCGTGAACGACAGCAAGGCGACGAATGTGGACAGCGCCGCGCAGGCGCTTCAGGCCTTTGACAAGGTGCGCTGGATCGCCGGGGGGCTGGGCAAAGAGGGCGGCATCGGCGCGCTTGTACCGTATCTGGGCCATGTGGTGAAAGCGTACCTGATCGGCCATTCCGCCCGCGATTTCGCGCTGGAGATGGGCGAGGTGCCGCACGAGATCAGTAAGACGATGGCCCGCGCGGTCGACGCCGCGCTGTCAGAGGCGCAGCCGGGCGAGACGGTGCTTTTGGCCCCC
>CBFIJK010000099.1:0-4642 GCA_965662745.1 uncultured Paracoccaceae bacterium
GCAAGCAGAACTATAGACAGCATGGGAGACAGGAAAGAAAGTAGCCGGGCACCGGTGCTGCGTGGGTAACGGAACTTCCGGGCCCGGCTTTGGCTAGGCTGAAAAAACAGCCTGCCAATGGCGACCGAGCCCTCAGTGGGACAGTATGGACTCGGCCAGCGCGCTTTATGATCAGGAAATGACTGATCAACGTATGGACTTCCCGGGCGCGGTGCCGGGACTGAAAAACCCAACAGTTTCCCGAAGACGATCTTCGAGTTCCGCGCCAAACTGACGTAGATGCGCTTGAGTCGCGCCAGAGACAGGCAGTGCGCCATGTTCAGAGGCTCCGTTGCTCGCGGCAGATACATCAGGTGGTGGTGGTCAAGAGAGGCAACGCCAGAACACCCTCAATTGGACAAAGAGTAATTGGATGGCGAAGGCGCTAGCGCCTTCGCCGATTTCAGGTAGACTAGTTGACGGCGCCGGAAGTGCCGACGATACCCTGAACGGCCGCGTTGACGCCGGACACGATGGTACCGGTGTTGACCGCGCCGAGTGCCGTGGTCGAGGCCGAGTTCAGCTTGCCGTTGACGTCGGTCATCACGGTGTTGATCGAGCCGTTCACGCCGGTCATGTTCGACGCAATGTTCAGCACTATCGCACCGGTGTCGGCCGAACCGCCAAGTTGGTCCATAACCGAAGAGACAGCCTGAGTGGACGAGGTTTTTGCGTCGTCAACGGTCGAGTTCACGCCGAGCGTGATATCGCCAGTGTTGACTGCGCCAAGCGCCGTCGTCGACAGATCACCAATGTCGACGGTCGGCAGATTGAACTCGTATGCTGTTGCGGCACCCGCCACAGCCTTTTCCGTTGCCTCGGCAACGGCCGAGGTAACGCCGTTGACCGATGTCGTGATCGAACCGTCAACACCGAACAGACCCGCAACTTCAACAACCGTGGGCTCGTAGGCCGAGTAGGCGTTTGACGCTTCGAGGTTGTCATAGGATGCGTCAGCAATTACTGACGCCCCGTTAGTCCAGTAACCAGGGGTTGAGCTGACCAACTGATAAGCAGCCTGATCTGCGTCTGACAGAGCGGCGTATTCTTCGGCGGTGATCACGACACCAGCAGAAGGATCAACATAGTCGGTGCCGTCTACTGCAGCAAAGTCTGCCTGGTAATCAAGCGCAGCGGCTGCATCAAACTCAGCTTGAGTAATAACATCCGAAGTTGATGCTGGATCAGCGTACACGGTTACATTACCAGCCCCGCCGAGGTTTTCAGCAATGTTGGCAAATGTGCCGTTGACCGACGCCAGGTTGGACGCATTGTCGATCTCGCCGAGCACACGCTCAAGAACCGACTGAGCCGACGCCGCGCCAGCTGTTGCGACGATGGCGATTGCGCTAGAAGTAAGAAGCTTTTTCAATTTGTGTTCCCTAACTGTCCGCCCCCCCCCGAAGACGGAAAAGTTGATTTGTGGGTCAATAAAGGGGGACCCATATATGCCTCGAATGTTCGATCCGAGGTCTTCCCAGCGCTGGTCGCGCTGAGAATTCTGACTGAGGCGTGCAAAGCTCATCAGGGGCGTCCGTCGATCTGTGATGGACGTGCCGTTGATGCCGTGCCGTCAGGGGTGTTTGCTGTGTCCGGTACTGACACAGTCGGCGCGTTTGACGCGCCTGTCTGGCGCAGGGCGGCAAGTGCAACTTCAGCCGCGCCAGCCGCACGGATTGCTTGCTCAACAAGAGTCGCGACCGCATCGCCCTCCGGGCCCGTAAGGCCGACCCCAGCTGCGGCGCGAAGGTCGCGAACGGCTAGCGCAAGATACAATTTGCCCTTCTCAAACGCGGCATTTGCGTCCGGAACGGTCTTTGCAGCGACGACTTCATCGAACTTTCCGAGTGCGCGCGCCGATTGACGCGTCACGTTGTTGGCAAGCGAGCGAGCTTCGGCGGACATCTGCAACGGCGGACTAGCGGTCATCTGGGTCCGCATCTCAACAACTTCCGCTTCTGACACCGGCTTTGCGGCCTCGACTTCCCTCACGATCCCTTGGAAGGTCGCGCGCCCCACGTCGTCATCCCACAAGAGATCTTCCGCGATCGTCGATGTCAGCTTCTCGTTACAATTCCGGGCCAGCGCTTCCGCATCGTGGGCTTGGACGAGCAACTGGTAAGCGCCGTAGTAAAGCATCTGGCGCAAAACCATGTTCATGGCCTCCCGAACCATGGCACCCGCGGATGCATCGACGAGCCGGGTTCCGAAAAAGCGCCCTACGGCAAACCCGATCTCTTCCCCTACCAACTGCTTCTGAACGGCGACGTTCGCGACGATTTCGCCAGTGATGGCATTGGTCAGCGCAAGGTCCATTCCCACGAGAAGCCTGTTCTGGCGAGCGTAAGGACCCATACCAGCGACGGACACCGAGGCACCGCCACCAGGGATGAAATCGAGGCTATTGATGCTCCCCGTGACAAACAAGTCGGCAGGAGACATCGCAGCGATGTCACGAATTCCCCAATTGTGCTCAGTCGCGGCGATCGAAGGGTCACGACGGTTCACGACGCGCACCCCGGAATTGAACAACGCTGTCTGAATCATGTCACCTGCACCTTGCGTGACCATTTTTCCGCTTCCACCATCAGCATAAGACTCTTTGCCGGTGGCATCATTGATGGCGCCCACTGCGAAGCTGAGCGCCCGTGGTACGCGAGAACCGACGCACGAGAGCGCTTCGTCATACGGGGTCACCAGCCGTCGAATGGGCGGGCCGTCGGGAATGCCCACGTCCACCCCCTTTTGCGCCGCAACCAAACTGAGGTCGCTGCAGGCAGTAGTTGCGAGCAAAACGCCCAACAACGCGGAACGGGATACCAAGGTTCATGCTTTCTATCATCTGCACCCGCCCAACGCCGCCGTAGCCAGCGCGTCGGCGAGATCAAGCGCAGATCGGGGGGCTACGGTTGTGTCGGTTTCGGCTGCCTGCGTTTGCGACGAGGCTGAAAACAGCGAGCCGTCGATGCAGCCAGTATTCTCAGCTAGGTTGTCGGCACGTATCGTGTTGCCATCACCTTCAGTCGTAATCGACGTGCTACCGGTGTTTATCGAACCAACTGCATAAGTCTGCTGCCCGATCTCATCACCAATTTGGTAGTCCGTAGTCACGTCCCCGTCCGTATCGACCTGAACATAATTCGAACGATTGTCATTCGACACGTTGTAAGTCGTCTGCGGGCCAGCCTGTGGCGCGGCTTCTGCATCTCGGATGATTTGGGCCTGCTGAAGCGTGAGGCTTTTTCGTGTCTCGGACGCAAAGGCGTAAGTCGACGACCAATTTTGACCGGCAGACCCGTATGTCTGGGCCACGGACGGCAGAGCCGCCAGACAAAAAAGTGCGCTCCACACCCTCACTTCACAACACCGAGGTTGGGCGTCTCAACACTGCCATCGCTGTAAATAGTTACGCCGCCGGCAATCACAGATACAGTCCTCTCCGGTGCGGTGCCCGTGGCGGAGCCTGTTACGGTCGTCTGCTGGGCAGACGCAGACCCTCCACCTGTCACGCTGCTTTCTACAGTTACCGTCGGGGCTGAAGAACCGGCATCCCCGCTCCCTGGCGTGCCGGGGGGCGTTACAACAATAGATGACGATTCTGCGCCTCCAGCCGATGCGGCTACACCTTCACCATCTCGCTGGACCGTCGCTGGCACCAAGATGGTCGGACAACGATCGACAGTTCCAGCAAATTTGCCACTGTCGATGTTGTAATCATCTTTTAAAACAAACCCTTTTGGAGCAGCCAAACACACCGGATCCGTCATTCTGACGTAGACAGTGGCAGGCATACATCCAGCTAATGCAAAGACAATACACAAATTGGCTCTGAAGTTCTTCACTGCGTAACTCCTCATAGCCGCTATTGCTAATTACACGTCTAGACGAGATACTAAAAGTTATCATTGAGGTACCAATAAATTCATAATACTAGCGATATATATAAATTGACATACTTTTTAATCAAACGTATTTATTATTAACCAATAGACGTATCATTTTTTCCTATTCACCCGTTTGTGCACTTGGTTACTCATTTCGCGTGTGACCAGACCTAAGCACTATCATCATTCTTCCTCAACGATCCTTCAGATTCACCTTCGGATAGTTATGGCGCGCTGAAAGATAGCTGGCAGTGTCCTGCTTCGATATCTGCCAGCCAGCGCATCTGAACGCCGCTGCTAGCCACTGCAAATATATGGACAACACGATGATCGCTGAAAATTCCGCACATGGTGCGCCGAAACAGGCCTACCTCTATATGCGCGGAACATTGAAACAACATTCCGGAGTTTTTGCGCAAAAGTGAGCAAGGTTTGATCAATGCTCACTTCGGCCCCAATATCAACTGCTCTGACCCCCGATAACTCCTCCATCTGATGCTAGAGTCCGGCCTAAGGAGAGGACCGGACCATGAAGAGATCTAAGTTCACCGAAGAGCAGATCATCGGCATCCTGCGAGAGCAGGAAGCGGGTGCGAAGACGGCGGAGCTGTGCCGCCGGCACGGGATCAGCAGCGCGACATTCTACGTCTGGAAGGCCAAGTTCGGCGGGATGGACGTGTCGGATGCGAAGCGGCTGAAGGCGCTGGAAGAGGAGAATG
>CBFIJK010000099.1:4652-6379 GCA_965662745.1 uncultured Paracoccaceae bacterium
GCGGCTTCTGGCGGAGTCGCTGCTCGACCAGGCTGCGTTGAAGGATCTTCTGTCCCGAAAGTGGTAACGCCCGCCGCCAGGCGCGAAGCCGTCGCGATCCTCGTGGAGCAACACGAGATGAGCGAGCGGCGGGCGTGTGCCGTGATCGGCGCGGACCGGACCTCGATCCGGTATCGCAGCCGACGCCCCGACGATCACGATCTGCGCGAGCGCCTGCGGGCGCTGGCATCCGAGCGGCGCCGGTTCGGCTACCGGCGGCTGCACGTTCTGCTGAGGCGGGAGGGCCATGTCGTGAATCGCAAGAAGACCCAGCGGCTGTACCGCGAGGAGGGCCTGTCGGTGCGCAAGCGGCGGGGGCGGAAGAAGGCGACGGGAACAAGGGCGCCGCTCCTGACGGTGGCCACCCCGAATGCGCGCTGGTCGGTCGACTTCGTCCACGACCAGTTCGCCCAGGGTCGGCGGTTCCGGATCTTCAACGTGATCGACGACGTGACGAAGGAATGCCTCGCCGCGGTGGTCGATACCTCTATCTCGGGAAGGCGTGTCGCGCGGGAGTTGACGGCCTTGATCGAACTGCGCGGCAAGCCTGGCTTGATCGTCAGCGACCACGGCACCGAGTTTACGTCGAACGCGATGCTGGCCTGGAGCGAGGAGACGGGCGTGCCATGGCACTTCATCGCACCGGGCAAGCCGATGCAGAACGGGATCTGCGAGGCCTTCAATTCGAAGATGCGGGACGAGCTCTTGAACGAGACGTTGTTCTTCGGCCTCGAGCATGCCCGCAGCATCGTCGCCGCTTGGGTGGCCGATTACAACGCAAACCGCCCCCATTCGGCGCTCGGCTACCAGACCCCTGCGGCCTATGCCGCCCAACTCGCCGCAATGGGCGACCAGCTCCACGAAACGGAGGCGTTCCGCAGATCGCCCATTGCTCCCTCCGCGCAAGCGGGCAATTGTCACTCACCGGCTCTGGTTTCAAATGGATGAGTGTCGGGGGTCAGAGCAGGCGGCGGCCCCGGATGGGCGGATGTTGCGGCAGCTGTTGTCCGATGAGAACACGTCGATGGAAGTCTGGGCCGACAGCGCCTATCGCTCGCAAAGCAACGAGAAATGGCTGGCGAAGAACGGCTTCATCAGCAGCATCCACCGCCGCAAGCCGCACGGGAAACCGATGCCGGAGCGCACCCGTGCCGCCAACTTCAGGAAATTTTCCGTGCGCGCCCGGGTCGAGCACGTCTTCGCGCATCAGAAGAACCGCTTCGGTCTGTTCATTTGCACCATCGGCCTCACGCGCGCCGAGGCGAAATTGACCTTGGCCAATCTCGCCTACAACTTCGATCGTCTGGTTTTCCATGAGCGGCGAGCCGCCATGGAGTGAGTCCGTCCGAAAAGGCTCAAATCCACCCCGGATCACACCGATCCGGCCAAAACGCCGTTACAGCACTATCAAGCGCGCCGGTAGAAGGCGGAAGTCGGCGGTTCTTGCAGGTGTCCAGCTTGCGATCGACGCGGATCATCAGCGCCTCCCTGGTGTATTCATCAATGATGTTCAGCGTCCGATAGACGCGCCCGTCAGCGGTCCGATCCTGGACAAAGTCGTAGGACCAGACATGGTTTGGACGCTCCGGCCTGAGACGCACGCATGATCCGTCATTCAGCCAGAGCCGTCCTTTCTTCGTAAGCATTCGGCGTAGACCGTGGTCAGGCCGCGCAGCGTTGCTCCGCTG
>CBFIJK010000100.1:0-6334 GCA_965662745.1 uncultured Paracoccaceae bacterium
CCCCCCCCCCCCCCCCCCCCCCCCGGATCGGATGCCGAAGGCATCCGAAACCCCTATTTCGAGGTCGCGACGTAAACCCCGTCCCATTCTGCGCCCGGCGGCACTGCGCGGAACTCCTCGATCCGCGCGCGGTAGAGCTCCAGATACCCGGCCAGACCAAGCGCTTCAGCCCCGCTCGCTTCCATCGCGGCAAGCGCTGTCTCCGCCGCAGCCCAGTCCTGCGATCGGTAGGCGCCCAGCATCTCGACGTTCAGCGCCATCACCTGCTGGGTGTCAGGCTCTGCCTTGACGCTGGCATCCCCCAAAAGCGCGAAGATGCGCGCCGGTTCCAGCTTGCCCTTCACCCGGATGAGGTCAAGCTCGATCACCGCCATCTCGTCGCGCACCGCCCCTGCGGTGCTCTCTCCCAGCACGATCCCTACACCATAGGGCTTTGACTGCCCTTCCAGACGCGAGGCCAGGTTCACCGTATCCCCAAGCGCCGTGTAGTCGAACCGCGTGTCCGAACCCATGTTGCCCACGACGCAGGATCCTGTGTTGAGACCAACCCCAACGTCGATCCGGTGTACCGGCATGTCACCGGCCTCGGCGATCCGCCGCGCGTTCAATTCCTCGACGGCAGTGCGCATCTCCAATGCCGCCCGGCACCCGGCGCGGGCGTGGTCTTCCATGTCCAAAGGTGCATTCCAGAAGGCCATGACGGCGTCGCCCATGAACTTGTCGATGGTCCCGCCCTCTTTCAGGATCGCATCCGACAGCACCGTCAGGAAGGTGTTCATCAGCACGGTCAGCCCGTGCGGGTCGTCCTTGAAGCTTTCCGAGATTGTCGTGAACCCGCGCACATCGCTGAAGAGCAGCGTCAGTTCCTTCGTCTCGCCGCCGAGGCGCAGGGATTCAGGGTTGTCCTGCAGCCGTTCCACCAGCGCGGGCGCCACGTATTGCCCGAATGCGCCGCGGATCTCGCGCCGCTGGCGTTCTTCGCGCAGGTAATTGGCGGTCGTCAGCACCCCCGCGATCAGAAGGGTCGATAGCACCGGGAAGGTGGGATCGACCAGCATCCTGCCCCGATCGAACAGAAGCCAGGTGAAAAGGACATAGGCGGCCAGCAATAGGATCGTCGAGACCACCACCCGCCGCGCGGCCATGACGGGCACCAGAAGGATCGCAAGAAGTCCCAGCAGGACAACCGCCACCAGCTCGACCCCGATGGCGTAGTTGGGACGTTCCAGAAGCGTGCCGGTCAGGATGTTTTCCAGGATCTGCGCATGCACTTCGACCCCGGCCATGGCGACGCCCAATGGGGTCGCCCGGTAATCTTCCAGCCCGATGGCCGAGGTCCCGACAAGGATCAGATGCCCCGCAAGCCGCCCGGCAGGAACCCGGTTCTCGATCACATCCGCCGCGCTGACATAGCGCGTGCGCAGGGAGGGCGTCAGATAGGGGCGCACCGCGCCCGTCCTGTCCGTCTTGATCATCTGCCGCGCCACGACGATCCCGTCGACCCCCGCCGCGTTGCTTCGGATGGCAAAGCTGTCGCCGCCCGTCGCCACGCGCAAAAGCTCGGGCGTCAGGCCAAGGCGCAGCGTATCTTCGGCCAGCATCACAAGGGGCACGCGCCGGAATACGCCATCGGGATCGGGGCGCACGGAAAACACTCCGCGCCCGGATGCGGCAGCCTCCAGCGCAGGCAGGTTTTCAACGAGTTCGGGAAAGCGCATCAGCATGGGTCTGGGATCGGGGCCCAAGAGGGCATGGGGCGCGTCCTTTGGTGGCTCGGTCCCCCTCTGATCCGATGCGCCTGCGGTGCGGATACTGGTCTGACCCAGAACGATGCGACCGCGCGACACGGCATCTGCAAAGATCGCATCGTTCGACGGGAGCGCGCGCAGCGCCTCGCGCGTGCCTTCGTTCAGCCGGTCGTTGTCTGATGCGATCCGGTCCGGTGACAGGCGATCGGGTTCCGAAAACAGCACGTCAAAGGCAATCGCGACTGCCCCCGCCGCCATCGCATTATCCACCAGCCGCGCCAGGTCACTGCGCGGCCAGGGCCATTGGCCAAGCTCGGTAATGGATGGATCGTCGATGTCGATGATTGCAACCGGCGCGGGCGAGTATTCGCGCGGCTCCAGCCGCTGAAACCCGTCAAAGGCGAGGTTGCGACCCAGCGACACGGGCAACGGATCGAGGACACGAATCGCCACCAGAAGAGCCAGCAGCACGAGGCCGGACAAGCGACTCAGGCCATTCTTCGTCCAAAAGCGACGCACAGATCCCCCGGGTCTCTCGTTTCGTTGATTGTGACGGTTTCACGTTCGGCTGTTCACGGTAAAGGGACATTTCACGAGAATGCGAGAATTGCCCACCATGTGATCCACATCGCTTTGTTTCGAACGCACTTATGGTGTATTGTCGCCAAATTGTTGGGGATACCAGTTTGTCATGGTTAAGGTTTTCGATCCATCCGCAGGCTCTGCGGAGTCTGTTCTGGTTGTCGATGGCCAGCCCGTCGTCATCGAGAATCCGGATCTGTTGTTCCGGGCTGATTTTCTGCGCGACGGTCCCGACCTCGTTCTGCAGAATCCCGGCCATCCCGATATCCGTATCGTCGATTACTTCCGCCAGGGCGCGCCTGCCGATCTGACAACCGAGGATGGTGCGACGCTGACCGGATCGGTCGTCGAGCGGCTGGCCGGACCTGAAGCGCCCGGTCAATATGCTCAGGCCGGGGCGATCCAGTCGCCCAACCCGATCGGACAGGTCGAAACCATCAATGGCGGCGCGACCGTGCAACGGAGCGATGGCACCGTCGAGGACCTGTCGCTCGGCACACTCGTCTTCGAAAATGACGTGGTCCAGACCGCTGACGACTCGACGCTGGCGATCACCTTCACGGATGGCACGGTGTTCACGCTCGCCGGCGGATCCCGGATGTTGCTGGACGAGCTGATCTACGACCCCGATGCCGACGACAATTCCGGCGTCTTCAACCTGATCGAGGGCAGCTTCGTCTTTATCGCGGGGCAGGCGGCCAAGACCGGCGGCATGGAAGTCCAGACGCCGACCGCGACCATGGGCATTCGAGGCACGACCGTGAAGGTCGATATCCAGACGACCAATGGCGTGACCGAGGTTCTTGTATCGCTCAACCGCGACCCTGATGGCGCGGTGGGGTCCATCGTCTTGACCGATCTCGACGGCAACGTGATCGCCACGATCACCTCGACGGAAACGGCATGGATCGTGTCCCCCATCGAGGGTGAGACCCGCGAAATTCTGCGCACAGAGACCGATCTGGCCACCGATGGCGTGCTTCTGGCCGAGGCGGTGACCGCCTACACGCTCGCCAACCAGCGCTTCGGGCAGGTGGGATCCTTCGTGCGGCTCAACAGCACCGAAGGCGACAGCAGCGCCACCCCGCCCGCCGAGTCGGGCACCGAGACAACGCCCCCGGCGCCACCCCCGCCTGAAGAGATCGACGGCGGAGAAGGCGACGAGGAAGAAGAGGGCAGCGCGCGCGACGATACGATCATCGACGCGAACGACGCGCCCGTAGGCAGCGATCTGAGTTTCACGATCGTCGAAGACACGGTTGTTCAGGGCACGCTGACCGCGACCGATGCCGATGGCGACGCGCTGACCTTCGCGCTGGCCAGCGGAGCGCCGAACGGCACCGTGGTTCTGACGCAAGGTGGCCAGTTCACCTATACGCCGAATGCCGATTTCGCTGGCAGCGACAGCTTCCAGTATTCCGTCAGCGACGGTGAGGACAGCGTCACCCATACCGTCAGCTTTACTGTCACCGGCACCAATGACGTGCCCCAGATCGATCTGGAGAACAGCAATCTCATCGGCACGGTGGAAGACCCCGAGCCGGAATTGCAGGCAGAATTCACCCCCTTCGCCTTTGGCCCCCAGCTCTTCAACTTCAACGCCGAAGAAGAAGAGCCTGAAGTCGACGAGGCTGCCATCGCCGAAGGCCGGATTCTCGCCATCGACCCCGATGTCGGTGACGCGCTGACCTGGTCTGCCAGCCAGGGAGAATCCGAGGGCACATTCATCGAGGGGCTTTACGGCGATCTGACCCTCTCGCAGGACGGCAGCTGGCGATATGTGCTGGATACGACGCGCGCCGCGCCCATCGCCGAGGGCGAAACGCGCGACGACAGCTTTACCATCACCGTGACGGACAGCGACGGCACGAGTGACAGCGCGCCGGTCGTCATTTCTGTCACGGGACGCAACAATGGCCCCGAGATCGACAGCGAAACCGGTGTCTTCACAGGCGCGGTGACCGAAGCGGAAGACACACCCGAGGTCGCGACGACCGCCGATGGCCAGTTTGCGGCGACCGATATCGACAGCACGTCCTTGACGTGGACCGGATCTGCCGCAGGCAATTACGGCGATCTGGTCGTGCAAACGGATGGGTCTTGGGTCTACACGCTCGACGAAGACAAGGCGAACAGCCTGAATGTAGGCCAGACCGTCACCGACACATTTACTGTCACCGTGAACGACGGCAAGTCTGGAACGGCGAACCGGGAACTGACGATCAACGTGACCGGCACGAACGACGCGCCGTCACTGACGGCCATCAGCGCGGACGCGGTCGAAGACGGGCCCGCCGTGACCGTCGATCTTCTTGAACGTGGCGAGGATGCTGACGCCGAAGACGATGGCAGCACGCTGACCTACACCGTCACCGGAACGCCCTCCGAAGGCAGCGCTACAATCAATGGCACCACGCTCAGCTTTGATCCTGGTGAGGATTTCCAGGACCTTGGTGATGGCGACACGCGCGATGTGACGGTCGAGGTCACGGCGACCGATGCGCGCAGTGGAAACACCGCGAGCGATTTTACCTTCACCGTGACCGGATCGAACGACGCGCCGAAGGTCAATCCACTCTTCATCCAGGGCACCGCATCGGGCGTCATTTCCGGCACTCTGGACGCCGTCGATCCAGAAGGCGATGAACTGACCTACGATCTGTCAGAGACGGCCGCGCCCACGCAGGGAACGGTCGAGGTGTTGGAAGGCGGCGTGATCCAGTACACGCCGGACCAAGGCGCGATCGGGTTTGACAGTTTCGATGTGATCGTCGGTGACGGCGATCTCGAGACGGTCACGACCGTGACTGTGGGGATCGAGGACGAAACAGCCGTGTCCGAGTCCGGGCAGGAGCTTTCGGTGGGTTTCAACGCGGCAGGGGGCACGGATGGCCCGGCGGGCAGCGTGCGGATCAACCGCTCGGACGTGGACACTACGCCAGTCAATGTCGCCTTCGCGCTTGATGCCTCTGGCAGCTTTGCGCAGGAATTCGCTGTTCAGATCGCGGCCGTAAGGGCAGCGGTCGACAAGCTGAAAGAGCAGTTCGAGGGATCAACGACCCCGATCAACGTGCAGCTCATTCCCTTCGCAGGCAGCGCATCGCCCACCGCGACCTTCAACATCCTCGATGCAACGGATTATGCCGCCCTCAATTCCGCACTACGCGGGTTCTCTGCGGGCGGCGGCACGAACTGGGCTGGCGCTTTGGCCGCAGCCAACACCTTCTTTACCTCGCAAAATACCCCGGTCGAGGGACAGAATTTCCTCTACTTCATCACGGATGGGTTTCCGACCCAAACTTACAGCAATGATGCGCAGATCGCGACACAGCTTGCGGCCCTGCGCGACAACCCTAATTTCGACGTCGATATCCTGACCTTCGGCGTCGATACCGGACCGACGACCACCTTCGACAACACCAAGCTGCTGCAGACCTATATAAAGAACGGGCAAGATTACCTGTTCGACAGTGATACGAATGCGCAGGTGATCGAGGAAGCCGCCGATCTTGAGGCCGCGATCACGGCGACGGGGCTCTTTACGGCGCAGGTGGCCGACTTCTCGATCACGCTCAATGCCGACGGCGTCGACAAGGGCGTCATCGCCACCAAGGACGTCCCCGGCTTTGCGTCCGATGGCCTTGACCAGATCGCCCAACTGGCCGGGATTTCCGGACTCGAGGACCTGCTTGGCACGGTGAACAACTTTACCATGACCACGACCTTCGACATCGACGGTGATCTTGAGACGCTCGAAGACCGGATCACGCTGCAAAGCACCGGCCAGATGATCCGGCCGGACACGGCCGTGACGCTAGCGGGCGCCGTGGATACCCAGGCGGGCACGCCGGTCAATGACCTGCTGCTGGGCGGGGTTGGTACCGATACGCTGGACGGCGGCGATGGCAATGACCTGCTGTCCGGCGGGGGCGGCGCAGACATCCTGCGCGGCGGGGACGGCGACGATGTCCTTGCAGTTGATGGCCCGGTCCCGGCGGGACAGG
>CBFIJK010000101.1:0-6158 GCA_965662745.1 uncultured Paracoccaceae bacterium
CTTGGAATTGGGATCTAGCGTCGGCCGACCAGAGATAGGGCCGCCCGCCGCTGATCTTCGCAAACATCTCGTCGAGGTGCCGGCGTCAGGGACTGGATTTCATCCCAACTGCGCTGCACATTTTGATCGCAGCTGGACACGCACAATACCCCGCCTCATCAGGTGCCTCTACGAGCGCACCTCGATCATCGTGACGACAAACCTCGACTTCGGCGAATGGCCATCTGTCTTCGGCGACGCCAAAATGACAACGGCGCTCCTCAATAAGCTCACCCATCATTCCGGCATCGTCGAAACCGGCAACGAGAGCTGGCGCTTCAAAACCCGCGAACAGCACGAACGGCGCTGGCCCGCCTCAAGCTGAGTTTGTCTGACAGAGGCAGCGGGTCATATTGGTTTCTTTCTTACGTTCATCGCAACGACCAGAATTGCGGTAACGATGAAGATCAGTGCAATTGGGCTCTTGAACAGGAAGAACGGGTCCGCCCCGGTGGCCGAGAAGGCTTGGCGCGCGGTTTCCTCAAGGTTTCCGGCCAGGATGAAGGCGATGACAAACGGCAAGGGCGACATGCCGATCCTGCGCATGATGTAACCCAGGATGCCGAATCCTACGGCGATCCAAATCGCCGAGAGGCGCGTTTCCTGCACATAGATGGCCGTCAACGTCATCAGCAGCACAATGGGCAGCAGGATCGGTTTCGGCACGCGGGCCATGATGCCCACCACCCGCATGAACGCACCGCCGATCGTCCAGTTCAAACCGTTGGCCACGAACATCGCAGTGAACAGGCCGAAGGCGAGGACCATCTCCGTGTTCACCCCGTCGCTTGGCAGGCGGAAGACGGACGGCCCCGGGTTGAAGCCGCCGATGCTTTCCATGCCGAGGATCAGGAAGACGGCGGCGGCATTGCCAGGAATGCCAAGGGACAGGACCGGGATCAGGTTCGCACCCGAAACCGAGGAATTCGCGGCCTCCGTCGCGGCAATGCCTTCAGGCGCGCCTTCCCCGAAGGCCGGATCGCCGGGGGCTTTGGTGCGCGTGTAGCGCGCCTTACCAGTCGTGTATCCAAGGGTCGCGGCGAGCGTCGAGCCAATGCCGGGCAGCGCGCCGATGGTGGTTCCAATGATGGATGAGCGCGCGATGTAGGGCAGCAGGCGTCGTACCTCGGCCAAGCTGAGGGCTTGGGATAGGCCCATGGGCGCTGTCTGTGCGGAGCGGCCGCGGCGCCGCTCTGCGCGTAAATCCTCCAGGCCCTTGAAGACTTCGCCAAGGATCAGGACACCAAGAACGGCGGTCGCCACGGGAATACCTTCTGCCAGATCAGATGAGCCAAGTGACAGACGGGGATAGAAGTCTTCGCCCGACGCAATCATGGCCGCAAACAGGCCCAACCCCATGGAAATCAGGCCCTTGCCAACCGATCCACCGATCACGGCGGCGATGAACGCCAGCGACAGGATCAGAAGCCCGGTCTTTTCGGGCAGGTCCAGATAGCGCTCCACCAGCACTGCCAGAAATGGCGCGCAGATTACCAGCACGATGTCCGAGAAAGTATCCCCCGAAACCGACGACAAGTGCGCGACCTTCAACGCTTTGCGTGCTTGGCCCTTCCTGGCCATTGGGTGGCCGTCGAGCGTGGTCATGTAAGCGTCTGGCGTGCCGGGCGTGTTGAACAGGATCGCGGGCACCGCGCCGCCGACAGTGGCCCCCTTCATGACGCCCAGAAGAAACCCCATCACAGGCAGGAAAGCGTCGGTCGAGAACCCGAAGATGGAGATCAGGATCGGCAGCGAAATCGCCATCGCCATCGGCCCTGCAAGGCCGGGTGTGGCGCCCACGGTAATGCCCAGGAGGAAGCCCGCAAGGATCATCACCAGCGTGATGGAGATACCGATGCCAACCACAGTGAAGGCTTCCGGCCCATTGAAGACCGAAAGAATGCCCAACCACGCGTGATCCCAGATGCTCATCACTCAGACATCCCCGTTAGGCGGCAACAACAGGTCGTCGAACGGTAGATCGTAGAGCAGCGCCAGAACCAGCGCTGCGACAAGTCCGATCAGTGCGTGGCGTGGGCGTAGGGCGCCTGTCGCGTAAGAGATCAGGCCCAAGATCAAGCCACCGCCTCCCAGTACGAAACCGATGTACTTCCACGGCACGGTGTCGCGCAGGCTCCGATACTGGGTTTCGGAAAACAGGCTTGCGGCAAGCGGCCCGGAGTAGCGCATCACCAAAAGGCTTACGGTGACAAGGGCAACCAGAACGGCCAGCCACGCAAGATTGCCGAGTGTCAGGCGCGGTGCATCCTCGGACGGTTGTAGCACCACCATCACGCCCCCCAGCCCGATCACGCAGCACGCCACGATCGGACCAAGGCTGTCCCCGATCCGCACCGAGCGGCGGACCTGTTCGACAACACCCGTGGCGATGTCGGCGGGGATCCACACCAGCGCCGTTACCAGCGCCAGTGCGATAGCAAACACACCGAGCCAACGATCCGCCCTAGCAGATTTGAACATGGCTCAGCTCCGCCCTTGTCGTCTTATTGGGCGGCTTCCAGAAGCTGCCCTGCGGCCTCGTAGTCATTCGCCAGCAGTGCGTCCAAGTCAGCACCCGAAATGTTCACGGTGCCCGAGAACGCACGCCCGATCATGTCAGCGGCGGCGCCTTCATTGGAGGCCGCGATCAGCGCGTCGGTCAGCGCAGTCCGGGCGCCGTCGGGCATGCCCGCTGGCCCCACGAAGACGAAATAGCCGTCGGCGTTGAACTCGACACCCAGATCCGCAAGCGTCGGGGCGTCCGGTGTTTGCGCCAGAGGCGACGAAAGGGCCGAGGCAAGATTAACGAGATCACCCGCTGCTACGCCTGCGCCCTGAATGCCCGCCATGAAGCCCACGTCCATGTCACCTGCGACGACACCATCCATCACCGCACGGCCACCACGGACCGAGATGATGTTGAACTCAGCGCCATTGGCTTCGCCCAACAGATACGCCAGATCGGCGAGCTTGGGGCTCATCACGCCAAAGCGGATGTCCTGGCCCCCTTTGGCGGCGGCGATCATGTCTTCAAAGCTGGTCCAGCCCGAAGAAGCGGGCGCAACCACGCCCATCTGGAACCCCGCCGTCGTGGTCAGTGGCGTCACTGACTCCGGCGTCACACCCGCATCGGGATTGGCGGCGGCGTTGTAGCCAAGGGACTCGGTCACGACCATCGCAATCGCCGTGCCATCGGCTGGCATGTCTTGCAGCGCCCGTAGAGCGTTAATGCCGCCCGCGCCGGTCACTTGCTCGGGGATGATCTCCCACCCCGTGGCCTCTTGCACCTGATCGGCGATCAGGCGGGCTTGCGTGTCGGCACCACCGCCCGCCGCAAAGGCGATGAGCAGGTTGATCGGGCCATCGGGTTGCCAGCCGTGACCGTCAGCACTGGCCGTCGTTGCCGTGCCCATGGCCAAGATCGCCGCCGCAGCCGCCGTTTTGAAAAACGTCTTCATGATATCCTCCCAGATTTTCTGGTCACCAAAAGGGACTCAATGTAGTTGACCTGTCAACTTATTTCTGGAACGCTTGTCCCATGTTGGATGATGACACTGTTCGAGAAGAAGCCATCGCGGCGCTCACGCAGATCGTGACTTTTCGCATGGCCCGCGCGCAAAACAAGCTGAACGCGCAAATGACCTATCTATTGCGCCAGACCTCAGATCTGTCTCTCGTGGAGTGGCGCATCTTGCGGATGATTGCGGCCTATGGCCCGGCCACTATGGCCGATCTCGCGCGACTGGTGGAAATGGACAAGGGCCAACTCAGCCGCAAGGTGCACGCGATGACGGAACGCGATCTGATCATATCGATCCCGGACCCGGTCGATCATCGAAAGTTCATCTTGAGCCTCAGTCCCTCTGCCGAGGGTCTGCTTGAGCGGTTGATGCCTATGGCCTCGCGCCGCATCCATGCCCTTGTTGGGGATATCTCGGCCAAGGATTTGGAGACATTTTTCAACGTGCTGGCCCACATCGACAGAGCCGCAGAGCAAAGAGACTTGATATGACCGCCTCGAACCTGCTGGTGATCCTCTCGGATGAGCATCAAGCGCGCGCCATGGGCTGTGCAGGGCATCCGTTTGTGCAAACGCCGAACCTTGATGCCTTGGCTGCGCGGGGCATGCGGTTCACAAATGCCTACACGCCGAGTCCCATCTGCGTGCCCGCGCGCGCCAGCTTCGCCACCGGGCTCTACCCGCACCAGACGCGGCTATGGGACAATGCAATGCCCTACGATGGCGCAATCCCCGGTTGGGGCCACGCCTTGCAAGCGAAGGGCGTGCCAGTGGAAAGCATCGGCAAGCTACATTATCGCGCCGAAGAGGACCCGGCGGGCTTTGATGTAGAGCACATTCCGATGATGGTCGCAGGCGGCGTCGGCATGGTCTGGGCGTCGGTCCGACGCGAGGATGAGAGGCGCATCGGCACAGGCCGGATGCTAGGGGAGTACATTGGCCCCGGAACCAGCCCCTACACCGATTATGACGCCGCCGTGGTCGAACGGACCTGCGCGTGGCTGGCCGAGGACCGCACCCAGCCGTGGTGCCTCTATGTGGGACTTGTCGCGCCGCACTTCCCTCTTGTGGTGCCCCAAGAGTTCTATGACCTCTATCCGTTGGACAGCCTGCCGGATGTGAAGCTGCATCCAGACGATGGGCACAGCCGTCATCCGTGGATCGAGAAACAGAATGCATTCATGGATAGCGAGGCGAAATTCAACGACCCGGAGGAACGCCTGAAGGCCATGGCCGCCTATTACGGCTTGTGTTCTTGGCTGGACCACAATGTCGGCCAGATACTGGGCGCGTTAGAGTCCGCTGGCCTGACAGACGACACGACGGTCATCTACAGCTCAGACCATGGCGACAACGTTGGTGCACGGGGGCTTTGGGGGAAGTCGAACATGTACGAAGAAAGCGCCGCTATCCCGATGATCATGGCGGGGCCGATCGTGCCAAAGGGCACCTGTGACACCCCCGTCAGCCTGCTGGATGTCTCTGCCACCATCGTCGATCATTTCGGCGCGGGGCTTGATGGCGCGGTTGGGATCAAGCCGCTGAGACACATCGCTTCGCATCCCGATGCGGAGCGGATCGTTTTCTCGGAATACCACGCGGCGGGCGCGGTTTCGGGGTGTTTCATGCTGCGCAAAGGCCGGTGGAAGCTGATCCATTACGTGGGCTACGAGGATGAGCTGTTCGATCTGGAGGCTGACCCCGAAGAAACCACGAATCGTGCCGGAGACCCCAGCACCGCCGTGATCCTGGCCGACCTGCATGCCGAGTTGCGCCGCATCTGCGATCCGGCCAAAACCGACGCTCAGGCCTTTGCGGATCAAGCCGCCATGATTGAAGGTTACGGCGGGCGGGAGGCGGCATTCACCTTGGGCGCGCCCGGGGCCACGCCGCCTCCAAAGTCGGCGCCATGAAACTAACCATCCTCGGTTCCAGTTCGCCAGAGGCCTACGTGCGGCGCGCCTCCAGCGGCTATCTGCTGGAGATCGGCGATGACAAAATCCTGTTCGATTGCGGCGGAGGGGTTTTCGACAACCTGCTGCGCTCGGGTCGCAAGCCATCCGACGTCACCCATATCGTGTTCAGTCACCTGCACTCGGATCACATGATGGACTACGCCCGGCTGGTCCATGCGGCTTGGGATGCGAGCCGCTCTGTCGAAGCACTTCGAAGGGCCGAGTGAAGTCGTCAAAGACCTCGATGTACACACAATCTAAACGTCCGGCGGAACGTTGCAGTTCTTTGCATTTTCAAAGTCGTCAAAGCCAGCCTCCGAAAGTCGGCCGCCGGCGTATTTCGTTGAAAAACTCGCGCTTGATCGAAGCGCGTCGTGCTGATTCAATTTCTCCACTGGGCGCGAGGATTGGTGATGATGGGGCCGAGGCAGGAAGCGCATTCGGCGGTGTTCTACGAGTTCTCGCTTGAGGAAAATGTTCCCCACGACCCTCTGCTTCGGTCCATTGATCGGTTCGTCGATCTCAGTAGCACCCGCGCCCACCTTGCGGATTTCTACAGCAATACGGGCCGTCCGTCAGTTGATCCCGAGCTGCTGATCCGGATGCTGCTGGTCGGGTATTGCTTCAGTATCCGATCCGAGCGG
>CBFIJK010000102.1:0-6047 GCA_965662745.1 uncultured Paracoccaceae bacterium
ATCCAGAGGATGCCTGGGGCAATCTTTGCCAGCTGGCCGGTATCCGATCCGACGCCGAAGGGGACAAGCGTCACGACGATGAGGAAGAAGGCGAGGCCGAGGCCAAAGCCACCGCCTGCGCGGATGCTGAGCGCGATATCGCGCGAGAGGAGGCGGATCACAGGAAGGCCTCGTCGAAATCGCCCTGCGGCGTGGCATGGGCATGCGCGCGGTAGGGCGTGACGTCGAGCATGCGCGCGTCGAGGCCGAGGTCGATATGGGTGGCGATGATTGCCGCGCCCCCGGTGTCTAGATGGCCGCGCACGGCGTCCGCGAAGAGCGCGACGGAGGCGGCGTCGAGCGAGACGGTCGGCTCGTCCAGCGCCCAGATGGGACGGCCTGTGACGAGAAGGCGGGCGAGGCCCAGGCGGCGTTTCTGCCCGGCGGACAGCGCCCCGGCGGCGCGGCTGGTCAGGTCCGCCAGATCGAACGCCTCGAGCGCAGGCGCGATGCTGCGGGTGCCATAGATGCCGGCCCAGAAGCTGAGGTTCTCGGCCACGGTCAGTGTGGACTTCAGGCCATCGGCATGGGCGCCATAGGCGATCGCACTTTCCGCCATCTCGATCCGACCTGTTTGCGGCGGCTGCAGGCCTGCGAGCGTGCGCAGAAGGGTCGTCTTGCCCGATCCGTTCGGGCCGCGCAGAACCAATGCCTCGCCGCCCGATAGCGCGAAGGACAGGCCCGACAGGATTGTCAGGCCGCCACGCGTGCAGGAAAGATCGGTGACGGTCAGCATCCCGCCTGCCTTAGCCGATGGCGGCGGGCGGGAAAAGACGCACTAGATGGGGAGCAGCGCCGCGCCGACCCGGCGGCCTTCGCCAAGGAGCACGTTGAAGGTGCGTGCGGCAGGTCCCGTAGCCATGGATTCAACGCCGATGCCCGCGCCTTCCAAGGGATCGCGCAGGGATTTGGGCAGATGCGCGGGATCCGCGCCGGTCCCGATGAACAGCACGTCGATATCGGCGGCGGCGGCCAGAAGCGGCTCGATGTCTTCGAGTCCGTTCCAGGTCGTCACGCCCGAGGGCAGCACCAGAAGCGGGCCGTCGATCCGTTCGTCATCGACGCGAAAAAAACCGGGGCCGTAGCCGTCGATGGGCTTGGCGTCGGTATAGGTCACTTCGTTTAGGCGCATGATGTCCGCTCCGTCGCGTCAGTGAAAGATCGGCAGACCGGCAAGGCCCGCCAGACCAATAAGAATGTAGGCTCCATTTCGATATAGCGAGCCGTGGCGCGGATCAAAGAGGCGCGCGCCCGTTGCGCTGCCGATCGCGTAGGGGATCAGCAAGAGAAGGCCGATCCAGAGCGCCTTTGGCGGCACAAGGCCCTGCAGCCAAAGCTGCGGCAGGAAACTGAGAGAGGTGAGCGTCAAAAAGCACGCCAGATTGCCGCGCGTGGTGGCGACCGGCTGATCCGGTGTAGCAAGGTTGAAGAGGATCACCGGCGGGCCGTTGAGACCGGTAGAGCCGCCTGTCACCCCGGCCAGTGCGCCAACGCCAAGACGCATGGGCAGACCGCTGCTCGCGGGAAGGCGCCAGCCCGAGACGAGCGCGGCCAGCGTGACAAGCGTCAGGATGCAGACCGCCGCGCGGATCGCGGTATCGGGCGCAAGGCGCAGGGCGGCGACGCCCAACGGCGTAGCAACGAGGCAGGCGGCGATCATGATAAGCGTGGTGCGCTTGTCGGCGGCCTTCCAAGCGCCCGGAACAACCGTGACCAGCGAGGCCGCAGCCGAGAGCGCAAAGGCCGCCACGGCGATGGCGGGCGCGATGAAGATCGTGGCGAGCGGCATGAAGATCAGCGCAGAGCCAAAGCCTGCAAAGCCATAGACCAGCCCCGCCAGCAGCGCGGCGAGAAGCAGCCAGACCAGCCCCGGCTCTGACAGAGCCAGGGCAAGGCCGTCAGGCATTCGAGCCGCCGAAATTGGTGCCCGCCGCGCCGTCATCGGGCTTGGACCAGTCGCGCTTCGTGCCCAGCATCAGGACGATGTTCTTGGCGACATAGACCGACGAATAAGTGCCGACGACCACGCCCCAGGTGATCGCGAAGACAAAACCGCGGATCACGTCACCGCCCAGGATCAAGAGCGCCAGAAGCGCGATCAGCGTGGTGCCGGACGTCATGACGGTGCGCGACAGTGTCTCGTTCACCGACAGGTTCATCACCTCTTGCAGGGGCTTTTTCTTGTATTTGATCAGGTTCTCGCGCACCCGGTCGAAGATCACCACTGTGTCGTTGATCGAATAACCGACGATGGTCAGCAGCGCCGCGATGGTGGCAAGGTCAAAGCGGATTTGTAGCAGTGAAAACAGGCCAATGGTCAACGTCACATCGTGGATAAGCGCCGCGACGGCGCCCAGCGAGAACTGCCATTCAAAGCGCAGCCAGATATAAATCATGATCGCGATGAACGATACGACGACTGCCAGGATCGCAGTTTGCACCAGCTCTCCGGACACCTTCGGGCCGACGGATTCCACCGAAGGGAAGGTGATCGAGGGGTCGACCTCTTGCAACGCCGCCTCGACACGGTTGATCGTGTCGGCGGTGACGCTTTCCTGGCCGTCCTGAGCCTGGATGCGAACCATCGCGACATTCTGATCGGCACCGAAAGTGGGATCGAAAACCTCGGTGATCGACACATCGCCCAGATCGAGCGGCTGCATCGCATCGCGATATGCTGCGACATCGACGGCCTGCGTCGATTCCGTGCGGATCGTCGTGCCGCCCTGAAAGTCGATGCCGAAATTGAGGCCCATGGTCAGCCAGACCACAAGCGACAGGACGATGGCGACCATCGAGGCGCCAAAGGTGGCCTTGCGATAACGGAAGAAGTCGAAATTGGTCTCTTGCGGGACTAGGCGGAGACGCATGGCTTAAACCTCGATGGTCTTGGGACGGCGGCGCTCGAACCAGAACAGGATGAACAGGCGGGTCACGAAGATCGCCGTGAAGATCGAGGTCAGGATGCCGATGCCAAGCGTGACAGCAAAGCCGCGCACGGGGCCGGACCCCATGAAGAACAGGATCAGCGCGGTGATGAAGGTCGTAATATTGGCGTCAAGGATCGCGGATTTGGCGCGTTCATACCCAAGCTCGATGGCGCGGGCGGGCCCGCGTGCGGTTTTCAGTTCTTCGCGGATCCGCTCGAACACCAGAACATTCGCGTCGACCGCCATGCCGATGGTCAGAACGATGCCCGCGATACCCGGCAACGTCAGCGTCGCGCCGATGGCCGACAGGACACCGAAGATCATCGCGACGTTCAGGATCAGTGCGACATTGGCGAGGATGCCGAACCAGCCATAGCTGAGCGCCATGAAGACCAGCACCGCGATGCCCGCCACGAGACAAGCGATGCGCCCGGCCTCGATGGAATCCTGGCCCAGTTCAGGGCCGATCGTGCGTTCTTCGAGGAAGGTCAGTTCCGCAGGCAAGGCACCGGCGCGCAAAAGGACCGCAAGTTCGGTCGATTCCTCGACATCGAAATTGCCGGTGATCTGGCCCGACCCGCCCGGGATCGCCTCGCGGATGACGGGGGCCGAGATGACCTCTTCATCGAGCACGATGGCGAAGGGAGAGCCGACATTTTCCGCCGTATACGTCCCGAAGGCGCGCGCGCCCGAGGGGTTGAACCGGAAGGTGACCGATGGCCGGCCATTCTGGTCAAAGGCGGGCTGCGCATCGGTCAGGTCCTCGCCCGACACCACGGGGCTACGGTCGAGGATATAGAACACGCCCTCTTCGTTGATCGAGGGGTAGATGACATTTCCTGCGCCCGCCGCAGCATCCGCGCTGGCGGCCTGCCCTTCGACCGGCTGGAACGTCAGCCGCGCGGTGGTGCCGATCAGGCTTTTCAGCTCTTCCGCCGATCCGATGCCGGGTACCTGGATCAGGATACGGTCCGCGCCCTGGCGCTGGATCGTCGGCTCTCGCGTGCCGACCTCGTCGATGCGGCGGCGGATAATCTCCAGCGACTGACGCATCGTCCGGTCGTCCGTCGCGACCCGCTCCGCCTCGGTCAGCGCGACAGTAATGACGTCACCAGAGGCCGAGACATCCAGCGTCGACGCGGTGCCGCCCGCCAGCGTGCCCACCGGCTGCGACAGCGCGCGCACAGCTTCCAGCGCCGCGCCCATGCCCTCGGGGTTCGACACCCGCACCTGCAGCGTGCCGTCCTCGGTATCCATCCGGCGGATCGTGCCGACGGCGTCCCGCTCATCGCGCAGCGCATCGCGCACCTCGGGCCAGAGCGCATCGAGCCGCGCCTCGTAGACCTGATCGACCTGCACTTCGGCCAGCAGATGCGCGCCGCCCCGCAGATCGAGGCCAAGGTTCACCAGCGAAGACGGCATCCAGTCCGGCCACATGCCCGCCGCAGCCTGACGTTCAGGCGTCGCGCCTTCCATCTCGATGGCCGAGACGGCGTCGTTATGCGCCTCGACCCGCCCGTAGAACAGGTTCGGCATCGCATAGGCGAGGCCCAGAAGGATAACCCCCAGGATCACAACGCGCTTCCACAGCGGAATTTGCAGCATGTCAGGCAGCCTTTTCAGGACAGGCGTTTACTTCTCGGCGGGCTCGGTCTTGCTCAGGACCTGCGCGATGGTCGAGCGCACGACGCGCACCTTCACACCCTCGGCAAGCTCGACCTCAAGCTCGCCGTCTTCCTTGACCTTGGCGACCTTGCCGATGATCCCGCCCTGCGTGACGACCTGATCGCCCCGGCGCAGCGCCTCGACCATCTTCTGATGGTCTTTCACCTTCTTCTGCTGCGGACGGATCAGCAGGAAATACATGATCCCGAAGATCAGGATCAGCGGCACAAAGCTGGTAAAGGCGCTGCCGGCGCCGCCAGCCGCCTGGGCAAAAGCAGGAGTTGCGAACATGGGTTGGTCCTTGTCGTTTGGGGCCGCGCCGGGCCCGTTCGGAATTGCGGCGGAACCTATGCGCTGACACCCGGCGGCGCAAGGCGCGACGCGGCGATTAAACAGCGCAGGCAAAGGGCGAGAGCGGCGGGCAAAGCACACACGCCTTGGCAGAGCGCGGGCGCTGGGGGATAGTGTGACCGTCCGAGTTGTGGAGCACCGTCATGACCAAAGCCTTCGGCGCAATCGAGTGGCCTCTCGCCGTCATGGTGCTCTTGCTGGTCTTTGTGGCCTTGGCGCTCTGGGCCGCCAACCTGAGGACGGCCAAGAACAGACAGCCCGATGCCATCGACCGGTTCGCCGACCGCTTCGGCGCGGCGAATTGGCCGAGGCCGGTCAAATTGGTGATTGGCGCGCTCTGGGCCGGGATCGTCACGATCCTTCTTTGCGGGGCGCTGTTCCTGTTCTTCCGCATCCTGATCGGGCCGCCCGTTGGCGCAGACGACGCAGCAGCCCAGATCGGCGCGACGATCTTCAGCTTCACCGCAACCATCGCCGCCCTCGGCGCGGCGGTAGCGTTTCCGTTTACGCTGACACGGTTGCACTACACGCGGCGGCAGGTGCTGACGGCAGAGGAATCCCTGTTCAACGAAAAGATCAACGCCGCCGCGACCGACCTTGCCGCGCGGCGGCAGGTGACGCGGGTGATCGGCGAAGGCGACGAACAGAAAATCCTCACCGAGTTGGAAGATGATATAGTCACCCGCGCTGCCGCTATCGACCGGCTGGAGGGGCTGGTCGAGGAAAACCACGCGGCGGGCGACCGGGTGGCGCGGATGCTGTCGATCTACGTCCGGGAGTTGTCGCGCCAGCCGGGGCTTCAGGCGAAGACTCACCCAAGGCAGGAGTGGCGCCAGCGGGTCGATCAGGGCGAAGATGCGGATACTGTCGCCGCAGAACTCTTCGTCGATCCGTCGGACAACACGAGCGAATATTTAATTGAATGGGCACACGGATTGGAAGCGATCCGGTCCGACATGGAAAAAGCGGTGCAGACGCTCGGCCGTCTTCAATCCATTACAGACGCAACGTTGCCGATCGACTTGCGCCGGGCTAACCTTCAGGGGTTCGACCTGAACGGAT
>CBFIJK010000103.1:0-5989 GCA_965662745.1 uncultured Paracoccaceae bacterium
GCGATCAGGTCGTCACGCAGGCCGACAAGACCGGCACGCTGTTGCCGCCCTCGGGCATAACGAATGACAGCTATTTCGCGGGCGATTATGCCGAACTGATCTTCGATCCGGCGGCGGGTGCGATGCTGCGCTTTACCTCGCAGGACGATGCAGCCAGCGTTCCGGGCAGCGACAGCTTCACCACAGGCAATGGCGCAACGCGCGCGATCCTCGGCAGCGGCGCCGATTTCCTGGGCCATGGCGACGGACTGGCCCAAGTCCTCGGAGATGGCGGCGAGATCATCCAGGATCCGAGTACCTTCATCCTGACGCGGATGGAGGCGAAGGTGACCAACCCGGCGGCCCCGAACGGCGATGATGACATCTGGATCGGCGGCAATGGCGAGCATATCGGCATCATGGGCGCGGGCGATGACCGGCTTGTTCTGCGCGATGGCCGCGTGACGCTGCTTCTCGATCACGGGCGCATCGACAGGGCCTCGAATGGCGATCTTGACTTCGTGGAAGACATGAATGCGATCCTGTCCGGCAATGACACCGCAACGGTCGGCGCGGGCACCGGCGTCATCTTCGGCGGCGGCGGCAGCGACACGATCCTCGCCGGGCGCACGGCAACCGGCGGGCAGAACCCGAGCGATGGCCAGCACATCATCTTTGGCGATACCGGCCAGGCGGATTTTGACCCGACGCTCATCGGCAACATGAACCCGGTGCGCATTGAAACGCTGCTTCCGGCCGTTGGCGGCAATGACTTCATCCGCGGCGGCGCGGGGCCGGATATCCTGCTGGGCGGCGGCGGCGTCGACGACATCGACAGTGAAAGTGGCCGCGATTTCGTCGCGGGTGACTTCCTGCAGATGTATTTCGTCAACGGCATCATCGCCGATGTGCAGACGACCTACGCCTTCCAGCTTCTGGGCGCGGGCGACGTGCTGCGGTCGGGGTATCTTCAGCCGGTCATTGGCGATTTCGTCTTCGGCGGCACGCAGTTCAACCGTTTCGATACGGCGGCCAGCGTCGATGTCACCTTCGAGACCTTCGGCCGGATCATCTTCCAGCCGGGCGCGGGAACATCGTCGATCTTCCGGCTCTTCAATGAAGGCGTGTCGAGCAGCCTGATCGACGACCGGGTTCAGGGCGGTCAGGTGTCGCTGTCGGGCAACCGGGCGATGTTCGATGGGCGCTTCTTCGGGCCTGGCATTCTGGAACTGCGGCCCTTCACCTCGCTCATCAACGAGACCTGGGATTTCGATCTGTTCCTGTCCTCCTTCCGGTCGCTCTTGACGAGCCTTCGGACCGACCCGGACGAGATCGACGCGATCGAGGCCTTGCTGCAGGAGGAATTCGCGCCGGACGATACCGTTCCGCCGATCCTGCCAAGCGACCGCAATGGCCTTGTCGAAGCGCCGGTAGAGGATGCTGTCGGGGACCAGCCGCAAGTCGCCGCCAATTCGCCTCAGGCACCCAACGTTGCGGTCTTCATGCTGACGAACCCGGTCGAAACGCTGGATATCATCGGCACGACCGATGACCTTGCCGACGCGGCAGAGGCCGAGGCGGAGGACGGCAATGACATGCTTTCGCTTCTCGCGCTCAGTGCGGTGCCGGCGGCGGCTGTCAGGTCTTCGGCGAACGGACGACCCGGTTATCGCCAGTATGGCGCCCGCCGTGTCGTTAGCCTTGAGCAGCGTCTAAGGGTCTGGAATGGCGAAAAATTCGAGCTTCGGGGCTGACCCCCCCGAAGCGCAATGCGGCTTGCATGAGCGGGCCTTGCATGATGAAACATGAGCCGACAGGCAGGGATGACATCAGATGAACGACAAGACCGAAGATACTCAGAAAACCGTCGTGTTCCGCGACCAGAACATGCGCACGTCTTATAGCAACGTGGTCAACGTGGCCGCCACGCAAGAGGAATTTGCGCTTCTGATCGGCACGGGCCGGTCCTGGCACGGGCGCGGCAGCGAGTTCGAGGTGGACCTCAACGACCGCATCATCATGACGCCGCAGACGGCCAAGCGGCTGGCGGCGATGCTGGTGAACGCCATCGCCCAGCACGAAGGACGCTATGGCAAGATCGAGGCCGCCGCGCAGCCTCCTCAGCCGGAAAAGCCCCAGAACTGACCAGGCGGGCAGGGACGTGTGACTTATGGAAGACGGCCGCGCCGCGTCTGATCTGACTAAAAACGCTGCCACGCGCCCCGAGGTCGAAGCATGGTGCGCGCGGGTCCGGTCGAAACTGGGCGGCGTGCTCGAGATCGGCATCGTCCGAATCGAGGCGTCGCATGCCGTTCCCGTGGGGCTTAGCCCCGCCGACATGCCACTTTCGCGGCCCGGCTACCTTGAGGGCATCGCACGCGCACGGGGTACGAAATCCGCGATCCTGATGCCGCTCGACCGGCCAGAGGACGGCGTGTCCGAGGTAATCGCAATCCCGCTCGCCACCGCGCAGGGCGAGGCGGTGCTGGTCGCCGGGATCGCCGAATTGCCATCGCAAAAGATCGAACTCGCGATGGAATACCTGCAAGAGGCGAGCGGCTGGATTGTCTACGATCTCAGCCGCGCGCAGATCGAAGAGGCAGAGCGCCTTGTATCTGCGCAGGGCACGGCGTTCACCATCACGGCCGAATTGCTCGACGCGCGATCAGCGGGCGAGGCGAACCAGACGCTTGTCAGTCTCGTGGCAGAGCCGCTGAACGCCAGCCGGGCGGTCCTTATTCGCAAGCGTATCTTTGGCCGCGCAAAGATGGTCGCGGTGTCGGGGCAGGCACGGTTTGATCGGCGGCAACGGCTCAACGATCTGACGGAACAGGTGGGCCACGAGGCCCTGATGCGGCGCGAAGCGCTGGTCTGGCGGCGCGGCGATGGGGCGAATACCGTCCTAGCGACGCTTGCGGAGGCGCACGGCGATGCAGCGCTTGCAGCGATCCCGCTTGGCGATGCCGCGGGCAAGATGCGCGACGTTGTTGTGCTGCATTGGCAGTCGGCCGATGATGTGCCCGAACTTGATCTGTGGATCCCGCTTTGGGTCCTGTCGCGCCCGGTGATCGCGCTTCAGGAACGCGCGGGGCGTGGGCCGTTCAAGCGCGCTGGCGCAGCGATCTATGACGGGCTTGGCAAGTTGCTGGGCCCCCGCGCGCTGAAGACAAAGCTTCTCGTGATCGCGCTTGCGGCCGCGACCGCCGCCGCGATTTTCGTCGATGTGCCGAACACGCTGCCCGCCGAGACAAGCATCGACGATCCGGATCTGCGTGTTCTGGCCAGCCCTGCCGATGGCTATCTGGCTTCTGTCTCGGCGCTGCCCGGCGATACGGTTCTGGCAGGGCAAGAGGTCGCGCGGCTCGATACATCGGACCTGCGCCTCAACGAAGCAGAGCTTGAGGCGCAGCTGGCGCGTCATC
Source organism: uncultured Paracoccaceae bacterium (assembly GCA_965662745.1). Classification (GTDB taxonomy): domain Bacteria; phylum Pseudomonadota; class Alphaproteobacteria; order Rhodobacterales; family Rhodobacteraceae; genus Anianibacter. Next base: position 3,402 of record CBFIJK010000103.1, read on the forward strand.
TCGCGCAAGAGGCGCTGTCGCGGCAGAACCGCGATCTGGGCGCCGCCGCTGTCGCGCAGGCCGAGGCGAATGAAACCCGTGCGCGGCTTGAGAAGATCCGCACCGAGATCGACCGATCCGTCATTCGCGCGCAAGCGGATGGGCAGGTGCTGGAAGGCGACTTGCGCCAGCGCATCGGCAGCCAGGTCAGCTATGGCGAGGCGCTGATGCAGGTCGCGCCGCGCTTGGGGGTCGAGGTGAAGCTGTCCGTCAAGAACCGCGATGGCGGCGCGCTGGAACAGGGTCTGACGGGCACGCTGCGTCTGCGCGCGGCGCCCGAGATCGCATTACCGCTCGTGGTGCAGCGCGTGAAGCCGGGGGCCGAGATCATCGACGGCGAGGCGCGCTTTGTTGCTTTCGCCACCGTAGAGGCGGGCGATCTGCGGCTTGAAAACGGGATGCGCGGGATCGCGCGGCTGGACCTTGGCCAGGCGAAAATCTGGGAGGTCTGGCTGAAGCCCGCCGCCGAAACCGCCTATCTCTTTCTCTGGCGCTGGATGCCCTGATGTCGCGCACGCAGCTCATGAGCCAGGATTGGTACCGCGTCGCGAATCTTCGTCCGCATATCCGCACTCAGGTCGAAGTGTCGCTGCACGAATATCTCGGCAAGGCGTGGTTCGTCCTGTTCAACCGGTCTTCGGGCAAGACAATGCGCGTGCCCTCTGAGGATTTCGAGATCCTTCGCCGTTTCGATGGAAAGCAGACGCTCGATACGATCTGGAACGATCTGGCGTGGCAGGGACAGCGCGATCTGCCGCCGCAGGATGAGTTCATCGAACTGGTCTCGCGGCTGTATGAAGGCGGCATCCTTGCGATGGACGCCCTGCCGCGCACAGCGACCATCGCGCGGCTTCAGGCGCAGCAGGGCCGCGAATGGCTGACACGGCTGATCCGCTCTCCGGTCAGCCAGAAGATCCCGCTCGCCAATCCGTCTCGCCTGTTGCGCACGCCCCTGATGACGGGGCTGGCGCATCTGATCTTTTCGCGCTTCGGGCTCTTGCTCTGGATGGTGCTCATCGCCGCGGGGCTGCTGACGGGGATCGAGAATTGGGGCCCATTGACGGAAAACCTGTCGGACCGGGCGCTGTCTCCGTCGAACCTGATCATCCTCGCCGCTGTCTATCCGGTGGTGAAACTGCTGCACGAGTTGGGCCACGCGCTGGCCGTGCGCCGCTACGGCGGCGAAGTGAATCAGGTCGGGCTGATGTTCCTCGTCTTCGTGCCGATGCCCTTTGTTGACGCGTCCGAGGTGAACCGTTTTCGCAGCCATTCCGCGCGGGCCATCGTCACGCTGGCGGGCATCTTCGCAGAGTTCGCAATCGGCGCGGCGGCCTTGCTGCTTTGGGCCGAAAGCGACCCGGGGTTGTGGCGCGCCGTTCTCTTCAACACGGTGTTCATATGCACCGTCTCGACACTGTTCTTCAACGGGAACCCGCTGCTGAAGTTTGATGCCTATTACGCGCTTGCGGACATCACGCAGACACCCAGCCTTGGCACACGCGGTCAAAAGCTGCTGGAACGGTACGGGCGCGGGCTGCTGGGCCTGTCGCCCGGCCCGGATGTGGAAACGGCGGGGACGGGCGGGCGCCTGTGGATGGCGAGCTATGCGCTTGCCTCGGCGCTGTACCGGATTTTCATCACTTTCTCGATCGCACTTCTGGTGGCTGGAAACGTGCCCTATGTGGGCCAATTGCTCGCGGTCTGGATCATCGTCGGTGGCCTTGTCTGGCCCAATGCCAAGGGGCTTTATGATCTGGCGCGCAGCCCGGCGGTGAATGCCCGCAAGAGCACCGCGATCTGGCGTAGCGCACTGATCCTCGCCGCCTTCACCATCGGCCTTGCCGTTTTGCCTGCGCCTTCGCGCACGACCGTCACCGGTGTTGTTGTCAGCGGCGAGCGCGCGGCGGTCTTCGCCGAGGTCGAGGGCCGGATCGACGCGCTGGTTGCCTCTGCCGGGGCGGATCTCAACGAAGGTGATCTGATCGTCGCGCTTGATCCCGAACGCATCCGCACCGAGGCGCGCGCCATCGAGGCGCGGGTCGCGGCGGCAACGGCCAAGCTGCGCGGCAGCGGCGGCGATGCGCGCGCTGGTTTGACTGAAGCGATGCGGCGAGAGCTGATGGCATTGGAAGAAAGCCGCGATCAGCTGAACGAACGGATCGCGCTGGCCGAGGTGCGCGCCCACACGGGCGGCGCATGGATGCCCGAAACGCCAGAGCTGCGCGAAGGCCAGTTCGTCACGCGCGGGCAACGGCTGGGCTGGATCGACGCGCCCGACACACGGCGACTGGTAGCGCAATTGCCCGAAACCGCGCGGCGCAGCATCGACCGGGGCGTTCTGGGGGCCGAGGTTCTGTTCCAGCCCGGCGATACCGAACCCGCACCTGCCGACGCGCTGTCGATCCTGCCTTCTGCGACGCGGCGGCTGGCCGATGACCGGCTGGCGAACCGCTATGGCGGACCGATCCTGACGGAAGGGGCCGACAACGCCTCGGGCTACCGCGCCGTCAGCCCCGGCTTCCCCCTTGAGGCGCGGCTGGATCTGTCGG
>CBFIJK010000104.1:0-5959 GCA_965662745.1 uncultured Paracoccaceae bacterium
TCTTCGCTGGGCCTTGCGGCCTGCGACAGTCCCAGCCCTTCGATGTGGGGTGTCGATGCAGTTCGCATCGAGGTGGACGGCGCGATGTTCAACGTGCGCGCGAAGGAGGACAGGGCCGAGGCGATCCGCACCGGCTGGGATGGGCGCATCCGCCGCGCGGCGATGGTCGAACGCGGGGTCACGGCGATCGAGCGGGTTACCGGCTGCACGGTCAAGCCGCGCAGCGTGAAGGGCGATGCCAATATCGTGAAGGCGGCGCTGGATTGCCCCGGCGCACCTTAGTTGAATAGCAGACCGCGAAGGGTGTTGCGTCCACCGATGGCCGATTGGATCAGGCGGCGCTTGTCGCCCTCGCTGCGGTTCGAGTGCATGATCGAGTAAATCTGCGCGAGCTGCGAATTGTTCAGATCATCCACCGTGGCGTCATTGGTATAGTGGTGCAGTTCCGACGCGACGAGCGCCTCAAGCTGCGAAGGCTGGCCCTGGGCCACGGCCTGAAGCGGCAGCATGGCAAGAAGGGCGGCGATAAGGGCGCGGGACATGGGGGTCTTCCTTTTGCGTCTGATTGGCCCTTCGATGCGGGCCGGATTACCTGCTCTTGTCGCACCATAAGCTGCAAGCCGCCGCGCGCCAAATCACGCCTCAGTGGTCCGGGGCAGATTGCGCGAATTGCTGCTTCTGGTCGTCGCGTGCATCCGTCTGATAGCGGTCTTTCCAATCGGAATAGGGCATTCCGTAAAATTCCGTCCGTGCGTCTTCCTTGCCCATCTCGATGCCCTTTTCATGCGCGGCCTCCATGTACCAGCGGCTGAGGCAGTTGCGGCAGAATCCCGCAAGGTTCATCATGTCGATATTCTGCACATCGGTCCGCTCTTGCAGGTGATCGCGCAGACGCCGGAAGGCGGCCGCTTCGAGTTCCAGTCGCGTCTGATCGTCCATGAAAACCTCCCTGTGTGGCTGTCACATAGCTGTGGGATGTCCGTGCAAGATTCAAGCTTTGACGGCAAAACCGAGTGCCCGATCCTTAGGCAAGCTGTGGCTTTTCAGGCGCAAAGAAGGGCCGAGACATTGCGGCGCAGGCGAAGTTGGGTCATGAACCCCGCAAAGCGGCGCGATACCGCTAACGAATACGCAAGACATAGGAATGTGCCATGAGACGCCTGCGCAATGTCAAGATCGTCGCCACCCTCGGACCGGCGTCGAATGACTACGACATGATCCGGAAACTCTTTGAAACCGGCGCGGATGTCTTCCGGCTCAACATGAGCCACGGCAGCCATGATGAAATCGCCGAACGGCACCGCATCATCCGCCAGATCGAGGACGACACGGGGCGGCCCATTGCGATCCTGGCCGACCTGCAGGGTCCCAAACTGCGCTGCGGTGTCTTCGCCAATGGCGAGGAAGAGCTGAACGTCGGTGACAGCTTTCGCTTCGATCTCGACGAGGCGCCCGGGGATGCGACGCGCGTGCAGCTTCCGCACAAGGAAATCTTCGACGCGCTTGAACCGGGCACACGTCTTTTGGTCAATGATGGCAAGATCCGCCTGCGCGTCGATGAGTGCGGTGGCGATTTCGCGCAATGCACCGTCACGGTCGGCGGCATGATTTCCAACCGCAAGGGTGTGAATGTGCCCGACGTCGTGCTGCCGCTGGCCGCGCTGTCGGACAAGGACCGCGCCGACCTTGAATTCGTGTGCGAGTTGGGCGTCGACTGGCTTGCGCTGTCCTTCGTGCAGCGCGCCCGCGACGTCGAAGAGGCGCGCGATCTGGCCAAGGGCCGCGCAGCGATCCTGTCGAAAATCGAAAAGCCGGCGGCGGTGAAATCCTTTGCCGAGATCCTTGACGCGTCCGACGGCATCATGGTGGCGCGCGGCGATCTTGGGGTCGAGCTGCCCGTTCAGAACGTGCCGCCGATCCAGAAGCGCCTGATCCGGGCCTGCCGCCGCGCGGCCAAACCGGTGATCGTCGCAACCCAGATGCTCGAATCGATGATCGAATCGCCGATGCCCACGCGCGCGGAGGTCTCGGATGTCGCCACGGCAATCTACGAAGGCGCCGATGCGGTCATGCTGTCTGCGGAATCGGCTGCGGGCGATTTCCCGATTGAGGCAGTGCAGACGATGCACAATGTCGCGCTGGAAGTGGAAAGCGATCCGACCTATCGCGACGTGATCGACGCCTCGCGCGGGGCGGACAAGCGCACTGTGGCCGACGGCATCGTGTCGGCCGCGCGCGAGATCGCCGAGACAGCGGACGTCAAGGCGATTGCATGTTTCACCGCCTCTGGCACCACCGCGTCGCTGGTCGCGCGCGAACGGCCACATGTGCCGATCATCGCGATGACTCATATCAAGACGACCGCGCGGCAGCTGTGCCTCACATGGGGTGTCTACACGGTGATGTCGGAAGAGCTTGGGCGCTTCAAGCAGGCCGTTCTGCGGGCCGTGCAGGCCGCCACCGAAGAAGGCTTCGCGACCAAGGCGGACCAGATCGTTGTCACTGCTGGCGTTCCGTTCAACAAGGCGGGCACGACGAACATCCTGCGCGTGGCGCCCTGCGACGAAAAAGAGATCTTCGCCGCCGAGCCGGAGTGATCTAGGCTTTCAGCAATGGACAGATACGACATCCTGATCGTGATCGGCGTGATCCTCTGTGGGCTGGCACTGCCGTCGCTGTTCGGGGCGCTGGCCGACAAACGGTCCCCGCGCGCGTCGCTTTTCGTGATGATCGTAGGGGCCAGCATGATTTTCTTCACGCATTCGCAGCGCCCGGGCGTCTACGATCTGCGCGAGGTGCCCCATGCCTTTGTGCGCGTTCTGGCTGGAATCATCCGCTAAACCCCTTGCCAGACGGGTCCGGGGCGCATATACGCCGCCGCTCTAGGTGCGCGTCCGGCCGAAAGTGGCATGCCGAGTCGCGCGTTCACCGCTCAAGAACAGGAGACGGAAATGCCCAAGATGAAGACCAAGTCGAGCGCGAAGAAGCGCTTCAAAGTGACCGGAACCGGCAAGATCATGGCCGGTCAGGCAGGCAAGCGGCACGGCATGATCAAGCGGACGAGGAAGTTCATCCGCAATGCTCGCGGCACCCAGGTGCTGAGCGAGCCCGATCAGAAGATCGCCAAATCCTACATGCCCTACGACCGCTAAGGAGAGCCTGAGATGTCCCGAGTCAAAGGTGGTACCACCACGCACGCCCGCCACAAGAAGGTGATCAAGGCCGCGAAGGGCTATTACAGCTCGCGCAGCCGCACTTTCCGCACCGCCACTCAGGCGGTCGACAAGGCGAACCAATATGCAACGCGCGACCGCAAGAACCGCAAGCGGAATTTCCGTTCGCTGTGGATCCAGCGGATCAACGCAGCCGTCCGCGCCCATGACGAGGCGCTGACCTATTCGCGCTTCATCAACGGCCTGTCGCTGGCCGGGATCGAAGTGGACCGCAAGGTTCTCGCCGATCTCGCCGTGCACGAGCCCGAAGCGTTCGGCGCGATCGTCGAAAAGGCAAAAGGCGCGCTGCCCGCTTAATCGCGTTGCGTGCTTGAGATTGCGAAAGGCCGTCCCACCGGGGCGGCCTTTTTCGTTTGCCCGGCTAAGGGCTCTTCAAAGTGAACGTCCTGCGCTTGCTCGGGCCGCACCGCCCACTACCTTTCCTGCAATCCCGCGAAAGGACCCGCCATGCGCCGCCTCATCACGTTTATTGCCGTTCTTCTGCCGATCTTCGTCTTGGGGTCCTGCGCCCAGACAACGGGAAGTGGCACGCCGACCGTTCTGGCTGTCGGCGATTCCGTCATGGCGTGGAACCGGGACAAGGATGCCTCGATCCCCGATGTCGTCGCTCGGGCGACCGGGCGGACGGTGCTGAACGCCTCTGTCCCCGGTCAGGGTCTGACCCGTGAAGGCTCGCTTTTCCCGGGCACCATCCAGTCGCAACTGCGGCGTGGAAACTGGGACTGGATCATCGCCGATGGCGGGGCGAATGATCTCAACCGTATTTGCAACTGTTCGCGCTGCGAGGCGCAAGTGGATCGCCTGATTTCCGAGGATGGCACCGGCGGGCTTTGGCCCGGATTTGTCGGGCAGATGAAGGCATCCGGCGCGCGAAATATTCTCATCATGGGATATTACGGCCCCGCGGATGGTGGCGGTGGCGCGTTTGCGAAATGCTCTGACGAGGTGGCGGAACTCGATCGCCGGTTTGCCCGTCTCGCCGCGCGCGACCCGCAGGTGACACATGTGCTGACACGGCCCGTGGTTGACGGGGAACGCGCGCTTTATGACGACGATCTCATTCACCCGAACGTGCGCGGATCGCAGGTGATCGGCGAGGTGCTGGCCCGGACGATCGGCCCCGCGAACTGAGCGCCGCTTGCAATCGACGCCCGCGCTCGCTAGCAGACACCCGACCAGCGCGAAGGGGCGTCGTTTATGGACGATCTGAAACAGAAGTATCTTTCTGCGATTGACGCGGCCTCTGACGAGGCGGCGCTCGAGGAATTGCGCCTGCAGGCGGTCGGCAAAAAGGGCGAGATCAGCCTGAAAATGCGGGAACTGGGCAAGATGACCCCCGAAGAGCGCCAGGTCGCCGGCCCCGCGCTGAACGCGCTGAAGGACGAGATCAACTCTGCCCTCTCCGCCAAGAAATCCGCGCTGGGCGATGCCGCGCTGAACGAACGGCTGAAAGATGAATGGCTGGACGTCACGCTGCCCGGCCGTGGGCGCCCACAAGGGACGGTTCACCCGGTCAGCCAGGTGCGCGAAGAGATCACGGCGATCTTTGCCGATATGGGGTTCTCAGTAGCGGAAGGTCCGCAGATCGAAAGCGATTGGTATAATTTCGACGCGCTCAACATCGCGCCCGAGCACCCCGCCCGGCAGGAATTCGATACCTTCTACATGCACCGCGACGAAGGCGACGAACGCCCGCCCCATGTGCTGCGCACCCATACCTCGCCGGTGCAGATCCGCGCGATGGAAAAGCAGGGCGCACCGATCCGGGTGATCGCGCCGGGGCGCGTGTACCGGTCTGATTACGACCAGACGCACACGCCCATGTTCCACCAGATCGAGGGGCTGGCAATCGACACCGACATCTCGATGGCGAACCTCAAATGGTGCCTCGAGGAGTTCTGCCGTGCGTTCTTCGAGGTCGATGAGGTGGAACTGCGCTTCCGCGCATCGCATTTCCCGTTCACGGAACCTTCGGCAGAGGTGGACCTACGTTGTTCCTGGCAGGACGGCACGCTGAAGGTTGGCGAGGGGGATGACTGGATGGAAATCCTAGGCTCCGGCATGGTGCATCCCAAGGTTCTGCAGGCCGCCGGGGTCGACCCGGACGTCTACCAGGGCTTTGCCTTCGGCATCGGGATCGACCGGCTTGCGATGCTGAAATACGGCATTCCTGACCTGCGCGCGTTCTTCGACAGCGATCTGCGCTGGCTGCGCCATTACGGGTTCTCTGCGCTGGATGTGCCTACGATGCGTGGCGGGCTGAGTCGCTAGGCTGGAATTTCTTGACAGGACAGACCCTTGCGGCGGACGCTTGGCCCATCAAGCGCCAAGGGGGCAGGGATGATCAGAGGAATTCTAGCGGTCGCGGCCACGGTCTTCGCGGTGCCAGCGCATGCGTTTATCGGGTTTTGCGGGAATTACGTGCAGATCAGTTCGAACGCTGGCGAGTGCCTGGAATGCAGGCTGCTGATCGCCGACAACCCCGAGATCCAGATGTATTTCGTCGAGGCGAACAACGGCTGGTCCGCGGAACTGACCTTTGTCGAGGGCGATCCATCCGTCGCAACGGGTCAGGGGTTCTGGGGAGATGTTGGCGGCGTGTTCGACAACGCGGGCTTTGAGATCGACATGTCACAGCAGGGCCGCATTCTGGAAATGGTGATGAGCCACCATCTGCCAGAGATCAGCGCGCCGATTTTCGCGACATACGCCTGCACCGACTGACG
>CBFIJK010000105.1:0-5887 GCA_965662745.1 uncultured Paracoccaceae bacterium
AAGACAGCGGCCCGCCGTTCAGAACCAGTTGAAGCTCGCCATTCTCGGCAAGCTGCACGTCCAGCAGGTCGGCGCCAGAGGTGATCTGCCAGTGCTGCGAAAGGTCGGACCCCGCCGCCGCAAAGGCATCGCGCAGTGCCATGCTGACGAGCCCCGCATTGAGATCAGGCGCATAATCCGCGGCGGTCAGCGTGGTCACCGGCGCCTTGTCGAAACACGGCACCGGGTTGCCGTTGATGTCGAAGGCTTGCACCCGGCGATTGATGGATTCCAGTACGAGGATCCGGCCGTCCATCGTGATCGCCACGGCCCTCGGCCCCAGCATCAAGCCCTGACGCACGCCCTTGCCGCCCGCCAGCGTTCCTGCAATCGCTTCGGCATCGGACACGCCGGTCTGCTGGATGGGGACAATTTCCATGAAGTGATTATCGTAGCTGACCCCGACCGCGTAATTCGCCGGGTGGATGACCAGTGAATCCAGCGTCTGGATACTGAACGCGCCGTAGCTCAGGGTCTGGTCCATGTCGAAGGGCGTCTCGTTGTCGAGGATCACCTTGCGCAGCTGCCGCACGGTGGCAGAGCTGTCGAGGTAGAAATTATTCTGCCCCACCGTATCCGTGGGATACAGAAAGACCGAGATCGACCCGTCCGAGACCCGGTTGAGCTGGTAGGTCGGCGCGGTCTGATCGGGCAGCGTGATCGTCCATTCTACAGTGGATTCCACAGTTGCCAGCGTCACGGTCGAGATATCTTCGGGCAGAGGATAGCCGCCATCTGCGAAGGCTTGCTGAAGCGCCGCGTCGATGACGCCGTTTTCCAGATCCGCCTCGACCGAGGACGGCGCAGAGAACAGCGGTTCCGGTCCGAACTGCTCATAGGCAAGGAAGGTCGTCGCCGAAAAGCCCACGCCCGAAAATTTCAGCGAGGCTTCGGGATCCGACAGGGTGTTGATGTTCTGGAACGCATAGACCTGACCGTCCGTAGGCGTCGTCGTGCCCTGGATCGGCACGTTCTGGTTCGCCGCCTGCCAGGTATAGCCCAGCATGTAGGCACCGTTGTTCGATGTGATCGCGACCAGATCGTTCAGCCCGTCTGCATTGAGATCGGTCAGCACTTTGGTGGGCTGGTTGCCCGCGCTCCATTGATGGCCGTCGGCCTCGGTATAGACGATCTTGGAATTGTAGAGATACTGGGTGTCGCTCGTCAGCGGCACAAGGTTCTCGATGATCGAGCCTGTGATATCCAGCGTCTCGCTGCCGCTGGGCAAAAGCGCATCGGTCCACGCGCTTGTCCAGTTGCCCGCCAGCCAATCGTTATCCGCATAAACGCCGAAGGTGATCTGGAACTGTCCGCCGGTTGGCGCCTGATCGAAGCTGACGACAACCGGCGCCGCGCGTTCCGACTGCTCGATCGGCAAGGCCCCGGTCAGCGTATAGGCCGTGCCGTTCTTGTATTGCAGAACCGCCTTGAAATGCGTGGCGTCGGTCGGCCAGATCGCCGGGTTTTCCGAGGTGCCGTGCAGCGGGTCGGGCGAGACGGTCGCCACCACTTCCAGCCGCCGGGTGACATTGACGGTATAGGTCGCGGGCGAGATCAATATCTCTGTCCCCGCCTCGATCAACCCGCCCGCCGTCGTGGCAAGGCCGACCACCTCGATCCCCCAGCCGACAAGCGGGATGGATGCGATCAACTCGCTGACGGACATCTTCATCACGAAGAAGGCGCCGATAACGGCAGCGCCCTCCTTAATTATGAAACTGACGAATTTCACGATGCCCCAAGCAGTGCCGAAAATCGCACCGACAAGCTTGGTCAGTACGAAATTGATGATGAAGTTCAGTTCCGTCCGGCCAAAGCCCAACACGACCATGATCGGCGTAATGAGGAAGAAGGCGATCGCGACGATCGCCAAGAGAACGGCCTTGTTTTCCATCAGCCATTTGTACCAGTCCGAATGACTGACCCATGCGCCGCCGATCATGAAGATGAACGGAGAGATGAACTGGAACAGCGCGGTGGCGACAACGCCTAGGATATCGGCTGTCGTATCCCAAGTGCTGAACAGCCCATTGAGACCGATCCCGCCAAACAGAATATCGGCGCTTTCGGCATTCTCGGGCCATTTCATCTCGACCGTGGTCGCGCCGACCGGGACGGGAATGTCCATGATCGCGTAGACGGAATAGATGAAGCGCAGAAATTCCTCGTCCTCATCGAGGAATGGCAGCAGTTTCTTGATTTCCTTGAACAGCTTTTGAATTTCCGGATACAGGCTTTCCGGGCTGGGGATCGTTGCGCCGTCCTGATCGTAGAATTTCACATGCGTCGCGAGCGTGCGCATATATGTGTTCTGCACGTCAATCGTGAATTTCTGGTTCGACTTGTCGAAGGTGATCGAACCTTCGTCGATGCTCATCCCGTGGCCCGGCGTCTTGTTGTTGATGGTGAACTCGTAGCCGCCGGTGTCGTCCTCGGCATCGGTCGCGGCCGCCATGGCGCGGCTGGACGTCGATTGGCGCAACCTGACCTGCGCCGTGTCGGCGATGCCGCTGGCTGTCACGCCGGCATGATAGCGGTTTGCCTGGTGCGCCTGGTTGACCGACCAATGGCTGTCGCGAAGGCCGGGATCGTTTGTCATCGACACCAGCGCGCTGTTGAGAAGCGTTGCCGCCGTCTGTGTTCTCGGCGGCTCTGCCGGGGTGAGTGTCGGCGGGTCGCCGGGCACCACTTGCGGCGGCGTACCTACAAGATCGGGGCTGAGGCTATAGAGGCAAAGGATCGTGTCGTCGGATATCTCTCCGTCTGACATCTCGACAATCGCCGGGTTCATCGTGATCGGGGTGCCGTCCTCATCGGTCTGCTGAGTGATGACGGCAAAGCCCTGCCCGTCCTGCCCCGCCTCACCCAGCTGGGCGACGTAAGAGGCGAATGGCGACATATCAGGCGAGCGGTTGATGAAAAGTTCGCTGATGACAGCCGCGTGCCGATTCAAGGTGGAACAAAGCTGCGGATGCGAGAACACGATGGCGCCCGAGGTCGCGGTCGGCAGATGCACGACCATGTCCGCATCGGCCATGAAATCCGCCAGATGCGCGTCGGTCGCTGCCCCGGTCGGTGGGCGGAACCCGAAATGACCCCACTCGGCAGGATGGCGGCGGCGCAGTCGGGCCATGTCCGAAAGCCGGTATTCCAGCAATGCGGCGGCGGGGATTGCGACCTTGACGCCGAAGAGCGTCGGAAGCGTGCCGTTTGCATGGTCGTCATTGTGGACACGCAAGAGGAACGGTGCCTTCAGCGGCATCCGCACGCCCTCGGCGAAATGGGTCAGCTTGGAAAGATCGTCTTCGGACATGCTCGCCACGGCGCGGTTCTCCGCCCTCGCCCGCGCACGCGTCTCGTCGGTATGGGGCTTGATGGGGAACGTGCCTTTCGGCGTTCGCACGTAGGGATTGTCATAGCTGTGACGCAGGAACCCAAGGTCGAAATGATAGGTGTGCACCGTGTGCCCGAAACCGTCGCTCATGAAATCCATTCCCCCGGTCTATGAATTCTCGTTCTGGAAATTCTGCCTAAGCACGGCCTCAGCACATCATCGACCCTGGCGCGCAGGTCGGCGGAGAGGGCGGCGACGGCGCGGTCATCATGTCGTCAAGGCTAACCCCGGCAGCCTTGTTCGCGCCGTAGGTGTTGCCGTTCGGCGTGACCGTGGTGTCCGAAAAATACTGCGTGCTGAATTTGGTCGGGCTGACGGTAAGCACCGTGTAGGTCAGGCGTCCGTCAGGACCCTGATAAAGCGTCATGACATCGGTGCCAAAGACCTTGAGCGTTTCTGCCCCGCCCGTGTCATCGCTGATCAGCTTGAAGCCGGTATACCCGACGACAGGCGCAAGGTCCGAGGCGAGGCTGGTCTCCAGCGTCCAGTAATTGCGTGTACGGTTATAGTCCGTCAGCGGGTTACTGCAACTGGGCAGCGGGTAGGCGTTGGCCTCGAACCCCTCAAACACCGCGCGCGGCAGCGTCAGGCGATCAAGCCCGCTTGTGAATTCGCCGGAAATGGAAAACAGCTCTGTCGCGGTCCCGTCCGCTAGCCCGCTGACGGTCACACCGGTCATGGAATTGCCCGAGGTCTCGGCGGTCAGGACAAAGTCGCGATACTGGGCATCGGACGGCCCGACCCCGCGCCTTTGGCGCAGGACGATGTTCCAGGTCGCGCCCGACTGGATCACCGACAAGTCCGGGGACGCGCAATAGCTGAGCGCGAAACCATTATTCTCGAATGCCGCGTTGAGCTCGGTCGTAAGCCAGCCGTTATCCAGATCGCTTTCAAGATCGGCCACACCGTCCGTCAGCGTGAACAGCGGCACCCCGTCATCGAGCGCCACGGCGGCGTTGGTCATGTTGATCCCGTCGAGATTCGTCTCGGTCAGGTCCACGCCCTGCAGGTTCGATTTGACCAGCGATGCCGCGCGGTAGTTGCCGGAATTCACAAGCGTCGCGCCGGAGAGATCGGCGTTGATAAGGTTGGCGTAGTCAAAGGTGATCCCGCTCAGCTTGGCGCTTTTCAGGTTGAGGTTCCACAGCGTCGAGTTCGAGAAATTCGAATTCTGGATCGTCGCCGACGCCAGGATCGTCCCGTCATAAAGCGATGCGCCGGACAGGTTCACACCGACCATGGCGGCCTGGGTGAAATCGGCGAGATGGAAGTCGCCGAAGGACATGGTTGCCGCCGGGATATCGTTCGATTGCTCGAAAAAGGCGGTGTTGAACTTGGCGCTTTCGAAGTTGCCATAGCTCAGCGTCGCGCCGGACAGTTGCGCCTGGTTGGTGAAATCCGCGCTGTTCGCCTGCGCCGAACTCAGCGTCGCGAATTGCAGGTTCGCGCTGGTAAAAAGCGCATGGGACAATGTCGCCGAATAGAAGTTCGCGTAAGACACATCCGCGCCGGAAAAATCCGTCGAGGTAAGGTCGAAATACGGAAACTGCACACCCTCCATCACGGCATTGGTCAGGTCAAATCCGGCCAGCCGGTCCTTGCAGGCCGACACATCCGCATAGCTCAGATCGAGGTCCTTCCACTGGTTCATGAACTCGCAGGTCAGGACCGTGTGGCCGAAACTGGTGCGGCACGCACCATCCGTCGGCGCGGCTTGAATTTCAGGGCCAAAGGCGGCCCATGTGATGTCGCTGCCGGTGATCCCCGTGCAGGTCAGGTTCGCGAACTGGAAATCCGCGCCGATCTGGGCCGCGCTGCCGTTGATCGTCACCGTATCGAGGCAGGCATTGGTCAGGTTCGCTTCGGAGAAGCTCGTCGGAGACGGGCCATTTGCGGCAAGGATCGCGCCAGCAAGGTTCGCGCCCGTCAGATCCGCGCCGTCGAAGATCGTTCCGGTCAAATCCGTGCCGCGGAAATCGGCATTCGTCAGGTCCATGTTGGCATAGTTCTGACCCGCTGTCGCCGCCGCGCGGTAATCGGTGCCGCTGTTGGTGACGGCATCACAGGCGAAATTCTCGCCCGGATCGGTCGTCTGTGCATGCGCCGGGTTTCCTCCCGAACCTCCCAGCGCGATCAGTGCGATGGCAGATCCAAACACCGCCGCCCGCATGTGCCCCTTGATGGTCATTGTCGATCTCCCACAGCCCGGACAGGCCGGACCGCATGTCAATGGGGTCCGGCTGCGGGGTTCAGTTCGAGTAGGTGAAGGTCGCAGTATTTTCGACGCGGCCCGGCGTGCCCTGTGCGCCGGCATTCGGCGAGCAAGAGTTGTTGGTCGTCGTGACCGCATCTCCGGGCAGACCGACATCGCCGCTATAGCCGGTGAAATAGACCGGCACGCCCGAGACAGAACCAGCGTTCACGAGCACCACGCCGAAGGCCGGCCCGCCATTG
>CBFIJK010000106.1:0-5675 GCA_965662745.1 uncultured Paracoccaceae bacterium
AAGTAGCCGGTCACCGCGTGGGGCCCACGGATCATGATCTCGCCTTCCGACCCAGGCGGCAGGGCGGTGCCGTCGCTGTCCCGGATCTCGATCTCCAGCCGGTCGGGCCAGCCCACTGATCCATGCGGCGCGGATCTGCCGGGGGCTTGCTGGGTGATCCAACTGCAGCCTTCCGTCATGCCAAAGCCTTCCAAGACGGGCGTGCCGAACAGCGCCTCAAGCCGGTCTCTGACCGTCTTGGGCAGCGCAGAAGAGGCAGAGCGCACGATCCGGAACCGGCAAGCGCGCGCTGCGTCCGGGTCTGCCTCTGCCGCCGCTGCGATGGCGTTGTGCAGCGTCGGGACGGCGGAATACCAGGTCGCGCCGTACCGGGCTGCGAGGGCCAGGAAAGTGTCAGGGTCCGGGCCGTCCGGCAGGACCACGCGGCTGCCGGCCAGAAGCGGCGCGATGAGACCGATGGACAACCCGTGGATATGAAAGAGCGGCATGGCATTCAGGCCGCAATCTTCTTCGGTCAGCGCAAAGACCTTTGCGACGCTGTCCGCCGCCGCACCGAAGGCGGCGTGGGTTTGCGCGACAAGCTTTGGCCGCCCGGTCGTGCCAGACGTCGGAAGGATGAAGGCGGCGTCGTCAGGCATCGCGCCTACATCGGAATTGGAAGTGGGAAGACCGTCGAGCGGCATCGGCGTGAGATCCGCCTCAAGCGCAAGAGTGCCCGCGATCTTTGAGGTCTCGGCGATACCGGCCAGATGAATTGCGCCCGCTGCTGCCGCGAGCGCCGCTATTTCGTTCGCGGGCATTGACGCGGGAACGGGCAGGACAGGGCCACGCTCGGCAAGGCCCAGAAGGGCGATTGCCGCCTCGGGGCCGCGCCCGGTGACAAGGATGATCGGCGCGCCTGGTCCGGCGTGCTGCGCGACGGCGACGGTCCGCGCGGCAAGCTCGCCGCGTGTCACAAGGCGTCCGTTTCCGCCGATCAGGCAAGGCGCATCCGGCGAGAGGCGGGCCAATGCGGCAAGCCGCGCGCCAATCGAGGATCCGTCCGCTTTGCGGGGTGTCTCGGTCAAGGTGTCGCCTTTCCGCCTTCGGGTGCAGGATGGTCCGCTGCCGAACTACAAAACGTGCAAATGAGGCCCGGTTCAAGCAGCCCGGTGGTCAGAACAACCGGGCCGAGCGCGGTTTCCCTGCGGCACAATCCCAAGCCTTCCTCTGGCACCTTGAGGTCATTCAAATTACCGATCTCTGTGATGCCGCGCGCATGGGCCTTCAATACCGCCTCGCGCGCGGTCCAACCAGCGAGAAACGCGGTCTCATCCCTGGGTGCCGGAACCCAATCGGCTGATATGGCGCGATATTCGGGAACGGGGCGAAGATGCTCGATATCCATGCCAACGGGGGCTGCGCGCGAGAGGGCGATGACGATGCTGTCGCGGTTATGGGAGAGGTTGAAGTGCAGGTTCGGGTGATTGGCCAGCACGGGCTTTCCGGTGCCCGTGGTTGCGAATTTCAGTGCCGAGGGCGCTTCACCCAACACGGCCCCTAGCACCCGCCGCAAGGCGCTGCGCCGGGCGGCGAAGGCCTGTGCGAGCGCCGGGCTGGCGAAACGTTCTGCGCGCGTCCGCTCCTCGGGGTCGAGATCGACGAAGGGCTCGGGAACGTCATTCACGCGCAGGAACACGATCCGGGGCGCGGGGATGTCCTCGCCACGCAAGGCCTCCCAATAGGATATACATGTCACTCCGGTCAGCACCTGCGCACCCTCTTGGCCCGCCGCTGACCTTACGAGCGAAACGCGCGCGCCGACACGGGGAATGCGCCGCCAAACGCCCTTGGCCCAAAATTAAACCTGCAGGCGGGGACCCTTTCGGGCATGGTGGCGTTGTCGGCAGCCCCCCGCGCCGCAGGATCGGAAAAACCCCATATGAAACGCTTCACGTGCCCCAATTGCAGCAACGAAGTCCATTTCGAAAGCAGCCGTTGCGTGGTCTGCGGCCAGGCGCTTGGCATGGAAACGCGGACGATGGAGATGATCTCGGTCGGCGCGCCCGCACCGGACGGGACGGCCCTCAATCGCTGCGTTAACGCTGTCGGCGCGGGGTGCAACTGGATGGCGCGATCCGGGTCGAACTACTGCATCGCCTGCGCGCATAATCGGACGGTCCCGAGCCTCAGTGCGCCCGGAAACCGGGAAAGCTGGGCGGTGCTGGAACTGGCCAAGCGCAAGCTGATCTACACGCTTCAGGCGTGGGGCCTGGCCCATCCGACGCGCGCCGAGGACCCGCAGAACGGCCTTGCCTTCGACTTCCTCGCCGAAGTGCAAAAGCCCGATGGCAGTACAGAACTGGTCAAGACCGGGCATCAGAACGGCATCATCACGCTGAACCTTGCCGAGGGGGACGAGGCCGAGCGCGTCGAGCGCAAGCAGGACCTCAACGAACCTTACCGTACCGCCATCGGCCATCTGCGCCATGAGATCGCGCATTTCTACTGGATGCGCATCGTGGACGGCACGCCGCATCTGGACCTGTTCCGCGATATCTTTGGCGACGACCGCCAGGATTACGCCGCCGCGCTCGGGCGCCACTACCAGACGGGCGCACCTGCGGGATGGCAGCAGTCTCATATCAGCGCCTATGCGACGTCCCACCCGTGGGAGGATTTCGCCGAGACCTGGGCGCATTGGATGCACATCGTCGACGGGATCGAGACCGCGCGCAGTTATGGCCTGAGACCGTCATCCGACACGCAGCGCGATGCGCCTGGGGCGATCTACACCACCACTGACGTGGCACATGTGGTCGATCAATGGGTGCCGCTGACCGTGGCGATCAACAGCCTGAACCGGGGCATGGGACAGCCCGATCTTTATCCGTTCGTCCTGTCGAAACCGGTGGTGCGGAAGATGGCCTTCATCAATGACGTGATCCACGCCGCCGCACGCTCGCAGGCTGCCTAGATCCTGGGCGGCAAACCGCTGGTCTTCGCAAAGCCCGGGCCAGCGCGCCCGCCTCTGTGCGAAAACGCCTGTAGCTTGCGCCCCCCCTATGAAACAAGGGGATAAGTTCAGGAGACACCCATGGCCATACTGGCGAGCATCTATCACCTCACTCATTACAAATACGACCGCCCGGTCCAGCTTGGCCCGCAGATCGTGCGCCTGCGCCCCGCCGCGCACAGCCGCACGCGCGTCGTGTCCTATTCGCAAAAGGTCACGCCCGCCGATCACTTCGTCAATTACCAGCAGGACCCCTATGGCAACTGGCTGGCCCGCTACGTGTTCACCGAGCCGGTGCGCGAATTCAAGATCGAGGTCGATCTGACGGCGGACATGACCGTCTACAACCCGTTCGATTTCTTCGTCGAAGAGGCGGCGGAAGACTGGCCGTTCGACTACCCCGAGGATCTGGTCGAAGACCTGTCGATCTACCGTCGGCCCAAGTCGGCAGGGCCGCTGCTGACCGACTATATGGCCGGAATCTCTCGTGAAAAGATGCGGACGATCGATTTCGTCGTCGGTCTGAACGCCAAGCTCGCCAACGACATCGGCTATGTCATCCGGATGGAGCCTGGGGTGCAGACGCCCGAGGAAACGCTGGGGATCGGCAAGGGATCGTGCCGGGATACAAGCTGGCTTCTGGTGCAGATCCTGCGCCAGCTTGGCCTCGCGGCGCGGTTCGTGTCGGGCTATCTGATCCAGTTGAAGCCGGATCTCGTCGCGCTCGACGGGCCTGCGGGCACGGACAAGGATTTCACCGATCTGCACGCCTGGTGCGAGGTTTATCTGCCCGGCGCAGGCTGGGTGGGTCTCGACCCGACCTCGGGCCTTCTGACGGGCGAAAGCCATATCCCGTTGGCCGCGACGCCGCATTACCGCAACGCCGCCCCGATTTCCGGCATGGCGAGCTATGCCGAAGTGTCTTTCGATTTCGACATGACAGTGACGCGCACGGCGGAACATCCGCGCATCACCAAACCGTTCTCGGACGAAAGCTGGGACCGGCTGAACGCGCTGGGCCACAAGGTCGACGCGGCACTGAGCGATGGCGATGTGCGCCTGACCATGGGCGGCGAGCCGACTTTCGTGTCCATTGACGATTTCGAGGCGGGCGAATGGAACGCCGACGCGGTTGGCCCCACGAAACGCGGGTTGGCCGACAAGCTGATCCGCCGGTTGCAATCGCGCTTCGCGCCCGGCGGGTTCCTGCATTACGGGCAAGGCAAATGGTATCCGGGTGAATCCTTGCCGCGCTGGACCTTCTCGCTCTACTGGCGGCGCGACGGCAAACCGATCTGGCAAGATCCGGATCTCATCGCAGCCGAGGAAACCGGTGCCGAGGTGACCAAGGATCAGGCCGAGGCGATGCTGAAAACCATCGCCGATACACTTGGGGTCGAGACGGGCAATGTCTTTGCTGCCTATGAAGACCCGGTGGAATGGGTCGTGAAAGAGGGCAACCTGCCCGAGAATGTCACGCCCGAAAATTCCAAGCTGAAGGATCCTGAGGAACGCAATCGCATCGCGCGGGTGTTCGAGCGCGGGCTGACCGAACCCAGCGGTTACGTGCTGCCGATCCAGCGCTGGCAGTCGAAGGCCGCCAAGACCTGGCTGTCGGAACGCTGGGAACTGCGGCGCGGGCATCTATACCTGACGCCGGGGGATAGCCCCGTGGGGTACCGCCTGCCGCTCGGGTCCCTGCCGCATGTGCCGGAAAAGGATTATCCGCACGTCATCCCCACCGATCCGATGTCGGACCGCGCGCCGCTTCCCGATTTCGCCGAACCCGAAAGCGCCAAGGACAGCCCGCCCCAGCACCGGCAAGAGGTGTCCAGCTTCGCCGCGTCAGAGCCGGGCCAGGAACGGCACGAACAGGTGATTTCCGACCTCAAGGGGCGCGTGCGGACCGCGATCTCGATCGAGCCGCGCGATGGCAAGCTGTGCGTGTTCATGCCGCCCGTCGAGGATGCAGAGGACTATCTTGAGCTTGTGAATGCCGCTGAACAGGCAGCTAAGGCCCATGACCTGCCGGTGCATATCGAAGGCTACGGCCCGCCCGACGATCCGCGCCTCAACGTCATCCGCGTCGCGCCCGATCCCGGCGTGATCGAGGTGAATATCCACCCCAGCCATTCCTGGAACGACACCGTCGCCATCACCGAGGCCGTCTATGAAGAGGCGCGCGCGACGCGTCTTGGGGCGGACAAGTTCATGATCGACGGCAAGCATACCGGGACGGGCGGCGGCAACCATGTCGTCGTTGGCGGCATCACGCCGTCCGACAGCCCTTTCCTGCGCCGTCCTGATCTGCTGGCCAGCCTGATCCTGCATTGGCAGCGCCATCCCAGCCTGTCCTACCTCTTCTCGGGCCTGTTCATCGGCCCGACCAGTCAGGCCCCGCGCGTCGACGAGGGGCGGATGGACAGCCTTTACGAGCTTGAAATCGCGCTCGATCAGGTGCCGCTGCCGGGGCAGGGCACACCGCCCGCGCCATGGCTGGTGGACCGGCTGTTCCGAAACCTTCTGGTCGATGTCACCGGCAACACGCACCGCGCCGAGATCTGCATCGACAAGCTTTATTCCCCTGACGGGCCGACAGGGCGTTTGGGCCTTGTGGAATTTCGCGGCTTTGAAATGCCGCCCAATCCGCGCATGAGCCTTGCACAGCAGCTTCTGATCC
>CBFIJK010000107.1:0-4550 GCA_965662745.1 uncultured Paracoccaceae bacterium
GGCGCGCTGAACCTGACGGGCACCAACACTTACACCGGCGCAACGACGGTGAATGGCGGCAGTCTTTTTAACAACGGCACGCTCGCCTCGCTGGTCTCGGTCAACGCAGGCGGCACCTATGGCGGCGTTGGAACGGCACCAGGGCTGACGGTGAACACTGGCGGCACCGTGGCGCCGGGCAATTCCATCGGAACCACGAACGTTGCCGGGAACGTGGTGCTGAATGCAGGCGCCACCTATGCGGTCGAAATCAACCCGGCGGGCCAGTCGGATTTGATCATCGCTACCGGCACCGCGACCATCGACAGCGGCGCTGCGCTCAGCATTCTCGGGGCGCCCGGACCCTATAATGACGTCACCCTGACCTACCCGATCCTCTCGGCGGCAGGCGGTGTAACGGGCAGCTTCGGCACCGTGACGGACGACCTGCCCGATCTCGACTTTGTGGTGCGCTATGGCACGACCGATATCATCCTCGCCTTCGTGATCACGCCCGGCAACGAGACGTCCGAGAAAGACGTGCTTCCCACCAGTCTCGCAGGCGCCAGTCAGGCTGGCACCAGCTTCAACACCAGCGTCTTCGGGCGCGCCCGTCCCTCGGGGGCGCCGGGCGCGGACGTCAATCGCGCGGGCCGCTTGTCCTTTGCCGATCTTTCGGGCGGTAGCGTGCGAGTCTCGACCAAGGACAGCAATATTCCCGAGCGTGATTGGACGGTCTGGGTCGCAGGTCTGGGCCAGACCACATCCGTCGCGGCCTCTGGGTCGGCCCTTGGCTGGACCGCCAATTCCGGCGGCGCGGCAATTGGGGTGGACGTCGGGCTGGACCTTGGCGTGCCGGTCATCGCCACCTTCGCCGGAGGCTGGTCGACGACCAACGTCGCCTCTGGCGGTGGGCGGGCCGACATCGACACGGTCCACCTTGGGCTCGGCGCAGCGCTCAAGTCTGGTGCCCTGACGCTTGAGGCGGGCCTAAGCTATGGCTGGCAGAGCTACCGCAACAGCCGTGGAATCCCGGTGGGTGCGAATGTGGTGACGACCAGCGGCACGACCTCGGGCGGCGTCCTCGCGGCCTCGATCGGCGGCTTTTATGATGTCTCCAGGCTTGGGCCGGATGTCTCGTTCGGCCCCGTCGCCTCGCTCGACTGGCTGCAGGTCAGCCAGGCTGGTTACACCGAAACCGGCGCGGGCGTCCTGAACCTGACGGTCGGCAATACGACAGAAACGATGACGACCTCGACGCTTGGGATCGCGGGATCGGTCACGCGCCGGCTCGGCGGAGGCGTGGTGACCTTCGACGGCCTTCTCGCGTGGGAGCATCTCTATGGCAACCGCAGCTACGCCGTCGCCTCGACCATCGCGGCTGCAGGCGCCGGCTTCACCTCCCGCTCTGCCGCGCTCGACAGCGACCGCCTTGTCGTGGGCCTCGGCGCAGAGCTGGCCTTGGGCGCGAACACCAACGCCTACATCGGCTATGAGGGCCGTTTCGGCGCACAGTCCAGCGACCATCGCGGGACATTGGGACTGCAGATCAGATTTTGAATCGTGTGGCGACTGCCAGCCGACGTTAAAGGGTCAGTCTGAGCAAACGGCTGGCGCGGTTCCTCGGATCGCCAACCACTAGATCGTCATCCATGCGCCGAACGGCACCGCTGGTTTAGGCTTCCCAGATGGTAGACCGGCCCACAGCTGCCGTTCGCCTCATGACCGAGCGCTGCGGTGCCGCTAAACCAGACCCGATGGGGTGGATGGCTCCTGCTCCAACCGGCGTCGCAATGCGCCATAGTGCAGTTGTCATGACTGCTATGAGAGGAGCCACCCAATGCAGGTTACAACAGTTGGCGTAGATCTGGCCAAGAACGTCTTTCAGGTCCATGGGATCGCCGAAACCGGCGAGGTTGTCTTCAATCGGACGATCAGGCGCGCGCAGCTTCTGGCTTTCTTCGAAGATCTGCCAGCGTGTCTTGTCGGCATGGAGGCGTGCGGGTCCAGCCACCACTGGGCGCGGCAACTTTCTGCGCTCGGCCACGAAGTTCGTCTGATCCCTGCCAATTACGTGAAGCCCTATGTCAAACGCGGCAAGTCCGATGCGGCCGATGCTGAGGCGATCTGCGAGGCCGTAACACGCCCCACTATGCGGTTTGTCGCGATCAAGTCGGAAGAGCAGCAAGGAGTCCTATTCCTGCACCGGGCCCGCGACCTGATCGTTCGCCAGCGCACCCAGCTCGGCAACATGCTGCGCGGTCTGCTGGCCGAGTTCGGCATCGTGATCGCCCAAGGCGTTGGCAGCGCGGTGAAATTTGCCAAAGGTGTTCTGGATGGGGACGTCCCGAATATTCCCGCGGTTGCCGTTGACGTCCTGGCCAATCTCAGCAATCAGCTCATCGCTCTGCACCTGCGGGTCCGATGGTATGAGATGCGGATGCGGCTTCAGGCCAAACAGGATCGCCGCGTGATGTTGCTTCGCACAATACCGGGTGTCGGCCCGGTGACGGCGTCCGCCATTGTCGCCACCGTCGGCGATGCCCGGCAATTCAAGAATGGCCGTCAATTTGCGGCCTGGCTTGGCCTGACACCGCTCAATCGATCCAGTGGAGGCAAGGAGAGATTGGGACGCATCTCGAAAATGGGCGACCGCTACATCAGGCGCCTGCTGGTAACAGGCATGACTGCCCGATTGCGGCAAACGAAAACCCACCCGGAACGGGTCGGCCCGTGGACACTGAACCTGCTCGAGCGGAAACCGACGCGCCTGGCCACCGTAGCGATGGCCAACAAGACGGCCCGGATCATCTGGGCCGTGTTGACCAGGAACGAACACTACCGCCCACACTACGCCTAAAGCGAAGGAACAAACCTACAGAACAGCAAGACCTTTGAGATGATGGAGCACAGTCAGCCCGCCCGCCAAGACACCCCGTCGAATGTCAGGGACACATTGTTGTCCGCGAACCCGTATGGGACTTGGCCTGCGGAAACCATCAGGGCCAGCGGCCGCGTGCGCCGCGCAAACAGGCCGGACACACGTCTGCTTCTGACCAGTGCGAAAAAATCTCAGAAATGTCTTGCTACGCAGGAGCCATCCACACAGGCCATTCGGCAGGTTCCCATATTGCCGCGTCGCGGCGTGCCAGTGCCGCCGTTTGTTGCGAGTGCATGAACTGGCGAGGGTCAGAGGTCCGTCGGGCAGACGTCTCAACACTGTGTGCTCAAAACCAATTCCGACGCAGACAGTACACGCTCGCGCGGCACCCCGGGCGCTACTTCGCGGCGGGCGTCAGCGCGCCGCTTTTGACGAGCGAGAGTGGGATGCGGATGCCGCTCCGGTTCGTTCGGTCATGGCGCGTCATTGCGAGACGTCATTTCAATCGCCAAGCGGAATGGCCTCTGCCGCCATCTGTGCGGCGACTTCGGCTTCGTGGGCCAGATAGGCCGCGAGGACCGTTTCACGAAACCAGGTGTTGGCGGGATCTGTTGCGTAGCGGGCCGACCAGGCGAGCCTTACGGGAAAATCCCCGGGCGCGGCGACGGGTTCGAGAACCTGAAGATCGTAGAGTTTCCAGACCTCGTGCATGACGAAGCTCGGCTGCGTGGTGATCAGGTCGCTTGCCGCCAGCACGGGGCCGGTCAGCGGGAAGTCGTGCACCTGTCCACCGACGGTGTGCGGTCTGTTCATCCTTCGGTGTTCCTTCTCGATCATCCCGACGCCGGTGTCCTCCACGGCCACCTGAAGATACCGATAGCGCGCGGCCGCGTCGGCACCCCAGGCCTGCAAGGCCGGATGATCCCGCCGTACAAAGCTGAAGAACCTGACCGGAGGAAGATCCAGCGACTGGATTCCGTCCGCTAGATAGGCCGGGCCGCCCACATGCATCAGGTCGATCGATCCGTCGATCAGGTCGCTCTGGTTGGTCGTCTTGACCCTGACCCAGTCCACCATCGCCCCGGGCGCGAGCGCCGCGATATTCGCGGTCACCTCGGCCATGAAGGCGGGCGAGGAATGCAAGGCGATGCGGAACACCCGGTTTGTGGTCGCCGGGTCGAAGGTGTCGGCCGGCTCCAGCGCGCGGCGAAGGGTCCGAAGGATCGGCGCGATTTCATTTGCCAACAGAAGCGCGCGCGGTGTGGGCTGCATCCTGCCGCCGACACGCACGAACAGCGGGTCGTCGAACTGCGTGCGCATGCGGCCAAGCGCGTGACTGACCGCAGACGCCGTCAGGTGCAGCCGGGCCGCGGCGCCGGCGACGCTGCCTTCCTCGATCAACGCCTCGAACGTCGAGAGCAGGTTGAGGTCAATCTTGTGCAACTGAATTTGGCTCATGCCGGCCTGAAATCGTTTCGCTGGACTGAATTGAGACTGCAGCGAATAGTCTTCTCATGTCCAATGGAAAGCATCGCGCGGACCTGCGGAACTCCGGCAAGAGCCTGAATATCAGGCGCTTTCCAAGTAGACGATCCTGATGAGGCCGCTCCGGGGCAATGGAGCGGCCTAGACCCGAAGACCTGAAACTCATTCACGGCAGAGGCCGATCCGCCGAACCCATGAAGGGTGC
>CBFIJK010000108.1:0-4305 GCA_965662745.1 uncultured Paracoccaceae bacterium
GCAGCACTTGCGAGGTCGGAGCAAGCCCCGCAGAGATCGGCAAGCGGCAGGTTACTCTTCGGGCACCGGGGGCGCACCTTCCTGAAGGTCATTCTCTGGCGCGGGCGGCAAGTCGAGCGTACCGTCTTGCGCGACGCTTTCATTGACGCGGCGTATGACCACGTCGGTCACGTCGATACTGTCCGAGACAAGGAAAGCGGCACGGCGGTCGAGCACGATATCGGCGCCACGTTCCTGCGCCACCTGTCCCAGGATCGGGCCGATTTCATTGAGAAACACCTGCTGATCGGCGGCCTGGCGGCGCTCAAGCTCTACCTGCTTGGCGTCCTGCTGGGCGCGCAGCCGTTGAACCTTTTCATCGAACGCATCGGCGAGTTCGCGGAATTCATTTGCAGGCAGTTCTGAACGGCGTTCGGTCAATTCCAGCTCTTCAGCGGTCAGTTCCGCCTCGATCCGGCGGTTCTCCTGGCCTAGCGCCTCGGCGGCATCCTCAAGCTCTTGGGTGATGCGATTGCCGAGTTCGGACTCGCGGAACAAGCGTTCCTGGTCGATCACAAGGATTGGCGAGGCGCCCGTTTGGGCCGCCACAGCCCCCCCGAAACAGCAGAGCGCCGCGACAAGCGCGGCGCTCAGATGGTGCTTGAGACGTCGCATCAGAAGCGGGTCGAAACCGTCAGGTCAAAGTTGCGCTCGACGTCGTAGGGTTGCTTCATGAGCGGCTGCGAGAAGTTGAAGCGCAGCGGGCCAAGGGGCGTTTCCCAGAAGACCGACACACCGATGGACGAGCGCAGGTAGGCCGTGTCATCGACCGCGCCGCCCGTGCCCGCAGTATTGTCGAGCCCCCAGACGGTGCCGACGTCGAAGAACGCACCGCCGGAAATCCCGTATTCCTCGGGCAGGCCGATGGGGAAGTCCGCCTCGAACCGCGCAACG
Source organism: uncultured Paracoccaceae bacterium (assembly GCA_965662745.1). Classification (GTDB taxonomy): domain Bacteria; phylum Pseudomonadota; class Alphaproteobacteria; order Rhodobacterales; family Rhodobacteraceae; genus Anianibacter. Next base: position 934 of record CBFIJK010000108.1, read on the forward strand.
GCAAAGTAGTTCCCGCCAAGCGCGTCGCGATTGGTCGCGTTCAGATCACGCGGGCCGACGCCGCGAATGTCGAAGCCGCGCAGCTGGTTGGACGACAGGAAGAACCGTTCCGTCACCTTGCTAGGATTGCCGCCCAGCGTGTTGACCGCACCACCCTCGAAGATCGCGCGCAGCGTGATGTCGCGCGATTGCAGCTTGGTCTCGGCAACGGCAAGGCCCGCCGTCCGCAGATAGCTTTGCGCGCCGCCCAGCCCGGCAATGTCCTGGCTGAAGCGCAAAAGCACGCCCGCATCGGGGTTCAGGCCGCCGATCCGGTTGTCAAATTCGAACTGGTAGCCGACCGAGGTGTAGTTCTCGAGACCATAGCCCGCTTCGGTCTGCAGGATCGCGGATGACGTGGCGGGCACGTTGAACACCTGCGAGCCGCCATAGGACGCGCGCACCTGCAATGTGCTGAACTCGCCCGTCGGGAAGGTCAGCGCCGGGGTGATGTCGTAGCTTGTCGTGTCGTAGCTGGTGTTCGTGGCGCTGTCCGAGGTCGAATAGCTTGCCGCGAAGGAGAACGCGACATCGCGGCCCAGAAGGTTGGGTTCCACGAAGTTGAACGAATAGGTCTGCGTGCCGCCGCCAAGGGTCAGGCCCGCGCCGACCGTCTGGCCGCGTCCCAGGAAGTTACGCTCCTGGAAGTTGAAGTTGAAGCCGACGCCGCTGGCCACGCCATAGCTGGCGCCGAAGCCAAGCGAACCGGTGGGCTTTTCCTCGACATCGACGTCGATGATGACCTGCTCGGGGCTGGACCCCTCGCGGCTTTGAACTTCGGCATTCTCGAAGAGATCGAGCGCGCGGATGCGTTCGGCGGCTTCGCGGATTTCACGCGGGTTGAAGGGGTCGCCTTCGACCGTGTCGAACTGGGTGCGCACCACACGGTCAAGCGTGGTGGAGTTGCCTTCGATGTCGATGCGTTCCACGAAGATGCGCGGCCCGCGTTCGATGACGAACTCGATATCCAGCGTCAAAGCGCGGTCATTGCGGTTGATACGCGGATTGGCACGAACGAAGTCGAGCCCGTTGCGGATCGCCAGACGTTCCAGACGCGCGATGGTGCGGTCAAGATTGCTGGGCGAATAGGTCTGGCCGGACTTGATCTGGATCGCGTCGCGGTATTCGGCGACGTTGATCTCGGTCAGGTCAGAGGTGACGGTGATATCACCATACGAGAATTGCTGGCCTTCCTGGATGTTGAACACCACGAAGAACGCGTTCCGCTCGCGCGAGAATTCAGAGCTGGCCGACAGGATCTGCATGTCGACATAGCCGCGCTCAAGGTAGAAATCGCGCAGAAGCTGGCGGTCGAACTCGACGCGGTCGGCAACAAAGGTGTCCGAAGACACGATGGCGCGCAGAAGACCGGCCTGCTTGGTGCCCAGCACGCGGCGCAGGCGGCGATCCGAATAGGCGCGGTTGCCGACGAAGCTGACACGCTCGACCTCGACCGTCTTGCCTTCGGCGACTTCGAACACCAGATCGACGCGATTGTTGGACCGGCGGATGATGACGGGATCGACGGTTGCGGCAAGGCGGCCCTGGGCCTGGTAGGCCTCGATGATCGTCGCGGCATCCTGTTCGGCAAGGGTCGGAGAATAGACCCGGCGCGATTGCGACTGGATAAGCGGGCGCAGATCATCGTCGTCGATGCGGCGATTGCCCTCTATCGAGATGCGGTTGATTGTCGGGAACTCGGTGACGGCGATGACCAGTGTGTTGCCACGCGGTTCAAGCTCGACCGTCTCGAACAGCCCGGAATTCACGATATTCTGGTAGGCGGCGTTCAACTCGCCCGCGGAAACCGTCTGTCCGCGCGGGATTGCGGCGTAGGACAGGATGGTTCCCGCCTCGATCCGCTGGTTGCCGGTGATCTCGACATTCGAGAACCGGTATGATTGCGCGGCCGCTTGTGTGACGGACGCCAGAATACCCACTACGACCAGAAGGAGCGCAGCGGCCCAGACCACCAAGGTGTTGGAGCGTTCCTGCCCTTCACCCCCATATCTGCCCGCGAATCCTTTTGACATCGCTCACTACCCCCAAGGCGCATTGTTTTGACCGGGTTAGCCGGATCCGAAGGGGATGTCAAAAGCCACGAGCCCCGTGAAGGAGATTTCCTTCACGAGGTGTGACCTGTCCCTCGGGTGTCTTTGTGAAATGCGATCAGAGATGCGTCAGTTGAGCGCCAGCGGCGACCGCAGCAGCGATTGCCACAACGGTCAGCGCGCGATCCCAGTTGAGATCGGCGATCAGGACGAGTCCCGGAAAGTTTTTCTTAAGCGTCTGCATTTTTGCCTCACGCGTATTGCTGCCCCGTTGCGCACGAACATGGCGGTGCAATGGGGCGGAAATGCGGCGCGAAGGCGATCTTTCCGTGGAACGATCAACCCGTCATGGACAGAAAAGATCGTTCGTCAGCGCGAACCCCATCAGCGTCAACAAGAGCGCGAAGCCCACCGTCATCATGACCCGCAAAGCCTTGTCGCTGGGCGGACGGCCCGCGACGGCCTCATAGGCGTAGAACACGAGATGCCCGCCATCGAGAACCGGGATCGGGAAGAGGTTCAGAAGCCCCACCGCCGTCGACAGCACCGCGATGAACCAGATGAACTGCGTCAGGCCCTGACTTGCGACCGCGCCCGAGGTCTCGGCGATGCCGATGGGGCCGCGCAGGTTACAGCTGGAAATCGCACCGACGGCCATGTGGTAAAGGCCCGACAGCGAGGATTCGACGATGAAGATCGTTTGCGACACCCCCTGCCCCAGCGCCTCGATGGGTCCGGGCAGTTCCGTGGCCGGGTCGAACATCAGTCCGCCGGTCACGCCGATCAGATAGCGCGTCTCGAACCCGCCATCGGGCAGCGGCATGTCGGTGGTGCGCGGCGTCAGCACCTCTTCGCGTGCGCCCGTCTCGGGGTTCCAGACATCCAGCGTCATCGCGTTGCCGCCCGACGCGCCGACGGCTTCGCGCAACTGGGCAAAGGTGAAGATTTCGGCGCCATCAATGGCGGTGATGACGTCGCCCTTTTCCAGCCCTGCCTCCATCGCTGCCGATCCGGGCGTCAGGCCCGCGACAAGCGGCGGATAGGGGAACGGTGCCTCGACCGTCATCGCGGATCCATCGCGCAGGATGTCATAGTCCAGCAGACGTTCCTGCGGCAGGTCGGGCACCAGCGTCAGCACGTCCCCGATGGTCGTGACCTGCTGCCCCGCGACCGCCAGAACCTCGTCACCCTGTTGCAACTCTTGCACGGCAGCGGGCAGCGGCTTTATCACGTCGATGGTCAGCGGCTCTGCGGCGGTGCCACGAAAGAACATGATGGTCGC
>CBFIJK010000109.1:0-4233 GCA_965662745.1 uncultured Paracoccaceae bacterium
AAGGCTGAATTTCTATTCAGAATTCAACGTGTTAATTAGCTTGACTTCAAGTCTGCCGTTTCGTGTATGGTAGGAATAATTAAGACGCTGCTGTTCAATTTTTAGCATAATATTTCTTAGATTTATGGGGGTGGCTTGTCCATTTTTTGCGATCCAGAGCTGATTGACGTCTGCGTAATCCCATATATCGATTTGTTCGTTGGATAGCGTCGCCAACGGTAGATCAATATCCTTGAACGTTTCAATTTCAGTCCGGCCGATTGCGCGCGCCGGACTTCTGACGTGCCTGATGTCCTCGACGGCACTGGCCCAGGCTGTGCTTCCCGAGGGAGGCGTTTTGCGCGAAGGCGCGGCCACGATTTCCCAAGGTGCCGGGCAAATGACGATCACCCAGGGCAGCGATGCCGTGGCGCTCGACTGGGATAGCTTTTCGATCGGGGCAGGCAATGGCGTAACCTTCGATCAGCCGTCCAGCACATCGATCGCGTTGAACCGCGTAGCGGGTGGCCAGGAATCGTTGATCCTTGGCAACCTCAATGCGAACGGGCGGGTATTCCTGCTAAACCCCAATGGCATTGTGTTCGGCTCTGGCGCCCGCGTGAATGTTGGTAGCCTCGTCGCCTCGACACTTGATATGACGCGAGACGGTGAGGACTATGTTTTTGCTGGCGCCAGCGCCGCCAAGATCAGCAACGCTGGAACGATCACTGCCGCATCCGGCGGGGCGATTGCGCTGATCGCATCGAACATCACGAACACCGGAGCGATAAATGCCCCCGGCGGCACCGTGGCGCTTGGCGCCGGGTCCAGGGTACGGCTCAATCTGGGCGGGCTCGTCTCGCTTGAGGTCGAAGAGGGCGCCGTCGAAGCGCTGATTGAACAGGGCGGGGCAATCCGCGCGGATGGCGGCACGATCTACATCGCGGCAAAGGCGGCGGGCGATCTTGCGAGGACGGTCATCAACCACACTGGTGTCAGCCAGGCGCAGACGCTGGTGTCGGGCGGCAACGGCCGCATCTTCCTTATGGGCGACATGGCCCGTGGACGAATCCGCGTGGGCGGCACGCTGGATGCCAGCGCGCCGCGTGGCGGGACCGGCGGGTTTGTAGAGACCTCTGCCGCAGCGGTGCTGATCCGCGACGGGCTCAAGGTCACCACGAAGACGCTTGCGGGCGAAACCGGGACCTGGCTGATCGACCCTACGGATTACGAGATCGGCAGCGGCGCGAACGGCGACAATTACCTCAACGCGACCGCCCTGTCGCAATCGCTGGTCAACAGCAGTGTCGAGGTTCGTACCCGGGCCGCTGGGACGGACGCCGGAAACATCACCGTCAGCGCGCCGCTGGCCTGGACGGCGGACACCGACCTCACGCTGACGGCGCATGGCAACATCATCCTGAAGGCCAGCATTGACGCCAGTGGCGGCATGGGCGGGGTTCATCTGAAATACGGCCAGGCCTCTGCGACGGGGGCGGGCTTTGATTACATTGTAAATGCGCCGATCAGCCGGAGCTCGGACGGCACGTTCCAGACCACCCAAGGCTCGACAGGGACGACGCTGTCCTACACGATCCTGACGGCCCTGGGAGAAGCGGGCAGCACGTCGGCGAGGGATCTTCAGGGCATGAGCGGAGCCCTTGCAGGACGCTACGTTCTGGGGGCCGACATTGATGCGTCATCGACAGCTGCTTGGAATAACGGTCTGGGCTTTGCTCCGATCGGATCGGATACGACGCCGTTCACTGGTGTGCTTGACGGACTGGGTCATACGATCAGCGGGCTTTCCATTGTCCGCCCGACGGACAATTTTATCGGCTTGATCGGTGAGGCCCGCACGGCCGAGTTGCGCAATCTCGACCTGAGCAATGAGTCGGTGACAGGCAACTACTTGGTCGGTGGGCTTGCGGGGCAGGCCTTTGACAGCACGATAAGCGGCATAAGGGTCTCTGGTACACTTTACGGTACCGGTAATCTCGGCGGATTGCTTGGCGTATCGTCCGGAAGCAGTGTCAGCAATGCGCACAGCAGCGCGACCGTGACCGGGGTAGGGGGAAGCGTAGGCGGCCTGATCGGTGTGACATATTCCACCGGCGGCAACGTGAACGATTTTTCTGACCTGTCTGCGTCGGGAGATGTCTCCTCGGGGGTGTCAGCCTCGGCCGTGGGTGGTTTGTTCGGTACTGCCAACACTGCGACGATCCGCCGGTCCCATGCGACAGGAAACGTGATTGGCGGGGGCACCGTCGGCGGCTTGGTCGGGAACGCGTACTTCCTGACTGTAGAAAAATCCTATGCCACAGGCTCTGTTTCAGCTCAGGCAACCGTCGGCGGCCTAATCGGCGGGATGCGCGGCAACACGACGACGCTAGGATCTATAACGGATTCGTATGCAACCGGATCGGTCTCGGGCACAAACTATGTCGGCGGGCTGGTTGGCTACCTTGAATACACCGATGTCACGAGAGCGTATGCAACGGGTTCTGCTACCGGGACGGGAAGCTACACTGGCGGGATTGCAGGCTGGGTGACCGGCGCTACACTGACCCAGACCTACGCAAGCGGTCGTGTGACCGGAGCGAGTTATCTGGGCGGATTGGTCGGGGCTCAGCACCGCACCAATACAGCTACAATAAATCAAAGCCTTTTTGACCAGGAAACCACTGGGCTTTCCTATAGTACGGGTGGCGGCAGAGCACTGACAACGGCTGCGGCTAGAGATCCGATCAATTATGATGGTTGGGATTTCAACAGCGATTGGTTCATGATCAAGAACGAGACGCGTCCGTTCTTGCGCGCTGAATACAGCACCACGATCACCAACACGCATCAGCTTCAGCTGATGGCGGCGGACCTGACGGCTGATTACACGATCGCCAACGACATTGATTTCGGCACGAGCCTGAATCCGGTTTCAGGGCTTTACCCGGGTATATGGGGCGCGCGTGGGTTCGACCCGATTGGGGCCGTTCCGACAGGTGGTTTTGTCGGTACCCTCGACGGTCTTGGCTACGCGATTGAAGGTTTGAAAGTCAATCACAGCAACGAGAACGACATCGGACTGATTGGGTATTCCTTCGGTGCCACGTTGCGCAATATCAGCGTTGAAGGCGGTTCGATTGTTGGCGGAACCGATAGTACCGGCGGCTTGGTGGGCTACGCCAATTCGACAACCATAATCTCGTCTTCCTCATCGACAAGAGTGTCTGGTGGGGCGCTTGTCGGCGGCCTTGTCGGCTACTCCTACCGTAGCTCTATCGACCTATCGTCCGCTTCGAGCGATGTCACCGGAACCGGCGAAGAGGTCGGCGGGCTCGTGGGCCGGGCCTGGGACGCTGCGGGCATCCACAAATCCAGCGCAAGCGGAACTGTTCGCGGGCTCAGAAGGGTCGGCGGGCTTGTTGGTTGGCTGAATAATACAAGCACGATCAACGACTCGCACGCGACGGGCGCGGTCTCTGCGACGGCGTCGGCGGGCACGGAATCCCTGGTGGGCGGTCTGGTCGGGATCGCGGGCCGAAGCTCGATCAACCGGTCCTACGCGACGGGGGCGGCGTCGGGGAATACCAACCGCGTCGGCGGTCTCGTTGGACAGCTCTACTCGGGGGCCGCCGTCACGTCCTCCTACGCGCTTGGGGCGGCAACGGGGGGCACCGAAGCAGGCGGTCTTGTGGGATCCGTCTACGGAAGCCAGGTAACAGACAGCTATTCCGCGGGCAGAGTGACCGGAGGATCCTCTTCAGGCGGGCTCATCGGATACAGCGATCCGCAGTCGGCGATCACCACATCCTACTTCGACACAGAGACCTCGCGGCAGACGATCAGCTCGGGCGGCACGGCCCTGACCAATGCCCAGGCGATGACGCAGTCGGCGTTCGGCGGCTTCGACTTCGCGGCGGACTGGTTCATCCTAGACGGCCAGACCCGACCCTTCCTGCGGTCCGAGCATTCCATCACGATCACCAACCCGCACCAGCTTCAGCTGATGGCGATTGACTTGGCGGCCGACTACACGATCGCGAACGACATCGATTTCGGAACCAGCCTCGACCCGGTGGGCGGCTACTATGCCGACATGTGGGGATCCCAAGGCTTTGCGCCCGTTGGTTACAATTCCGCCAGCGCATTTACCGGATCGCTTGAGGGCAACGGTCACGAGATCATCGGCCTCAAAATCAATCGCCCGACGCAGGAATACGTTGGCCTCTTCGGAGCCGTAAATCGTGCGACCAT
>CBFIJK010000110.1:0-4098 GCA_965662745.1 uncultured Paracoccaceae bacterium
CAAGCGCGACCTTCGCGGCGGGGCGATAGGTGGAGCGGACGAAATCGCTGGTGCTGTCGAGCGCGGCATTGACCATATCGCGGCCCACAAGCGCATCGCCACGCCCCGGCGCGATGGCGTCGAGATCGAAGCGGCGGATCGCCTCGACCGTGCCGGGCCAGTCGTGGAAATGCCCGTCGCCGCAATAGCAGGCAGAGTGGTATTCCACGATATCACCGGTGAACATGACGTTCTGGTCGGGGACATAGATCACCGCGTCTCCGGCGGTATGGGCGCGGCCAAGCCGCATGATATCGACGCGGCGATTGCCGAGATAGACGGACATGCGGTCGTTGAACGTGGTGGTGGGCCAGGTGAGGCCTGGAATTTCCTCATGCCCCTGGAAAAGACGCGGGAAGCGGTCGAATTCGCTGTCCCAGTCCTCCTGCCCGCGCTCGACCACCATGGACCGCGCCTTTTCGGACATGATGACCTGCCCCGCGCCATAGGCCGATGCGCCCAGCACACGCACGGCGTGGTAATGGGTCAACACCAGATGGCTGATCGGCTTGTCGGTGACGGAACGAACGCAGTCGATCACCTTGCGCGCGAGGCGCGGGGTGGCCTGCGCCTCGACGATCATCACGCTGTCATCGCCGATGATGACGCCGGAATTCGGATCCCCCTCGGCGGTGAAGGCGTAAAGGCCTTCGCCGATCTGGGTGAAGCTGATTTCCTTGTCGTCCATGTCTCCGGCGGAAGCGAAGGCCTTGGCCATGTGGTGTCTCCATTCGTTCAGATGCGGCGCGTGCGCCTTTTTGTGTCGTGTGGGCGGGTCAGGCCCAGCCGGGTTTGTCCACTGGCGGATGGATGGTGCCGGAACAGACGCCAAAGCCGACGCGATACCCGTCGCCCATTGCTGCGCCACGCAGGGTGATCGTGTCGCCATCCTCGAGGAAGCTGCGCGTCTCGCCGGTGTCCAGCGTCAACGGCTCCTTGCCGCCCCAGCTGAGTTCGAGAAGGCTGCCGCGTTCGTGCTTTTCAGCGCCCGAGATGGTGCCCGATCCCAGGAGATCGCCGATGTTCATCGGGCAGCCGCTGGTCGTGTGATGCGCCAGTTGCTGAGCGGATGAGTAATACATCTCGGCGTAATTCGTCTTGGTGATGGTCGTCGATGCGCCGCCTTTGGGCGTCAGATCAACTTCGAGCGCGATGTCATACAGCATCGGATCGGGTTCCTGCAGATAGGGCAGAAGCTGTTTCTCGCGCTCAGGGGTGGAGGTGCGGAACGGCTTTAGCGCGGCGGCGGTCACGATCCACGGGCTGATCGTCGTGGCGGTCGCCTTGGCCTGGAACGGGCCGAGTGGCTGGTATTCCCAGGCCTGGATATCCCGCGCGGACCAGTCGTTCAGCAGCACATAGCCAAAAATCATCGCGTCCGCCTCGGCAACGCTGACCATTCCGTCCGAGGGCTGGCCGACGATGGCGCCCATCTCAAGTTCCATGTCGAAGCGCTTGCAGGGCGCGAAAACCGGCGCGTCGGCATCGGGCGCCTTGAGTTGCCCCCAAGGACGGCGCACATCGGTGCCCGAGACGACGACCGAGGACGCGCGGCCATTATAGCCGATGGGAATATGCAGCCAGTTCGGCGGCAGCGCATTCTCGGCGCCGCGAAACATGGTGCCGACATTGGTCGCGTGGTGCTTGCCCGCATAGAAATCGGTGTATTCCGACACCGCGATGGGCATCAGCATCGTGACATCGGCCTGCGCCACGAGATGCGGCTTTACCGCATCCGCCTCGCGCGCGCCCTCGGCCAAAAGCGCCGTCAGACGGTCACGGAAGGCGGCCCAGGCATCCGGCCCAAGCTCCATGAAGGCGTTCCAGTGGGGCAGATCGAAGACCACGGGATGATCGACCGGAAAGATCAGTTCGGCCTCTTCCGCGCCTGTCACATCGAGGATCATGTCGCCGATGGCAACGCCGCATCGGCCCTCTGCCCCATCGCGGGTGAAGACGCCGTAAGGCAGGTTGTTCAGCGGGAAATCGGTGTCCGGCGCATTGGCGCTCTCGACCCAGCTTCGCATCAAGGGCATTGGCGGTCCTTTTTCGGTTGTCCTTGGGCGGGCGGCGGGATGGCACCCGCCCTACGCGTGCCGTGGGGCGGGACGTGTCCCGCCGCCCCTTTGCGCCTCTTTCTACTTGCGGCCCGGCGTTCCGTCGAACTTCTTTTCGAGGCTGTCCCAGCAGTCGATGTAATCGTCCTGCAGCGGCGCTTCTTTCCCGGCAAATTCCGTCAGGTGCTGGGGAAAGCGCGTCTCGAACATGAAGGACATCGTGTTGTCGAGCTTTTCCGGCCCCAGATCGGCGTTGGACGCGCCTTCAAACGCGTTCCGATCTGGCCCGTGTGGCAGCATCATGTTGTGAAGCGACACGCCCCCCGGGACGAACCCTTTGGGCTTTGCGTCGTATTGGCCATAAATGTTGCCCATCAGCTCGGACATGATGTTCTTGTGATACCACGGCGGGCGGAAGGTATCTTCGGCCACCAGCCAGCGTTCGCGGAAGAGAACGAAGTCGATATTGGCGGTGCCCGGCACGCCGGACGGCGCAGTCAGCACGGTGAAGATCGACGGATCGGGGTGATCGAATAGGATCGCGCCGACCGGGCAATAGGTCGCCAAATCATACTTGTAGGGCGCGTAGTTGCCGTGCCAGGCGACCACGTCGAGCGGGCTTTGCGCGATCTTCGTCTCATGAAACTGGCCGCACCACTTGATGGTCAGCGTGGACGGCACCTCGCGATCCTCGAAGGCCGCGACAGGGGCCTTGAAGTCGCGCGGGTTCGCCAGGCAATTCGCGCCGATGGGACCACGGCCCGGCAGTTCAAATTTCTGGCCATAATTCTCGCAGACAAAACCGCGGCACGGGCCGTCCAGCACCTCGACGCGGTAGACCAGCCCACGTGGCAGGATCGCGATATCCTGCGGGCCGATATCGAGGATGCCAAGCTCTGTCGCAAAACGCAGCCGTCCCTGCTGCGGGACGACCAAAAGCTCTGAGTCGGCGGAATAGAAATACTCATCCACCATGGATTTCGTCACGAGGTAGATATGGCTTGCCATGCCGACCTGGGTGTTCACATCGCCGGCCGTCGTCATGCTGCGCATACCCGTGAGCCATGTCAGCGGCGTGTCATCAAGCGGCACCGGATCCCAGCGATACTGCCCCAGGCTGGTCACATCCGGCACCACGTCGGGGGCCGAGCGCCAATAGGGCAGATCGATCTTCGTGTAGCGTGTTGAATGCTTGACCGAGGGGCGGATGCGGTAGGTCCAGGTGCGTTCCGGCGGGTTGGCGGTAAAGGCCGTGCCCGACAGCTGTTCGCCATAAAGGCCGTAATTGCATTTCTGCGGGCTGTTCATGCCCTGCGGCAGCGCGCCCGGCAGCGCCTCGGATTCGAAATCATTGCCGAAGCCGGGCATGTAGCCCTCATGCGTCCCGATATGGCCGGTGGCGCGGATCATGCCGTCTGGCAGCTCGTGGCGGGTCATGGATGCCTCCTTCACGCGTCGATTCGATGCGGTCTCCTTGCTGGACATATTTCGTTGCATTTGCAACGAAGTCAACAGCAGGCCGTGTTTGCGTGGCTTTGACCAGCCGTTCCCCCGCGAGGAAATCCCCTGCTATTCGGCGGGCTGCGACAGTGTTGCGATAGGGTTTTCGGCACCGCGCCAGCGTTTTGCCGCCCCGCCTGCACGACGCAAGCGCAGGGCGTTTGAGATCACCAACACGCTCGACGCGGCCATCGCACCGGCGGCCAGCATCGGCGACAGAAGTATGCCCCAGATCGGGTACAGCACCCCCGCCGCCACAGGGATCAGCGCGACATTGTATCCGAACGCCCAGAAAAGGTTCTGCCGGATATTGCGCATCGTCGCGTGGCTGAGGGTCAGGGCCGTTGCCACCGCCTCGGGGTTGCCGGAGACCAGCACGACATCGGCGCTTTCAATCGCCACATCGGTGCCGGTGCCGATGGCGAGGCCCACATCCGCCTCGGCCAAAGCGGGCGCGTCGTTAATGCCGTCCCCGACGAAAGCCACACGCCGCCCGCCGCTG
>CBFIJK010000111.1:0-3604 GCA_965662745.1 uncultured Paracoccaceae bacterium
TGGGTCATAACCAATCCCGACGGCACCGAATATTCCGCCGCATTGGGAGAGACAGAGATTTCGGTGACCAAGCCGGACGGGACGAGCTTTGAGATCCCGTCGGCGCTATCGGAAAACCTTGATCTGGGATTTCTTGGCGCGAAGGGCGTCGCCGCCTTTACGGTTGCGGGCGTGCCCATCGCGCCGCAGGCAAACGTGTCCGGGAACGGCCTGTATGTTGATGCGGCGGGCGCCGAGCCGGATCTGACGCAAGGCAATGTGCCGCAATCCATCACTGATGCGCTTGCCACGGTCTTTGTCATGCTCGCAGCGGATGCGGCGGTGTTGTCTGTCGTCACCAACGACGTTCAGGCGCAAAACACCGTCTGGATGATCAATGACCCGGACGCCGACATCACCTACTCGATCACGGTCGATGCAGAGGACAGCAGCAAGCTTCAGGGAATAGAACTCAGCCCGTTCATGCATCTGCATGTGGATGGCGAACAACAGGCGCTCATCACTGAATTTGCGGCCGAGGATTTTGCCGCTCTGGCGCAGCAGGCCGAAGATGCGGACGAGAAATACCTCGACATGGCGACCGAGATGAAGGGCTACATCTACGTGCTCGGCTATAGCGGCACCGGCAATGATCCGTCAGAATACTTCCTCGATATCTATACGCCGCAAGGCCAGTGGTTGTCGCGCACGCCAGATACAGACCTCAACCCGCAAGCGACCGGTGTGACTGCGGGACGCATCGCGATCGACATGTGGCGGAACATGTTCTCGCTGAACTACGAGGAGATCAGTGGCCCCGGCGGGCGCATTGAGCCATCGGTCAGCTTGTGGGTGCCGACACCGCCCGACCCGGCAGCCTGACACTGCCGACCGGGTACGAGGCGGGCCGCCTTAGTTCAGGCGGTCCAGCGCGTTCGAAAAACCGGTGAGGGTCACATCCATGCGTGTCTCGCCGCCATTGCTGGCCTCCATCCGGACGCTCAGCGACTGGCCGGCGACCATGGCTTCGATCAGTTCCTGTTCGGCCTGCTGGACCACATAGCACCCGTTTTGCAGGCAGGTGCTGACTTCGAAGGTCTGAGGCTCGCCATCGTCGATGGTCAGATCAATGCCGCGCGGCAGGTTGAGGCCGAAAGGCAGGCGCATGATCAGCGTCGGCGTGGTTTCCTCGGGCGCTTCCTGCAGCGAAATGCTGAAGATCGCCTGGTTGTTCTCGCTCGCCGTGACGGTCAGCGCGGCAGAGCAACGCATCTGGTTTTCCGCGTTATTGGCGCATTGCACGCCCCAGCCGCTGCTGTTGGCCTGCTCGGTCGCCTGAGGCGCCGATCCCGCGTCTTGCGCCGCGCTCGCGCCCGCGCTGGCCGTGGCGGCCAGAACAGCGAGGGCCCTGAGAACCTTCCTCGGTTTGAAGTCCGCCATGTCAGTCTCCGATCCAGGATTGCCCGTCCTCCGGGCTGCGATGTGCAGGCAGAGCCTTGGGTCATTTTCCACGCAGATGTGAAGAGAAAACCATGGGCAGGTCAAGCCGCATGGCCAATCCGCGCTGCGTGGCACTATTCTGTTGCTCCTTCGCGGCGGCTCGTGTCCGTCTGCAACCGCCGGTCGTTTTTCGTTGTAAAGTCGGAGGTGTAGGATAACGTTGCGTCAAGAATCCTTGGGTCTGTCAGTTATCTGGCGGTTTCAAGGGCCGGGGGATCACTGAATACAATAGGTTAACCGGGTATAGATTTGTGCCGACGGGAGCGATCCCGGATCGGACGATCGGCGCGTGAACTGGGGACTGCATGCTGCGTCTGCCATTGGCCTCTAGCAACCTTAGGTGGCTGCGATCGACAACGTTGATTTGTTCGATCGTGGTGCCTTTCGTGTTTGTAACAGGGCCCAAAGGCATCGCGATGGCGCAGTCCCGCGATCCTGCGGTGATGTCAGTCGAAGTCGCGCAAAACACCGGTGGCGCGGCCCCTGGACAGCCTGTCCTGACACTGGCGCAGCCCCGCTGGGCGCCGCGTGCGAGCATCAGCATCAAGACGCTTCCGAATGGCGAGAAGGTTGGCGGCTTCAGCTATTTCAACCCGTTCTTCCAGACGTCCGATTCGATGGTCTTCGTCGATATCAGGGGCCAGTTCGCGGATAAAGGGCAGCGCCAGGGTACGCTTGGTATCGGCTATCGCCGGATCGTTCCGGGGGCCTTGTTCGGTCTCGACACTGCGTTCGGGGTGAACGCCTTCGTCGACATCATGGAATCGCAGAATGGGAACACCTACACGCAAGGTGGCCTTGGCGTCGAAGTGGTCACCGAGCGGTTCGATCTTTACGGCAACCTTTACCAGGCGTCGGGCGGGACCAATGTCATCGCGGCCGCGCCGCTGACAGGAATTGGGCTGAACGGCACTCAGATCGTCCTGCGCAGCGGACAGCGCCAGGTCGTTCAGCAGGCGCAATCGGGCTTCGACGTGGGCGGCAGCCTGAAGCTGGGTCTGTCAGACGACGCGCTGCTGCGCCTGAATGCGGCCTATTACAGCTTCGGCTCGGGGCAATGGGCGCGAAGCGGTACGACCACCGGCATCGGGCTCGATTTCGACCAGCCCTTCGGCATCGACGGCGGACGGCTCAGCATTGGGTTCAGCCGGATCGAGGATTCGCGGTTCGGCGAGGATTTCGTCGGCTTCCTGGAGGTGAACATCCCGCTGGGCGGTCGTCCGGGGCGCGGGAACTCCGATCTGCCGCTCAATTCGCTCGACCGCGACATCACGCGCAGCGTGAACCGGCAAAACTGGATCTTCGCCGAAGAGCGAACCATCGACACGACTTCGATCACGCAGCTGACAGATGCGCCAACGGGGCAGGGGCTTGATGCCTATTTCGTGTCGCAATCCGCGCAGGGCGCCGGGAATTGTGCGACCGATGTGAATGCCTGCACCGTGGCCGAGGCGCAGGCGCGGGCCGGGGCGGGCGACATCATCGTCCTGATCGACGACGGCGGCGCGATCACGTCGGTCATCACGCTTGGGGCGGATCGTCAGCAGGTCGTCGGCGGCGGCACGAATGGCACGGCGACGGTCACTCTGAGCGATATCAATAGCTCGAACATCACCTTCACCAATCTCGGCGCGCGCCCGCCGATTGCCGGGGTCAACCTCGACGGCCGCAGCGATGTGCGAGTGGACGGCTTCACCCTCGGAACCTCGGGCATCACCGGGACGGGTGTGGGCGGCACGGTCGTGATCAATGATGTCACGGTCAATGGCGGCCCTGTCGCGGTGTCCAGCACGACCGGCGCGCGGCTGACGATTTCGAACAGCCAGCTTTCGGGCGGGGCGGGTTCGGCGATCACAGCATCAAGCACTGTGGCAGGCGGTCTTCTTGTCGATATCAACAATAGCACGGCCTCGACCACGGGCGTGGGTCCGGCGATCAACGTCTTCGGCACGGATTCAGCAGATGTGGTCGTCACCGGCTTCTCGGGCAACACCGTCACCGGCACGGGCGGCGTGCAGTTTGACAATGTCACCTTCGACGCCGACGGCAATCCGGGCAACGGCATCACGGCCGTCGCGGGCGGCAACCTGAACATCGGCGCGGCGGGCACTCCCGTGAACGGCGG
>CBFIJK010000112.1:0-3434 GCA_965662745.1 uncultured Paracoccaceae bacterium
TCACCCCCCAAGGGTATTTATGGAACCAAAGTAGGGGCGGGGTCAGGTCTTGCGGGCCTGAAGGAGGTCACGCAGGCTGCGCCATTGGCCCAGGGCGAGGCCGGCGAGGATGAAGGCGAGGGCGATGAAGAATCGTCCGGGCAAGTCTTCGCCCAAGATAAGCGCGCCGAAGGCCATGGACCAGCAGGGGACCTGGTAGTTGACCAGTGTCATGAAGGCCGAGCCCGCGCTGCGGATGACCAGTGTGCGCAGGAGCGCGGCGAGCGCGGTGGGGACGAGGCCGAGAAAGAGGATCGTGCCGCCAAGGCCAGGGCCTTGCCAGCGCGGGACGCCTTCGATGGCCAGCATCAACGGAACAAGGATCACCGCGCCGATGACAAGGGCGAGCGCGGCGAGGGTCATCGGGTCGATCGGCGGGCAACGGCGGATCATGACGCTGGAGACGGCATAGGAGAACGCGGCGGCGAGGCAGGCGATACGGCCGAGCCCTTCGAGCCCAGCGCCCCCTACCGTGAGGGCCGCGGGGCCGAGCAGGATGAGCGCGCCGATAAAGCCGAGCGCGAAGCCGGAGGTGCGGCGCCAGCGCATTTTCTCATCGGCGAAGAAGTGCGCCAGCGGCAGCACGAAGATCGGAAGCGCGGCCATTGACAGGCCCGCGAAGGCCGAGGGGACATGTTGCTGCCCCCAGCTTAGCAGGAAAAAGGGCAGCGCCGAGTTGAGGATGCCGATGGGGATGAGATAGGCCCAGAGTGTGCCGTCTTGCAGGGCCGGAAACGGGCGCCGAAGGACCAGCGCGAGCGCGAGGAGCGCCACCGCCCCCAGCGCCGTGCGCGCCGTTGCCACCGTCAGCGGGCCATAGCCGCGCAGGGCGATGGAGACGACCATGAAGGTGCCGCCCCAGATCAGCCCGAGCGCGAGGATAGAGAGCCAGTTGGCCAGCGTGGGTTTCGGCATGGGCGCGCCTATCGGGTCAGGATGTCACAGGGGTGGACCCCGCGTTGGGCCCGTGCGTTGAACGTGGAAACCACCATCAACCGAGAAAGGAAACCCCATGGGTATCGAAGCTCTCGTCGGTGTTCTGATGATTTTCACACTGGGCGCCGTTCTGATCTTCTCGATCGTCAACAAGAAGAAGACGGACGACCGGCTGAAGGACCCCAGTGACGAACCTTCGGCACTGGCAGCGGATGGCGACAGCCATCACAAGACCGACTGACATATGAGAGGGCCCGGCGGCAATGCCGGGCCCTTCCGCGTTTAGTTCTTCGACTTGTCGACCATGCGGCCGGCCGAGATCCATGGCATCATGCCGCGCAGGGTCTCGCCCACGGCTTCGATCTGGTGCTCGTCATTGAGACGACGCGTGGCCTTGAACGACGGCTGGCCGACAGCGTTTTCCTGCATGAAATCACGCACGAACTTGCCGGTCTGGATGTCCGTCAGGACCTCTTTCATGCGCTTTTTCGTCTCGTCATAGGGCAGGATGCGCGGACCCGAGACATACTCGCCATATTCGGCGGTGTTCGAGATCGAGTAGTTCATGTTCGCGATACCGCCTTCGTAGATGAGATCCACGATCAGCTTCACCTCGTGGAGGCACTCGAAATAGGCCATCTCGGGCTCGTAGCCCGCCTCGACCAGCGTCTCGAAGCCCATGCGGATCAGCTCTACCAGACCGCCGCAGAGAACGGCCTGCTCGCCAAAGAGGTCGGTTTCGCATTCTTCGCGGAAATTCGTCTCGATGATGCCGGACCGACCGCCGCCGATGGCCGCGCAATAGCTGAGGCCGATCTCAAGCGCCTTGCCCGATGCGTCATTGTCGACCGCAACAAGGCAGGGCACGCCGCCGCCCTTGACGTATTCGCCGCGCACCGTGTGGCCGGGACCCTTGGGCGCCATCATGATGACGTCGACGCCGGGCTTAGGCTCGATCAGGCCGAAATGGACGTTGAGACCGTGCGCAAAGGCAATGGCAGAACCTTCCTTGAGGTGGTCATGAACGTGCTTCTTGTAGGTCTCGGCCTGAAGCTCGTCGGGCATGGTGAACATGATGACGTCGCACCAGGCGGCGGCCTCTTCGATGCCCATGACCTGAAGGCCTTCGCCTTCGGCCTTGGCGCGGCTGGGCGAGCCGTCGCGGAGCGCAACAGCCACGTTCTTGGCGCCAGAATCGCGCAGGTTCAGCGCGTGCGCATGGCCCTGGCTGCCGTAGCCGAGGATGGCGACCTTCTTGTCCTTGATGAGATTGATGTCGCAATCGCGGTCGTAATAAACGCGCATGGATATGATCCTTCCCTGATATGTTCCGCGCCGGACCATACGGAATTTGGCGCGGTGGGAAAGCCATTCGTTGCAGAAAATCGGACATAACTGGAGTTGTTATTCGCTGAAATTGGCTTTATCGAAAAAATCATGCTCGACGATACAGATCGCAGAATTCTGCGCCAGCTTCAGGCCGATCCCGATGCCCCGAATGCCGAACTGGCCGAGCGGGCCGGGGTGACGCCTGCGACGCTCTGGCGGCGGCTTGAAAGGCTGCGTGCGCAAGGTGTGCTTAGGGGCGTGCGCGCGCGGATCGACTGGCGCGCGCGGGGCTACGCGGTCGAGGTCAGCCTGCGCGTGACCCTCGACAAGACGGAACGCGGGGCGTTCGATGATTTCCTTGCAGCGGCGCGCGACGTGCCAGAGGTGTTGGAAATCCAGACCTTCCTCGGCAAGGTCGACGTGCGCTTGTCGGTGATCGCGCGCGATATGAAGCATTACCAGGAACTTTATCGCAGCCGCATCCTGACCCTGCCGCATATGGCCGATATCGAGGCGTTGATGCATGTGGCGGTCATCAAGTCGTCCGACACGGTGCCGCTGTGACCGATCTTGATGACCTTGACCGGCAGATCCTGCAAAGCCTGTCGCGTGATGCGGCGCAATCGGCGGGGGCGATCGGGCGCAGGCTGGGCCTTAGCCAGCCGGCGACATGGCGGCGCATCCGGCGGCTGGAAGAGGCGGGCGTGATCGCGGGCAAGCGCGTCGATCTCGATCTTGAAAAGCTGGGCTTTGGCGTGACTGTCTTTCTGGGCGTGAAGCTGGCCACCAAGGGCCGGGTGAGCCTTGAAGACTTCGAGCGCGCCGTGACCGCAATCCCCGAGGTGCAGACGGTCGAACATGTGCTGGGCCTTTACGATTACCGCCTGCGCGTCGTCGCCCGCGATCTGGCGGATTTCGAACGCGTCCTGCGCCGCCGCGTGATGACCCTTCCGGGCGTGGGAGAGTTCGAGGCGAATGTCCTTCTGTCCGAGGAACGCCGCCCCGGCCCGCTTGGTTAAGGCCGGTATACCAAGATAGGCTTTGCCTCGCCTCGTGCCGCGCCATATTCATGCGGGACACGCGCGAGAGGAGGGCCCGATGGCCGCACTATTGGACAGGATCGACCCGGA
>CBFIJK010000113.1:0-3346 GCA_965662745.1 uncultured Paracoccaceae bacterium
ACCTCGACGCCGCCGACCGTTTGCGTCGAAGTGTAGACCGTAAAGGGGGTGGCCGTTGTGATTCCGTCCGACGCAACGATGCTGAACTTGTCGGCCTGCACGATGAAGTCGCTCGCCGGTTCCCCGTCGATGATATCCTGCACCAACCCGAAGCCCGCGACATGCCCATTGCTGTTGATGGTCACGCTGTATTGCGCAGAGATGCCATCGACGCTGGTCGAAAGTTCGGAGATCGTCGTGGTGTTCCCGCCAACGGTCGTTCCCAGTTCGGTCAGCGACGTTGCCTGCGCTGACACATCGCCCTCAATGCTGCTGGCCCGCGTTTGAAGCGCAGAGATTGCCGAAGCGTTGGCCGGAATGCCGGTGCTCTCATCGAACACGGTCGATTCCAGAGCCGTGATGGCCGTAGCGAGCGCAGTGCGTCCGTCGAACGATGTCACGATCTCTTGCAGCGCGGCGTTGTCGGCGTCCTCAAGACCTTCGGTAATCTCGCGCAAGGTCTCGCGGAGCTGGGTCGTCGTCTCGAATGTGTCGAGAACGTCATCGGCCACGTCGCGTGCATCGCTGCCCACACGCGTCCAGACATCATCCCCGATGTCTTCCTCACGGATCGACTGCGGCAGGATGGACGAAACCTCAAAAGTCGTGGTCCTGAAGTCCGACACCCGACCAAGCGCATCAACGGCCTGCACGCCGAGTTCGTAAGTCTCGCCATAATCCACGGGGTTCAAACGCGCCAACCCGCTATCCACCGGCACAATCTGCCACTGGTAGGGATCAGACGATCCGCTTTCGCGCCAGCGGAACCGATAGCTGACCGGCACCGTGACCAGTGCGTTGGGCGCAGAAGGCGCGCCCGGCTCAATATACACCAGCAGCGTAGCCGCAGGCACGCCATCCGGCGTGAAGGGCAGCGCAAGGCCATCCTCAAGGATATGCGCAATACGCGGCGTGGCAGGGCCTGTGCGGCTTAGGGAAACTGGCTCAGAGATGACAGGCGTATACGCTGGGATCGTGCCGGAAGCCGCCGAATAGACCCCCTCGCTATAGGGAATGCAGTTGACTTGCGCTGTCAGGTTGTCTCCCGGCTCAATCGAATGCACGATCAAAAGGGCGCTTTCCTGCCCGCTTTCCCCGAACATGAACACGTCACCAGCGGCCAGACCGCTTGCCGAAGACACAGTGACCTCGCGCGTCTCGCCTTCGTCGCCCGTCGCGGTCAGCACGACCGAAGTTGCATCAGCCTTACGAACCCGAATTGCGTAGGTCTTGCCGTCCTCAAATGTCACCGGCTCATTCAGCGTAAGAGTTGTGCCGTCGATGGACTTGATCCGACCCGAAGCCAGACCGATCAGCGCGACATCGTGCGTCAGGCGCACCAGATCGCCACGCTCCGCAATCAGGTTTTCGAAGTCGCACTCAAACGAAAACATTTCCGGGCGCAGCCGACCCGATGCCAAGAAATGCCGCCCTTGCTTGTAAGCGTTGTCGGCGTCGGTCGTGCCGGGAATGCGAAGCACTTCAAACTTGGTCGCGGAACTGGCATCGAACCCGTCATCATAGACGATCCGCTCGTCTTCCCGGTAATCCCGGTCTTCGTTCAGAAACTGGACGCGCAGCGCCTGCGGCTGGTCCGGTGTGATGATCTTGGCGCGAAAGTTCCATGTGTTCTGCGGAATGAAGTGCTGGCGCACCGTGCTTTGCGGGCGATCAATCGTGACGCCCCACTTATCACCGAACAGCTTTGGCGAGGCGAACCCCGACGCCGCGATTTCCTTGAGCATGTCGAACACGGAGCGCCGCGATTCAATCGGCTGCGCGTAGGTGTAGCCCTCTGTTTCGCAATGCTCATACCAGTCGCCTAGAACATCATCCTCAACCCGGCTTGCCCCCACTGCCCGCTCGTTCGCCGCGCCCATCAGGACGTATCGAAACAAGGCGGCAGGGTTGCGTGAAGCAGTCGAACCGCCCCATTCGTCGCCATCCCAGACGGGCACTTTTATGCCGACGATAGCGTTCAGCTCGTCAATGACGCCCGAAAGCTGGTCGGTCGCGCGGATGCGGAATGCAGACTTAGCAATGCCTGACAGCGCGATTGGCGGCTCGTTCTTGAATGACCGCAACGCCGTCCAGACGCAATCATCGGCAACCCGGCTGTCATCGCTGTCGAGTGAGCGGCTGATCCGCACGTCATAGGTGCCGCGCGTCAATCCGGTCTTGCGCCAGGACCGGCGAACCGCCGCATTCTCGTTACTGGTGACAGCCTCGGAAAACCATGCCGTCCACGATCCGCCATCAATGCGGTATTCGCCCGTGATCGTGACTGACTGGTTTTGCCGGATGCCGTTATCATCCAGCCGATAGAGGCCCGCCGGAAATGTGACGGTGACACCGATCTCATCGGTTTCGATTGGCGTCGTGCGCGATTGCGCCGTAGTGGTTAGCGTAACATCAGGTTCTTCTTGGCTGACATCCTGCGGATAAAGCCCCAGCGTCGAAGCTGTGCCGTCGAAATCATGGTCTACTTCAACATCGCTGAAATCAGCGATAGCGGTGTTTCCGATGCGGATGTCGGACACCGAAACTGGCCCGTATCCCCAGCAGATGATGAAACGGACATACTGATCGTTGCCGATCACCTCCGTGAACGGGGCGGCACCATAGGGTGGAAACATTCGGTGCGTCCCAAGGGCAACCGGGATCGGCTCAAACAGCCTGATCCTATTTCGAGCGCCGGAAATGGAAAACCGAGGCGCGGCGTCCGCCTGATCGAACGTCTGTTCGCGCGACGGGGCAAATAGGCTGGACGCCAGCGCCTGAATGGCAAAGGAAACGGCCAGACCGCCGAGGGACGCCAAGAGCGAGCCGACACCGAACTTGAGAAGCGCGCCCTTCGCAAACGACCCGGCTAGAGCCGCGACAAGAGAAATCGCGCCAGCGACACCGGGCACTTGGACCACATCAACGGTAACGCCTGCATTGGGGCGAACGCGGCCCCAGACTTCGCGCGGGATATAGTGCCCAGCGATATAGACCTCGGCATGATCCAGCGCATCCGAAGGCACTTCGGCCAAGGCTTCTGCGATGGTCGCGCCGTGCATCACCTCTTGCCGAACGGACGACACCACGAAGGGGTCAGCCTGACAGCGCAGGGTGTATGTGGAAGGCGCTAGATCAAACAAGGCGATACAACCTGATTGGTCGCCAGCTTGCACGCTGGCTGGTGAGGTTTTCGATAATTGAGCCGGTGCCCGCTTCGGTGTGCAGAACGTCATTCGGGCCAGTCATGACGCCGACGTGCAGCGCGGTGCGCCGCCCGTTATGGACACCCCACATATGCAGGATG
>CBFIJK010000114.1:0-3232 GCA_965662745.1 uncultured Paracoccaceae bacterium
CTGCGCGCCGTAGACCAGCGTCTGCTCACCCTTCGGCGCGATATTCAGGGCGGCCACGTAAAGACAACCATCCCCATCCATCGACACGGAATGCGTCTGCACATTGTCGTTGATCATGCCCGGGGCGCTCCACTCGGTCCATGTCTGCGCGCCGGGTGTGGTCTGACGCGAGCGCAGGATGCCGTTGTTCGTCGATGCGAAAACGCTGACCGCGCCATCGGCATCGAGAATGGGCTGCAATGCGCCACAGGTCTCGTTCGCCGGCGCGCCGGGCAATTGCCAGTCGCCCCAGCTTTCGGGATTTAACGGATCGTCGGATTTCTGCTGGCGCGCCCAAGGCAGACCATTCGAGTAAATGCCCGTCAGAACGATCCGGCCATCGGCGTTATTCGTGGCCTGAAGTCCGCGCAACGTGCCCTCGAGCGCGCCGTTGAGGTTGATCCAGTCGCTCCAGGGCTGGTCTGGCGGCTGCCGTTCCTGAACCTGGACCTTGATCGGTGTATCGCTACCGGGCGGGGTCTCTTCGACCTCGGCCATGACGATCTTGGGCGGATTGCGGTACTTCCACCAGATCGACTTGTTGCCATCCTCATACGAGGCGCCGAACACGTTATCGAGCCCGTTGACCCCCCGCGCCAGCGCAAGCGTATTCAGCGCGTTCACCCCCGAGGGCAGACCAAGGTCTTCGACATCGGCCCAGCGACCTTTCGAGGCGTCGACGGATTCGGCGATATAGGTGATCTTGTGGCTCGACAGATCCGCCGCGACAATCGCGATCCGGCCATCCAGCGTCGTGCCTGTTGCCAGGGCGGTGCTATAGGTGCCGGTTCCGATCTTCGTCCAGCTTGTCGCAAACGGGCCGTTCGCTGTGGTCTGGTCGACATAGACAAGGTTGTTCGAGCTATCGACGCCCGCGACGAACAGCTTGAAACTGCCCGCGATCGCCGGATCGAGCGGCGCGCCGGTGTCATCGACGATGGCTTGCCCATCCTCGGAAATGACAGGAAAGGTAATCGGGGTGGCCATGGTCTGTTCCCTCCTCAGGAGCGCGAAGGATAAAGCCCGACCAGCGCGATGATGAAATTGATCGCGAGGTAGGGCTGCATGTTGTTATGCGACTGGCTGCCCCCCGTCGCCGGCAGGGTCGCGTCCGCCATCGGCTGCATGTTGGTCGCCGGACCGTAGGACAGCGCCCCGGCGGTGTTGCTGGCGAGGATCGCCGCGTTGCTTGGGTCGTCCTGGTTGCCCGGAGGCGCCGCGCCCATCGTGTGGTTGTGGTTGGGCATCTGCGCCTCCGACAGCGTGACCATCTCGACGCCGCCGCGCTGGCCCAGCCTGCGCGAGGTCAGGCCCGGGCCACGCCCGGGATGCATAGGCGCGCGCCCTTCGAGGTTGGGCAGCGCCGTGGTCGAACGCCCATCGCCCCCATAGGTGGTGCCGATCAGCGAAAAGAGCGCGGTGTTCTGCGAGATGGGCAGAAGCTGCCCGTTGCAGAAGGCCCAGCCGCGCGGTGCGAAATTCCCTGCGAAGATGCGGATTTCGGCGACAAACGGTTCTGACATGTCCGATCCTCTCTCAATGCCGGCTTGGGTAAATGCCGAACAGCGCGATGATGAAATTCACGCACAGAAACGGCTGGAGGTTGGTATGCGACCGTGATCCGCCGACATGGGTGATCGCCTCGGTTGCCAGCGCCGCCGCACCGGGCGGGTTGTCGAAATAAAGATCCGTGGCCAGGTTGCCCCCCGTAACGTTGCCGGGCGGGCGCGTCTCTGCCGCCGCCGTGGTCGAGGCCTGCATCGTGTGCGTGTGGCTCGGCATCTGGTTGACGGTCAGCGTGACCGCTTCCGCCCCGCCCCGCGCGCCAAGGCGGCGCGGCGATAGGCCCGGCCCCGAACCCGCGTGAATGGGCAGCCGCCCGCGCATGTCAGGCAGGCCGAACGTCGTGCGCCCATCCCCGCCATAGATCGTGCCGAGCAGCGAGAAGAGCGCGTCATTCTGGCTGACCGCCAGAAGCTGGCCATCGCAGAAGGCCCAGCCGCGCGGCGCGAAATTCCCTGCGAACATCCGGACTTCGCCGACGAAAGGTTCAGACATGGCAGCCTCCTCAGTTGCGCGACGGAAACAGGCCCTGGAGCGCGATACAGAAATTCATGGCGATATAGGGCTGCATGTTCTCATGCCCCTGCCCGCCGCCCACATGGCTGACCGAACGCTCGTTCATCGCCGTCAGGGTTTGCGCCGATCCGTAGATCGGCACGGTCGAGCGGGCCAGAACGTTCCCGATCGTCAGCGTTTGCGTCGCGTCATCGGTAGAGGCTTGCGCGACATGGTCGTGCTGCGGCATCTCGTTGCCGCTCAGCACATGGTTTTCCTCGCCGCTTTTCTGGCCAAGCTGGTGGGTCGCGCCTCCACTCGAGCCGACGTGGATCGGCACCCGCCCGCGCAGGTCCGGCAACGCGAAACTGGTGCGCCCGTCGCCGCCATAGGTCGTGCCAAGAAGCGAATAAAGCGACTGGTTCTGATTGATCGGCAGGATCTGCCCGTCGCAGAAGGCCCAGCCCCTGGGGGCGAAGTTGAACCCCACGATCCTGATCTCGGCGAGGAATGGTTCAGACATCCGGCGGCCTCCATGTTTACGCTGGGAAAACGTTCCACATAGTTGAGCGCCTGTCCATATTTATCGCCCTATGGGTCAGCGCTTTCAAAGCGCCGGGCCCGCGCGCCGCGCTATGGGGGCTCCGTGCAGGATGCGACGGCCCCGAAGTTGGTCGATCCGCTGACCGACACGGTATCACCGCTGTTGTTGGCCGATAAGGTGGCTGCATCGGGGGCGACGATTTGAACTGGCAACGTGCTGTTTCCGACGATCGTAATGTCCAACGTGGGAGCAAAGCCAAAACCGCTAAATCCATTATCTACGCTCTGGAAATTGTTCCCAGTCGCATTCACACAAACTATGCTGTCATCGGATGACCGCACAAACAGTCCTGCGGCACCGACACCTTCGGCATCTTCAGGGGGAGGGGGAGGATTAGGGGGAGGAGGAACCTTCGGCGCGTTGAGCGAGGTGTTGTTTGTCACCGTCGCGTTGAGAAAGTCGAACCCGTCGAACGCGCGCAGTAGGATGTGATCGGCAAACACATCTGAAAAACTGTTGTTTGTGATCAGCGCATTCAACACTCCGTTAGTTGTCAACGCAGTTGAATTGTCACCACGCAGGTCGAACCCT
>CBFIJK010000115.1:0-3133 GCA_965662745.1 uncultured Paracoccaceae bacterium
TTCCACTTCCACCCACCTCAAGCGATCCGGCACTCACAACCGTTGTACCGGTGTAGGTATTGGCGCCCCGCAACTGCAACCGACCGCTTCCCGCCTTGGTTACCCCGCCGCCGCCCGAGACAATTCCCCGCTGTTCGGCAAAATCCATTCCATTGACCGTCAGCGTGATTCCGTTCGGAGCCGTCGTCGTCAGCCCGCCAACGACTTCATTGTCGACATAGGTCTTGTCCTGCGCGGTCGCAGGAGCGGCGAGCGCCAGCGTTGCCCCTGTCGCCAGGACGAACACAAGTTCCGTCGCCCGGCCAAGGCGGCACCGGCCGCGCAGGCTGCTCTGACGGACCCCGGTCTGCGGGGTGGTCAAGCGAACATTCACCATGAGAAGCACTCCGTAAGCGACATTCCCATGCAAGGACCGGGAGATTATCGGATCCGCATGCCTGTCCACATGCAAGATCGTCCTGGAGCGGATTCTCTTCCACATTCATGGCTCTTGCGAGCAACTCAAATTGTATCGCAAGCTGCCTTCACTGACGGAATGTGGCACTATTGCCATATTCTCTGCCATGAATGATCCCGTGCGATCCCCGGCCGCCTCTCGCCGCCCGTCAGCGCCCGTTGCACTGCCTTGTTGCGGGAAAGGGCTTGGACGTGGTCCGGTCGACCATGGAACTTCTCCCGGCTCCTTTGCGGGTGCGCGCAATACATCCCGGAACGTCCAGAGGCCTGGCATGAAGACAGGGACGTGCAGGCTCCCAAGCACGCTTGCAACCTGAGTGCCTGTAACGAGCTCCGCTTCGAAGTGCGACGCCGCAGCGCTGAAGTCATAGATGAATGTCTCTTATGGGCCGATTTCGTTTGCCCTCGTGAAAACCAGACGTGCCCGGCCAGGCCGAAGGTCCGACCTTGGGGCGGCATTTCGCAGTTTGGGTGTTTGCCACCCCGATTTCTTCTTTCCAAGGAATACCTGACAGGGTAGGCAGCTCGATCATTCGAGGGTTGGGACGACTATGGCGCAGAAAGCCACCATCTACAAAATCGAACTGTCGGTTTCGGACATGGATCGCAACTACTACGAAACCCATAAACTGACCGTTGCCAAGCATCCTTCCGAGACGGACGAACGGCTGATGGTCCGCCTTGTCGCCTTTGCCTTGAATGCCCACGAGCATTTGGAGCTGACCAAGGGCCTGTCGACAGATAACGAACCCGACCTCTGGCAGAAGAGCCTGAGTGGCGAGATCGACGTGTGGGTGGCACTCGGGCTTCCGAGCGAGAAAGTCATCCGGCAGTCCTGCAGCAAGGCCGCGAAGGTGATCGTATACCCCTACGGGGGCAGGGTTGCCGAAGTGTGGTGGGACAAGATCAAGAACGGCACCACGCGTTTCGAAAATCTGCGGGTGATCAATTTCTCAGATGCCGACACTGCCGCATTGGCCAAGCTGGCCAGCCGCGCGATGAAGCTTCAGGTGAATATCCAGGACGGCGACGTCATGGTCAGCGTCGACGAAAGCATCGTCTACATGGCGCCAGACACGTGGAAGGGCGCGGCCTAGCCAGCCGCAACCCGCTGCCACATGAAGGCAGCAAGTTGCTGCAGTCCACTGAAGAATCGAAAAGTCGGCATTGCATAGACTGCAGTGCGGCGATGTTTTCCTTGATCAATGGCAGGTCTGGGCCGTCCTTGCTGGAGCGGTGCGAGTGAACAGGAGGGCATGCTGCGATCGATCTAACGGCGGCAGAGAGCCCAATTCAGTCGTCTGCCACGCCTTATCCGGCGCGTGGCCGAGAAGGCGCTCGGACGGATGCAGCTAAATGGGGATCTCGTTGGAATACTTGATCCGTTGCATCGGAATTTCGGTCTTGACGCTTTGAACGCCCGGAAGAGAGTTCAGGTACTCGATCTGAAAGCGGCGGTAGGCTGTGATGTCGGCGGCCAGAATGCGCAGAAGGAAGTCGCAATCCCCCGCCATCAGGTGGCATTCGACGACATTTCGCAGGCGCTGCACTTCTGTGGTGAATCGTTCAACGGTCGTCTCGTCCTGTCCGGTCAGCCACACGCGGGTGAAGAATGTCATGCCGATGCCGAGGGTTTCGGGGTTCAGGATCGCCATGTATCGTTCGATGATGCCGACAGCCTCCATGTTCCGGATGCGCCGGAGGCAAGGGGTTTGCGAAAGCCCGACCTTTTCGGCGATCTCGTTGCTGGTCTGTTTGCAGTCTTTCTGGAGCAGGCGAAGAATCTTCCGGTCGATGTCGTCGATGGCGTGCTGCATGGTCATGCTCGCTTCTATTGGCGCTTCACACCATCAATGCGGCACATCATGGCGCATGGCACTTAAAATATGCGATTTCATATCCTAATTTGGCAAAAAACACCTTGGATCCGGGGCCATACTGCTCCTGCACAAGCCAAAGGATTGGATGGATCATGGAAAAGGTCGGTTTCATCGGGTTGGGCACCATGGGATTGCCCATGGCGCGGAACCTCGTACGGCATGGCATCGCGCTGAACGTCTGGAACAGGACGCAAAAGGCCCCGGACGCCTTCCCCCGCGGAAGCGATGTTGAATTTGCCCGATCAGCAAGGGCCGTTTTGCGCGGGTCTCGGACATCCATTCTCATGCTTCTGAACCAGGACGCTGTCGATGCCGTGCTGGAACGCAACACGGCCAACTTCGCCGAGAATGTTCAGGGGAAGACCACTATCGGCATGGGCTCGGTCGATCCGCTCTATTCGGTTGCACTTGCAAGCGATATTGCGCAGGCGGGTGGGACCTATCTTGAAGCGCCGGTTTCAGGCTCGCGGGTGCCCGCGGAGAACGGCCAGCTTGTCTGTTTGCTGGGCGGTGATCGCGCTGTGGCGAACGCGGCGACCGCTCTCTTGCGCCCCATGTGCAAGGATCAGATCTACTGCGGGGCCGCTGGCGATGCCTTGCGCATGAAACTGGCGATCAACCTTTACCTGTGCTCTAGCCTCGTCGCCTTGGCCGAGGCGACCAATTTTGCGCGCAAGGCCAGCCTTCCGTTGGACAAGTTCAAGCAAGCCGTGGCGGCGGGCCCTCTCAGCAGCGATTTCGTGACCATCAAACTTCCCAAGATGATTGAAGGCGATTTTGCGGTGCAGGCCGGTGTG
>CBFIJK010000116.1:0-3087 GCA_965662745.1 uncultured Paracoccaceae bacterium
CCGAAGGGGGGGGCGAGGCATGGGATGATTATCTGCATCTGCGCGAGAACCCGGCCGGACCGGTGAACGACCTTTGGTATCATGGCGGCGGCTGCGGCGCGTGGATCGTCGTGTCGCGCGATACGGTGACCCATGCCGTGACGGGCGCGCGGCTGGCCTCGGAGGCGGGGGCATGAGGGTCGACGGCTATGGTCTGATCGACCGGGATGCGCCGATTGGGTTTCGGTTTGGCGGGCAAAACTATGCCGGCTTCGCGGGCGATACGCTGGCCTCGGCGCTGCTCGCGAATGATGTCCGGCTGATGGGGCGATCGTTCAAGTATCATCGGCCGCGTGGGGTGTTCACCTGCGGGTCCGAAGAACCTTCGGCGCTGATGACCGTCGAGGACACGCCGAATGTGCGCGCCACGATGCAGGAACTTTACGGCGGGCTCGCGGCACGGTCGCAGAACGCCTGGCCCGCGCTGAAATGGGACGCGATGGAGGTGAACGATCTTCTGTCGCCTTTTCTGAGCGCGGGGTTTTATTACAAGACATTCATGGGGCCTGCTGGTCTGTGGGAGCGGCTGTTCGAGCCTGTGATCCGGCGCGCGGCAGGGCTTGGGGCCTTGCCTGGGCTGCGTGAGGATGCGCCTTATGAAAAGGCCTTCGCCCATTGCGATCTTCTGGTGATCGGGGGCGGGCCGACGGGGGTGATGGCGGCGTTGACCGGCGCGCGGGCTGGGCTTGATGTGATCTTGGCGGATGAGGGCGCGCGACTTGGCGGGCGGCTCTTGTCCGAGGAGGAAAAGGTCGGCGGGCTGCCAGGGCGGCACTGGGTGGACGAGGTTCTTGGCGAGTTGAAAGCCATGCCCAATGTTCATCTCATGACGCGCACCACTGTGACCGGAGCGTATGACCAGGGCACCTATGGCGCCCTGGAACGTGTGGCGCTGCATCTGCCTGCCGGGGATGCGCCGCGCGAATGTTTCTGGCGCATCGCGGCGAAACAGGTGGTGCTTGCGGCCGGCGCGATCGAGCGGCCGATCGCTTTTCCCGCCAATGACCGGCCCGGCGTCATGCTGGCGGGCGCCGTGCGGGGCTATCTGCACCGCTATGGCGTGGCACCCGGCAAGCGCGTGGTGGTCTTTGCCAACAATGACGACGCCCATCGCACGGCGCGCGATCTTGAAGCGGCGGGCGTGCGGGTTGCCGCGCTTGTCGATGCGCGGCCCGATATTGAGACGGACGCGCCCTATCCGGTTCATGCGGGAATGGTGCTGACCGAGACGCGCGGACGGCTTGGGCTGGAGGCGGTAAAGGTTCGGGGGCAGGGCAAATCTTTCTGGGTTGAGGCCGATTGCCTTGCCGTTTCCGGTGGCTGGAACCCGGCGGTGCATCTGACGTGTCATCTGGGCGCACGGCCCGTCTGGGACGCGGGGCTGAGCGCTTTCCTGCCAGCGAAGGGCGCCGTGCCGGGAATGACGGTGGCAGGCGCAGCGGGGGGCATCTTCGATACCGCTGGTTGCTTGGCCGACGGGATCGCGGCGGCGAAGGCAGCGCTGAAGGCGCTGGGCAAACGCGGCAAAAGGATGGAGGCGCCAGAGGCCGAGGCCGAGGCCGGGGCGGGCGGCCATGCGCCGTTGTGGCAGGTCAGGGCCAAGGGGCGTGCCTGGCTGGATCTGCAAAACGATGTGACGACCAAGGACGTGGCGCAGGCGGCGCGGGAAAATTTCCGCTCTGTCGAGCATATGAAACGCTACACGACCCAAGGCATGGCGACCGATCAGGGCAAGACGTCGAATATCGGCGCGCTGGCGGTGCTGGCCGATGCGACGGGCCGTGCGATCCCCGAGACCGGGACGACGACGTTTCGCCCGCCCTATACGCCGGTCTCCATCGCGGCGATGGGGGCGGGCGCATTGGGCGATGGGTTCGCGCCCGAGCGGCTGACGACGTCCCATCACGCGGCCAAGCAGCGCGGCGCGCCGATGATCGAGGCGGGGCTGTGGTATCGCCCGTCCTACTTCCCCGGTCCCAGCGAAAAGACCTGGCGCGAGGCCTGCGACCGCGAGGTTGGGATGGTGCGAAATGCCGTTGGCGTGGCCGATGTCTCGACCCTGGGCAAGATCGACCTGCGGGGTCCGGACGCGGCTGAATTTCTCGATTTCGTCTATGCCGGGCGGATGTCGACGCTCAAGCCCGGGAAGGTCCGCTATGGCATCATGCTGCGCGAGGACGGGCATGTGATGGACGATGGCACCGTCGCGCGGCTGGCAGAGGATCGCTATCTCATCACGACAACGACCGCGGCGGCGGGGCAGGTGATGCAGCATCTCGATTTCGTCTCGCAAGGGCTGCGGCCCGATCTGGATGTCTCGCTGATCTCTGTCACAGAGCATTGGGCGCAATTCGCGATTGCCGGACCAAAGGCGCTCGATCTGGTGAATACCGTGACGGATGAGGTGATCCGTGACGCGGACTGGCCTTTCATGTCCTGCGGTGCGGTGCCATTGGCTGGCATCGAGGGGCGGCTCTTCCGCATCTCGTTCTCGGGTGAGCGCGGCTATGAGATCGCCGTGCCTGCACGCTATGGCGAAAGCCTGTGGCGGCTCTTGCTGGCGCAGGCCGAGATGATGGGCGGCGGGCCGTATGGAATGGAGGCGCTGAATGTCCTGCGTATCGAGAAGGGGTTTCTGACCCACGCGGAACTGCATGGGCGCACGACGGCCTTCGATATCGGCTTTGGCCGGATGCTGAAGACGGATGCGGATTTCATCGGCAAGGCGGGCGCGGCGCGGCCCGGTCTTCTGGCCGAGGACCGGGAACAGCTTGTCGGCCTACGCCCTGTCGGCGCGATCCGGCAACTGACGGCGGGCGCGCATCTGTTTGCGCCGGGGGATGACGCGGTGCGCGAGAACGATCAGGGCTATGTGACGAGCGTCGGCTATTCCCCAACGCTGTGCACCTATCTGGGCCTTGGATTCCTGAAAAATGGGCGCGCGCGCATTGGCGATCAGGTCCGGCTGGTCGATCATCTGCGGAAGGTCGAAACGCTGTGTGAAGTGACGGACCCCGTGGCCTTCGACCCGGATGGAGGGCGGATGCG
>CBFIJK010000117.1:0-3081 GCA_965662745.1 uncultured Paracoccaceae bacterium
TTCGAGAAGCTCGAACCCGTGGATGATTCCGCGTCCGCCACAGCCGCGCCCGACTTCGGGGCCGCCAAGTTCCATCGCGAAGACACCGCCGCGCTTGAAGCAGACGTCGCCAATGGCAACCTCTTCTCCGGCCAGCTTCTTCTTCGTGGAAGTCTCGATAATCGTGGGGCATGCCTTGCCGCCGAAGAGCAGCGAGGTCGTGTCAGATTTCGGATCGCACCCGATCAAGAGCACGCGCTTGCCCTGTTCGGCCATCATGTGGCTGAGATTGGCGAGCGTGAAGGATTTGCCGATGCCACCTTTCCCGTAGATCGCGATGATCTGGGTCTTGCTTGTCGGCTCGTCGGTGATGACGTCGGCAAGGTCTTCGCCCGCCTCGTCGCGCAAACGGTCGCTAAAGTCGGTGAGATTCGGCACATCAAGCGTCATGCGTGGGCCTTCCAGTCGAGTATCATTTTCAGGCAGCCCGGATCGTCAAAGGCTGTGCGATAGGCGGTCTCGGCATCGGCCGGATCCGCGTGATGGGTAATCAGACCTGCAAGGGACAGCGCACCGTCCTCGATCAGCCGCGCGGTGGCGGTCAGGTCCTCGGGCGTCCATTCCGCCGCAACCCGGAACCGCGCTTCTTTCATGAAGGCGGGTGGGAAGGCGAAGGACAGACGATCGCTATAGAAACCGGCAAGCGTGATCTCTCCGCCCCGCACCAGTCTTGGCACGAGCGTATCGATCAGATCGGCTTGGCCGCTGGCATCGTAGATGGATGTGTAATCCTTGCGGGGGTCGGCATCGGGGTGCAGCACCTCGTAGCCCATCGCGCCAGCGCTGCGCGCCGCGTCGATTTCCCAGACGGTCGGCGCGGGCGCGCCGACAGCAACGGTCAGCCGCGCCAGAAGGCGGCCAAGCACACCGTGTCCGACGATGAGGTCGGGCGCGGTCTTGCCCGGTCCGGTCATGGCATGATGCGCGGTGGCGGCAAGCGCCAGAAGCGCGCCCTCGGCACCAAGGCCTGCGTCGATTTTCTGAACCCGCTTGGCGGATGTCACGAGACGGCGGGATGCGCCGCCGAAGAGGCCGCGTGCACCTTCATAGCAATTCGCACCGGGAACGAAGACCCGGTCGCCAGGGCGAAAGCCGGTCTCGGCCGAAGCCTCGACCACTTCGCCAGCTGATTCGTAGCCGGGCACCAGCGGATAGCCCATGCCGGGGAAGGGCGGCATATCGCCGGACCAGAACAGCTTTTCCGTCCCGGTCGAAATCCCAGACCAATCCACATCAACGACGAGGTCACCCGCACCAGGCGCAACCAGCGCAAGGCTGTCGCAGCCTATCGCTTGGGGTCCGGTAAGAAGGATGGCGTCGGTGTGCAAAGGTTTCTTCCTTGAATTCTGCGCGTCTCGCGCTTTCGGCTGACTCTCTGGTCTGCCGTATTGTCGCACTGTCAGTTTAAACTTACAGACTTCACTGTCAATGCGTTTGGACAGACGAAGTGTCAACTAAGGCTGACAGGCCGCCGCGCCGTGACCACGGATGTGACAAATGGGCGACGGGCGTTTGGGGTCTCGATCTGCTCGAAACCAGTGCGTTTCATGAGATCCGCGATGGTCGAAGCCGACCGGACTCGCCCGGTGCGCATCGCCATGCAATAAAACGCAAAATAAACATCGCCGGCCTTTTCGGGGCTCTCGCCGCCCGACATCGGCTCTGACACGACAAGGCGCCCTCCCGGCGGCAGCGCGGCAAAGGTCGCGGCGAGCAGCGATTCGACCGTCTCGTCGGCGTGGTCATAAAGAACGCGGACTAGGCTGATCGCATCCGCACCTGTCGGAAGCGGGTCATCGCGGAAGGATCCGGGAACGATCGTCGCGCGCCCCGACAGCTCGGCGCGGTCGAATCGCGCCTTTGCTTTCGAAACCACGGCGGGCAGGTCGAACAGCATCAGGTCGAGGTGAGGCCAACGCAGCCCGGCCTCTGTCAGGAACGCACCCGTGCCGCCGCCCACGTCGAGAAGGCGGCGCACGTCCTTGAAGGGCACGGCATCAAGAGTGTCCTCGGCGACCAGCTTTTGACTGTCGGCCATCAGGTCCGAATAGCGTTCCGCTGTATCCGGATCCTCTGCGGCTGCCGCGCCGAAAACATAGGGCCAGAAGGCAGCAAGCTCGGTTTCCGTGTCGCCGCGCAGGAATGCGACGGGATCGGACAGGTCGCGATAGAAGGCGCCGTGATGACGAATCATCGCCTCCAGCCCCGGCACGCCCAAAAGCGCCGCACCGCGCCGGGCGAGGGTATAGCGGCCATCGCGGCCGCGCTTCATCAGCCCCAGTGCCGCACCCGCCTGCATCAGCGCCGCCATACGATCCGGCGCGATGCCCGAATCGGGGGCCAAAGTCTCGGGCCGCGCCGGGCGATCCATCAGGCGGTGAAGAACACGCAATTCCACCAGCGCCATAAGCACTTGGCTGTGAACGAAGCCTGCAACAAGATCAAAGAGCGCCTCGCCCTCGGCCTTGGCAATGCGGCGGGTCAGGGGGAAACGGGCGGCCCAGGACTGGAACCTTCGCGAGGCAACAAGGCGGTTGAGCCGTGCGCCCCAGCCGGGACGCGGCGCGGGTGCAAGGCCCAGATCGGCCATATCAGACCCGTTCGCGCAAATTCGCGGGAAGCACGCGGGCGGCGTAGGCCTGCACCATCTCGGCCAGTTGCGCCTCGCCCTTGCAGGACGGGATCGAGGAAATCGCCCCCGACAGAATCGCATCAAGCCGCGCGACCGCGCCTTTGACGCCAAGCTCTGTCACGGCATTTGGACGATCATGGGTCTCGTCCTGGCCCACCGGTTTGCCAAGCTCTTCCGCACCGCAGATCGCGTCACGCAGATCATCGGCAACCTGGAACGCCTCGCCGATCCGCTGGCCAAGTTCTTCCCAAGGCTCTGGATCGGCCCCGGCAGAGGCCGCGCCCATCTGGGTGGCGGCGACAAACAGCGCGCCGGCCTTGGCGCGGTGATAGGCTGAAAGATTAATCTCGGATTCGCTTTCCCATCCCTGCCCGGCACAGATGCCGCCCGGCATACCGGTGCGCGCGCCA
>CBFIJK010000118.1:0-3047 GCA_965662745.1 uncultured Paracoccaceae bacterium
AATAATCAGTTTTATGTAAATATTGTTGTGCGCATATGGTGGCTGTCTTCGCGTGCCTGTGCACGCGATCCACTGGGGGCTCTGCCCCCAGACCCCCGGGATATTTGGAAACACCAAAGAAAATTTGTGTGAACTTTGGCGTTCAGAGGTTTGTTTTGGAATAAAAAAAGCGGGCCGCGATGGGCCCGCTTTTCAATTCGCGCTTTGAGGCTGGATTAGCCCTGAGCGGCTTTCGCGACTTCTGCAGCGAAATCCTCTTCGACCTTCTCGATCCCTTCGCCGACTTCAAGGCGCACGAAACCGGTAATCTCGACGCCCGCCTCTTTCGCGGCTTCCGCCACAGTCAGATCGGGGTTCACGACGAATTGCTGGCCGGTCAGCGTGATCTCGGCCAAGAACTTCTTCATGCGGCCTTCGATCATCTTCTCGATGACCTGCTCGGGCTTGCCGGATTCGCGCGCGATGTCCATCTGGACCTGCTTTTCCTTCTCGACGATCGACGGATCGAGCGAGGCGGCATCCAGCGAGGCCGGGTTCGCGGCGGCGATGTGCATGGCGATCTGGCGGCCAATGCCGTTGTCAGAGCCTTTCAGCGCGACGAGAACGCCGATCTTGCCCATACCGTCCTTGGCCGCGTTGTGCACGTAGGACACGATGGTCTCGCCTTCGATCTTCGCCATGCGGCGCACCGACATGTTCTCGCCGATCTTGGAGATCTTCTCGGTGACGATCTCCTTGACCTTCTTGCCGTTTACATCCGCCTCGACCAGCGCGGCGACGTCATTGACGTCCAGCGCGGCTTTGGCAAAGCTTTCGACCATGTCCTGGAATTCGGCGTTCTTGGCGACGAAATCGGTTTCCGAGTTCACCTCGACCGCGACGCCGGTGGTGCCCTTCGTCGCGATTGCGACAAGACCTTCGGCGGCGGTGCGGCCGGATTTCTTGGCGGCTTTCGCAAGGCCCTTGGTGCGCAGCCAGTCGATGGCCTGCTCCATGTCGCCGTCATTTTCGGTCAGCGCCTTCTTGGCATCCATCATGCCCGCGCCGGTCGCTTCGCGCAGCTCTTTCACTTGTGCAGCGGTGATCGCCATCTCTTGGCTCTCCTCTCGAAGGTTGGATCATCCGGCGCTGGATTAACAGCGCCGGGTAACGGGTTCATGTCAGGGGAAAATTCCCTGAGATCAGCTTTCGGCAGATGCCTCGGCGGGGGCCTCTTCGGCGACCGCGTCCTCGGTGATGGCTTCTTCGAAGGCACCGACATCGACGCCGGCGGCGTCCATCTGGGCCGACATGCCGTCAAGGGCCGCACGGCTGGCCAGGTCGCAGTAAAGCGCGATGGCGCGGGCCGCGTCGTCATTGCCGGGGATGATATAGTCGATGCCAGCGGGCGAGCAGTTGGTGTCGACGATGCCGACGACCGGGATGCCCAGCTTGTTGGCTTCGGCGATGGCGAGGTCTTCCTTGTTCACGTCGATGACAAACAGAAGATCCGGCAGGCCGCCCATTTCGCGGATGCCGCCCAGCGACGCCTGGAGCTTTTCGCGGTCACGTTCCATCGACAGGCGCTCACGCTTGGTGAGGCCGTCTGCGCCCTGCTCCATCTGTTCGTCGATGGCGCGCAGGCGGTTGATCGACTGCGAAACGGTTTTCCAGTTGGTCAGAGTGCCGCCGAGCCAGCGGTGGTTCATGTAATACTGTGCGCAACGCTCTGCGGCATCGGCGATGGGCTTTTGCGCCTGACGCTTGGTGCCAACAAAGAGGATGCGGCCATTCTTGGCCACGGTCTCGCGGATCACGTTCAGCGCCGCGTCGAGCATCGGCACGGTCTGCGTAAGATCCATGATGTGAATGCCATTGCGCTCGCCATAGATGAACTCGCCCATGCGGGGGTTCCAGCGTTGCGTCTGG
Source organism: uncultured Paracoccaceae bacterium (assembly GCA_965662745.1). Lineage (GTDB taxonomy): Bacteria > Pseudomonadota > Alphaproteobacteria > Rhodobacterales > Rhodobacteraceae > Anianibacter. The sequence goes on from CBFIJK010000118.1 coordinate 1,909, forward strand.
TGGCCAAAGTGAACGCCAGCTTCCAAGAGCTGACGCAAAGAGAATTCAGGGAGCGCCATGTCCATTTTCCTTTTCCGGTTTGCGCCTCGGCGGGGGTCTCAAGCTTTCGCTCAACCGGGGGACCTTTGCGGGATGTCTCTCCGCAGGGCCCAAACCCCGCCTGTGAAGTGTGCGTGGCGTTAGACCATGCACGGTGGGTTGGCAACCCCCCTGCCCCTTGTGCCCACGGGTTTCTGACGTCAAAAGGCGGATATGGCGAAAAATCCTGACATTTTGTGCATTGGCAGCGTTCTATGGGACGTGATCGGGCGCACCGCGCGGCATATGGGCGTTGGATCGGATGTACCTGGGCGGATCACGCGGGTTCCGGGCGGCGTGGCACTGAATATCGCGATGACCCTGCGCAAGCTGGGAATGCAGCCCGCGCTTTTGAGCGTCGTGGGCCGCGATCCAGAGGGTGACGAGTTGATGGGGCGCTGCGAACGGATGGGGCTGATCGTGGATCACCTTTATCGGTCCGAGGATTTGCCGACCGATGTTTATATGGCCGTCGAGGGCGCGAACGGGCTGATCGCGGCGGTTGCCGATGCGCATTCGCTGGAAGAGGCCGGGGACAAGATCCTGCGGCCTCTGGTTGATGGGCGTCTGGGGTCCGAGGACGCGCCCTATGCCGGGCCGATCGCGCTTGATGGCAACCTGACCGAGGATTTGCTGGCGCAGATCGCCGAAAGCGCGGCCTTCAGCGCCGCTGATCTCCGCGTCGCGCCGGCCAGTCCGGGTAAGGCGGAACGACTGCTGCCGTTCCTCGCCCATCCGCGTGCCACGATCTACGTCAATGCCGAAGAGGCCGGGCTGATTACCGGATCGCAGGTTTCGGATGCGCACGAGGGGGCCGAGGCACTTATCGCACGCGGCGCGGCGCGGGTCTGCGTGACGGATGGCGGCCGGCCAGCAGCAATGGCGACGCCCGACGGCATCCTGATGGCAACGCCGCCCGAGGTGATGGTCACGCGGGTCACCGGCGCGGGCGATACGTTCATGGCAGCCCATATCAAGGCGGAAATAGACGGCGCGGGGCCCAAGGATGCGTTGGCCCGCGCTCTGAATGTAACGGCGGATTATGTCTCGGGGGATAGCGG
>CBFIJK010000119.1:0-2822 GCA_965662745.1 uncultured Paracoccaceae bacterium
ACCTTCGGCCCAGACCTGCCGTTCGCCGCGTGACCGAGCGCTGCGGTGCCGCTAAACTAGACCGGCCATTCGTCCTATCGTGCAGCATTTTCGGAGGGTGAAGGTCGGCAGAGCGAGATAAAGCCGCAGTTGGTTGCGCCTTAGCTATGGGCCGGTTCTGCCCCGTTGCAGACTCTCGGTGCGCGTGGCGCCATCGGTAGCTGAGCGGCCGAACCGGCTGTTGGACGCTGCGCTGCAAACGTTTGCTTCGCGGGCCTCATATCGCAGGACGAACGCCTGTCTTCCGCCAGACCCTCAAAGCGAATTGTCTCAATCCGGGATGCCCGCAATCGAGAGATGATCGAAATACTCGTCCTCGAAATGCACGGCGGCGGGCGGCAGGCAGGCCTTGAGATAACGGATTGTGACATGGGGCAGTCGGTCGAGCAGTTGCGCAGCGGCTGATTGGGCCGCTTCGAGCCGCCCGAGACGGACATTCGCCGCCGCCGCCATTCGCCAGGGCCAGACCACGCCCGGATGACGCCGCAGTCCTTCCTCGATCATCGCAAGACCTTCGGTCGGATCTTCGGCCCAACGATACCGCGCGGCGGCGCGGCCAAAAGTGATCTGATGCAGAAAGGGATCCAAGGGGCTGAGCCGTTCGGCCCGGTCGAACGCATCCAATGCAGAGGCCAGTTCCCCGACGTATTGCCTCAGCCAGCCCAGCCTGATCCATGCCCAGGCATTGTTGGGATCAATACGCAGAACGCGGTCGAGGTAGGTCTCTGCCAGCGCCGTGTTCTGGCTCGCCTGCGAATAGGTGCCAGCGATGGCCACGAGGCTCGGCACGTGGTCGTTGGCCAATTCCGCTGCGTGTGCCGCAAGATCGAGAGCTTTGGCGCGTTCGGACACTGGATCCATCGCCCACATGTAGGTGTTTTGATGCGCATGGACCCAGGCGCGCAACGCCATCGCCTGTGCATAGTCCGGATCCCGCGCCAAGGCGCGATCGAGCAGGCTACCGGCTTGTACGTTATCTTCCTGTCGCAGCGACCAGAACAGGGGATAGGCCGTGAGCATGAGTTCATAGGCGGTTCGGTCGTCGGGCGCCCTCTGTCCCGCCCGCGCGATTTCTGCGGCGCGCAAGTTGGGCGAGACTTGTCCTGCCACTTGCGCCGCGATCCGGTCCTGCAGGTCGAAGAGGTCATCCATTCGGTCGTCGAACCGCTCCGACCAGAGAAGGTGGCCGTCGCTGCCGCGCACGAGTTGGGTGGTTATGCGTATCCGGTCGCCAGCACGGCGCACAGTGCCTTGCAGCAGGTAGTCGGCTCCTAGCATCGCTGCGGCCTCGGGCACTGCCTTAACCTGCCCGCGCAAGGCATAAGCAGACTGCCGGGCAATCACGTTGAAATCGCGGCTGCGACTAAGCGCGCCTGTGATCTCCTCAACGACACCTTCAGCGAACATGTCGGTCTCGCTGACGCCCAACTCGTCAAATGATAGCACCGCCAGCGTGGCCCGGTCAGGGGTCAGGGCGCGAGGCGCGAGTGGAGAGGATTCTGGTGCGCGCATCCGTTCTTGCCGAAGCCAGTCCTCGAACCCCTCCGACGGAAGATCGAAGCCCTGAAGGACATCACCTGTCGTGCGCTGCAATATCACGGTTCCATCGACAATCCAGACCGCCTGCCTGTCCGCCTTCACGATGTCGCCCACTGCCTTGCGCAGCACCGACAGCTCTTGCCGGAGCGAGGCGCGCGCCTGGTCCTCTCTGCGATCCGACCAAAGCAGGTCTGCCAGCGCGTTGCGCTCTGCCCGCATACCCGGCTGACAGGCCAGGTAGGCCAGCATCGCCTGTGCCCTGCGACTGAGCCCCGACAGAGATACGCCGTCGAAATCGGCCCTGAACGGACCGGTCAGATGCAGGGTCAGAAGCGGCATTCTTGCGGGCACCTGCGGATTTTATGTTCTGTTGCACGGATTTGACGGAAGTATTGCATAGCGTGCCCCCAAACGCAGCCTGCATTTTGCGCTGCTATTGCGGGTGCGCGCGAAGGTGGAGCCATCGAAACAGTCACCCAAGGAGACATCCGATGAACCGCATTCTTTCCACAACCCCCTTCGCCCACGCCCGCATCGGGACCATGGGCGCGCTGGTACAACGGATCCGGTATCTGGCTCGGATGAATAGCGATGCACGTCATCTGGACGCCATGTCGAGTGACCGGCTTGAGGATATGGGAATTCCCTCCCGCACGGCAGACAACCTCCGCACCAGCGGCGAGACCGGCCCAATGCATCGCCCGACCCTGTGGTGAGAACAGAGGGCGTGACCGATATTCGCAGGCTGACGTCCCACCCAGAACGGCTTGCACGCATCACGGGCCATGAGGATGGACGCAGCGAATGGCGGCCTTTGGCTCTACGCGTGAAATGCAGCGGCTCGATATAAGGTCGACTCGGGCTGACTGCGGCCGGTTGAACCTGCCGTTCGCTGCGAGCGCGAAATTGAGCCGAAGTTGAACTCACCGTCTGCGGACAGAGCGGCCGTCGGGCGGTCACCACTTTGCCAAGGAGGATTTGGCAAATCTCCTAAGGGCTGCGCTCACGAATTGAGTATCGATATCACGCTGGACATGTCGACCTTGGGGCCAAGCGCGTCTACCGCCCGTGCGTAAAGGTCAGAGCTGACGTTGAGTTGCGGCGTTGCCGAGCACAGGCGCGCCGCTTCTGTTCTGATCAGGCAGGTGCTCGTATGGGCGTCTGCCACACCGGCCTGCATCGTAAAATCGCCTTCAATCATCTTGGGAAGTTTGATGGTCACGAAATCGCTGCTGAGAGGGCCT
>CBFIJK010000120.1:0-2763 GCA_965662745.1 uncultured Paracoccaceae bacterium
CGTTCAAGAGCGCCGCGCCAGCAGGATCACCCTCGGCCGCGTCCACCCCGGTATAGGCCGCCGCGTTGATTACGGCGTTCGTGCCCGACATCGCGCTTTCTGCGGCATGGCGTCCTTCCGACGTGGTCAGATCAGCCGCGTCCCGCCCGAGACAGGTGATGGGGCGCTCATCGGTCGAAGGCCCAGCCAATTCACGCGCGACCTGGCCGGATGCGCCAAGCACCAGGATCGTCATGCCGACACCCCGAGCCGCGCGCCCACGCCGTCGCGTGCCTGCAACGCGCGCCACCAGTCTTCGTTGTCGAGATACCAGTCGACCGTTCGCGACAAGCCCTCGTCCAGCGTAACTGACGGCCTCCAACCAAGCTCCTCCCGGATCCGCGACGGATCAATCGCATAGCGTTTGTCATGGCCGGGCCGGTCCGTCACGAAAGTGATCAGTCTGTCATGGGGCGCGCTTTCAGGGCGTCTTACGTCAAGAAGCGCGCAAATCCGGCGTATAAGATCGATATTGGTCGCCTCGTTCTCACCCCCGATATTGTAGCTGCGTCCAGTTTTTCCCCTCGTCAGAACGATCAGCAGCGCATCGGCGTGATCTTCGACGAATAGCCAATCACGAATGTTGTCGCCCGCCCCGTAGACTGGGATAGGGCGACCGGCGAGCGCGTTCAGGATCACAACGGGTATCAGCTTTTCCGGAAAATGGTACGGGCCGTAATTGTTGGAACAGTTCGTCAGCAGGATCGGCAGGCCATAGGTTTCGTGCCACGCACGAACAAGGTGATCCGACGCAGCCTTGGACGCGGAATAGGGAGACCGGGGGTCATAGGGCGAGGTTTCGGTGAAATGCCCCGTGGGCCCGAGGCTGCCGAACACTTCGTCGGTCGAGACATGGTGAAAGCGGAAGGTCTCCGGTTTGCCGTTCGCGGTCCAATAGGCGCGCGCAGCTTCCAGCAGGGTGTAGGTGCCGGTGACATTGGTGTCGATGAACGCGCCGGGCCCGTCGATGGACCGGTCGACATGGCTTTCTGCGGCGAGGTGCAGGATCGCATCCGGTTCATGCGTGGTCAGGATCCTGTCCAGCGCGGCACGGTCGCGAATATCGGCATGCTCAAAACGATAGCGCGGGTGAGACGACACGCTGGCGACATTTTCAAGACAGGCGGCGTAGGTCAGTGCATCGAGATTTATCACCTCATGTCCTGCGCCGATGGCTTGACGCACCAAGGCAGAGCCGATGAACCCTGCACCGCCGGTGACCAGTAGCTTCATGACATCGACCCGTAGGTGAACGGACTATCCCAGTCGTCCCAATCCGGCGCGTCCTCGTCCTTGCCCGAAAGCACAGCGTCTTCCAGCGCGATCCCCCAGTCGATCCCCAGAGAGGCCGAAGCGAAGTCGACGGAACCGTCATGGTCAGGCGCGTAGAAGTCCGAGCACTTATAGGCCACGACGGAATCGGGCTGCAGCGTGACAAACCCGTGCAGAAAACCCTTGGGAACAAGGATTTGGCGCGCGTTCTCAGCGCTCAGTTCTACCGAGATCCATGACCCGTAATCGGGGCTGCCAACGCGGGCATCCACGGCCACATCGAGAATAGCGCCTTGCAACACACGCACCAGCTTATCCTGAGCGCGTGGCGGAGATTGGTAGTGCAACCCGCGCAGAGTGCCGACCGGTGCCGACAGCGACTGGTTGTCCTGAACGAAATCAATGGGAAACCCGGCATCTTCCATGCGCGACCTGTTCCAGGTTTCCTCGAAATATCCACGTGCATCCCCGAAGCGGCGAGGCGTCAGGACATACACTCCTGAAAGCGCGGTCTTGGTCACATCCATCTCGGCCTGCCTGCATTGTGCTTTGCCCGAAGGTTTAGCAATTGACCGTCGCGCCGCAAACCGCGCCTGGGCCAAGGGCTGGCTTATGTGGCGGGGCGTTGCGCGCCTGCCCAAGCCGCTAGCATCAACACCGGCCAGAGCGCCTGCCCCGCGCGCACGCGGCCCGCCCTGTGGTCCGCCCAGAGCCGGTCTATCCTTTGCCGATCGAGCCCAAAGCGCTCGTCCAGATCGGCACTGGCCAAATGATCCCCGGCCCAATCGTTCAACGGGCCGCGCAGCCAAGCATCGAGCGGCACCGCAAAACCCTGTTTCGGCCGATTGACCAGCCCCTTGGGGACGTGGCGATACAGGATCTCGCGCAGAATGGTCTTTCCCTGCCCCCCGGCGATCTTGGCGCCGATCGGCAAAGACCATGCAGCCTTGACCACGCGCGGATCGAGGAACGGCGCGCGGGTTTCCAGCGAGGCTGACATCGCAGCGCGGTCGACCTTCACAAGGATATCGTCGGGCAGATACCAGAGAGCATCCCAGAGCATCATGCGCTCTGCGTCGGACAGGTCGAGACCTTGGGCTGCGTCCGATAAGGCGGGCGGCAGGGTGCGGTCAGTCGTCTTTGTGCCAAGTTCAAATCCGCCACCGATCAGCCCGGCATAAAGATCGCTCAGCGTGTCCGCACCATGTGCCGCTCGGGCGAACCCAGATAGCTTGTCGACCGTCGAGACGGGCAGTCCAAGGCGCGACAAGACAGGCGCGATTCGAGCTGCCACCGCCTCATTCGCGAGACTGCGCGACGCAAGACCGGCCCCGAACGCCCCGGCGGACACCAGCGCCTTGTGCATCCTCGACAGCCGCGCCCAAACTGCGGGCCCCCGAACATGCCGGTTATAGCCGCCGAACATCTCGTCACCGCCATCGCCGGATAGCG
>CBFIJK010000121.1:0-2607 GCA_965662745.1 uncultured Paracoccaceae bacterium
GGGGAACTGATGCTGTCCTCCGACGAGATCGCTGTCCGATCCCGCAAGAGCACCGGTGGCGGAAGCGTCGCGGACTTAGGGCCGCCGGGCTTTTTCGACAGGACCAACCTGCGCGAGCCGGTCAAATTGATCCCGGAGGCCTAGGCAAGTAGGCGTGCAGGGACGCCGCCCCGAGCGCGCCCGGGCGGCGAGACAGCATGGGCCGGACGGTGCGACATATTCTACTCGAATGTCCGATCCTTTCCGTTTTCTGCGGTGAACACTGCGCCCTTACAGAACTGTTACGCAAGCGACACCCGGCAGTCATATGCTGGTCCTAACCCATCCGCAGAGACGCGACTCGATGCGTCCTAACGGAGGGATATTCCATGAAAACGACAATCGCAGCATCCGTGCTGGCTATGACCGCCGCCACGTCCGCTTTTGCAGCCGCACATGAAACCGCGCTGCCCCAGGCCGAGAATGCCTGGTTCACCGCAGCCCAGGAACGCATCGAGGCCGAGCTGGCCAAGCGCGCGAACACGGACCGCGCCCTGAATGTCATCCTGATGATCTCGGACGGCAACGGTGTTGGCACCAACTATGCGTCGCGCATTTGGGCCGGCCAGCAGGATGGCGGCTTTGGCGACGAATACGTGCAGCCGCACGAAGCGTTCCCGAACCTCGCACTTGTGAAGACCTACAACGTCAACGCCCAGACGCCCGACAGCGCCGGGACAGGCACCGCCATGATGGCTGGCATCAAGACGAAGGCCGGCATCATCGGCGTGAACGAGAATGTCACGCGCGGCGATTGCTCGACCATCGAAGGCAACACCGTCAAGTCGATGAACGAGATCATGTCCGAGATGGGCAAGGAAACCGGCATCGTCTCGACCGCGCGCATCACGCACGCAACCCCGGCGTCCGCCTATGCCAAGACCGTTGACCGCAACTTCGAAGCCTCCGTTCCCGAGGGCTGCACCGAGCAGGCCGACATCGCGACCCAGCTGATCGACGCCATGGAAGCGGGCATCATCGACGTCGCCATGGGCGGCGGCATGCGCAACTTCCACGCCGATGAGGGCGGTCGCCGCGAAGACGGCGTCAACCTGATCGAGCGCGCAGAAGGTCTTGGCGCCCATTTCGCGATGGACCAGGCGTCGTTTGACGCAGCGCCCATGGACGGCACGCCGATCCTGGGTCTGTTCGAGAACAGCCACATGCTCTACGAGGCCGACCGCTCGGACGAGCCGAGCCTTGCCGAGATGACCGGTGCCGCAATCGAGGCGCTGGCGGCCAAGGCCGGCGAGAACGGGTTCTTCCTGCAGGTCGAAGCGGGCCGTGTCGATCACGCCAACCACGATGGCAACCTTGCCCGCGTTGTGGCCGATCAAAAGGCCTTTGCCGATGCCGTCGCCATGGCCGACGAGATGACCGATGATGCAGACACGCTGATCATCGTCACCGCCGACCACGAGCATGCCATTGCGTTCAACGGCTATTGCGGCCGCGGTTCGGACATCCTTGGTCTCTGCATGGGCATCGACGGCGCTGGCGTCGAGAACACCGGCGAGCCGCTGATGGCGTCGGACGGCAAGCCCTACACCGTTGCGGGTTACCTGAACGGTGCGGGTTCTGTCCTGATCGAGCAGCCCGATGGGTCGTATTTCGGCACCCGTCCGAACGTGACCGAAGAGGAAGCGACCGATCTCGACTACCCGCAGCAGGCGCTGGTGCCGATGTCCTCCGAGACGCACTCGGGCGAGGACGTTGCTGTCTACGCCAAAGGGCCTTGGGCGCATCTCTTTGACGGCACGCTTGAGCAGAACGTGATCTTCCACGTGATGCATCACGCCGCGACTGTCGAATAAGTCGAACGCAATCCATCGCTTGCCCCGGACGTTCTTTGTCCGGGGCGGGTTTGGTAGTATCACGTCCGGGGGGCTTTGGTCCCCCGGGCGTAACGCTGAGAGAGGACATTGCAATGAACCGCCGTTCACTACTCACCACCGGCCTTGCGCTTGCCGCCGCTCCGATCTTTGCGCGGCGCGCCTCTGCGCAGGACGCCGCCAAAATCCGCGACCTTTATGAAGGCGCGCGCGACCTGAGCGACTGGGCGCAATCGAACGAAGGCGACCGCGTCACGTTCGAAGGCTACATGGCACCGCCGCTCAAGGCGGATTCGAATTTCTTCGTGCTGACCGCGTTGCCGATGTCGGTCTGCCCGTTCTGCGAGACTGAGGCCGAATGGCCGAACAACATCGTCGCCGTCTATTCCAAGCGCACCATCGACGTGATCCCGTTCAATCGGAAGATCGAGGTCCGCGGTCGGTTGGAAACGGGCGCCTATCGCGACCCCGAGACCGGTTTCGTGTCCCTTGTGCGCCTTGAGGAGGCGACCTACGGCTGATGGGTCTGCACCTGTCCATACGAGACTTGCGCGTGACCGGGCCGACGGGACGGGTGCTTTTGTCCGTCGATGCGCTGGACATCGCGCCGGGCAGCCTTGTCGGGGTGCGTGGCCCGTCAGGCGCGGGCAAGTCCACTCTGCTCTATGCGCTTGGCGGCCTGTTGCCTGCATCCGGCAAAGTGACGTGGGGCGAGACCGAAATCCTGTCGCTGGAT
>CBFIJK010000122.1:0-2288 GCA_965662745.1 uncultured Paracoccaceae bacterium
TTCAGCGCCAGGTCGAGCGTTGCGGTCACATCCTCCGCCTTCATCGTCGTGCAGAGCTTCTAGGCGATGATGTACCGACTGTGATCGTCGAGGATGGTCGACAGGTAGAACCAGCCCCACCCCGAAACTTTGAGATAGGTGAAGTCGGTCTGCCACAGCTCGTTGAGCCGCGTCGTCCTGTCTTTGAATTCATTCGCCGCCTTCATCACGATGTGCGCCGGCGCCGTGATCAGGTCCTCAGCCCTGAGGATCCTGTAAACCGATGATTCAGAGACAAAATACCGCTTCTCGTCGGTGTATTTCACCGCCAGCTGGATACCCGCAATAACCTACCGGAACTGAGCGTTTTGTGATTCACTGGTGGTGTGGAGGTGCGGTCATGAAACCCAGCAATCTTTTCGGTCTTTTCGATCATCTTGAAACGCTCAGCAAGCACGGCGATCCGCTCTAGGTGCTGGATGCTACGGTGGATTTCGAGCATTTTCGCGGCTGGCTGGTCGAGGGCCTTGGCTATGGGGATGGCTCGAAAGGCGGTCGCCCTCCGTTCGATCCTGCGTCGATGTTCAAGGCGCTGATCCTGCAGGCACAGCACAATCTGAGCGACGCCAGGCTGGAATTCATGATCCGTGATCGGCTGTCCTGGATGCGGTTCCTGGGGTTCGATCTGGGCGCACCGACGCCGGATGAGAACACCATCCGGCATTTCCGCAACCGGCTGACTGAGACCGGGACGCTAAAGCGGGTGATGAAGGCCTTCGACTGGCAGTTGCACAAGAAGGGGTTCATCCCCATGTCCGGCCAGATCGTCGATGCCTCACTGATCCCGGCGCCAAAACAGCGCAACACCGATGCCGAGAAGGACGCGATCAAGGACGGGAAATCCGCCGCTGAGATCTGGCCTGACGCGCCAAACAAGGCCGCCCAGAAGGATACGAACGCGCTGGACGCTCAAGATCGGCGGCAAGGTGCGCTATCACCCAGACGGAACGCCCTTGCCGATGATCGCCACACCGGTCTTCGGCCAAATCCCACATCAGCATCGACCGGCGGTTCGGGTTCATCCGCGAGAGCGCGGTGACCTCCGCTGCGGCCCCGGACGGGCGCATGCTGCGGCAGCGGTTGTCCGATGAAAACACGTCGCGGGAAATCTGGGCCGACAGCGCCTATCGTTCCCAAAGCAACGAGACATGGCTGGCGAAAAACGGTTTCATCAGCAGCATTCACCGCCGCAAACCGCACGGGAAACCGATGCCGGAGCGCACCCGGGCCGCCAACCTCAGGAAATTTTCCGTGCGCGCCCGGGTCGAGCATGTCTTCGCCCATCAGAAGACCCGCTTCGGCCTGTTCATCCGCACCATTGGACTGGCCCGCGCTGAAGCCAAGCTGACGCTCGCCAATCTCGCCTACAACTTCGACCGCCTGGTCTTCCATGAGCGCCGCTTCGCCGTGGCGTGAGTCCGCCCACAGACCTCAAATATCGGCGAAACAGGGCCCCGATCATCTTGATACGGGCTGCAAAACGCCGCTCCATGCGCTGCAGAGGCCGAAGGGAAGAAATCTGGTCGGTTATTGAGGGTCTCCAGCTGGCGGAAAAGCCACGCTGCAAGTGTTGGCCATGGTGACACATATGTGGTTTACATCAATTTTCAGTCACTCAAATGCAGAGATCTTATGCAAGTACACCTTACGAAAAAACGTCCTGGGATTACGTTTCGAGCCATCCCTGAAAGCGGGCAAATTGGTATTAAATCTGGCAAAAACGGCTTTCCAGATGTCATTTGGAGAAATAATCTTATACTACCAGATTTTTTTTCCAAAGAGTTGAAAAAAAAATCTGTGAATTTTTTATACCCGCCTCAAAACCCTGTTGATTACAAAGGGGTCACCTGGATATTCAATATGTGTACAGATGCGGATGAATACAAGAACTCCCTAATAGCTCTGGATGAAGCATTTGGGGACAAGGCTTATATCTTTAATCATCCTAGAGCTATCTGTATGAGCAGGCGTGACTTAAGTGCAAAACTACTTGAAGGAATACCAAACCTTATTGTACCTAAATGCGCATACTTCCTAGCGAAAGATACGCATTCTTTTCAAAAAGAATTTGAAAAAGAGGGTTTTAAGTACCCCGTCATTGTCCGCCCAGCAACCTCACATACTGGGGAAGACATGTTCAAGGTTGACCACCCGTTTGATTGGCCGAAAGTTTATCAATCAAACTGGTTCATGAAGTATCATTTCATTACGCAATTTATTGATTTCAAACAGGAAAATGGACGTTATTT
>CBFIJK010000123.1:0-2141 GCA_965662745.1 uncultured Paracoccaceae bacterium
CTCCATTGCGCGGGATGCGTCGGACGGGTCGAAGAGGCCCTTGGCAAGATTGAAGGTATGGAACGGGCCGAGGCAAACCTCGCCACCCAGACTGCACCCGTGACCGGCACCGCGCAGGCCCCCGCCATCGCTGCAGCGCTGTCGTCCGCCGGATACCCCGCCGAGACCGAGACGATCAGCTTGCGGATCGACGGCATGCATTGCGCGTCCTGCGTGGGGCATGCGGAACGCGCGCTTCTGGCTCAGCCGGGCGTGATCGAGGCCGCGGTCAACCTCGCGACCGGCACGGCGCAGGTCACTGCCCTGGGCGGTGCGACCTCGGCGAGCGCCTTGGCCCGTGCCGTCACCGAACAGACCGGATACGAGGCGCAGCCGAAGACCGGTGAAGCCCCCGCGCCGGGCGCAGCGCCGTCCGAGACCGAAAGCTACCGCAAGCGCATGATCCTTGCCGCGATCCTCGCCGCGCCGGTCTTCGTTCTTGAGATGGGCGCGCATTGGATCCCCGGGATGCACGAGCTCATTGGGGCGACCATCGGCCATACGGCAAGCCGCATCCTGCAATTCATTCTGACGACCGCGATCCTTCTGGAGCCGGGGCGGGTGTTCCTTGACCGGGGCGCGAATTCACTTCTGCGCCGCGCGCCGGATATGGATGCGCTGGTGGCGCTTGGGGCCGGTGCGGCTTGGGCCTATTCGACCGTGGTGACCTTCGCGCCGGGCCTGCTGCCCGACAACGCGCGCGCCGTCTATTTCGAATCCGCCGCCGTCATCGTGACGCTGATCCTGACTGGTCGCTGGCTGGAAGCGCGCGCGCGCGGGCAGGCGGGCCGAGCGATTACCGCGCTTTTGAACCTGCGGCCCGACACCGCGATGGTCGAACGGGACGGCACCGAGCAAGCTTTGCCGCTGGCCGAGATCGAACCCGGTGATATCGTCCTTGTCCGCCCCGGTGAACGCGTGGCGGTCGATGGCGCGGTCCTTAGCGGGTCGAGCTATGTCGACGAGGCGATGATGACCGGAGAGCCGGTTCCCGTTGCCAAGGGACCCGGTGACGCCGTGACGGGCGGCACGGTCAACGGCACCGGCCCCCTGCGGGTCGAGGCACGCGCGGTGGGCGAGGATACGGTTCTGTCGGGCATCCTGCGCATGGTCGAAGATGCGCAGGGCGCGAAGCTGCCGATCCAGTCTCTCGTCGATCGCGTGACGTATTGGTTCGTCCCGGCGGTCCTTCTGATCGCGCTTATCACCGTGATCGTCTGGTTGATCTTCGGCCCGTCTCTGCCGGCGGCCCTTGTCGCGGGCGTGTCTGTGCTGATCATCGCCTGTCCGTGCGCCATGGGCCTTGCGACCCCGGCCTCGATCATGGTCGGAACGGGCCGCGCGGCAGAGCTGGGCGTTCTTTTTCGGCGGGGCGACGCGCTGCAGGCGCTTGAAAATATTGACGTCATCGCCTTCGACAAGACCGGCACCCTGACCGAGGGCCGCCCGGAACTTGTGGATTTTGTCACCGCTGTGGGCGACGGAAACCTATTGCTGCGCCACATCGCAGCGATTGAAAGCCAGTCCGAGCACCCTGTCTCTCGCGCAATCCTCGCCGCCGCCGAGGCGCGGCAATTGTCGATCCCGCGCGCCGAATGGGTCGAGGCGATCCCCGGCTTCGGCATAAGGGGCGCCGTCGAGGGGCATGACTTCCTGATCGGCGCAGCGCGGCTGATGGACCTTGAAGGCGTCTCGACCGAACGCTTCGCCAATGCCGCAAGCGGCGCGGAACGCGACGGGCAGACCGTGCTTTACGTCGCCAAAGGCGGGCAGGCGGTCGCGGTCCTGTCGGTCGCCGACCCGCTGAAGAAGGGCGCGGCGGATGCCATCGAGGCGATCAAGGCGCGGGGCGTCATCCCCGCGCTGATCACCGGCGACAGCGCGGCAGCCGCGCGCGCGGTCGCGATGCGCGCCGGGATCGACACGGTCATCGCCGAGGTGCTGCCCAAGGGCAAGGTCGACGCGCTGGAAGAGCTGCGCAGCGGCGGGCGGCGTGTGGCTTTCGTCGGGGACGGCATTAACGACGCGCCCGCTTTGGCCGAGGCGGATGTGGGTCTTGCCATCGGCACCGGGACGGACGTCGCCATCGAAAGCGCCGACGT
>CBFIJK010000124.1:0-1894 GCA_965662745.1 uncultured Paracoccaceae bacterium
ACCGAAAACGCGCTGGGCGCCGGCACCCCGCAAGAGGCCGGCAACCTCGTGATGGCGCCTGCCGAACTGCGCGCGGGATCGGCCTCGGGCGGGGATCCGTCGAACGCGGACAACGGCACTTCGGTGATCTACGACAATGCGGCGACGCTGAGCGACGGCACCAACGTCGCGCTTCGCATAACGATGGTCGAAAAGTCCGACGCGGCGCTCAGCGTCGATCTGACGAACCCGACGCTGAACCAGACCATTCTTCTGGGTGGCAGCTCGGGCCTCCGGGGCGAGACGGCCGAGATCAAGATCGAATTCCTCGACCAGGACACGCTTCAGCCGCTGTCGCTCAACGGCTCTGCAACGTTCAGCGACCTCGACGACAATTCCGGCGGCACGCCGGGCGGCGCCGAGCAACTTGTGCTCAATCCCGGCGACTTCGTGAGCTACGCCACCGACGCCGCCACATCGCTTGCCGTGGCGGAAGACATGGGATCGGTCACCGCGACCGGCAGCGAGAGCAATGATCCGACCGACCAGGACGCCTGGTTCCAGGCGATCTTCGAGGCCCAGTCGGAAATCAATTTCACGCTGGTTTATCCAGGACAGGCGGCAGGGTTCGGCTTCAACGGCTCGGACATCACCAATTCCGTCGTGACCGAGATCCCGCAGGGCGACGACACGCTGAGCGGCGGCAGAGGCGACGACATCCTGGTCGGTGGCGGCGGCAACGACATCTTCGTCTACGCGGCCGGAGACGGGCACGACACGATCACTGATTTCAACACCGGCAATTCCGGCACGCTTGACGACGGCGACAGCACCAACAACGATTTTTTCGGCCTCGACGCATTCTATGACAACATCTTCGAGCTTCATGCGGATCAGGCCGACGATGGCATCCTGAACCAGTCGAACGCCACGGATACCAAGGGCCGAAGCGTTGACTACGGTGACAAGGATGCGTTCGGTGCAGGGTCGATCACTTTCACGGACGGTGTCGGAGATTTCAGCTTCTTCACCGCCGAGAATACTGGTGTGGTCTGCTTCGGCGCGGGCACCCTGATCCTGACGCCGTCGGGCGAGGTGCCGATCGAGACGCTCCGCGAGGACGACATGGTCGAGACACGCGACGACGGCCCGCAACCGATCCTCTGGATTTCTGATGACTACTACGGACCCGTGGACCTCGAGCGGATGCCGCAGCACAGGCCGGTGCGCATAGCCGCCGGCGCGCTCGGCAATCATACCGACCTCGTCGTCTCGCCGCTGCACGGTCTGCTCGTCGGGCCCGAGTTCGGAGCCGACGGCGAAGCGCTTGCCCGCGCGCGCCATCTTTCCGAACTCTCAGGCCGGGCCCGGATCTGTCAGGGCGCCCGGCACGTCCGGTACATGCATTTCCTGTTGCCCCGCCATGCGCTGGTCCGCGCGAACGGCGCCTGGGCCGAAACGCTCTTCCCAGGCTTCGAGACGCTCCGCAGCTTCGCGCCCGCGAAAACCGCCTCACTCGCCCGCGTGCTGCCGGGCCTCGGCGAACGCCCGACCGCCGAAATCTATGGCCCGCGCGCGCGCCCGTTCCTCCGCCGCCGTGACGTCCTCGCCCATGTGCGAATGCTGCAACCGCTCGCGCAACGCGTTGCGGCAGAGTGTCCGTCGTCAGATGATTTGGGACGATACTGTCAGAGCAATTGGCTGTAGTCGCCCCTTTCCGCTCCATCCGATGTGAGATGGACGCAAAAACCTTTTCTGTAAGGAGGAAAGCCTTGCAGAGCGCATCGCAGGAGAACAACCGGGCGAGGTTTACCGCAACGAACGAGATTAATCTGACAATGCCGGCGGGCCTGCTAGCCGAGTTGAGGCACAAAGGCGAACGAGGCGAAGCAATCTAAGGGGGCAGATAAGGGGG
>CBFIJK010000125.1:0-1271 GCA_965662745.1 uncultured Paracoccaceae bacterium
ATGGGGCCGAGCGCCAATGGCGCGGAGCGTGCCGGGATAAGTGACATAGCCGGGCTCGAGGTAGAGCGCCGTGTCGCCCGGATCGCAGGCGGCGGTATGGGCGGCCAGCAACGCCGCTTGCCCGCCCGCCGTTACGATGACGTTCTCGGGGCGCGTCGGGACGCCGGTGCGCGCGCTGGTGCGGTCTGCTATCTCGCGCCGCAGGTCCGGGATGCCCGGCACATCGGCATAGCCGGTCACGCCCGCAATGGCCGCCGCATACATCGCGTCGAGCACGGGCCGCGCGGTGCCGATATCATGCTCTCCTATGGTCAGCTCGATCACCGGCGCGCCGGCCTCGGCCATCTGGCGGGCGCGGTAGAACACCTCCCACCCGTCGCCGCCGCCTGCGTTCAGCCCCGTAATCCTGTCCGACAGCCGCATGAATCCCCCGAAATCCGTTCCGGGATCGGGCCGCTTGCCGCAGGAAATGTCAATCACTCCGAGGGCGGAAAGGGGGCCAGTGCGGCCTGTGCCTTCTTCGTCAGGCCTGCGCGGACGATCCGGTAAGAGCTTTCCAACCGGTGGCGCAATTCATCCTCGGGGCAATCCTCGGGCAGGTGGATCCAGGAGGCGTGGAAATACTTCGCCTTCGTGCCGACCCCCGCCGCGCGCAGCATATCCGCTGTCTCGACCGAGTCGCATTTGACCGACACACCGCTCATCACCGCGCCGATGCTGGCGAACATCTTTCCGCCGACCTTCCATGCCTCGTGCCCGCCGCCCCAGGGGTCGGATACCTCTGCGCCGGGCAGGGGCGTGCAAATGCGGGTGACGCGGTCATTGAACATGGCGTGATACTATCATGCCACTTGCAATGCGGGAACACGGCGGCTACCGCTGGAGCCATGAAAACGCGTGGCATCATTTCCTGCTGCATTCCCTGCTGACATCGTCGCGCGGGGTCTTTTCGTTTCCACTTTCCAACGAAGTTGCTAAAGCCCCGCCGGGACACGCGCCCTTGCGAGGACGACACCATGACCGAGATCAGGCTGACGAATTCGAAGACCCGAAAGAAAGAGGTCTTTACCCCGCTCGCTCCCGATGACGTGCGGATGTATGTCTGCGGCCCCACGGTTTACGATCGCGCCCATCTTGGAAATGCGCGCCCGGTGATCGTGTTCGACGTGCTCTACCGACTGCTGCGGCATGTCGCGCAAGAAAAGGGCTGCGGCAAAGTCACCTACGTCCGCAATTTCACCGATGTGGACGACCGCATCAACGAGACGGCG
>CBFIJK010000126.1:0-1043 GCA_965662745.1 uncultured Paracoccaceae bacterium
CGTTGCCCAAGTGGCTGAACAGTATGTCGTCGCCGCTGCCGCCTTGCAGGGTGTCGTCGCCATTTCCGCTCCAGATCATGTCATCGCCGGACCCACCATCAACGCTGTCGTTATCCACACCGCCTGCGATCAGGTCGTTTCCTTGCACGCCGAAAATGGCGTCATTGCCGGTATTGCCGTCGATCACATCATCGCCGGCGCCGCCCGTCATGGTTTGTTCGCCCGGCGCACTGGGCGCGTCGGGGTTGTTCTTGTCCCCGATAAATGCACGGCGGTCTTGGTGACATTGAGGACAAGGCCATCATCGCCCGTCGCCCCGTTCATGTGGATCTGACCCAGGTACGGGATCGAGCCTTCGAGCACATCATTGTCGGCATACCCGGCCAGCATCTTGTCGGCATGGGTGTCGAGGCTGAAGTCGCGGTGATGGATGAGGTGATCGTTTCCCGGGCCACCTCCGATCGGATCGGTCGTGGGCTGTCTTGTCGACATTTTCAAGAAGTGTCTTCCTTGAAGGCCCTGGCTATCCGTTAGCCGTTCCGCGAAGGGTCTGTTCGCAGGGGCGGTGGAAATGGGCGGTGACGACGCCGTTGCGCGTCGAACCTGCGTTCCCGTACCCTATTCGCGGCGTGGAAGCTGCGGCGGCCGAAATCAGCGCAGGCGCGGGACAGACCCGTCACACAACGATGAACGTTCGGCGCGGCTGACGGCCTCGATGACTGGCGCTTGGCGCCGTCACGCCCGTCCGTTTGTTCGTTTGGGCCTAGCCTCAGGGGGCTGCAACGAAATGCAAACCGGCGGCTTTCAGGTCTTGCACGACGTGCCTGGGCAGCACCGGATCTTGCGGCGGGGCCGTCCGGTGGCGGGGGCAAGGTCCGCTGTGCAGGCTTGATCCGGACAGCATCACGACAGGCACCTCCGGGTGGCGGGACGTGCGAAAATCCGTCAGATCGCATACAGCGGTTTCGGGGTCAGGCGCGGTGTCCAGATCGAGGATCATAAGACCCCAGTCGTCCGGTTGCGCCTGCACGGCCTCGAGCATC